>DAOOUQ010000007.1:0-133289 GCA_035390825.1 Bacteroidales bacterium | reverse complement strand
AACAGCTGATATAATAACAGACAACAGCAGGCTTATTTTCAGGCTGATAAAGCCGATGAGGAGTATATTGAAATAATAAGCGTTGGTGTGCCAGCATTCGCTGAATTCCTGGCCTTAAGTTGCTCACTTTCTATTCACTACTCAGATCTCATATCTCATATCTTGTTATCTGTCTCCTGACTCAGCACCTCTTCCCCTGAGTCCTGTGCCCTGAGCTTTTAATTTGAGCCTTTCTCCTGCCTGAAGTCTTGCCAGAAAAAATAGTCCCCGCCTTTTTCTTAATCATTATTAATTTATAAATTTAGATCTATTAATGTCCCTAGAAACCTAATTAGTATAAAATGAAAATCCGGCGCTTCCTGTTTTATGTTCCGATCATCATAATGATTTTTTCATGCAAACCAAAAGCTGCTGAAAACCTTGAGGAAATGGCCAGGCTCGCTGCACATCCCGAAGCAGTGGTGGTAAAAACAGTAAAGCTCGAACCATCAACATTCTACCATGAACTGATAAGCAATGGAAAGGTCTATTCCTCCCAAAAAGCTGTTGTGCCTTTTAAAGTGAACGGAATCATTAAAGAACTTCTGATCCGTAACGGCCAGAAAGTAAACACTGGCGACCTTCTTGCAGTGATAGAGGACTTTGAATACCAGTCGCAGCTGCAGAGTGCAAAACAAACCCTGGCAAAGGCAGAGATAAACTTCAAGGATGAACTGTACAGCAAATATGTTACTTACGACACATCCGCACTTTCGCCTGAGAAAGTAAAAACAACCCGTACCCGCAGCGGCCTCGACGATGCCCTCACCGCCCTTCAACTGGCCGAATATAACCTCAGCAACACACGTATTCATTCACCTATAAGCGGAGTGGTAGCTAACCTCGAAGCCCTGCAGTGGAATCCCAGTCAGAATTATAAGAATCTCTGTACAATAATAAACGATCAGATACTTGAAGTCGAATTCCCTGTCATCGAATCGGAATTTGGTTTTATCAACAAAGGAATGCCTGTCGGAATAATACCTTTCATTAACGACAGTACCATGATTTCAGGTCGTATCTCGCAGATAAATCCCCAGGTTGACGAGACAGGTATGATAAAAATAAAAGCAGAATTACGGAATAATGGTCAGCTTATCGACGGCATGAATGTGAAGGTGGTCATCAGGAAACCTGTCACGGGTAAACTTGTTGTACCGAAGGAGGCGCTTGTTATACGACAGGGGAAAGATGTAATATTCGTAAGACAGGATTCGCTTGCCATCTGGAAATATGTTACAGTTGAATCAGAGAACAGCACCAGTGTTGCAATAAAAGAAGGTCTTGAACCCGGAGACCTCGTGATAGTCAGCGGAAATGTAAACCTGGCTCATGAAACCATAGTCAGGGAAGAATGAACAAGGAACCTCATTACAGCACTTTCCTTTCCACATTTACGGTCAACATACTGTTTGTGATGCTTATCATAGTAGGTGCGGCAATGATCCCTTTGCTCTCGCTTCAGCTTAATCCCACAAGGTATCTGCCATCGCTTACTATCTCCTGGTCCTGGCCCGAAGCTCCTGTACGGGTCGTAGAACAGGAGGTTACCACAGTCCTGGAGGGAATGTTGACCACTGTTACAGGTGTTCAGAAAATATCTTCATATTCTTACAATAACGGCGGAAATATAACTGTTGAATTCGACAGGAACATCGACCTGAGAGCCAAACGTTTCGAAATAGCATCGTTGTTACGGCAGTCGAGGGCAAAACTACCCGACAGGGTTTCCTATCCCGATATTGCCATGAACATGCCGTCAAACACTTCGGGTTCGCTCATCCTGGGCTTTCAGCTGAATGGGAATGCCAGCCCTTCATATATTTATACAATTGCAGACGAAGTCATTAAACCTGCCATTGCTGTTGTCGACGGAGTGTACAGTGTTAATATCTACGGGGCGACACCCCAGGAGTGGGAACTTATTTATGACCAGAAGAAGCTTGCTTCCCTTGGAATAAAATCCACAATGATAAGCACATCTATAGATAATTACCTGCTGGAGAAGGAACTCGGGGGAGCTATGGAATTACAGGCTGATGGGCCCGATAAACGAACGTATCTTACGCTTCTTGGGAATAAAAGTCCTACATTCCGTTGGAACGACATCCCCGTTGCAAAAGCCGAAGGCCGCATAATCCATCTTTCCGACATTGCATCAGTCCGGCTTAAGGACAGGCGTCCTCAGAATTATTACAGGATCAATGGCCTCAATACAATAAATATAAACGTTAATGCTGGCAAAAATGTTAACAATATAAGAGTAGCCTCACAGGTAAAGGAGGCTATGGAAAACCTGAAAAAAGAACTCCCGCAAGGTTACAGTATCCGGACTTCAATTGACAACACCACATACCTCAAGGAAGAGATCTCAAAAAACATTTTCAGGGCAGTACTGTCTGTCATTCTTCTGTTGCTGTTTGTGCTTGCTATAAGCCGCGAACTCAGGTACCTCCTGATAATAGCGATCAGCCTTATCGCCAACATCCTGATAGCATTTATCTTCTATTACCTGTTCCGCCTCGAGATACATCTGTATTCTCTTGCCGGCATAACAGTATCGTTCGGGATAATCATCAACAATACAATAGTTATGACCGACCATATAAGATTCCGGAAGGACAAAAAGGTTGGTATTTCGTTGCTGGCTGCCACTCTTACAACAATTGGTGCACTTTCTGTAATCTTTTTCCTCGATGAAGCTTCGAAGGTCTCTCTGTCCGATTTCGCAGGGGTTGTGATAATAAATCTCGTTGTTTCACTGGCTGTTGCTCTGTTTTTCATCCCTTCACTTCTTGAAAAAATAAAACTGGCTCCCAGATTCAATGCTCTTGTAATAAAAAGAAAGAGAAGAGTTGCCTCCCTTTCGGAAAGATATCTCCGGATGATAGGTTTTATAACGCGCCGGAAAGCAATACTAATAATAGCATCAATACTTTTATTCGGGCTGCCTGTTTTCTATCTTCCCGACTCGATCCCCAAAGAAATTGCAGATCAGCCAAAACCCGAAAAACTGACAGGCTTTCAGCAATTCTATAATAAAACATTAGGCAACAAGAAGTACGTACAGGATATCAAGCCTACTGTAAATAAAGCCCTTGGAGGAACATTTCGTCTGTTCAACGAAAAAGTGAAGAACAACAGATTCTATTGGTACGGCAATCCCGATGAAGTTCAGAGAACAAGGCTCACTGTCAATATAGGACTGAGCGAAGAGGGACTAACAATAGAGGATATGAACACAACATGTATGGGTGTCGAAAACATGCTGGCTGCCTATTCCGAGATCGACATGTTCACTACAAGTATCTTCAATGAAAACGACGCAACCATATCTGTTACATTCAAACCTGAACACGATTTCACAATTTTTCCATATATCCTGAAGATCAGGATCGAAGATTATATGAATGGGATCGGCAGTTATCACGCTTCGGTTTATGGTGTGGGAGAGGCTTTCAGTAATGAGGTTTACAGCGATTATATCCGTACAACATACAGGGTTCTGATGAAAGGATATAACTATGATGAGCTCTATGCATATTGTGAGGATCTGAGGAACAGACTTGTCGAAAGCGGAAAGGGACGGATAAAAGAGGTATATCTTCTTGGAGAAAATTATGGCGGATATTACTTCGGAGGAAATAACAGGAAGGTTTACAGGAACCAGCTCGATATGGATAAATTCTATCTTACAGGCAGCAACTCCGATGTCGCCTTTGCCTACAGCGCTGCAAGAAAATACTCGAGAAGCACTTCCACATCGTTGTTAGCATTTATCGGAGGGAGCAATACTCCTCTGGTGATTAAATCGAAACAATCGGAGGATTATGACTACTGGAGTCTCGATAACGAACCTATCGAAACTTCGTCGGGACAGTTTGTAAAGCTTAAGGATTTTTCAAAGATCACAAGAGAAATCTCCGATAACACAATCAGACGTGAAGATCAGCAGTATGTCATAACAGTAGGATACGATTTCATAGGCAATTATGAACTGGGACAACTTATACTCGACAGGAACATTAAAGAGACAAATGCTCTCCTGCCACTGGGTTTTACAGCTCAGAGCGATTCATACAGGTTCTCGTGGGAACAGCAGAAAGCCAACTATCTTCTGATCTTCCTCGTGATACTAATTATTTATTTCATTTGCGCCATACTGCTTGAATCGTTCAGTCAGCCCTTTGTTGTAATAAGTCTGATACCATTTTCCTTTATAGGCGTTTTTATAACGTTCCATATATTCAATATTCCTGCAGATGAAGGTGTTTTTGCAGCTCTGATACTATTGTGTGGTATAGTTGTTAATGCAACCCTTTATATCCTGAATGATTTCAACAGTATCCGTCGAAGCAGACCTGCACTCCCTGAGAGAATTGCATATCTGAAGGCATATAACGGCAAAATAATTCCTATTATCCTCTCAAACCTTGCCACGATAGTCGGGCTTATCCCCTTTCTTCTTACGGGCAAGGATGAAAGGTTCTGGTTTGCCCTGGCAGCAGGGACCATCTCGGGATTGATGTTTAGTTTTATTGGGCTGATTGTGTTGCAGCCGGTTATGTTGAAATGCACAGAGCACAGAGCACAGAGCTCAGAGGAAGAAAGACATAGAGAATATTAGTTATTGACTTAAAACTTGTTTAAAATGGAAGATTTTAGGTTTGAACAGTTGGATATTTGGAAGGAATCAATTGAAGTTTCTGATAAATTATTTGATTTTGCTGAGGAAGCTGATAAGAAGAAATATTTCAAATTTGCCGAACAACTCCGTGGGGCAGGGTTAAGCATTTCAAATAATATTGCTGAAGGTTCGGGATCTTTTTCTGACAAGGAATTCTCAAGTTTCCTGAACATTGCACGTCGCTCCGTTTTTGAATGCGTCAACATTCTTTTCATTTTCGAACGAAGGAATATAATTACTGCCATTGATAAAAATTCCATGAGAATAAAACTCTTTTCACTAAGTAAGAAAATTACAGCTTTTCGAAAATCACTTTTATGAAACCATTTCTTCACTCTGTGCCCTGCGCTCTGTGCCCTGTGCTCTGTGCATTTTATATATAAAACAACAGCCTTTTCATAATCTGAAGTATGGTAAAATTTCTGATAACCCGCCCAGTTGCAGTCATAATGACCTTCCTTGCACTACTGATGCTTGGAATTGTCGCTTCAAACAGACTCCCCGTTTCTTTGATGCCCGATATCGACATTCCTGAAATAACAGTAGCTATTTCCCGTCCGGATGTTAGTGCGAGGGAGCTCGAAAACAGTGTTGTATCGGTTTTGCGGAGGAACCTGCTTCAGGTTCAGGGTGTCGATAGAATCGAATCGGAATCCCGTAACGGAAGTGCGCTAATAAGGCTTTCGTTCAAATTCGGTAATGACATCAACCTCGCTTTCATGGAAGTCAACGAAAAGGTTGACGGTTCCATGAATTATCTTCCCACCGACCTGGAACGGCCAAGAATCATAAAGGCAAGTGCCACGGATATACCGGTTTATATGCTTAATATCTCATTAGCCGATTCAATGGCTGGTGATGAGAAATTCATAGAGCTCAGCGAATTTGCCGAAACCGTTATCAAGAAAAGGATTGAACAGCTTCCCGAAGTGGGTATGGCAGATATAACCGGACAAATAAAGAGAGAGATTTATATAAGTCCCGACAGGGAAAAGATGAACAGTCTCGGACTTACTGACGATGATCTTACGAATGCGGTAAAACTGAATAATATAAACATCGGGAATATCCTTGTAAAAGACGGGAAATACCTTTATAACCTCGAGTTCAGTTCGTATCTGAAAGACCTGGATGATGTGAAAAACATCTTCATAAAGACAGGCGAAAGGATAATCAGGATGAAAGACATAGCTGTTATCGGAATAAGGGAAGAACAACCCAGAGGAACATACTATTCCGACGGTAAAAGGGCTATTGCCCTGGCCATTATCAAGGAATCGACATCGAAGATGGCTTCTCTCGAGACAAAGATGACAGAGCTGATAAATGTTTTCAGGAAGGATTATCCCCAGATGGAATTTGAGATATCTCAGGATCAGACAAGGCTTCTCGACTACTCGATTTCAAATCTATGGCAAAGTCTGCTTGCGGGAGGTTTACTGGCCTTCCTGCTCATGTTCTTCTTTCTAAAAGATGGAAAATCACCGCTTATAATCGGATTCAGCATACCGGCAACCCTTGTGATAAGCCTGTTATTCTTTTATCTGACCGGACTTTCGATAAATATCATATCACTCGCAGGACTAATACTGGGAATAGGGATGATGATTGATAATTCCATTGTGGTTATTGAGAATATAACTCAATGGATCGACAAGGGGCTTTCCCTTACGGAAGCTTGTGTAAAAGGAACAAATGAGATCATAACCCCGCTTATTTCGTCAGTACTTGTAACATGTGCAGTTTTTATTCCTCTTATATTTCTAAGCGGGATATCGGGAGCCCTGTTTTACGATCAGGCCATCGCCATAGTGATCGGTCAGGGAGTATCACTTATGGTAGGTATAACTCTTCTGCCGACAATATACTATCTGCTGTACAAAAACAAAAAAGAAGGGATACTCACACGACTGGTTAAAAAGATAAGCCTGAAAAATCTGGAGACTAAATACGAAGGAGGGATGAATTTCTTTTTCAGATACAGGACTGCCACTATGATCACTTTTGGATTAATCATCATTTTAATGCTAAT
This sequence comes from Bacteroidales bacterium, assembly GCA_035390825.1. Lineage (GTDB taxonomy): Bacteria > Bacteroidota > Bacteroidia > Bacteroidales > VadinHA17 > LD21. Next base: position 126,531 of record DAOOUQ010000007.1, on the reverse strand, counting down.
ACTTTTCACTACTCTTGAAAAGGAAAAATTCCCTGAAATCAAGCAGGATGAACTTGTAGTATCAGTTGACTGGAACGAAAACATAGAACTTTCGGAAAATCAGGATAGGATAAGGATACTTACTGGAATGTCAGGCGGTTTGATATTACAGACAAATTCATTTATCGGAGAACAGCAGTTTCTTTTTAACCGTGACTATGACCAGTCGTACACTCAGGCAAAAGTCTATATAAAAGCCAGGGATTATGATGCACAGGAAACTGTTGCGAAAGAGCTTGCCGGCATTCTGAAAAAGAGATGGCCGATAGCTACAGTTACTATTGAAGCGCAACAGAATATATTTGAGAAAATATTTACAGCATCGGAGACTCCGCTGGTCGCTGAAGTAAGCCTTCTGAAAGAAAAAGAAGTTCCACCGGTTGAGATGATGACCGGCATTGTTGAAGAGATGCAGAAAAAATGGCCTGATGCCGGTATTTCCAACCCGCCGCTTGAGGATAAGATACTTCTGAGGATCGATCCCGACAGGTTGTTATTTTATGATGTTGAACCTTTGACTCTCTATAACACTCTTAAAGCATCACTTAACAGGTATAACATCGGGGAGCTACGGGCTTCCTATGAACTGCTTCCCATTGTCCTTTCAGATGAAGAGAAACAGGTTGGCGATATTATCTCGACTGAAACCGTTGTAAACAAAACCGGGCAGGCAATTCCGGTAAAGGAGCTCGTGAAGATACAGCGGATCCACGATTACAAAACCATAAAAGGAGGTATTAACGGAGAATATGTTCCGGTTTATATGAATATTGCCACAAACAAACCATCTGAAGTCACCCGAGAGATAAGGAACATGATGGCTCCCGACAAAGACCTTAATGTAAGTTTCAGCGGATCGCTGATAACAGGGCAGAAGCTCTTTGAGGAGCTTGCAGTGATACTTGTTGTTGCCCTGCTTCTCCTCTATTTTATTCTGGCAGCACAGTTCGAATCGCTGACACAACCGCTGATTGTGCTGCTTGAGATCCCTATAGACATAGCCGGCGCCCTTTTACTGGTGCTTCTATGGGGAGGAAGCATCAATATTATTACTATGATTGGACTTATTGTTATGTCGGGAGTTATTATCAACGATTCCATACTGAAGGTCGATACAATGAATAACCTGAGGTCTGAAGGCATGGGACTGAAGGAAGCGATATATACAGGAGGGTCAAGAAGGCTCAAACCTATTATTATGGTGGCTATGGCTTCACTTTTCTCTACAGCGCCAATGCTTTTCAGTCAGGGTATGGGATCGGAGCTTCAGCGTCCCATGGCGCTTGCCCTTATAGGTGGAATGTCACTGGGTACTGTTGTAAGTCTGTATTTTATACCGTTGGCGTACTGGTATATCTATAGAAGCAGGGAGCAAGGGGTGGGGGCAAGGGGCAGGCTTCGTAAGTTGTAGCTTTGGCGAAGGGCAGAAAAGAGGTGAGGTTTTTGTTTCACTTTTGCAAATAGTGAAACCACCATTCTTTGCGAAATGCATTGTATATCAATTATATATTGCTTACTAAAGAGAGGGTGAGCAGATTTTTGTTTCATTTACCCCATATCTGAGATATTTGTGAAACCGAATAGAGCTTTTATTAAATCATGATTAAGGGATATTATTAACGTCCCAGGGATTCTATTCAGGATTTGTTTCTTATTGCCTGTTCGAGCTCGTTTATAAAAACATTCATATTTGAAGAAGGATTATTAAATAATATCAGGTGAGAAGCTCGTTCACAGGCTTTTGTAAGATTTTCTGTCAGTTTGGCCTCAAGGTTTTTATCAATAACTCCTTTTTGATATGAATTTCTGTTCCTTTTACTTAATTCTCTGATGCAGTCCTGTGAGCTGATAGATGCTGTCTGGTTTTTATAATGTAGTAAAAACCATAACTCCATGCAAGGATTTGACGCAATTAACATTGCATTATTAATGCCTCTTAACCTGTCAAGAATTTCCGGAATATCAGCGTCGTATATTAAAAAATCCTTATCCTTTTCATGGATTGGCTTACCTCTCTTGTATTCTTTGATGAAGCGATCTGTAATTCTATTACCTACTATCTTTGAAACAATATCTATGGGGATGCGGTACTTTGACCTTAAACAGGATATATAGGCTTCTTCAGTCTTTCCTTCACAAAATACCCAGAAATGAGGATTTATTTTTTTGCCTTTTGATGCTGATCGTTTACTAGCCATTAAATAAAGTTTTTAATTTCTCCTGTGAGTCATTTATTAATGGCACGGCATCAAAACGTCCCTGCAAATAGGCTTTTTCCAAATCCATAGTATCCCGAAAATCACTATAGTCATAAAGTGAATATAAGTCTGTAGAACCATCCTCTTTTTTATTTGCGAAAAAAATCTGGTCTTTTCTGAACTTCTTTAAGTCTAAAAACTTTGTGTTATGAGTTGTACATATTAGTTGAGCCTTTTCTCCACTCCTGAAAATGTTAAAAATGTATTCAATGATCTTAGGGTGCAAACTATCTTCAATTTCATCAATTAAAAGCACTTTGTTATTCTTCACAACATCAAGTATCGTCAGCATGATAAAAAACAACTTAATCGTACCTTGGGATTCCTCCGTTATAAAATCGAATGCAATATCGGGAGAGGCTTTGTGATAAGTCTTTATTTGTAAATGGTCCTGCACGACATCTTCAACTGTAAGAGTCATGCTTGTAAGGTCAGCACTAATGTTTTTACCTGGTTTTTTAAGGACCTTGATCCTTACATCTACAATATCACTGTCAGCAATTTTTAATGCTTCAATAAGCTGCTGCTTATTTTGATTCGAAAGTGTTTCTATCGTCGAAACACCAAAACCAACATACTGCAATATGAACCTGCTATGAAAATAAGTAAATATCTCTTTGGCAATTTCCCTGTCCATCTGGCTTGCCCTGGAAATATACAGGGTTTTTTCCGATGTATTCTCAGCCACATCCAGGGGTCTCTTTATCTGGTCCCCAAAGGAATATTTTTCTTTCTTGGTTTTGCCTGTTCGTTCATCACGGGTAAATACCTTAGTTATTCTGCCCTTGGGATAATAATACAAGCTTTCAGTTAAAATCTTAAATCGGGTAAAAGAAAATGAGTACTCATATTCGATGCCGGAACTGATAAAGCGTATAAAATAATTGCTGGGTTTATTATCGTACCCATTAAATTTAAAAGGTTGAAAATTGTAAACAGTATTTTCATTATGCTTATGAGATTCGAATACCATCGCATTACAAAATCTGATTGCCTTAATAATGTTACTTTTCCCCGAGGCGTTTGCCCCGTAGATTGCAATAGTTTTTAAAATGCTTGTCTCATTTTCAGTAAAAATATTATCAGCAAGGGCTTTAGCATTTGCTGATTTAATGGTTGCCGCCCGGAAGTCAAGTGTAATTTCGTCCTTAATGGAGAAAAGATTACTTAGACGTATTTCTAAAACCATTTTAAGGCCTGTTTTTGTAAATATTTTACAAATATATGCATTAAAAACGAATATCGTGCCATTTAATTGTTATTTTAAAAGAATTTTTCAGGAATCCATGATTCATAACACAAGGTAGCTTTTCATAAAAAGGCCTCGATTCAGGGTATCAACACTTAACCGCGTCCTTCAATGACATTGTTTTATCTCGCAGAAAATGAATATATTATCTCTCGGAGTAATAATTATTTTAATATGGAACATGAAATTTTAAAACCACTATCAGATGAAGAATTAAAAGTCAGGGTTACTGATTTCGTAAACTCCTTTATTGAACTTAACAGAAGAAATCAAGCCTCGCTTGACGAGCTTAAAGAAAGCTACCATACTGCTGACCTTATGCTTTACCGTATTCTTAAGGGTAGTAATGGAATAGTAGACAGTACAAGGCTACTGGATATTATTCAGACTCTTCTTATTAATTTCATGCTAGAAAATGATATGACTGATGGCAGGCTTAAATCTATAAGTGAGCCTGATAAGAGATTTATTTGCTTTCTTGGAATCCTGCTTGCCAAATATACCCAGGGCCTTGATGGTCCTAAAAGGGAAGAATGGATTAACAGGATAATTAATACTGTTATCAGCAAAAGGTTTTATGCTTAAATCTGGCCTTTATGGATTTGTCAAAACTAGCTTATGCCTTTATTACAGGCTTTAATACAGAATTTGACAAGGTCAACTCTTCCTGTATGAAGCCCACGATGAAATCGTGGTGACGATTCAACACACGACTGACCATGTCGGTCGGTGAGAATTGAATCGTCATCGTGAGCCTGCTCACGCCGGAATGACCATTATTCAATTATTTATTATTATTGGAAATCTGATAACATGTTATCGAGGTAATGTTATGCTCTTATTAATAGTTATTGGAGCTTCATTGACTATGTAGTGCCAGCTGTTTTTCCCAGACTTCCTTTGTATCACATATTGATATTCCTGGAGACTGTCCCATGCTTTGTAGAACTGTGTTTTAGTCAACTTGCTGACCTTCTTAAGATGACCCACGTTCAGTACAAAACTGTCATTGTTACTTAAAATTATAACCATTAATCCTACTGCGATAGCTGAAAGTCTATAATCCTGAATAAGAGCCCTGCTAATCTGTAAATATGGATTTTCCTTATTATGGACACAGCGATAATAAATTGTTTGATTCATATGATCGGGTATTAGTATTTCCAAAGCAAGGGGAGCAAAAGCCACCAGATCAAAAGCTTCTAATGCTCCCCTCTTTGGAGTAATTTCTTTTTATTACTGATCGGGTTTATTTATATATCATCGGTTTTAATAATTAAACTGAAGTTCTGGTATTGAAAAAAACCCACCAGAAAACCTAAAAGTTATCCAATGGGCCTTAAAAAATCGTCATTTATTTCTACCTTTTAGTATATATTCACGTATCAAGCGGAATATTTCAAGTTTGATACAAATGATGAAATAGATGTGGCAGTGTATTGACTTTGGAGCTTAAGAATTAAGCTCCGGCCTTTCGGCCTAAGAATAGTATTACATCCTCAACATTTTATTACAACGAACCAAAATCATTGTTATGCCCCAATTTATCTAATAATGAACAACCTTTTTTCATCAGTATTGAAAAAGACTTATATGTGTTATTTAAATAACTCAACAGAGTGATCTTCACCTGTCTCTTGTGTGAGTTGTTCTTCTTTTAGCTTGATTGCTTTTATCTTCTTACGTGTCTTTTCATTTAATGCTGAAAATTTCTTTTTATTCGAATCTGACAATAACATAATATTCTCATAAACACGCTTATTGCCCCCACTTTCAGAATTCCATTTCACTTTTGAAACAAACCCGGCCTTTTTTAAATAAACTCCAAATTGTCTGACATTAATAGCACTGGAATTTTTCAGCTCATTGTTTATAAATTCTGCAATTTCAGTTGCTGTATATGTATCCTGGCCTTTCTCAATGAAACGACTTATATACTCCTCATAAGGATGAAATTTTGTGAATTCTTGATTGTATTTATTGAGTGCAGCCTGATCTTCGAATGATAACCAATGTTGTTCCTTGTTCTTCCAAAGTTGATAAACCTGGGCCCATAATTGCTCCATATTTATTTTATGAGTATAATCAACTCCTGTAATCTCAATTGGCCAGAATCGCCTTGAGCCTGTAGGATCAGTTATTATTTTTGAGTGATTAGAAGTACCTATAAAGGATGCTATCTTATAAAAAGCTTCATTAAACCTTCCATAGGCAACTCTTATATTAAAGGTCTTTTGACTCAAAAAACCTTTCAGTTGTTCATTGGTTGTTTTGTCGTTTAGCAAAGGGGCTAATTCATCCATCAAGATTATAACCTTCTCACATGTAAGTAGTTTGTCGTCATTATTAGTAAAATTAAAACTTGATTTTTCAGCAAAAAGTGCATTCCACTTATCCGGAATTAATTTGTTCATCCATCGTGTTTTACCTATTCCTTGATCACCGATAAGAATTAGTAGGTTTTCATTTGATGAAATCGATGGAATGACAGAGTTCTCAGGACTGTTATGCATCCCGTTTACAACACTTACAAGCCACTTTCTTAATAAAATCCTGGATATGCCCTCATTTCTTCTGTCTTTTAATTGTAATGTACTAAACAGCTCTTTTATATGATCTATATTGTCCCATACTGGTAGAGATTTTAAGAAGGCTTTTACTGGATTGAATACCGGCGAGACACATAATAAAAACGAATAGAAATTGTCTTTCTTGATCGAACCTTCCAGTATCATTAACTCTATAATACTTCCCATGCGATCATTCATGATGGTCCAGGCTTTCGAGGCCACCGCCTCGGAATAATACAACTGCTTTGTAAGGTCATTATACTTTAACCTGATGTTACTCTCTTCTAAGGCACAAACACAATAATTATTTTTAGTATTTGTACTGATAAAAAGGGATTTTGAAGGTATCCAACCGTTCTTTTTGGCTACGTAAATCAAAGTGCCCAGGTTAACATGTCTATTAACTGGAATTCTATTCTCATTCCACAGGCTTAAACACCTCTCTTTATCAAAACCATCAGCTGTAGAATGTACCTGATAGAAGAGAATAGGTTCTATATCGCCTCCCAGTACATTTTGTAAGATATTCATTACAATTATCCAGTCGCTCTCACTCTGAATAAATGTAATCCTTTCTCTTACAAACCAATTAATTATACTTTCAATGACTTTTTTACATGATTTTTCGTCATCATTCTTAAATCTGTTGTAATAACCTAAAATACCTGTATTTAATATGCTCATAGTGTTATCTGATTTTGATATTTCTTTTAATTTGGATTCAAGAAAAGGGTACTTATTATGATCAAATGGCAGGCACCTGAGTTAATCAAATGCCATCAAATAAGGTGGTTGTTTCTTTAATCTTGTCAACAAGCCTATTATGAATCTCAGAAAAATCCTTATAAGTGAGGTTTACAGGTTTAGTTATTCCTTCAACAGGAAACACTTTTAATAACTGTGTTGATATATAATTTCCCCAGGCTTCAATAATAAATTGGCCCATCCTTTCAGAAATCTTTCCAAGATATTTCAAAGATGGTTTTAGATTCATTTCTGCCAGAGTTCGGGATATGTCATAGGTTCTGGGACAAACTTGAAAAATCGCAATGTCATAGAGTTTATCTATAAGTTCCTGAGTTAAAACAGCTCCGGATTCAATTAATAATTTTAATGCTTCAGGATTATCCCAGGCAGCAGCATAGATAATAGGAATACATCCATCATCACTTGTATTGTTTACATCAAAGCCCGATTTAATTGCTTGAATGACACCTGACGTATTCCTATCACTAACCCCATCATAAAAAGCTTTCTCGATTTCAAATGGATTTTTTAATACTTCAAGTTTCTGAATTACAGAGTCGATTTCCTCTTTGGTTTTTGGTTGCAGGTATATATTTGGCTTGAGACCAGATTCATTACCAGCTAATGATGTTAATTTTGACTCTTGCAAGATTTCTGCACTTTGTGCAGAAATCCTGATTTTCTCTTTTTTTGCCATAATCTTTCTTTTTATTAGGTTTATAATAAATTATGACACAAAGGTTCTTCAACTGCAAAATTCTTGCAATTTTTATTGAGAATAAAATATTTGGATTGTTATAAATTGATATACAATATATTAATAGTATATAATAATATCATAATGAACAAGAAACACTGGAACACCGTTTATATCGATGGATCCGTACCTGATAAAGAAGTGTTTTCATGGATCGACCATTCGTATGAACTTGTATTAAACAGGAAGTGATCTGATCGTTATTTTTTAACCATTCATCCGGAAAACATTTCATTCTGTCGATAACATTTTATCAGGCATCAGCATTTAGGTATTTTTGCAGAAACTTACACCATCGGGCCACTGATCATTGTCAGTCTAAGCTCCATGGCAGTATGTGTTATGCTATATCTAAAATACTCAAAATGAACAAATTTATATCTGTAATTTTCCTTTCAGGGCTTGTAATCGGAGCATGTAACAGGGGCCAGCAGGCCCCTGACGTTTCGGGGCAACAGGGAGGTAAGCCGGGAGGCGCTCCTGGAGGGAATCCCGCACCCCGGATGGCGGTTCCGGGAGCAAAGGGGATGCCTTCGGAATTTCCTGTTTTGACTGTGGCATTTTCCACTGTCACAGTACACCAGGATTTTCCTGCGACTATCCGGGGTCAGAGGGTTGTGGAGATAAGGCCGATGGTAAATGGCTACATTCAGGATATAAAGGTTAATGAAGGCGACAGGGTAAAGAAGGGGCAGCTTCTCTTCAGGATAAGCAATCCCGTTCTCGATGAGGCTGTAAATGCGGCAAAAGCAAGAATTATAAGTGCAACTGCCGATGTTAACACTGCAGCCCTTGAAGTTGAAAAGGTAAAACCTCTGGTTGAAAAAGACATAGTAAGCAGCTACAGGCTAAAATCAGCTGAACTGACTTTACAGACACGCCAGGCTTCACTTGAGGAAGCTAAGGCTGCCCTGAAAAATGCTGAAACAAACCTTGCCTACACATTTGTAAGAAGTCCGCTTGACGGTATAATAGGTACAATACCTTATAAAAGCGGCGCTCTCGTCGGAAGCAGCAGTCTGGAGCCATTGACTACACTCTCTGATATAACAGAGGTTTTTGCATACTTCTCCTGGAATGAGAAGCAGGTTCTCGATCTGATGGCCGGAGCTTCGGGGAATGAAATAGAAAACAGGATCAGGAATCTTCCTCAGGCCACCCTTGTTCTTTCAAATTCCACTGAATATCCGCTGAAGGGGAGGATAGAAATGGCCAGCGGGCTTATTTCGACTGAGACGGGCGCTGCCACTTTCAAGGCGGTTTTTAAGAATCCTGACGGAATACTAAGGAGTGGTTCCAGCGCTCTTGTGAGGATCCCGAAGGTTTACAATAATGTTATTGTTGTTCCTCAGAGTGCGACATATGAACTTCAGGACAAGCGTTTCATTTATGTTGTTGGTAGTGAGAACAAGGTTGCTTCGAAAGAGATAGCATATATTCCGACCGACGACGGGAAATCATTTATTGTTACTGATGGGCTCAAACAGGGAGACAGGATAGTTACCCAGGGTATTTTATCCCTTCGTGAAGGCTCAACAATTGTTCCTTCGGAGGCTCAGATGCCAGGTGCGACTGATTCAAATTAATTGACGGACAGGAGATAAGCAAATGTTTACAAAGTTTATAAATCGCCCTGTACTGAGCACGGTTGTTTCAATAATAATCGTCATGCTTGGAGTCCTGGGGCTCACACAGCTTCCTATTGAGCAGTATCCGAATATCGCTCCTCCCACTGTAATGGTAGGGGCAAGCTATCCTGGTGCAAATGCGGATGTGGTTTTCAACAGCGTCATAATTCCACTTGAAGAATCTATAAATGGTGTTGAGGGTATGACATATATGACCTCAAGCGCCACTAACGAAGGTGGTGGTTCAATCCAGATCTACTTCGAAGTGGGTACCGATCCCGATATGGCTGCAGTTCTGGTCCAAAACCGGGTTTCTGCTGCACAGGCCCTGCTTCCGGCCGAAGTGACAAGGGCTGGTGTAACTGTACGGAAGCAGGTGGGAAGCATGCTGCTGATGGCGGCATTATACAGCGAGAACAAGGATTATGATGAAGTCTTCCTGGCCAACTATGCCGATATCAATATTGTCCCGAAGCTGAAAAGGGTAAAGGGTGTTGGTGACGCCGGGTCATTCGGCTCAAAAGTCTATTCGATGAGAATATGGCTCAAGCCTGATATCATGGCGGCATACGGGATAATGCCCTCGGATGTGACAGCCGCCCTGAATGACCAGAGCATAGAGGCGGCTCCCGGACGCTTCGGTGAAATGGGAGACCAGAGCTTTCAGTATGTAATTCGGTACACAGGTAAGCTTAAAAAGGCTGAAGAATTCGAAAATGTCATTATAAAATCACAGGAAAACGGGAATTACCTGCGTCTGAAAGACATAGCCAGGGTTGAGCTTGGTGCGCAATCATATTCCGGAACCATGACAGTAAACGGAATGCCCGGCACAAACATCGCTGTAAGCCAGACACCCGGATCAAATGCCCGCGAGGTAATCCTCAACTCGCTTGAGGTGATGAAAGAGGTGGAAAAAACCTTCCCGGAAGGGATCCATTATGTAAATACAGTCAACGCCAACAAGTTTCTCGATGCTTCAATTGCAAAGATCATCAGAACACTTCTTGAGGCTTTTATACTTGTCTTCCTTGTTGTTTATCTTTTCCTTCAGGATTTCCGCTCGACACTCATACCGGCAATATCCGTTCCGGTTGCCATTATAGGTACCTTCTTCTTCCTTTATCTTTTCGGATTCAGCATAAACCTCCTGACACTTTTTGCATTGTTGCTTGCCATTGGTATAGTAGTAGATGATGCTATTGTTGTTGTTGAGGCTGTTCATGCCAAACTCGACCAGGGTTACAAATCGCCGCATAAGGCATCGGTGGATGCCATGAATGAGATATCGATCGCTATCATTTCGATAACACTGGTAATGGCTTCTGTATTTATTCCGGTGACTTTTATTCAGGGTTCATCCGGCGTATTCTTCAAACAATTCGGTGTAACACTGGCAATTGCGATCATAATCTCGGCGGTAAACGCCCTTACTCTCAGCCCTGCCCTGGCGGCAATTTTTCTCAAGCCAAAGAGTGAAGAAGGGAAACATGGGGGAATACACAATATTTATCACCTGTTCAATGCCGGCTTTGAAGCTTCAAGGGATAAATACCTGAAGTCGGTTTCCTTTCTGGCCGGGAAACGATGGATAGCGGTCAGTATGGTCGTGATCTCAGCTGTCATCTTTGCCGTACTGATGAAAATTACTCCGGCAGGCTTCGTTCCCGAAGAGGATATGGGTACTGTATTCGTCAATATCTCACTGCCGCCTGCATCATCGCTTGAACGTACAAAGATAGTTGCCGATCAGGTCACGGAAATTGCCGAATCGCTGCCTGAGGTAAACAATGTCCTTCGGAATGTGGGGATGAGCATGATCGCAGGAAGCGGAAGCAACTACGCGATGGTCATCCTTGAGCTGAAGAACTGGAACGAAAGGCGCGGTGTGACAAATACGGATGTTATCCAGAAGCTGATGGCCAAAACCTCCGGGATAAAGGAAGCACAGATAATGCCATTTTCCCTCCCGACGATAATGGGGTTCGGAGGGGCCGGAGGTTTTACTTTTCAGTTACAGGATAAAGGCGGACATTCAATCGACGAATTCTATACCGTTGCGAATAATTTCCTTGCCAAACTTAACACCCGACCTGAGATTCAGACGGCATATACCACTTTCGACCCGACATTCCCTCAATATCTCCTTGAGGTGAATGTGCCAAAGGCAAAACAGGCAGGAATCAATGTGGCAGGAATAATGACAGCCCTTCAGGGATATCTCGGCGGTATTTATGTTAACAATTTCAACCAGTTTGGAAAACAATACAGGATAATGATGCAGTCTGAACCCGGGTACAGGGCAGATCCCGAGGATCTCAATAAAATCCTGGTCAGGGCTTCAAATGGCCAGATGACACCTGTTACTGAATTCATAAAACTTACAAAGACTTACGGGCCGCAAAGTATTTCCCGTTTTAACCTGTTCACCTCAATATCCGTTAACGGTTCCCCGAAAAAGGGATATGGTTCCGGCGAGGCAATGGAAGCTATCAGGCAGGTGGCCGGGCAGACACTTCCTCCGGGATATGGTTATGAGTTTTCCGGCATAAGCAGGGAAGAAGCAAAAAGCGGAACTCAGACTATTTATATTTTCATCCTGAGCCTTTTGTTTGTCTATTTTCTTCTGAGTGCATTGTATGAAAGTTACCTGCTTCCTCTCGCTGTAATCTTTTCACTCCCGATAGGGCTTGCAGGCATTTTCATTTTCGACAGGATATTCGGAATTGAAAATAATATCTATACCCAGATCTCTATGGTAATGCTTATCGGACTTCTTGCCAAAAACGCAATACTTATTGTTGAGTTTGCCTCAACCCGCCGGAAAAAAGGAATGGATATAACCAGCGCTGCCCTTGATGCCGCTAAAGCCCGTCTGCGACCTATCCTCATGACCTCACTTGCATTCATAATTGGTGTTTTCCCTCTCATGTTTGCAACGGGAGCAGGTGCAAACGGAAACAGATCGATCGGTACATCGGCCGTGGGAGGAATGGTCTTCGGGACACTCTTTGGGGTCTTGGTAATACCAGTGCTTTTCATCATATTCCAGACACTCCAGGAAAAATGGAGGATAAAGAAGGACCATGGCATCGACGACATTGTACCGGAAACAATTAAAAATTGAAGAAGATGCAACCAGGATCAAATAAAATATTCAGGACAGTAGCGGTTTTCCTTGTCACCGGGGCATTATTCACCTCGTGCAAGATTTTGGAGCCGTTCAGACTACCGGATTATGCAGAGGGCAAAGCTCTTTACCGCGACATGGCAACCAGCGATACATCAAATATCTCCGACATTTCGTGGAAGGATCTTTACACCGACAGGTATCTTACCGCTCTTATCACAGAAGCTCTGTCAAATAATACTGACCTTAAGGTGGCCGAGGCCAGGATGAAAAAGATGAAATCCGCGCTGACACAAAGCAGGGCGGCATTTCTTCCTTCAATCAATATAAATGGCAATGCAACATTGAGACAGACCGGAGAAGGCGACGTTACCGAATCATATCAGCTCAGTGCTGGTTCTTTATGGGAGGCCGACATCTGGGGGCAGCTTCGAAACAGCAAACGTGCAAGCTTTGCCCTTTACCTGAAAAGTGAAGAATACAGGAATGAGGTACAAACACGCCTGATTGCAGGAATTGCATCATCCTACTACACGCTTCTGGCTCTTGATGCACAGCTTGAGATCACTGAAAAGACAATTGTTTTCCGGACATCACAGTCGGAGATCATCAGGACCATGAAGGAAAGTGATCTCGCCACAGGCGCCGACCTGGTTCAAAGTCTTGCAAATATATATTCTGCAAAAGTTTCGGTTCCTGCCCTTAAACAAAGCATTTATGAGCTTGAAAATGCCATCAGCACCACAATTGGCAGGGCTGCGGGGCCTGTTGAGCGGGGTGTTCTGGCCGATCAGAAAATAAATGTGAACCTTGTAACAGGTATTCCGGCACAGCTTCTCGCAAGAAGACCCGATGTAAGGGAAGCGGAATATCAGGTCAGATATGGCTATGAGATGACAAACGCTGCAAGGAAGAATTTCTATCCGTCATTGACTTTAAGCGCTACAGCCGGGTACAACGCCGGAGAAGTTGCAAAGTTATTTGATCCTTCCTCAGCTTTCTGGACTCTCATCGGAGGCCTGGCCCAGCCTGTCTTTAACCAGGGGACTAACAGGCAGCGACTTAAATCGGCACTGGCAGATCAGGAGGAATATCTCAGCCAATACAAACAGACACTCCTTAAAGCAGGAGAAGAGGTGGCAAATGCAATGCACGGTTATATGACTGCTACTGAAAAAATAGATCTGAGGACCATGCAGATTGAATACCTGCAGAAATCAGTCGACTATATGATGGAATTGCTAAAGTATTCCTCACAAACCACATATACCGACGTCCTGGTCTCCGAGATAAACCTTCTGAATGCACAACTTGGAGCCGTTAATGACAAGCTGGAACAGATGCAATATGTTGTGGACCTATATAAAAGCCTTGGAGGAGGATGTAATTGACAGAAAAAACAGAAGGTGAAACACTTTAAATAACGACAGTAACAATATTCCATTTTTTAATTGTCAGATGTTCAGGTTTAAATCCATTCAATTATGAAAAACTTTTCGGCTTTCAAATTCAGGAACTTTGTTGTCATTGCAATATTCCTGAGCATTTCTGCAGGCATGTTTGCCCAGACAGATTTTTCGGGTACCTGGGCGGTAAACCAGTCCAAAAGCAAATTCGGTGATGCAGGCGGCGGTCCCGGCGGTCCGATGGGTGGAGCGACCCTTGTAGTTGCTCAGGATGCTAAAATTCTTACTGTGACCCAGACTATGCAGGGTCCTGACGGAGAAATGAAAATTTTGAGCAAATATAACCTCGACGGAACCTCTTCCACTAATCCCTTCATCATGGACATGTCGAGAAAGTCAACATTGAAATGGTCGGCCGATAAAAAATCCCTAACGATAGTATCAATAATGGATTTTAACGGTAACGAGATGAAGGAAACTGAAACCTGGAGCCTGAGCCCTGACGGCCTTACCTTATTTATCGAATCAACACGTCCTGCTGGTCCGGATGGCGGAGAAATGAAAATGACACTTGCATATGATAAGAAATAGTTAAAAGGTCATTATTTAACATCATAAAAGTGTAGGAGCGGTAGCATTAGCGGCCGCTCTTTTTTTATGGTATATTTGTGTTCTATCAAAAAAGAATCCTTATGAAAATCATTCCGCTTGAAAATGTTGAAAAGATGAAGGTTCACATGGAAGGAGCTGAAGGTGCCTGGAAACAGCTTGCTCTTGGCAGCAGGGAAGGAGTTCCCGTATACTCATACAGGGTTTTTACGGTTGAGCCTGGCGGACACACTCCCTGCCACAGTCACCCCTATGAACATATGAATTTTGTTATCGAAGGGCAGGGAGTTCTTGTTAATGAAGCAGGAGAAGAATTCCCTTTAAAAGCAGGTGATTTTGCACTTGTAAGTCCCGGCGAAAAACATCAGTACAGAAATTCTTCGGCAAATGAGGATTTCAAAATGATATGCGGCGTTCCAAAGGAATTTGAGTAGCCGTAACAGAAACATAAAAATTTTTTACCTGTCTCTCATCCTGATGATTCCTGGCGCAAGGTAAGTTTTCCAGTCATATTTTGCGGAAAGTAGGCTTTTTTCAAAATATGTGCGAATTGTTCATCGTTATCTTTCAGAAAAAGTCAAGACTCCATGGTACATAACGGAACAATTCAGCCCGCTGAATTTGTAAGATCGTTGCTGAAGGGTGACAAGCGTGCAGAACTTGCTGAATTCCTCGATTCCATTTCATCAAACGAGGTGGTCTACCTGATGAGCAGGCTCGGCAAAAAGGAGCAATACAAACTGCTCACGATAATCAATCCCGATGAAGCAGCGGATGTCATTGAGGAACTTCCTGACGTACAGGCTGCCGACATCATAGAAAATTTGGATACAGGAAATGCCGCCGCTATCATAAACAGGATGAAGAGCGACGACAGAGCCGACCTGCTGACTGAACTCGACAGGAAGGATGCAGAGGCAATATTGACGGAAATGCATCCCGATGAAGCCGCAAGCATAAGGAAGATGATTGAATACCGTCCGGGCACAGCTGGCGGATTAATGCTGACCGAGTATATCTCTTATCCGTCTTCTTTAACGGTAAAGGAAGCAATTAATGACCTAAGGAAAAATGCTGAAAAATACAAAAACTACCATGTGCGATATCTTTATGTCGTTTCGGAAAAGAATCATTTTGCAGGTGTACTCCAGATGCAGGAATTATTGCTTGCAGGGTCGGAGCAGAGGCTGTCGGAAATTGTAATAAAGGAAGTGACAGCTGTAAATGTAGATACACCTCTCGATAAACTAATAGACCTTTTTGAAACACATAATTTTTACGGGTTCCCTGTTGTTGATGAACAAGGGCAGCTTATCGGGGTGATCCGCCGCAAAAACGTCCTTGAGGCAGAAAATGAACGGGCCACCTATGAGCATCTTCAGACGCAGGGCATTATAGGTGGCGATGAATTGAGAACCATGCCGGCTATGGTCCGATCAAGAAGACGGCTTTCATGGTTGTCTGTGAATATCTTGCTTAATCTTTTGGCAGCCAGTGTTATTGCTTTTTACCAGGATACCCTGAGTTCTGTTATTGCCCTTGCGGTGTTCCTTCCGATTATTTCGGATATGAGTGGCTGTACGGGGAATCAGGCAGTTGCCGTAAGCATGCGGGAACTTTCTCTGGGGATTATAAAACCGGGAGAAGCATTCTACGTATGGTTCCAGGAAATCAAAGTCGGACTTATCAACGGACTTGTGCTGGGAATTCTCCTTGGCCTGGCAGCATTTCTCTGGAAGAAAAATATATACCTTGGCCTTGTTGTCGGAGGTGCCCTGGCTATTAATACACTGGTCGCGGTATCAATAGGCGGGACTGTCCCTTTGGTGTTAAAGAGAATGAAAATAGATCCTGCTCTTGCGTCCGGGCCCATCCTGACAACTATAACAGATATGATAGGATTCTTCCTTGCGCTTGCCTTTGCAACGATTGCCCTTAACAGGCTAATCTGAAATGGGAAAACCGGCCGTTTAATTCAGCCGGAGTGGATTTGCTTTATTTTTAACAGTTCATGACATCAGTCCCCTGCAATTTTTCCGTCTGCAGAAAATCCACCACAGCAAACCGGATTCGGAACAGTGATCAGCAAAATTGTATGCCCCTCTTTTTATATTTCCGGCCCTGTGCATCTCTGATAATTTCCTGATCCTCATCAGCTGTCTTTTCATCATTACAAAATTAACCATTGCAAAGATCCTGAAGAAACCCCTGGGGGCCAGGCCCTTATTGTACCAGCCTCTTACCTTGAACCATAGAATTGAACCAGTACCCAGTTCCCGGATCCTGTATTCAACATACATTTCCCTCATATAACGGCAAACAGGAGGATTGACAGGCACACAGAAACGACCGGCGATAAATTTGTTTTCTTCAAACCCGCAAACATGAAACGCCAGGAGGAAATGTGAATTGATCTTAAGAGGAGGCATGTTTTCAATAATATATCCTGGTGATTTCCGGAACCTGTTGTCAAGCAGGTCAAAGCTGTATGGAGCAACGCGAAGCTGCTTCAGCCATATATAGATGTCTGATGCTCCTGCCCTGATTTCCATATGCCTTATAATCTCCCGGCAGTCGGTCCCTGATAAATCAGGCAATGAATCCACAAAAAACCCTGGTACTGTAAGGTGCTTTTTCTTCATTGGGATTCTTATTGCTGATCCTGAAATATTCAATTATTAAGGTAATTCAATAATCTCATTTTATTCTAATTGAAGCCTCAACATTTTCAGCCGTTAGTTTTAATGCATTTTCATATCTGTCAATATTGAGATATACCATATTGGCCTGCTCTGGATAGATACTTGTCAGTATATTATTCCTGATCCTCAGATTTTTTGGTCTTTTGTCAGAAACATAAGCAAGATTCAAAATGATTTCATAATTATCGATTGAAAATCCCAGGATTGTTCCGGGAAGCAATTTCCCGTTTAAACAGATTTGTACCCTTTCATTAAAGTAGTCAATGATTCTGCTTTGGAAATATTCTTTCGGATCATTGATTTTGCCGGGCTCAAATTCAGGGCGATACAGCTTGTAATCAAGCAGAAAGTCATCAAAATACATTCTGAACGACATTCTTATTGTATCACTTCCGGGATCCTTATTCAGTGTGGTCAGGGTAACGCGCACCGGGTGCACTAAAAGAAATACGTTCAATATCAGTATTTTAAACATATCGGATTTTATTTGATTGCTTTCCCGGATAATTTCCTTTTCAGGGTGAAAGTCTCTTCAACATTTCCGGATGTTAATTTTCTTGCTGATTCAGAATACCTGTCCTTTACCGTTACAAGGTTTTCGACTTTCGATGATAATCCTGTCAGCATGGTGTTTTTGACGGTGAATTCTTTCATTCTCCTGCTAACCCGGTAAAGAATGGAGAACTTTATATCTGCTCCTGCCTCTTCCAGTTTTTGCAGTTTGCCGATAATCTCCGTTCCATTAACCAGGATTTTTATTTTGGAATTCAGATAGTTATTTGCCAGGTCAGCCGGAAAAGGTTTGAGGCTCCTCAGAAAGCCAAGATCCAGATCGTCAAATATGGTTTGCTGATAATCACGAAGAAACAACTCATTGTTGATCCTTACAGTTACTTTCAGCGAATCTGTGCCATTGATATAATCAATGCTTGTGAATGTCACAGGAGTCTGCTGCAAGGACATCAACACGGGAATGATCAAAATCTTTAACATTCGGGTATAGTGGTCAATATTGTATTTATTGAACTGTTTGTGTCTGCTCTGACACAAATCAGAGTATAAACATTCAGTGAAGTTACACCTTGACGAATCAAATATATAAAATCATACGACTGTAACATCCGGAAGCGGAACATTACAATATTGCCGTTTGTTAATATTTTAACAGTTGCTATAAGGTCTTTTCGGAAAAAACCGGGTGTTCTGACCTTGCTTTTCCACTCTGATGTCAGCTTTTTAAAATCCTCATTGTCCCGGAGTCTTTTATAGTTTCCATCTTATATTGTATATGATCTGAAGTGAGGATTCGTGTAAATGGCTTTTCCCAGATCGGTAAGTGCCTTATCATAAGAAGAAATGGCTTCATCGAACCGATTGTTCGCCAGGAGACCTGCCTTATTCTGCCATGCATCTGCGTTTTGCGGATCGGGAAACGCGGCTTTCTCATATTCAGCCAAAGCCACTATCATTATCGGAAACAGAACATGTCTTTTTTCATTTGAACGGGATTTTGGGAGTTTATTTGTTAGGGATACATGCAAGTCAGGAATATTCAGATAAGTTACAACTTCAAGAAGGCAAAGTCAGACAGATCCGGATCTTCCTTTCATTAATCCCATGCAACCATCTTTTTGGAAGTATTGGACTATCAGTATACCTTTGTCAAATAATGAAACTGCATATGGAATTGCGCACAATCATCGACAATGTCAGGACTTATGTTGTGATAGCATTCGGCCTGCTTGTAATATCGATAGCGTGGACAGCCTTTCTGCTTCCCCATCAGATATCGGGCAGCGGTGTTTCCGGAATCGGGGCCATTGTTTTCTATGCCACAGGGATACCGATGGGTTACACTTATTTTGCCATCAACGTCGTACTTATAATCATTGCTCTCAAAGTTCTTGGTAAAAGTTTCGGCATCAAGACAATTTATGGCGTTGTGCTTTCAGCTATTATGCTCACCGTACTTCAACCGGTAATCCCTTCAGCGGTGGTTCAGGAAAAATTCATGTCGGCAATAATAGGAGGGATGCTTTGCGGTGTCGGACTGGGAATAATTTTCACAAGGGGAGGCAGCACAGGAGGAACAGACATAATAGCACTGATAATAAACAAATACCGGAATATAAGCCCGGGAAGGATAATTCTTTACTGCGATGTTGTGATTATCTGTTCCTCATATGTTGTACTCACAAACCTTGCTTCGGCTCAGAGGGTTGAAAGCATGGTGTACGGCTTCGTGACAATGGCAATACAGGCCTATACTCTCGATACTATCCTGACGGGGAACAGGCAGTCGGTGCAGATAATTATCTTCTCAAGGCATTACGATAAAATAGCCGACGAGATAATTTCAAGGATGCACAGGGGCGTAACCGTTCTCGACGGCACCGGCTGGTACTCGAAGGAAAGCCAGAAGGTGATAATAACACTTGTCAGGAAGAATGAAGCAAGCGATGTTTACAGGATCATAAGGAGCATCGACGATAAAGCATTTATTACCGTAGCCAACGTAATGGGAGTCTACGGAAAAGGCTTTGAGGAGCTGAAGAAATGAGGATCGTTCCTTAGTCAATACCTTACTGCCTTGACACCTTTCTTTTTTCTGTCAGGGTTTTGCAGGTTTTGGAAATGGCGGAGGAACAATTTTTATTTCTCCCTGCTGATCGAGCATTTTAAGGGCTTCCTTTACTGATCTTTCAAGCAGGAATTCCCTTCGACAGCGAAACGGCATCCTGGCGGACCTCAATATCAGGCGGAACACCCTCTTTTCTGCTACCCATTTCCTGTTTATCGGATCAAAGACTGCATCATCAGGTGCGGTAATGGTACCTCCGTCAGCCATTGCATAAGGTACGGATGATTTTGCAAGTCCTCCCCATGTCCTTGTACCGATAAGCGGTCCTATCTTCTGCTGGCGGAATACCCACGGGAAAAAGTCACCGCCCGAACCAGGCATTTCATTGATAAGCAGCACTTTCGGTCCGAGAATGCCTGCGGGAAGAAGGAATGGTGCTCCACCCGGAGCTTCATTTGTTATTGCTGCCCTCAGGGTACGTTTCATCAGGTCAACCATGCAGTCATTGAGAAGGACTCCTCCGTTGAAACGCTCATCAACAACAGCACCCGGCTTGTCCTGCTGGGCGAGGTGACCTTTTTAGGTTTTCCGTCATTCTCAGCTGATTATCCGCGGATCATCCTCAACCTGTTTGAGGGATGGCCTGTGAACCAGGGGAAAACTATTAATAATGACTGTAATAAGCTTATTTACTGCATAATACTATCACCAATAAATTTCGTCCCTTTGTCATTTCGCAAAGAAAACAGCATGTATAAGTTCCTCTTTTACAACAAGAGCGAATCCTTTCAGAGAGCTGTTTTCAACTGTATTGAACGATCCTGCGCCCCGGTAGGACTTGTCGGGGCACCTACGGGCTTGCAGGAAATCATCGACCGATTCCTGAACTCTGTAATATGCCTCATGCATATCCGGCGACTTCTGCTTTTCCCCTGTCTGCGCCATCCTGAACGCGGCATCCCTCAGCATCGGAAAATAATATCTGAATACTTCCCTGTTTCCGAATATGTCGGAGCATATCACCTTTGAGCCCATGAACACTGCGATTCCGTTAGAGTCCTTATCCGGCTCGCATTCGGGAAACTCGCCGCGAATCATGTTCATCCTGAATTCCTGAAACTCGGAATAGTTTTCGGTACTGCTTTTAAAACTCATCATCGCCATTTTGGAACTGACATGGTCCCAAACCCTCATCTGGGTGTCATACATCATTGACCCGTCGATACCCGTCACAGCCGCAGAAGTCGATGCTTTTTCCCTTCGCAGGTCGGGATCGGCGACATTTCCTGAATTGTCAAAATTTCCCGATGTATAATGCCATCTTCTTCTTTCCACGCAAGATACATCAAGGGATGTCTTGGACATCGGCTGCAGCAGGACAGACTTGTTAAGAACCCTGTTCTGCTTCGCTCCTGTCAGTACGTCGGCATCGGTCAGAAGCAAATATGAGTCAGTGTTGTTGATTGCAGCAAGGGTCTGCACAATTCCTGCACCCGTAGCTTCGGTTATTACAAGGCCTCCTGTCTTGAGGCAGGGAACTGCAGGACTGAAAGGAAACGCTGAAAAAGGTTCCACGGAAAACTGGACAATGGCAAGATTGCCGTAAGAAGTGAAATGGTTGGCTTTTGTTTTCATTACTACACTACGATTTTATAACTGGAAAATTGTCTAATAAATAATACTGTCGGGAGTCATGCAGGCTTTGCTGTCCTGCAGGCCCGTAAATTTGAAATCAACCGGGGGCCGGGACAACCTTCAATACAAGCACGGCTTTTTTTATTATTTTTACAAATCATCTTATCTTTTTTGAAGTAATTTTAGTTAGGGAGGATGCAGTCTTTCTGCATTGGAAAAAAATTTTCTGAAATGCCGTCAAACCTTAATGCACTTATCCGTTACAAGACAATAAATTCCTGTCTTTACGGAGGAAGGAGAAAGTGGTCTTTGGAGGAACTGATCGAAAGGTGTTCCGATGCGTTGTCGGAGTATCGCGGGCGAAAGAGTTCGGTATCTGAAAGAACGATCAGGGATGATATCCGCGTTATGCGAAGCGAGATCCTTGGATTCAATGCACCCATAAGGCAGAAGGATGGTTTGTACTGGTACGAAGACCCTTATTACTCCATACTTTCAGTCAGCCTTACCGACTCGGGTCTTCTTGAAAAGATCCTTGAGATGCTGGTCAGGATCCGGCCGGAAGTGAATCATCCCGAACTTGAGATCCTCATCGAAAAGCTTTCCGGGCTTGCAGACATGAAATCCAATGGTGAAATCCGGGAACGCATTCCGGATTACCGCTCGCGGGATTTATCTAAAAGGATACTCCACACACCAGACGATGCAGTCATAACAAGTCTTCCAACAGGTCTGATCAGGGAGACAATGGAGAAAGTGGAAGAAAAAGCTTTTCAACTTCAAAGGTTCCGGGTAGTTTTATGCTGGGGTGACGTTCTGGGGCTGATCATATCCGGATAAAATGAACTTAATGGCAGGTTTCTCAATCCGGCGCCCCCTGATGTCCATCCTTGTTTTTCATTTCCAGCTTCCATAAACCCCTGTTATTCTTTCTTGCCTTTTGTGCAAGTTCCATGAAGGTTTCAGCATATCTCACGTTAGGAGGGGTGGTCATCACTGTGGCATAGCCGTTCCTTACCATGCTGGCATTTACAAAGGTGCCATCCTCGAGATATACATATGCCAGGGTGCGGCCGTAATGGTCGAGAGTGTCAATATCGTATTCAAGCCTGACCCTTTTCCCGCCTATCAGATTGGTTAAATAATTCTTCGATTCATTTCCGAAATCGGATTTTAATTTGTTCCTGCTGTTCCTGGTCTCAGGGGCATCGACACCGGTGAGTCTTACCTTCAAGCCTTTTTCACTACCGTCGTCGACCCAGAAGGTATCTCCGTCGACAATCCTTGAAACAGGATAAAAAACTTCCTTATCCCTGTGCTTCCTGTCACTTTGTGCATTCACCCGCAGGACCAGCATCAAAACGGCAAACAGCACTGTGCCCTTTTGATTCATCAGTATTCTGTTTTTCATACTTTTCAAACGTTTTCCATATGGATTTATGTTGTATTAATTCCAAAACTTTTGATTCGCCGCGGCAGTCCCCGATTGCCGGGGAAATAATACCCGGCCCTCGGGTGGCGCTGGCACCTTTGCGCACGGTCGTATCTTATGGAAGCGCCTCTTTCAAATTTCAGGAAGCCGAGATCCTTCTTTGTTGCCGATGAAGACACGTTGATCCTCCGGTTCCCCCTTTAGGTCTTCAAGGGTAGGGAACCGGTGCCTGTGCCTTATCCTTTTTTTCCGGGAATGGATTATCAGGTACCTTACACAGACGTTTTTGTTCTTTGACATTGTTGATATTGTGCTGTACAATATGAAAGCAGGATCGATCCGCCTGAAAATTATACCGGACGATATTGAATTGTAACGGCGCCGGTTTCGCTGCTACTTTAAAGTCACGTCGAGGTACACCGAATACCTTCCATAAGTTTCATAAAACGGTTTGAAGACAATTCCGTCAATACTGAAATCCAGTTTCCCTCGGTCACCCGATACCGATTTGCCAATATCTTCTGCATTCAATGTCACCTTGCGCCATTCCTTAAGAGGCCCGGTTTCCTGAGCTGCAAGCAATACCGGACCATAAAACAGGCTTGCAATATTCTGCTGATCCATCACGGGTTCGAGATAAAAACTGAAAGGCATTCTTAATTCAACAGTATCTCCATTCTTCCACCTGCGGCTTATTGAAAGGTAGCTTCCCGGAATGGCGTTGGTCTTCAAATATATGCCGTTTATCTTCACAAAAAATCCTTTCGTCGCCCAACGCGGCACCCGTATCTTGAGATCAAACCTGCCTTTACCCTTTATTGTTAAAACCGACCTGTCGTCTTTTGGATAAGCTGTCGACTGTGTAATTATTAGATTCCTTTCGGTCCAGTTTAGTGTCGAAGGTATATATAGATTCACATACAAAGCCTTGTTGTCAATGCTCCTGAAATAGATCGGGTTCTGAAATTTTGTGTTGCTCTCAAGCGCCGTTCCGTTGCAGCAGGCGAAGCCTGTCATATCCGGATTGCCAAAATCTTTTTCGGAGCCAGGTCTTAGGGGCACGTGATATGTATTACCGGGAGTGTTCTCAGCAACGGAGGCAAGGATATGATTGTAAAGCCCGCGCTCATAATAATCCATCAGTTCCGGATTCTGGTTGTATAGAAACAGTCCGGCAGTAAGTTTGAGCAAATTGTATGTGGCACATGTTTCATTCTGACCGCCTGCAGCGAATCCGTTTTCATAAAGTGTTGCAGGCTGGGCGGTAAAGCATTCCGGATTGTTCGGGTTGCGTGCTCCTGCAACACCTCCGATGCTGTACATATAATCATTTGTGACCATGTACGTGAAATTATCGGCTATACGGTAGTATTCCTGGGCATGGGTATCGCGGTAAATTTCAAGGGCACCGATGATCTGAGGTATGTGCTGGTTTGCATGCAATCCCCTGAACAGATCAACATTTCTGGCCAGACCGTGAGAATGTTCTGCATCGCCAAAGAATAATCTTGTGTTATCAAACAGTTGTGCTGTTTTAAGATAGACAGGTTTTTTTGTTATCCTGTACAACCTTGCCATGACTTCGTTCATTCCCCCGAACTCGCCTGCTATGTACCTGTTCCACATGCTTATGAGGGTCGTGTCCGGAAGTTTGCTCAGACGGGCATATACCCAGTCGCCCATGCCTTCTGCAATTTCAAGCGCTTTTTCATTTCCGCTGATCTCGTAGATATCCATCAACCCGGCCATTATCTTGTGCAGGGTATAGTAAGGGGCCCATATCTGGGTATCAGAGCTTCCGTATTTGGCTCCCTTTTCAAGCATTATGAACTGGTCGGGAGGATAGGCGCTTATAAACCCTTTTCCCCAGTTCCAGTAGTCAGTCCGGATGCCTTTCTCACTAAGATCTGAATTGAAATCAGTTTTGCCGGGGCCGGGCGGAACTGCAGAAGGATCCGAAACAAATTCCCCTCCCTGAGTCTTTGGTTTTCCTGAAAGTTGGGCCAGTTCATAAAGAGTGTTCACCATGTATTCCATTTTGGCGGCAAAATCAGCCCTGAGCGACTTATCATAATTGGTTCCGGCATATGCCTGGGCAATTGCGCTGAGATAATGCCCTGTGGCATGCCCACGCAGTTTGGTCTGCTGGCTGTCCCATCCACCCAGCGGCTCTGATCCTTCAGGCTGTTTCTGCCCAAAGGCATTGCGAAACATATAAAGGAAATCATCAGGGTTTGTGGAGGCAAGGCCATTGATAAACTTATCACGGTTCTCAATGAATTTTGTCTTGTGACCGTAAATGTCAGGGTTTAAAATAACCTTGTCAAGATCGAAAACTTCAAGAGAACGATGAGGTGTGGCAGTTGTTTCAGCCATTTTAACCGTGACAACTGCTTTTGGCAGTATGGAAGTGCCGGGTACTTTTCCTGTCAGGGTATAGGTGCCGGGCGAAAGAACCTGGCTGTTATCCTCCGGCGCCGGCCATATAACCCTGACATCAGGCCCGCTAATATTACTGGCATAAATGCCTTTTACATATCGCGGCAATCTCGGGAGGTTTCCGACTGTGGTTTCCACTCTGATATCAGGAATGCTGGTAAGGAATTTATTGAACAGTTGAGGGGTTGATTCCGGAAACTGAGGCGGATTCCGGTCTGCTTCTGATCTTCTTTGTGCAGGCAGGGAGGTTGTCAGGCAGGTAAAAAAAACCAGCATTAGTCCGGGAAACAGAATGTTAATTCTCATTGTCGGTATTTTGTGTCTTATTATCTGTCAGGTAATCAGAAAGGCAGTCAGCCGGTGAGGTCAGAAATGAGTGGCAGTCAGGGCTGATTCTCATGCTTCCTCTATACCCAGTTTTTTGTAAGTTTCCATAAGCCCTTTATGGTTATCGGTGATTATAAGCAGCTTGTCCTTTTCCTTCAGTATTGTCTTTCCGGTAGGTACAAAATATTTATCATCGCGCTTTATCATCACAACAAGAGTGTTTTCCGGCATAGGCAGATGCATAAGCTGATTGCCTGTTTTCAGTATTTGAGGAGTGACCTCAATTTCGGTTCTAATTGATTTAATATCATCTGAAAAATCCACATCAAAGTCCTTCAGCTTCCTCGCCATACGGCGTTTGTCGACCAGGTTCAGGCATTTTGCCACAAGCGGAAGTGACGTCCCCTGTACCAGGAGGGAGACCAGTGTGCAGAAAAAGACAAGGTTGAACATAAGCCTTGCATGGGGAACTTCGTTTGCCAGGGGGAAGATGGCAAAGATGATCGGGACCGCACCGCGGAGGCCGACCCACGACACGTAAGATTTATCCCTTACGGGCATTCGGTGGAAAGGGAGCAGGCAGAGGAAGACTGTCAGCGGACGGGCAAAGAATATCATCATGAAGCTTATTATCAATCCGGGGACGATTACCGGCACCAGCTCGTGCGGATTGACAAGCAATCCGAGGGTAAGGAACATGATCAGCTGGGACATCCACGCCAGCCCGTCAAAAAATGTCAGAGAGGTACGTTTGTGTACAAACTTTGAGTTACCTATTACAAGTCCGGCAATATACACTGCCAGGAAGCTGTTTCCCCCTGACAGATATGTGATTGAAAAAACGAAGATGCAAATAGTGAAGACCAGTATAGGGTATAATGAATCGTTTCCTATTTTCAGGTTATTGATAACCCTGACAGCAAGCTTTCCAAGACCAAATCCCAGTACCGCCCCGATTCCAAGCTGCATAATCAGTGTGCCGGCGACAATCCAGTAATTTGGTGCCTTGTCGGAGTTGATGATGGCTATCAGGTTGATCACCATCACATATGCCATAGGGTCGTTGCTCCCGCTCTCGAGCTCGAGCAGGGGACGCAGGTTATGTTTCAGGTAAAGATTTTTCGAGCGCAGAAGCGAAAAAACTGAAGCCGAATCTGTGGAAGACATCGTTGAGGCAAGAAGGAGTGAGGTAAGAATCCCTATCCCTGCCGATTTGAATGTCATCCCAAGTATCCACCAGGCCAGTACGCCGGAAATGACTGAAGTCAGGAATACCCCGAGGGTGGCAAGAATGACTCCCTGCCTGACTACCGGACGTATTTCAGAAATATTTGTGTCGAGCCCGCCAGAAAACAGGATGATACACAATGCAAGGGTCCCGATGTTCTGGGCAACATGAATATCTTCGAATTGTATCCCCAGCCCGTCGCTGCCGCTGATCATCCCGATAGCAAGGAAAAGGAGGAGGGCAGGGACGCCAAACCTTGAACTGGCCTTCCCGGCAAGGATGCTGAGAAAAAAGAGGACTGACAATACAAGTAAGGCTATTTCAATCTTGACGCTCATCCAGGTCCGAATCGTTCATTTTTAATTTTTTCATTATAGGCCCATCTGTATTTGTTCTTCACCTGTTGGTGCAGATACCTGTGGCAGGAGCTCATTTCAGCAAAGATACCATTTATAATATTCATTAAACACCCGGTTTTGGGAAAGTCGCAACCGGTTCCCTTTTTCCGGTCAGCTTCCTTTTCAAAACTGCCCGCTAACGATATTTATCATCCGGCTATCCTGACTGCTTTTTTCTGTGCTGTCAGGGCAAGCCATGTGGCAAGGAAGCAATGCTCCTGCGACATGGCCGTTTCCGTGCGGTTTACAACGTCGTTCACAAGTTGTTCCCCGTATGGCATATAAACATTCGAACAATCGTAATACAGAGTTTCTTTCTTGTTAACAAGGAACAGGTGGTTCCCTCCTTTTCTGCCGGCTATGTCGATATATTTGCGCATTTCAATATAGCCGTCGGTGCCCAGGATGAATGTTCTCCCGTCGCCCCATGTTGCAAGTCCGTCGGGGGTAAACCAGTCGATCCGGATATAACCTGTTGCATGAGGGCTGCGCACCAGCATATCGCCGAAATCCTGATATGCCGGATATTTAGTTGTATTGAAATTGCCGATCTGCGAAACAACCACATCGGCTTCTGAAGAATTGGTGTAAAAGAGGAACTGATCACACTGGTGCGATCCGATGTCGCAGAGTATACCTCCGGCCTTGCCGGGATCGAAGAACCATGCGGGACGTGTAGCAGGGGTCATCCTGTGCGGGCCGAGCCCCACTGTCTGGACAACCTTGCCGATAGCACCTGCCTTAATGAGTTCATCAGCCTTCACTGAAGCCGGGTTTCCCAGCCGTTCACTGTACATTATCGAATAAATTCTTTTTGTCTGTTTCCGGATCTTCCTGACCTCGTTCAACTGGCTGAGGGTTACAATCCCCGGCTTGTCGACCATGAAATCCTTTCCCGCCTTCATGACTCGTATGCCAAGGGGTGCCCGGTCGATGGGAATGGATGCACTTGCCACAAGCTGGATTGATTCATCTTCAAGGATCTCCTCTTCGCTTACTGCAGCTTTTACTCCGGGATAGCGCTTTTTGAATTCTGCAAGCAGGTCAGGCTCCGGCGCATAAACCGATATGAGTTTGCCTCCGCCTCCGATGAGGGCATCTGTCATGCCATATATATGGCTGTGGTTGAGTCCAATCACTGAGAAGTTTATCGTATTGGAAGGTTCCGGACGTCTTTCAGGTTTGAGAATGACTTCAACAGGGCCTGATGACCTGTTAATGCCTCCCGGAAAGATCTCAGGCGGCAACAACGACATGGCTGTCAGTCCTGTAACCGAAGCAATGGAGTTACTGATGAAGCTGCGGCGGGTAGTTTTCATGTTTCGAGGGTATAAGTTGTTAAGAAACTATCAAACTTACCAAAAATTTAACAAAGAAAGAAAAACCCATTTCAACCGCAAAGAGAGCGAAGACGGAACAAGGGATCAAAAGTCGGAACATATATAATCAATGTTTTCTGACCTTTGATCTTCCCTTTGAGCCCTTCGCTGTTAAAGGATTTCCTTTTTTGCAGGAATAGAAAAGATTTGCCACAAATGGCAAGAGCATGCCCGGATTATTTCCTGATGAATTCCACCCTTCTGTTCATTGCCTTGTTCGCCGGAGTATCGTTGGGAGCTATAGGTCTGGTTTCACCTGCTCCTTCAGTTTCCATCCTTGAAGCATCAATACCGAACCTGGCTGAAAGTTCGTTTTTCACCGACTCGGCCCTGCGTTTTGAAAGATCAAGATTCATGGCGTCATCACCATCGCTGTCGGAATGCCCGACAATTTTCACTCTTACACCGGGATTCTCCTTCAAGACATCGGAAATGCTCTTAAGAGTACCGTACGATTCTGGTTTAAGGCTGGCCTTATTGACGTCAAATGTTATTCCGTATGTGACAAGTTTGCCTTCGGTTAGAAGTTTACTCCGTGTGTCGGGTGATGCAGAGGTGATCTTAAGATTCGTCACCATCGGAAAACTGTTCCGGTCCCAGCCCGAAAATAACAGCCTGTTGAATTTTGTATGTGCATAAATGTTAGTCGGGACATCCAGCGTCTTTGCACCCTGATGATAAATTCTGACTCTCCTCTTTTGAATCCAGATAATTACATGATTGATCTGTTCGCGGACAACCGGGTTCTTATCGCCCTGTCCGCTGATCCATTCTCCTTCAGGATTGTTTGTGTATCCGTTGGTTTCCCAACCATCGTATTTCAATGTTATATGCAGGCCGCTCTTTCCCGGGAAAAGATCGTTATCGATCTCCTTAGGGTCCGCCGGATCCTCTTCGTAGAGAGTAAGTATGGTTCCGTACTGATATTCACTGTCGGGGATAATGTCGAACTCAATAATGAAGTTATCAGGGAACGAGATCTTCTTTGAATAGCAGTAAACGGCGTCCGTACCGTTCATATGGAACCACCTGCCCGGAGCTAAATTGACTGTTTTCACTTCTCCGCTGCCATTTGAAGTCCAGAGTGCAGGGAAATCTCCGATTTCATCCTGTGAAAAGTCTTCGAAAAAGAGGATCTTGTCTCCGGGGACAAAATCATATTGGGTGAAGCTTTCAAGCCTTTGCATGGAAGATGATCTTGCAGAGCTGCCTGATGGCGATTCATTGATCCCCTGACCGCCTGATTCGCTTTTGTCATTTTCCGATGCTGTCTCCGGATTTTCAGCTTCGTTCGCGTCATCTTCTTCCCGAGCCTCTTCGTTCCCGTCTTTCTTTTTGAAAATTTTTGCTGCTCCCTCCTCAAGCTTGTCAAATCCGGCATCAATGCCCTGGTCGATCCTTGAATTTACCCTGTCGGTTCCTTTGTTCTTTATTGTTTCTTTAGGATTATTAATCTGAGCCAGTCCGCTGGAACTCAATAAAAATATAAATAACAACAACAGATAAGGCAAAAGAATTTTTCTTTTCATAAAACCGGTAAATGAATTAAACAATAAAACTGATAAAGGAAGCTGTTTTAGATGATAAGGGATAGTAAAAAACCGACACTGCCGTATCTCATTTTTCTAATTCCCCCTTCCCGACATTATTTTTGTTACACTCAGGTTCCTCCTGAAAAAGAAGTCAGGAGTTTCTCCGGTTATCGCTTTAAAGTCCTTTATGAAGTGAGCCTGGTCAAAATAATTACCAAAAAAAACAATGTCGTGATAATCAATAGTTTCTTTTGTGCTGATGCTGTTCCAGAGAGTGTTTATCTTGACAATTCTTGAAAGCATTTTAGGCGTGATGCCCAGTCTTTCGCGAAACCTTCTCTGGACCGTCCTCTCACTTACTTTGAATTCACCTATAACCTCACGAAGAGGAGTATGAAAATTGCTGCCTAATATCTTTTCATACATTTCGTCCGTCTCATCGGGAGTATAAACCTGTGGGTGTAACTTTAATATGAACTTTGTGAAGGCTTTAATCCTTCCTTCAGGATCATCATATTTGTTCATCATTTCCCAGGCACGGCTGAAGGCAGTTCCGGAAAGGGGTATGTAGACCTTGCTTCCCGGAATCATACTTATCTTAAGAATACGCGACAATATTGTCGGCTTGCAGATAGCTATCAGGGAATCTGTCAGTCCTTTTAGCATTATTGAATAGGCAGTCGGGACAAGCGGAGCAATAAAAAAACGGGGCAGTTGCTGGTTGACAGGCGACATCATCCGGGGCCGGTCACCAAAATGAAATACCAGTGCAGCATCCTCACGGGGAACAAATTTATCAGTCAGCCTCCAGCGGCTGTTGTATCGTATCGATTCAAATTGCTTAACCAGCCAGGAAATATCATCTCCCGGAGTATAGTATTTTGCGTCCGGAATCATATTTTAATACTGATCCTTATTTGACTTTAAACTTATCGAATATTTCAGATTGTCCGGAGAACATTTACCGAAAAACTGCCATGTTTTTCAACAGGTTTATTGCTCTTCCTTTTTTTTTGAAAATAAGCTTTGGTGAATCTGAATACTGACTAAATTCATGACGTTAAAAGCATAATCACCAAATGAAGAATCCGGCGCTGTTTTTCATTTTTCTCATTGTTGTTTCAGCAACACAAGCCCAGACAATTTTAGACCGCGATCCGGAGATAAGCCGTATGGCCGGAGAGATATCCTCTGAAAGAATCGAGCGGAATGTAAGGAAGCTTGCTGGTTTTCACACCCGGCATAACCTTAGCTCCAAAGTTGATTCTCAAAAGGGGATAGGCGCTGCCTGGAACTGGATAAAATCGGAAATGGAAAAAAGTATTCCCGCATCAGGAGGAAGGCTGAAAGTTGAATTTGACGAATACACAGTCGGTGGACGGGGGCAGAGGATCAACAGGCCTGTGGCACTAAAAAATGTTGTTGCAACGCTTCAGGGCACTGATCCCGGCGACGACAGGAAGATACTTATAAGTGCTCATCTCGATTCCAGGGCCCGGCTCGACAATGACTCCACAAGCTATGCTCCCGGTGCCGACGACGATGCATCTGGAGTTGCTGCAATACTTGAACTTGTCCGGATAATGTCGGCCGGGAAATTCCCTGCCACAATTGTTTTTATGGCTGTTTCGGGCGAAGAACATGGCCTGTACGGAGCCCGTCACATGGCAGCCAGGGCAAAGGATGAGAACTGGAACATAGTAGCCATGTTAAATAATGACATGATAGGTAACAGCAGTTCGAGCGAAACGCGGCTGAACGATAATATGAGGGTAAGGGTTTTCTCTGAAGGAGTGCCTGCATATGAGACTGAACAAACGGCGGCACTGAGAAAATATACATCGGGAGAGAATGACGGCAGGGCAAGGCAGCTTGCACGATATATAAAGGAAATAACGGAAAGATATATCGACCAGCTTACGGTTACCCTTGTTTTCAGGAACGACAGGTTCGGAAGAGGAGGAGATCATTCCCCGTTCTGTGAACTGGGATTTACTGCAGTGAGGATCTGCGAATTCAATGAGAATTATGACAGGACTCATAAAGTCCCGGCAGTGGTCAATGGCATACAGGAGGGGGACCTTCCTGAATATGTTGATTATGAATATGTGAGGAAAAATGCCGGCCTGAACCTGGCAACAATTGCAAATCTGGCTCTTGCTCCATATGAACCTGCAGACTGCGGGATCGTTGTCAGCGGTCTTACAAACAGAACCACGCTCAGGTGGGCGGCTCCTGCCAAAGGGCAAAAACCTGCCGGTTATTATGTATTGGTCAGGGAAACTTTTCAGCCGTTATGGGAGAAAAAAATTTTTGTAACCGGTACCGAGATTACCCTTCCTTATTCAAAAGACAATTATTTCTTTGCTGTTCAGTCGGTGGATTCTTCAGGCCACGAAAGCCTGCCTGTTTTCCCGGGCAGGGCCGCGGCAAGACCATGAATCAGAGATCAACTCTTTTATTGTTTCACTTGTTTATTAAGCCAATGGAACTAAATTTACGTATTAAAGCAATTTATTATGAAAATAATATCCTGGAATGTAAACGGAATCCGTGCCATAGCAAAGAAATCCTTTTTTGCCGATCTTGAAATGATGGACCCTGATATAATATGCCTTCAGGAGACCAAGGCGCAGGACCATCAGGTTGCCGAGACACTTGTCTCAATCAATCACAATCACATATTTTCAAACTCTGCCGAAAGGCCAGGATATTCGGGTACAGCCGTAATTTCAAGGATAAGGCCCCTGAATGTTACTAAAGACATGGGTATTAAGGAACATGACAAGGAGGGCAGGGTGCTTTGCCTTGAGTTTGAGAAGTTTTATCTGGTTAATGTGTATGTTCCCAATTCCGGAGCTGAACTGGGCAGGCTTGGTTACAGGCAGGAATGGGATAAGGCTTTTTTAGGATATTTGAAGTACATTGAGAAAACAAAACCGGTTGTTGTTTGCGGTGACCTCAATGTGGCCCATAAGGAAATTGATCTTGCACGTCCAAAAGAGAATTACAACAAAGTTGCGGGCTATATGCAGGAGGAGATAGATGGTATGGACAGGCTTACGGCAGAAGGCTTCGCCGACACATTCCGGCATCTTTATCCCGATCAGGCCGGAAGATATTCATGGTGGAGCTTCAGGGCGGGGGCAAGATCAAGGAACATAGGATGGAGAATCGACTATTTCCTTGTGAGCAAGTCGTTGCTTCCACTTGTAAAAGATTCCTTTATCCACGAAGAGATAGGAGGGTCGGATCATTGCCCTGTTGGAATAGTCCTCGATGTTTAAATATTCCAGGAATTATGCTTATTATAACGGGGAATCGAGGTTTGATATGGATCGTGCCTCCGGTGACCTGTGCAGCGGCCGTTCTGCGGGCAAAATTTTAAAAACTTGCTTCTGAGTTGCTGTTCCATGGCTGAAGAGCCCTGATAAGAGGAAACCGGTCATGAAAAATATAACATCAATTATATTTCATGAGAGGCTTGAAAGTATTGAGTTAAAAAAGTGCTATCTGGTCACAACGATCCGCTTTTCGCCCTTATAACTTTTTACACCCTTTATCTTTCTTAGATAGCTGATTGTCGCATCAGCTGTTGTAATAAACAGCGATTGACCCGGATCTGCATGGGGATATTTGTAAACCAGGGTCATGTAGCTGTTCATTGCAACAGTGTAGGTGAGGTTCATATCGAGCGGAGCCCCGCTTTCAGTCATTAAAGCAACATCTGCCAGATTACCTGAGGCATCGAGGCTTAATCTGGTTCTGATACCCGATGGATAGACGGGGAGCCCGTCATCTACCGGGAAGGCTGCAACCATTAGTGAACGGATCTCATTCCCTGTGAGTTTGGTTACAACAAGCTCATTGCCAAAAGGATCGAGTTGAAAAACATGCATAACTTTGATCGGACCTTTTGCCAGCCTGTCGATCCTTACACCTCCCGGATTTACAAGTGCAATATCGGCGCCGGCAGCGGCACGTTGAGCATCAGCCATCAAATAGCCAAGCTCTTCATAGGAAGAAAAATCGGCTTCGGCTGTTGCTATCTCTTCCTTCAGAACGGGATTGTCGTTGTATTTGTCGACCATTGCCCGGATTTCCGGCTTTTCATTTTTCCTGTTTCTGATGTCGATAAGCTCCATGCTTTTTGCAAGGGTCCCGTCGTTTTTCCTTGTAATCTTTATCAGTGTACCATACTTCAGCTTGTTTTCAGCCTGTGTGATCAGAATGCCATTGTGCACCTGTTCCTTCTCAACCCTCGTATGTGAATGACCCCCGATAATAAGATCAATTCCTTCAGGCATTGTTTCGGCAAGTTTTACGTCGTTCTCAAATCCTAAATGGGTTAAGGCTATGAAAATATCACACCGGTCTTTCAGTCCTTTATTTTCTCCTGCAGTCTCAAAAGGAGGTTTGAATGTGAATCCCTTAACATTATCTGGATGCGAATCAGGTATCCCATTCTGGTTGATATGGAGAAGGCCGAGGAAGGCGATTCTCAATCCGTTGGGGAGTGTAATTATCCTGTAAGGGTTTAAAATTATATCCAGCGAATTGTCAGCTGTTACATTGGCACACACAAAACTGAACCTTGCCTTGTGTGTAATGTTACTGAATCCTTCCGGACCGGAATCGAATTCGTGATTGCCAACGGCGCTCAGATCAAAGCCTGTTGCATTCATCAGGTCAATGACAGGCATCCCTTTTTCAGGATACTGATCGTTTACCGGATTTCCGGTCTGGTTGTCGCCTGCTGCAACAAGAAGCATATCGGGATAGATTTTCCTGAGACTGTCGGCAACGAAAGCAAGCTTCGGGAAATTATCAAGTGTTGCATGTATGTCATTCACTGCAAAAATGACGGCTTGTTTTTCGGTCTGACCACTGTTTGCAACTTTCCTGCCTGTTCCGCAACCTGACAGAAAAAGCCCTGCAAGAATCGCAACCGCCATTAGTCGGGGAGGTGCTTTCCTTTTTGTTTTTGTGCTGACAAAAAGGACATTTCCATCAGTAAGTTCACCGTCGGCATCAACCGTGTTTCCAAAACGATCTTCGACTACGGGAAACCGTACTGGGCTTTTTTTCCCCTGCTGAACATAGTATTTAAGAACAGCTTCCTTTACGGTTGCTCCATTGTATAGTTCAAGCATAGTGTCGTTTACAGTGATTTTCATTTGCGTCGTTTTTCGAGTTTACACGAGATATTAAAATACAAATTTTCCGGCAGCAAAAGACATTCTGATAAACTTTGTATCTTTAGGAGAACGATAAACAGAAAAGAATCATGCTGGGAGCCGTAATTGGTGATATCATCGGATCGACATATGAATTCAGGAACACAGGCAATTATGAGTTTGATCCCTTTCCCCCCAAATCATTTTTCACCGATGATACTGTCCTGACCGTGGCAATTGCCGATGCAATAATGAACAAAACGGATTATGCTGCAGCAATAAGGGAATATGCCCTTAATTATCCTGGCAGGGGGTATGGCGGATGGTTCAATCAGTGGATCCATCTCGACAATCCGAAGCCTTACAACAGTTTCGGAAACGGGTCGGCAATGAGAGTCTCTCCCGTGGGCTGGGCATTTGACACACTCGGGGAGACTATCAGGGAAGCTGAGAAAAGCGCTGCCGTAACACATAATCACCGTGAAGGCAAAAAGGGAGCAAAAGTTGTCGCCGCAGCAATTTTTCTTGCAAGGACCGGACATGGTAAAAAAGAAATAAAGGAATTCATCGAAAAAAGTTACTCCTATAATCTGAGCCGGACCCTTGCAGACATAAAACCTTTTTACAGTTTTAATGAGACCTGCCAGAAGACCGTCCCTGAAGCTCTGATTTGCTTTCTCGAATCTGTCGATTTTGAAGATGCGATAAGGAAAGCAATATGGCTTGGCGGAGACAGCGATACTTTGGCTTGTATCACGGGAGGAATTGCCGAGGCTTTTTACAGGGACATCCCTTCGGCATGGATTGAAAATACATACCGGATCCTGGATGAAAAATTAAAACACGTTATTGACACCTTCCGGAATGTGTTTTGCAATCGTGCAGAAAATCCGGGAGAAATCTGATATATGCAATGTTTATTAAAAATGTTGTTGATTTTCTTAGATTTGTGTGAGTGACTAACCTGTAATAATCTTTCAGCCATGGAGTCAAACAGAAGAAAAACCCGGCTTTCGCGCCGCGAATTTATGAGGCTCTCGACTGCAGCAGCAGGAGCAGTATTCCTTCCTGCACTTTCATGCAAATCGACTGTTATCCCGGCTCCCGTGAAACGCCGTTTCGGAAGGATAAATTTTGATGTCACAACAATAGGTTTGGGCGGTCAGGGCTCTCTTCAGTGGACACCGGAGGGCGTTGAGCCTGTTGATATAATTTTAAAGGCATTTGATCTTGGCATCAATTATTTCGATACTTCAAATGTTTACGGACCCAGTCAGATGAATTATGGCAGGGCATTCAGGAAGCTCAACCTTATCCCTGGCCGTAAAGACTATGACGGGAAGCTTAGGGATTCCGTCTTCATAACCACAAAAACAATGATACGCTGGGCAAAAGGTGGTTACCCGAAGCTTGACAATGTAAGGAACAGCACCGACGGAGATCACGGAGAGGGTGCCGTAGCCGACCTTAAAAGATCCCTTTCACTGATGTTCGGAAACAACGACGGCAATTATCCCGAAGGTGCATATGTAAACATGATGCTTATACATAATCTTACCAATCCCGAAGAGGTTGATGTGGTGTACAAAGGTCTTGAAACCCCTCTTGACAAAAATGAAAATTTCGGTGCACTTATTGCCCTGCGCGATTACCGTGATGGTACAAATGTTACCGGGCTGAATCCCAAAAACGAAAAACTCATCAGGCATATCGGCTTTTCGGGGCATTATAATGCTCCTGTCATGATTGACATGATACAACGCGATAAATGGGATATACTCGATGGAATGCTGGTAGCGATAAACGTAAATGACAGGCGTTACCTCAATATGCAGTACAATGTTATTCCGGTGGCACAGGCCAGGAACATGGGAATCATCGCGATGAAAGTCTTTGCCGACGGGGCAATGTATACAAAGGAACCAGGCTGGTCAAACAAACCTGAACATGTTGTAAGGATAGTCGGAACCGAAACAGTACCGAGTAAACCTCTTATCGAATATGTGCTTACTACTCCGGGCGTGCATACCCTTATTATCGGAACGGGACAGATCAGCGATGATCCGGTTAAATGCCAGCTTGTCCGGAACTACTATGCAGCCCAGATTACCAACGATGCGCTTAATGAAAGCCAGAGACGCGAACTGGAAAAGATCGGCGCCCGCGCACGCAACGGACAAACCAACTATTTTCAGTTGCCGGACAGAGGCCTTACACCTCCGCGGAATCCTCACGTAACAAAATCGGATGGAATTAAGTTAACATGGGATACAAGCTATGCCGGTGATGAACCGATAAGTCATTATGAGATAGAAATTGATGGCAAAGTTGCCGCGACCGTCAGACATGTGCCTCAGGTTTCAAGGGATCCTTTCTTTTATAAAGCCGCCTCGGGAAAGGAATTCAAAATCACAGCAGTTGATGCAATTGGACGAAAATCGTCAACAGGGATGCTTAAGGCCTGATTACCAGAATAAAACGAAATGCAAAAATGATTTAGCTTGTAAGTCTGATCATTGCAGAAGGGGTATTCCGCTCAAGTACAGTTATTTTTGGAGATCCGTTCAGGGGTATTCCTTTTTCAGCGAAAGACCCCTGAAGGGTTTCAAGGGCTTTCGCGGGAGTGTTATTGTTTTTGCTTAAATGGGCAAGGCAGATATGTGACAGATTCTCACTGACAGAGTCTGCCAGGAATGATGAAGTCTGATGATTTCCCAGGTGCCCGATGTCAGATTTAATCCTTGCCTTAAGGAAAGGAGGATAACCTCCTTTCATCAGCATCTGTTCATCGTAATTTGATTCGATGACAAGCAGGTTTGCCGCTTTTATAAATGGAGCCGAGGTCGGACATATATTGCCGAGATCGGTGGCAATCGTCAGCTTCCTGTCACCGGCAGCAATATGGAAGCCCAGGGTTTCCGGGGAATCATGACAAACCGGGAAAGCCTCAATATCGAATCCGGCAAGATGGAAGATCTTCATCAGGGGGATCTCCCTGATGCAGTCTGATGATATCCGGGTATGCGGGGTTAAGATGCTGTTCCAGACTTCGCGTGTGGTGAATGCCGGGAGGCTATTCTTTCTCAAAAGGACTTCCAGCCCTTTTATATGATCAGAATGGTTATGGGTAATCAGGACTCCCATTATTCTTTCCATGGGGATCATCATATTCATGAGAAACTTGCGTATTGAAGTGGCTGAAATACCGGCATCTATAAGTATGCCATGGGATCCATTGCCCACATAATAGCAGTTGCCACTGCTTCCGCTGCTGAGACTGCAAAAATTCAAATCCATCGTTTTTCCTTCCCGTCAAAGATAAATAAATTGGGTTGTGCCAACCCGGACTCAAATGGGATTTTTATTAAGTTAGCAGGCTCATATATTCTCGGCATTGTTTGAAGGACTATTTGAATACAGCCTCTGGGGATTGTTCCTTGCAAGCTTTCTTGCAGCAACTATAGTTCCTTTCAGTTCTGAAGCACTCCTGACTTTTTTGATTGTCAACGGAACAGATCCCTGTTCTGCAGTACTTGTGGCCACAGCCGGCAACTGGCTTGGCGGTATGAGCAGCTTTGCAATAGGATATTTGGGTAAATGGGAGTGGATAGAAAAATATCTGAGGGTAAAACGGGAATCAATTGAAAAATGGCACGACCGTCTTTATAAAAGTGGTGCCCTGTTTGCCTTTTTTTCATGGGTGCCTGCTGTGGGAGATATCTTTGCAGTAGGACTTGGTGTTCTGCGAAGCAGTATACTTATTACCGCTGTATCGATGCTGGCTGGAAAATTCTTCCGTTACGTTGTATGGGGCTGGATAACCGGAATGGTTTTCTGACGATTGACTAATATTAAAAATTGTTAATTAAACCGGAATATGACCATAAATTAATTAATTTCGGTCTGTTACTACAATTTCAAATTCAACCTCTCATAAATCCTTAAATGAAAAAGAAACTACTCTTGTCAATCATCTGCCTCTCGGTATTTGCTGTGTCTTTCTCACAGGAACTGGCAAATTTCAGGCGGACACCAATCGTTTCTCCCGAGATAGGAGAGAAAAACGTTACCTTCAGGTTCAGGGCTCCCCAGGCAAAGCTGGTGCGGATCTACGGGTCATGGATGAAAAGCTATGATTCTTCCCTGAATATGAACAAGGATACAGCCGGATTGTGGATTCTGACAATCCCGAAACCCGAGCCTGAGCTTTATACCTACAATTTTATTGTCGACGGTCTTGTTGTTAATGATCCGGCCAACGTATTCCTGCAAAGGGACGGCACCCGTTACCTCAGCGTGCTTCTTGTACCGGGCGAAAAGACAGAAAATTATTTCGAGGCTGACAAAAGAGGCAACCTCAGCAAGGTGTGGTATAATTCCCCGACAATTGGCAAAACACGCCGTATGTATGTGTATACTCCTTATGGTTATGATTCAGGTACTGAAAAATACCCGGTACTTTATCTTCTTCACGGAGGAGGAGGGGATGAGGATGCATGGGTAACCATGGGCCGCGCCTGCCAGATACTCGACAACCTCATTGAAAAGAAACTGGCAGTTCCGATGATCTGTGTCATGCCAAACGGGAATCCGTCGCAGGAAGCAGCCAAAACATCACTTCTTCCCGAAACTGTTATTGACAGGAACGATCCGAAGTTTGCCAACATGTATATCAACAGCATTGTAAAGGATATTATTCCCTTTGTGGAAAAGAACTACAGGGCAATTCCCAAACCTGAAGCAAGAGCGGTATCCGGATTATCGATGGGCGGGGGACATACGCTCAGCGTTACAAACGAATATCCCGGAACATTCGGGTACATCTGCCCTCTCAGTATGGGAATCCGAGACAACCAGCCCGATATTGACGCTAAACTCCAGGGAATAAAAAAAGCAGGATATAAACTTTACTGGATTGGATGCGGAAACGAAGATTTCACCTTTGAAGGCGCCAAAAAACTCGATGCCGCCCTTACCAAAAACGGGCTCGAACATACATTCTTTGTTTCCGGTGGCGGACACACATGGGCTAACTGGCGGCTTTACCTGAATACCTTCGGAAAGCTGCTGTTCAGATAAAACATCTCAAAAGAACCGGTAAATACTAATGAACATTACAAAATACATACAATGAAAAATTTCTTTTTATCAGCAATAATATGCCTGTCATTCTTCACGGGGATTTCTGCCCAGGAGCTTGCAAATTTCGCCGGACGTCAGCCTGTCATTTCTCCTGAGATGGGTCTCAACCAGATCACTTTCAGAATATCGGCTCCATATGCCGATACAGTTAAGCTTTACGGATCGTGGATGAAGGATTTCAGGTCGAGCGTAAGCCTTACGATGGGAGAGAACGGCCTCTGGTCTGTGTCCGTTCCTTCCCCTTCGCCTGAACTTTATACATATAACTTCATTGTTGACGGCATAAGTGTCAACGACCCGAACAATGTATTGATGCAAAGGGACGGGACCAGATACCTGAGCGTTCTTCTTGTTCCCGGTGAAGCAACGGCCAATTATTTTGAGGCTGGGAAAAGAGGCACCCTGTCGCAGGTATGGTATGACTCTCCGACTCTTGGCATCAACCGCAGGATGTTTGTCTATACGCCTTATGGCTACGAGTCGGGTACCGAGAAATACCCGGTTCTATATCTTCTCCATGGAGCGGGAGGCGATGAGGATGCATGGAGCACAATGGGTCGCGCATGTCAGATAATGGATAACCTTATAGAGAAAAAACTGGCCAAGCCGATGCTTGTGGTTATGCCGAACGGAAACCCGGGACAGCAGGCCGCCAGGACCCAACTTATCCCGGAAAAACAGATCGACAGGGCCGATCCAAAAATGGCAAATGCATATGTAAATAGCATTGTAAAGGATATTGTTCCCTATATCGAAAAGAATTACAGGGTTATTGCCAAACCTTCGGCAAGAGCCATAGCCGGGCTTTCCATGGGCGGGGGACATACAATAAGTTGTGCAAACCTTTATCCTGGTTTCTTCCAGTATATTTGTCCGCTCAGCATGGGAATACGTGTAAATGATGACAATAAGGCAAGGTATGATTCAGAATTCAAGGCTCTGAAAAAAGCAGGATACAAACTTTACTGGATCGCCTGCGGCGACAGCGATTTTCTTATAGAATCGGCCAGAACACTTGATGCCACTCTGACAAGGCTCGGCATGAAACATACGTTTTTTGTCAATTCGGGCGGACATACCTGGACAAACTGGAGGATCTACCTCAATAATTTTGCTCCTCTGCTCTTCAGATAAGGTGTTTAATGTCACATTTACTAATGGCGTATTAACCTTTAAATCTTATTTTAAAATGAAAAAGAGAATTTTCCGGGTATTTGTTATTTTATTAACAATTGTCTCGGTCCAGGCTTCAGGACAGAAAGTCAATTCCCTTACGGCAAAAGAGAAAAAAGCAGGATGGATATTGCTGTTCAATGGCAAGGACTTTGCTGGCTGGAGACAATGCAACGGAACCGAAATGCCAAAAAACTGGGTGATCGAAGACAACGCCATGAAAGTGTTCACTGCTCCCGACAAAAAACCCGGCCAGGGTTCGAACGGCGATATCATCTATGCTCAGAAGAAATTCAGGAATTTTGAATTGTCAGTCGACTGGAAAACAAGCAAAATGGGAAACTCGGGGATCTTCTACAACGTTAGGGAAGTCCCCGGGAAACCGGTCTACTATGCCGCTCCCGAGGTCCAGATTCTCGATAACGCGGATGCTACCGACAATAAACTGGCAAGCCATCTTGCCGGATCACTCTATGATATGCTCCCCGCTGATCCCAAAACAGTAAAGCCGGCAGGCGAGTGGAATACAATAGTTATTACCGTCAGGGACGGAAAAGTAACCCATACACAGAATGGTGTAAAAGTTGTTGAATATACTCTATGGACACCGGAGTGGGACACCATGGTTGCAAACAGCAAGTTCAAAACCTTTCCGGGTTTTACAGAAGGCATCTCGAAGGAGGGTTACATTGGACTTCAGGATCATGGATATGATATCTGGTTCCGCAATATAAAAATCAGGGAACTGTAGCCTTTGCATCAGGCTGTTTTTCCTGTTCTTATCCCGAAACTCCGGTTTGCTCTGGTTTTCTTCAGGATAAAACAATATTTTTGCATGTACTTACCACGTGGGGAAATCGTGATAATAAACATTCAGGGATTTTAAACGTTTGATCTGTATAATGATTTTAATAATTATGGATGCCGGATGAAGAAGGTGTTGGTTTTTATATTCACTGTGCTATATTCATTTTCTTTAACAGCACAGGAGATTTATAAAAATGAAGGGCTTGTGGTAAATAATAATGTAACCGGAAACTGGCCGGGAGTCAATATTCCCAGAACCGTTCCCGCCAAGCTGTATTTTCTTAACAATTCAATCACTTCAGTAAATACCTCCGGCTATCTTCTTCAGGCCGGCGATGAAGCCCCGCTTTTATCAAACAACATGCTGGATGGTGCTGTCATTTCAGGAAATAAATTTGTCTGGAAAGGCACTATTTCTCAGTCCATAATAACCCACGGCCTGTTTTACGGTTACAACGTTAATGGCACGATACAGTACAATTATCTTGACAATGTACCTTACGGAATTATTTTCAAATCAGGGACTGATGCCGGGGTAAACATGACTTTCACAACCGGCGGTGCCGCGTATAATATAGTAAAAAACGGACATTTTGCTGTCAGGATGAAAGGGATCAACGGAGTAAAGGTCTATAACAACACTTTTTACAGTGGCGATCAGGCAGGCTGGTATCTGGTGCTGATAACTGAGAACATGGACAGGGCAAACGGATCGCCCTCTCTTGGCGCAAGGTTGTTCAATAATATTTTCTATACGAAATATAAGATCCCGAGCATAAAGGTAGATGCACATGAAACATTTCAGGATTTCCAGTGCGACTATAATGTTTATTTTTGTGAGGAAGGCGACCATAAGCCTGTTTTTTCGATAGGAGATGCTGAATATTCATGGGATGAATGGCGGGCCTTGGGTTTTGATACCCATTCTGTCGTGCTGAATCCTGATTTTATAAATACGGTTTCATTTGTTCCCCGCGGAAGGCTCGATTATGGAACTGACCTTGGACCAGAATGGCAGGCGGGCTTATCTGTTTCTGCCGTATGGTCTCCGGGCACATCACCTGCGACTACCCTTCAGAACGGTAAATGGCAGGCTGGTGCCGTAATATATTCTGCAGCAACATCTCCGCCCCCCGTGGAACCTCCGGTGGTCCCTCCCCCGCCTGAAACAAATACACCTCCTGTGGTGGTTGTAAACGCATCTCAGGATAATTTGTCAGGTTTTGTAGGTGAGATTGACGCGTCGGCAAGCTATGATCCCGATAACGACCGGCTTTCATTTGCATGGACCACCCCGTCGGGCGTTTCTGTTTCTTCAACCTCAACATCGAAGATCAAGTTTCTGACACCTCTTACCTCAACTGTTCAGACAGTTGAATTTACACTGAAGGTAAGCGACGGGACAACCACACAGATACAGACGGTCCCGGTAACGATATTGCCTTATATGCCCGATCTTGAGTCAGCCGAAATTACTGATATAAAGGCAA
Source organism: Bacteroidales bacterium (assembly GCA_035390825.1). Lineage (GTDB taxonomy): Bacteria > Bacteroidota > Bacteroidia > Bacteroidales > VadinHA17 > LD21. The sequence goes on along the minus strand of DAOOUQ010000007.1, from coordinate 82,696 downwards.
GCAGTTTTCAGACTCCCTATTATCCGTATGATGCCATCGACGGAGATATTGGCACCATGTGGTCGGCAAATGGAGACAATCAGTGGCTTATTATGGAACTCAGGGAGCCGTTCAATGTACAACATGTGAAAATTGCTTTTCAGCCAGGCCAGAGAAAAGTCTCTTATTTCGATGTGATGGGATCTGAAGACGGCATCACGTGGGAATCCATTCTGACAAAGTCGGCATCCTGCGGCTTTTCTGGAAACCTCCAGGTTTTTAATTTCCCTCCTTCAAAGTCGGCAGTGGGCTTCCGGTATATAAAATTCATCGGGCATTCCAATTCACTCGACAGCTGGAACTATATTTCCGAGTTCAGCATCTTCGGGTATCGGTACAATTATCCCGGCAATCCGAAGGATAACCCGGTCAGGCTCTTTCCGAATCCTGCTTCAACGGTTATTAATATCAGGATTGATGATTCAGGCATCAGGCCTGAATTCATAAGAATCTTGAATCTTGCCGGCGAAATTGTCTTACAGGATAGGCTGGAACCGGGCATAAGGGACTTTCAGGTACCGGTGAGCTTACGGCAGGGGATTTACATAGTGCAAATGGGCTCCGGCGACCTGACGTTCTTTTCCCAGAAGATCATTATAAATGCCTGAAAACATCTGGTTTTAATTTCAAGACTGTCGTGATGATGTTTTGCACGTTTTTTGACGTATTTCCCATTATAAATCAAAATGTTCCTTAAACAGCCCGTAATGATTTTAAACAATCCGGAAATTATGAAACTGCGATTAATAATGCTCCTTTTCATCATTCTCCAGACCGGGATCCTCGTGTCCTGCAGCGATAAGAGCAATGAAAAGGCCCCTCAATTACTTTTCAGCCAAGAACTTACAGTGGCTGAAGACGACCCCGACGGAATGATAAGCATCCCAGTCTATCTTTCCGGCGAATCAGCTGAAACAGTCTCCATTGACTATTCGACGGCCGACAGCACCGCCCTCGCCGGACGGGATTATACTGCCGTTGCATCGGGGAAAATCATCTTTCAGCCCGGACAGCTGGCTGCTGAGATCCCGCTTGAGCTAAAAGCGGATACCAATGTAAAGCAGGACGTTTATCTGAATATAAGATTCAGCAATCCTGTCAACGGAAGACTTGAGAAATCAACAATGAGGGTCAGGATTTTCAATGTTGATTTTTCAAAGCTTGTCTGGTTTGAAGACTTTGAAACTTCGGTACTGAATCCTTCATACTGGAATTATGAGCTCGGCGGAGGGGGCTGGGGCAATAACGAACTTCAGACTTACACCAACAATGCGGCCAACGTGCATCTCGATACCGGTTGTCTTCATATTACTGCCCTTAATCCTTCGGGTACTTCATATACATCAGGGAGAATAAACTCACACGGGCACAAGGATTTTACATATTTCAGGGCTGAGATCAGGGCGAAATTGCCGGAAGGGCAGGGTCTCTGGCCAGCCATCTGGACGCTGGGCTCAAACATCACCCAGGTTGGATGGCCAAAATGCGGGGAGATAGATATTATGGAACTGCTTGGGCAACAACCCGGAATCACACACGGCGCAGTTCATTTCGATTCTGGCGGTCATGCCAGCAGAACGGCCAGTTTTTCACTGGCATCCGGAAAATTCAGTTCCGGTTTTCATGTTTTCAGCCTCATCTGGACACCCAACAGGCTCCGGTGGCTTGTAGACAAGCAGGAGTTCTTTGTTCTTAACAGATCCGAAATACAGTCTTTCCCCTACGATCTCCCGCAGTATTTTGTGTTAAACGTGGCTGTCGGGGGCAACTGGCCGGGATCTCCTGACCAGACAACGGTCTTTCCTCAACATATGATAGTTGATTACATTAAAGTATATCAGTAGCAGTATATCTTAATGTTATGTTAAATATTTAAATCTGTACATAATTTGTTTTCCCGTGGTATGTTATTTGTAATGATTTTAAATAAAATTTAAAACCAGGGAATATGAAAACAATAAAATTTAAAACAGCGGGCATTTTCTGCATAATGGGTCTGCTTGCTCTTTCCCTGACAGGATTCTCGCAGCAAACGAAACTCACCAGGCAGGAAATGAGAGAGGTAAGGAAAGCTCAACTGGCTGAGAATTTCAGGATCCTCGATTCGTTAATTAATGCTAAAAGTTTTGTTCTTGAAGCTGATTTTCTTGCCAACAAATATGGAGACAGGATAGTTGTGACCCCGAATCTCAACTTTATAAAGCTGGATAAACAAACAGGCATACTTCAGACAGGGACGAATTCAGGGTTCGGATACAATGGTGTGGGAGGTGTTACCGCCGAAGGAAAGCTTGGCGGATGGCGTGTATTCAAAGATCCCAAAAGAATGAGTTATACGGTTCAGTTCAGCCTTCTCACCAATATAGGAAATTATGATGTCTCGATGCTGGTATCGGCTGATGCAAGAGCCAGGGCGACAATCACGGGCCTTGGCCCCGGTAAGCTGACCTGGGAAGGACATCTCGAAACAGTAGGTAATTCTAGGGTGTTCAAGGGGAGGAATACTATCGGATAGGTGCAGGGTATATCATGGGGTAGAAAAATCCCCCTCTCTTTTGAAAAGTTATGAATTCAGGCTGAGAGGGGGATTTTATATTTTTCAGAGTACCTGATTGTGGGTTGTACTGGATTCGAACCAGTGACCCCTACCCTGTCAAGGTAATGCTCTAAACCAACTGAGCTAACAACCCTTCAGTGCTGCAAAAATAATATATATTTTCTTACTGCTGCAATCGGATTTTAATCTTAATTTAGATTTCATAATTAAAACATTTCTGAAAAATGAGATCGCACGAAATCGACTACAAGATCATTGGTGAAGATATACAGTTTGTTGAGGTGGAACTTGATCCGGGAGAAACAGTGATAGCTGAAGCCGGAGCAATGGTTTATATGGAACAGGGTATAAGTTTCGAGGCAAAAATGGGAGACGGTTCAGAACCAAATCAAAGCATCCTGGGGAGCCTTCTTAACGCCGGGTCGCGGCTGCTTACAGGGGAATCCCTTTTCCTTACACATTTTACGAACAGGGGAAACTCAAAGAGCAGGGTTGCCTTCGCTGCCCCATACCCGGGAACCATAATCCCTGTTGACCTGAGCCAGGTAAGGGGTTCACTTATTGTACAGAAGGATGGTTTTCTTTGCGCTGCTTTCGGTACGAAACTCTCTATAACCCTTAACCGGAAAATCGGATCAGGGCTGCTCGGCGGTGAGGGATTCATCCTCCAGAAACTTGAAGGCGACGGAAAAGCTTTTGTCCATGCCGGCGGAACAGTTATTGAACGTCAGCTTGTAAATGATTGCCTGCGCATCGATACAGGATGTGTCGTTGCTTTTGAGCCAACAATCGACTTCGACATTGAGACTACGGGCAGTCTTAAATCGATGTTTTTCGGAGGGGAAGGCCTGTTCCTGGCAACCATGAGAGGTACCGGAAAAGTATGGCTCCAGTCGATGCCTATACGCAAACTGATACGTGCTCTGGCACCAGGAGGGAAAAATACCGGAAAAGAAGCAAGCTCACTGCTTGGGAATCTTTTTGAAAGATAGGCTCAGGAAAAATCAAAGCCCGAAACATAAGCCGGCGCATCGTAAAAATACTCCTTTTCCCTGTCGGTGAGGTTAAGGAACCTGGCATAAACAAGCCCGGGTTTAGCATTCAGGATCCTGTTGAGGGTTCCCATTCTTAACCCTGATCTCAGGATGTCGTAAAGGTCACTCCGGTCGTCAAGCCATGTAAGTCCTGTAAAATACCCTTCCGAGGCACAGGCCGATTCAAAAAGATCCGGAAGCAGATCCTCCCTGCCTTTTTTGCAATAAATTGCATTGAACACAAGATGGCGGAATTGTTCAGGATGGAATAATCTTTTGAAATAAGGAGCCTGCGGAAGAATCTTCATGGTTATCCATCCCCATACCCCAGGCATGTCGTATATCTTGTACGAGGAGGGTATAACGCTGACCCCGGCAATTATCTCACCGTTTTCCTTCAGCACATAATACCTGTCGCCAAAAAAAGCAAATTCAGTACTGAAAAATGAGTAATCCTTGTAATAATCAAGGAGAAGAGATTCCATCTTCTTTCTTTCATCTTCAGTTTTTATCAGTGAGACCCTGTTGTCGCGATGTGGAGAAAAACGGCTGAAAGCAACAGTAAGAAAAGATCTTATATATTCATATCCGGCCTGGCTGACCAGATTCTTTGACCTTTCATTCATGCTTTCGACAAATGCATACATGATATGCTTGTCATTTTCATTTACCCCGGTGAAGCCAAGAAGATGAGGTTTACTGAAGATATCCAGAGTTTTGCGCTTGAAGGTATCGTCTTTCTCAGGTCTTATGAGTTCCTTTCTCTTCCTGTTCCTGGAATAATCTGACTGATAGACTGAATGAAATGCAAGATATCTCAGATGAGATGAAGGATACCTGAGTTTCCCCTGGCCGGTCATCCTGTAACATGAACCAACTGTCCCCGTGATCTTGTTTTTCCTGTAAAGAGATACAAACCTGATCTGGTCCCTGTACGCGGCAATTCTGGCCGGGATGTTCTGAAGCTGAAACCTGAATCCACCTTCAGAACCCTGCACGGCATGGCTCAGAATGTCGATCATTCCATCGGTTGCATAATCCGATACCCTTACTTCAAGCTCGTCGCTCTTTATTATTGTGGTTTCAAACATAGTATCTTTCTCAAAAACATCAAATACCATCCAGAGAGCCAAAGACTCTTTTCAACAAGGGTGTTGTCCTGGCTGAAATGTCCTTTCTTATTTTAAGTTCCTCTCCTTCAACTTTTAAAAACATACCCTGAAGTGCCCTGGTTGTCAAAAAATCATCGAGATCGGTATTCACGGGTTTAAGTCCGGCAATCTTTCCGGCCACTGAATTTGCGACTGAGTTCCACTTAGCGGTAAGTGCCACCCACGAGTCCTTTGTTGAGATATCTCCAACAATGTTTTTTTCAGTTGAATTCCCGATTTTAGGTTTGTAAAGCGAATAAAGCTCATTCCAGGTTGTGTTACGCAGATAAGTTGTCGCAGCGTTATCAGGGCCATGAAGGATATTAAATGCATCTTTTATTGTCATCTGGGTTACAGCCGAAATAAATATGGGGGCAGCTTCTTTTGCGGCATCTTCTGCTGCCCTGTTTATCCTTAGTATGACATCCTCAACAAGTTTTTCACCTCCTGGTATCTTCGAAATGTTATCTACTATGGTCTTTGCCTCATCGGGCAGCAGTATCTTTACCAGGGGGTCGCCGTAGTAGCCATTTTCCAGCGAAAGTCTTCCGGCTGAATTTCTGGCTCCCGTTGAAAGCGCCTCCTTAAGGCCTCGAACCACCTCTTCCTCTGTAAGAGGGACTCCTGCCGGCGACTGTATTACATTCATCACTTCGGCACAGCCCACAAATAAAATCAGTGATAATGTGAATAATAGAACAAATCTTGTTTTCATGAACAGCGGAATTAAATCTTCTGCAAGATACAAATATCAGCGAAAGTCACTGCATTATCTGCATCAGAGCTTCAGCCACAACAAGGTCTCCGGGATTTGTGATCTTTATATTTTCCCTGTTACCCTCAACAAGACGGATCGATTCGCCTGTCTTTTCAAGAAGGGTGGCGTCATCCGTGAATTCGGGGCTGTAATCCTGCTGATAGGCCTTTTTTATAAGTTCAGTGTCGAAAACCTGAGGAGTCTGGATCAGCCTCAGGTGGTGCCTGTTTACCGGGATATTACCCTGGTCGGTGATGAGCCTTAGCGAATCGTCAGGGCTTGTTACAGGAACCGCGTTCCCGTATTTTTCTGCCTCTGTGAAGCATCTGAGGATAGTGTCATGGCTTACAAGAGGTCTCACCCCGTCGTGGATTGCCACATAACCCCTGCTCCTGATAAGTTGAAGCCCGTTTTTAACTGATCCGAATCTTGTGTCCCCTCCTCTGACGATATCATGTGAAACCGAGAATGAATATTTGTCTGTCAGTTCCTGCCACAGGGCTATATGGTTTTCAGGAAGGACCACAATGATCCTCATTGAACTTTCAAATTTCCTGAATTTCTCAATCGTATGCATCAAAACAGGCTTTCCTGCAAGTTCAAGGAACTGTTTTGGTATGACTGTTCCCATCCTGCTTCCGGAGCCGCCTGCGACAATCAGGGCATAACGATTCATAAGAGAAAACTACTCTTTTGTATACAGGAACCTTTTAATGCTTCTCTTAGGTGTCTTTGCAAATTCCTCCGGATGGATCCTGAATTTTGCGACTGCCATGAAATCAGGGATTTTATCATTTACCGATTTTCTTATCCCGTCGAGCATCTCTGCAAATTTCTCTTCAGAAATGTTATCTCTTTTCAGGGTTTCGAAGTCGGGGTAAATAAGTCCGATAAGCTTTCCATCCTCCATAATGACAAGCGATTCGGAAATATAATCCATGTTGTTAATCACAGCCTCGATCTCTTCGGGGAATATATTCTTTCCGGAAGGCCCCAGCAGCATGCTTTTACTCCTTCCCTTTATGAAGATATTTCCATCCCTGTCCATGATGCCCAGGTCGCCCGTATGCATCCATCCCTGGTCATCAATTATTTCCCGTGTTGCTTTTTCATTCTTGTAATACCCGAGCATGACATTTTCTCCCCTAAGGATTATCTCTCCGATTTCCTTCTGCGGATCGGAGGAGTCAATTGTCACTTCCAGGGTATCGACGGGCTTACCCGATGCTCCAAGCTTTGTGGTATCCCATGATGTGTAGCTTATCAGCGGCCCGCATTCAGTCATCCCGTAACCAACAGTGAAAGGGAAACCAATCTTTCTGAAAAAACGTTCAGCTTCAGGGTTGAAAGCTGCGCCTCCGATAACGATCTCATGGAATCTGCCGCCAAAAGTCTCAACGAGCTTGTCCTTTATCTTTCTGCGGATAATTTTGTTGATTCCGGGGATGGCGAGAAGAATTTTCATGTGAGGCTTACTTATGACCGGCAACAACTGTTTTTTGAAAATCTTTTCAATAACCAGGGGGACTGAAAGTATGAGCATTGGCCTTATCTCCTTGAATGCCTGGACGATGATCTGCGGTGATGGTGTTTTCGACAATATGGTGATATGGCAGCCTATTGTGAACGGGAAAAGGAATTCGAAGGCACATCCGTAGGTATGGGCAAGCGGAAGGAACGAAACCAGCGGGTCTCCGGGCTGCAAAGGCATATGTGTTTGTGCAAACCTGACATTTGCTGCCAGGCTGTTATGTGTTATCATCACACCTTTTGAGAAGCCTGTTGTGCCTCCTGTATAACTTATGACCGCAAGTTTGTCATTTGTGATATCGGAGAATTTAACATCTTCCTGCCTGATGGAAGGATAGGCTTTAAAGAATTTTTCTTCCATCGACAGGTATTTACTTTTTATTTCTTCACCCCGGGCCTCGATCATCGAAAAGTCATCGACAGAAATTATTCCCTGTAAAAGAGGCAGTTTTGCCAGATCGAGTGATTCAAAGATCTTGTCATCCACAAAAAGCAGAACCGCGTCGGAATGATTTATAAGGTTATGAAGGTCATCAGGTTTAAAATCAGGAAGTATCGGAACAATAACCGCACCGTAAGTAACGACAGCCAGGTATACAGTACACCAGTTTGCCGAATTGCGTCCGACGAGAGCGATCTTATCTCCCTCCTTTATACCCGTATCTTTGAAAAAAATATGCAGTTTGAGGATCTTTTCAGCAATTTCCCTGTAGGTATATCCTTTTTCCCTATAATTAGACAGAGCTTCAATTTCCCAGTTTTTTCTTATACTCTGCTCAATATATCCAATGAGCCGCTCCTTGATCATGGTTTAAGGTTTTAAATTTCAGACAAAGGTACTATTAGAAAAACAATATCAAAATGATGGTTTCAGCTATACAAAATACATTACGAATATTGCAGTGATTGAAACCAGGTTTATGGCCGTGAAAAAATAATTATATTCTTCCCTCTTTTTGCTGAAGTAGTTCAGTTTTCTTGCGAAGATCCCGATGGTAGGTATGAAAAGTACAAGAAGAAATGCAAAAAATTCAATGCCGTTGAAAACTTTATCGAGTCCGCCTTTTACCAGTGCCGACATATACACTATTATACAGAGAACAAGGAGGTAGAAAAGATAGCTTAGTTTCAGGAGCAGGGTTGATAAGAGCCTGCGTTTGTGAAGCTGGTGGGGCTTGAGGTATGCATAAGCAACGGAGAGGATTATTATGATAAAGATTATCCCAAGTATGTGATTCAGGATTTCATTGAAATTTGCCATATCTGCCGGCTTTGGTTAATATTATCTATGATTCCTTAAGGTTCCAGATCAACGAGCTTGCTCCCAGAACTGCGGCATTGCGGGTGTCGAGTTCCGAGGGAAGCAGTTTTACCTTACCTTTGTAGATGTAAAGAAGATTCTCTTCCATGTGCTCTTTCGCCGGTTTGAAGATAAGTTCCTTTGCCTTTGCAAGTCCACCGAATAAAAATATCGCCTCCGGATCGGTATGCGCGACCACGTCGGCAAGTTTGAATCCAAGCATTTGGCCTGTATGTTCAAAAGCTCTTTTTGCAAGTATGTCGCCATTTTTGGCGGCGTCGTGGATCATTTCGGCATCAAGCTGGTCGAAGCTGTATTTTCTGAGATCACTTGGTTCTATGCTGTCGGCCATAACCTTAAGCAATGTCCGTTTAAGGCCGGTGGCAGAAACATAGGTCTCGAGGCATCCTCTTTTCCCGCAGTCACAGGCGCGGTTTGATGGCCCGGGTCGGATGGCAGTGTGTCCAAGCTCCCCTGCAAAACCTCCGTGACCATACATCAGTTTGCCATTAACGACAAATCCGCTTCCCAGTCCTGTTCCCAATGTTATTACTATGAAATTCTTCATCCCCCTCGCGCCGCCATAGATCATTTCTCCGACAGCAGCAGCGTTTGCATCATTTGTGACAACAATGGGAAGGTCGGTATGCCTCCTGAACAATTCAGCAAGCGGGGTTATCCCTTTCCAGGGAAGATTTGCAGGATACTCTATGGTCCCCTTGTTGATATTACCCATAGGTGCGCCAATGCCGAACCCCAGAAGTTCAACCTCATGGTCCAGTTTCTGTATTGTGACCATTACCTTTTCGTAAAGTGCCGCTACGTATACCTCTGCTTCTTCGTAATGGAAGGTTTTTATCTTGTCTTCGGCAAGTATGTTACCTTCGCGGTCAACCAGCCCGAATGCAGTGTTGGTGCCGCCAATATCAATCCCCGCTACAATTTTCTTTCGTGCCATATTTTGAATATTTACAAATGTTTTCCGCAGATCAATCTCATAAAATCAGTTTTTACTTCTGCCTCTAAACCTGGTGTCTTGCTCTTAAAACCCAGCCCCGCCTCTCGCGTAGGAGTATTTTTCAACTTACAGTTCCAGGCCGGCAGATCTCTGCCCTCTCCCTGTGCCCTGGGCCATTATTGCCCTTCATACTCATTCCCGACCTTTCTTGCCCTTTTCGGGTGGTCGAGATCAATACCAAGAGCGATTCCCGCTTCGACAAGCAGGTTCCAGCCTGCCACTATCTGAAGGTATTCTGCATAGTCACCTCCATCGGGAATGGTGATAGTCGGGAAAAGGGTTTTATGTGAAGATATTGCAATTACATGCACTCCGACACCCTCAACAATATATTCCAGGAATTTATCCTGGTCAACATCAAAAGGATCTATCCATATCAGAACCTCTCCTTTGCTCATAATCTCCTCTATCCCGTGAAGGGCAAAGGTGCCCTCGTAAAAGGCCGATCTTTTTCGGGTTATTTCATTTGTTTTCAATGCAATCTCGGCAGCCACTCCGTTATCCCTGCCTGCATAATAAATTATTTCTGAATTTTTGAAAAGTTTCGTTATCTCAGGGTCGACAGGAGTTGAAAGAACCTCTTTTATCTGCCTTTCAAGTTTGTCAAGCCCTTCCATCTTTTCACCCCTCAGATTTCTCATCAGGGAGTCGTAGAAGAGGCCCTGTTCGATTACGGATTTTGTTGCAGCAACGGCTTTTTCTGTTCCGCAGGATAGAACATGTGTGTCATCGGCATACTCCTGAAGCTTTGTATCTTTATTTGCGGTCAGGGCAAAGACAGGTTTATGATTCTTCTTTTTAAGACTGTCGGCAAGCCGTATCACTTCTTTTGTCCTGCCCGAATTTGAAGCAGCAAACACGGCAAAATCATTGAGGTTGTACTCCATCGCCTGAGTGCATCCTTCGGTAAACACAGGCATCATGAAATCCTTTTTAAGCGATGAATAGACTGATCTTTTAGCAGGGAAAAGCCTGCTGCTGCCTTCACCCGTAAGAAACAGGCCTTTTTTTGACCTTATGGGGTCAGCAAACCTGGCGGTGACATCCGGATCAAACTTACCTGCTATTTCAGCGGTTTCGAGCATTTCCTTCACCAGTTCATACTTACTGTACTTTTCTTCTTTCAGATTCATGATGTTCCGTGTTTTATTTATTAATAATTCTGAAAATACACAAAATGAAATTTAATGATCCGGCAGTTACTAAGGTCAGACAAATTTCAGATTCCCAAAGAATTCGGGCCTGTGAAAATCAGGTTTTGGTGTTTTAACCGGGTTCCAGGTCACATAATGCGGTATTTCGAGCTTATCACCACATTTAAAGAAATTTGCCCTGAACGTCCTGCCTTTGAGCCTGCCGACAGAATGCCTGAAAAAAACCTTCAGGGGGATAGCCAGTGTCAGTTCCCATGAGTACAGCCCGTCCATGGATGGTCTGATCATATCTGGTGGCGTCGTTTTACGCCTTATCTCAGCAATTAGCGACGGATTGACACTTTGTCTGCCTGCCCTCTCTGTTCCGATTCCCATAAGGCATGTCCCGATCGCGTTAAATTCAAGGTTGTAATAAATCCCGTCATCGGCTGGTGAAACAAAGAATTCAACGCATGAATCCTCGTATACTTTTTCGTTGGCCTCTGTTTTTTCTGCTTTGAAACACGCCTCGTTTACATAATATTTCAGCACGATTTCATTATCAGTATAAGCCATCGAAAATCTGACATCAGGCCTGTAGTTGAAGTCTTCCCAGTTCATTTCATTGATCGGAACCCTTGAATTAAGCATGTCGAGCTTTTCCGATATTGCATCAATGGGAGCAACAACCGGATTTAAATCCAGCTTTGATATTTCAAGAGTCTTTACAACATGGCTCATAATATGCCAGGTTAAATACTTTACTATGCGTTTCTCCGTGGCTTCCCGGTGTTCCTTTTTGCAAGTTCTCAGAGATAAACTGCCGCGACGATGTCTTATAGCAGAACGCAAAGCGAAGACAATTTGTCAGCCGCCTTGCGTTCTTTGCAAAAATTAAATGTTATTTCAGATCATTCAGGATAAGGGCAGCAGATCCCAGAACTGCGCCGTTGCTTTCAGAAATGCCTGAAGGCAATATCTTGACTGTATCCCTGAACAACACGTAGTTGTATTTCTCAAGGTATTCCCTTACCGGTTTGAATAACAGTTCCCCGGCCTGGGCAAGTCCTCCGAACAGGAAAATTGCTTCGGGGCTTGTATATACAATTGAATTCACAATTCCAAGGCCAAGTTTTTCAGCCGTGTACTGCATTGCCCTGACAGCAATCGGGTCTCCTTTTGCAGCTGCTTCTGCAATTGCCTTTGATGTAAGCTGTGAAGGCGGGATATCCCGGAGCGGACTTTTATCCGTCATTTCGCTTATCATCAATGAAACAGTGCGTACAAGGCCTGATGCTGAAGCATAGGCTTCAAGACAGCCCTGTCGGCCGCAGCCGCATACCCTGCCGCCCGGCTCAATTACCATGTGTCCGACTTCTCCGGCAAATCCGGTGTGGCCGTAAACCATTTTGCCATCAACAACTATTCCGCTTCCCAGACCGGTACCCAGGGTAAGGATGATGAAATCCTTCATTCCCTTTGCTGCACCGAAAATCATTTCACCCATCGCAGCAGCATTTGCATCATTCGTAACGGCAACAGGAACTTTCAGTTCGGCCTTCATCAGGTCACCAAGCGGGACAATGCCTTTCCATGCAAGGTTCGGGGCATGTTCAATTGTTCCCCTGTGATAATTGGCATCAGGAGCGCCTATTCCTACTCCTTTAAGCTCAACATCCTTAAGCCCTGATAATAATCTTGTGATCGCTGAACCAAGAGCCTTGCAAAAATCTTCAATTTTTGGGTAATCGGTTGTCTTGAGATGGCCGTCAGCAAGCACTTTGCCTTCAGTGTCAACAATGCCGAAAACTGTATTTGTTCCTCCGATATCAACACCTGCTACTACATTTTTCATTTTTGTAAATTTTTAATTATTAATATTTTATCATTATTTGCCCGGATTTCCAGGGGCTGGTTTTTTACAATTGAAATATATCTGTTTTAGTTCAAATTCCGACTCACCTTGCCTGAGTTTTTATTTTTTGCAACACGGGTTCCTTGAAATTGCCCGGTTTAAGCTCCCACGGCTGTTCGATCTGCCAGTTTTCTGGGATATTGATCTCTTCCCTGTAATACATTACGGGCTCAGGCTGAAGCCTCATGTCAAAATCACCTGTTGTCCATCTGCCGTCATTGTTCATGTCAAAAATGGCTCTCAGCCTGTATTTCCCTTTTTCCAGAAGCGGGAATTTTATCTTTCCGCTTCCTTTTATAACTGCTTGACGGATTATTTTTTCCGTATTGTCAAGAACCTCAATAATGGTATTGCCTTCATAGCCTGAAAGGTTTAAGGTAAGTTCCCCGAATGATTCGGGGTTCAGCACTGTAAATCGTGTAGCTGTCGAATCGGAAACGTCGCCATAGATGCTCCTGAAAGCAGCAGAATCGGCAATAAACAAATAGCTTCTGCCAGGTTTAATTTCAGTGTTAACAAAATAACGGCATGAATTTCCGGTATCTTTTTCAAAACTATATTCCTGCCTGATCTTTGTATCCTTAAGCACTTCATAAAAATAGATTCTTGAGGTGTCGGGGGGAATGAATGGAGTTGGGGCATTGAGTATTATCCTTGCATCGGGCCTGGCCTGCCCGGAGATGTTTGATGTAACCTTATAGGGCGGTAATTTGTTAATCTTTGTCCTTGACCTTCCTGGCGCAACGAACCTCATCTGAACAGTATCAGTCTTTGTGGCAGTGATCCCTAAAGTGTCGGTGAATGGAAACCCCACAACTGTTTCAATTACCTGCCTGTTATAAATGGTGCTGTCGGTAATCCATACCGTAATGGTATCAAGGTTCCTGCTTTTCTCAATGAAATACTGTCCGGGACCGGCACCGGGAATTGAGAAGTCAAATTTCATGGTGTCAGGAGGCAATGAAAGTGTGTACATAAGCTGCTGCCTGGTCTTTCTTGACGAAGATGTCATATAATGAAGTGTCTTTTGCGCCTGGAAAAGGATGAGCCGGTATTCACCAGTCACGGGCGGAACGAAAGGTTCTTTTTCGCCCGGGGCAGGCTTGACGGCAACGGAATCTTTCCTTTCGCTCACAGGCAGGTAATTCTTTTCGGGTGTCACCCGGATTGGCGACTCATAAAATGCAAACCATTCGTCAAGGTTATTGTAGTTTTTGCTGTTATCGAGATCTGTAAGTGCATATAACCGGTAGGCTCCCTGATGAACATTGTCGAAACGGAATTCCCCCTTAGCCGTAGCTCTTGTTATGTAAGCAGGTATCTGGCTCTTCACCGATGTGTCTGCAAGATCGCTGTAAAGGAGCACAATGGTATTCTCAGGAGGGTCAAGGTTAAGGGCTGAATACACGTTCCCGGTGACCGAAAGTGAATCAATAAACGAACCTGTTGAAAAGACGAACTTGTAATTCGGGATTGGATTTCCTTCATTCAGGTCTCTGATAGCATCCTGGAAGTTCAGGGTATAAGTGGTGCTGTCTCTCAGGATATCGTCATATCTGACCCTCACGCTTTTTCCCCTGACAATTATTTCGGGTCTTTTCTTCATCGGCGGCGACACCATGAATTTATCGTTTATCTTGTCGAGAACGACATATTCGTTGAACGTGATGAGTATTTCATTCCCTCTGAAATTCAATGCCCCGTTCTCGGGAATGCTTTTTACTACCACGGGAATTTCCCTGTCTTTCGGACCGCCTGTTGGGACACTTACCTTGGCACACCCGGCTATCAAAATCACGGAGATGATTATCAGTAACTGGTTTCTGAATGTTCCCGCCTTCATATTTGCCTTCATATGTCACTACAAACATACATTTTTTAGAGATACCCCCGAACAACGGTTTGTTGCCGGAATAAAAGTTTGCCAATATTTTCTACCTTTGGCAGAAATAAAGCTCCTGAATATGCATTTTCTTGTAATACCGTGGGATGTTAATCCAGAGATTTTCCGCATTGGAAGTTTTGCCGTCAGATGGTACGGGTTATTATTTGCCTCATCCTTTCTGTTCGGATATATTATTATGGGAAAGATCTTCAAGAATGAAAATCTCCCAGAGAGTGTTCTCGACAGGCTGACTGTATATATGGCTATCGGTGTTATTGCCGGTGCAAGGCTTGGTCATTGCTTTTTCTATGAACCGGGTTACTACCTGAGCCATCCGGCAGAGATAATAAAAATATGGAAAGGGGGCCTTGCGAGCCATGGTGCGGCAATAGGCATAATAATAGCCTTATGGCTTTTTTCAAGGAAGGAAAAGAAAGACTTTACCTGGACCATCGACAGGGTGGCAATCACTGTTGCCCTTTCGGGTTTTTTTATCAGGATAGGAAATCTTATGAACTCGGAAATATACGGCACTGAAACAACTGTTCCCTGGGGTTTTGTTTTCCTGAGGAACGGCGAAACAGTTCCCAAACATCCCACCCAGATCTACGAAGCACTGGCCTATCTGTTGATTTTCATTCTCCTTTTCAGCATCTACTGGAAATACAAAGGGGAATATATACAGGGATTGCTTATAAGCCTTACCCTGATACTTATATTCACCGCACGGTTTTTCATAGAGT
The DNA here is from genome assembly GCA_035390825.1 of Bacteroidales bacterium. GTDB lineage: Bacteria > Bacteroidota > Bacteroidia > Bacteroidales > VadinHA17 > LD21. Next base: position 67,634 of record DAOOUQ010000007.1, on the reverse strand, counting down.
TTCTTAAGGAAGACCAGGTGCCGTTTGAGGCATCAATGAAGCTGAATATGGGGCAGCTCCTCAGTATACCATTTATTGCAACGGGATTCTTGTGGCTCTGGAAGAGTCTTAAAGAGAAGAAAAGGGCCGTAATAAAACGGAAAAAATAGAAGAAAACAGGGTACAGGCTGCTGGTTCCCGGGTGGATGGCCTGTCCATCGTTCAGCATTACTCTCATTTCCTCCTTCTCATTATACCATAGAAGAGTACTTCGAGAATCGCGTTCAGCCTTTCTGCAATATCAATCTCCTTTTTCTTCCAGAACATCGGCACCTCAAGCCCCTTCAGGGTTGTCTGGACAGCAATCGCGGTATATTCACTGTTCCTGACATTGAAAACCTTCTTTCTGACGCCGTCGTAAATGATTAGTCTGAGAATAGCCAGTTCTTCTCTGTCATATTTTTCACGTATGGTTTCGATAAAATCAAAGTGAGCCAGATTCTTATCGAAGATCGCGTTATAATAGTTCGAAAGTTTTTCGAATGATTTCATTCGGACAAAGACGTAATTTTTCATTTTATCGACTGGGGAATCGACAGATTTTATTGCCTTAGTAAGCTCATTTCTAAGCACATTAGCTTCATAAAGAACCACAGCTTCGAAAATATCCTCCTTGCTTTTAAAATAGTAATATACCGAGCTTTTACCCATTTTAAGTTCTTTGGCGATCTCATCCATGGTCGTTTTCCTGAAGCCGTAACGGCTGAAAATCTGACCGGAAATCATCACTATTTTCTTTCTATATTCTTCCTTGTCAACCATTTAATGAAATTGTGGAGATGTGTGCGGAATCCGGTTGTAAATTTAGAATTTTAAAAAATCATTTCAAAATTTTCGAAAGTTCCGGTCGAGAATTCGATGAAATCAGGGTTTATTTAATTCCGAAATCCGAATTCCGGAATCCGGAATAAACTATCCTTGTATTTTTGTAAATTTGTCAGTTCCAATCAACCCGGGCTGAGGCCCGAAAGTGTTGAAAAGATGCTTATCGACGGGAAAAATTATCAGAGTATCTGGATAGATGAAAACGACAGGAATGTTGTAAGGGTTATAGACCAGCAGAAGCTTCCTTTCTGTCTTGAGATAAAAGAACTCTCATCTGTGGAGGATGTCTATAATGCCATAAAGGATATGACTGTCAGAGGTGCGCCTCTCATAGGAGTTGCGGGAGCCTTTGGCATATACCTGGCGACACTCGAGATAACTGCTCAAACAAACATTCAGAGTCATTTGAGGAACGCTGCGGTTTATCTCGTATCGTGCAGGCCTACCGCGGTGAACCTGTCATGGGCGGTGAACCTTGTTATGGAGAGGCTCTCGTCGTTATCCGGCAGGGAATCTCTTTCTGAGACGGCCCTGTCGTGTGCCCTTGAGATCTGTGACCGGGAAAGGGAGAATTGCAGGAAAATAGGAGAAAACGGCCTTCGCCTGATAAGTGAAATAAGCAAAAGGAAGGAAGGCCGGCCCGTCAACATCCTTACGCACTGCAATGCAGGATGGCTCGCTTGCGTTGATTACGGCACGGCGACCGCCCCGATCTATCTTGCGCGCGAAAAAGGAATCCCTGTACATGTTTGGGTCGATGAGACCCGTCCGCTTAACCAGGGATCACGGCTTACGGCATGGGAGCTCGGGAAAGCAGGTGTTCCTTACACTATAATCACTGATAATGCAGGAGGCCATCTTATGCAAAAAGGCATGGTCGATATTGTTTTTACAGGCTGTGACAGGGCAACCCGGGAAGGAGATGTTGCTAACAAAATCGGGACATACCTGAAAGCTCTTGCCGCGTTTGATAATAATATACCTTTTTATGCGCTTTTGCCTTCTTCTTCAATAGATTTCAGTATGCCTGACGATAAAACGGAGATCGCGATCGAGGAGCGGGATCCTGAAGAGGTAAGATGGGTAACAGGTTATTCCGACGGATCGGTACGGCAGGTAAGGATATGCCCCGATGATGCCGCGGCTGGTAACTGGGGATTCGATATTACGCCTGCCAGGCTAATAACGGGCCTTGTCACAGAAAAGGGTATATGCAAAGCTGAAAAAGAGAGTATTAGAGAACTATTTTCTGAAAAAAAGGAATAAAATGGAAGGGGTAGTAAAATTCAATTGTCACTGGAACCAGTCGGGACCCGTAATATCCGACGAACAGTATGAAATAATTAATTACTGGAGGGAGATCCTCTATAACATGGATCTTATCGGCGCCTATGAAAACGGCGTGGGATTCGGGAACATCAGCATGCGAATAAGAGGGGGCAACCAGTTTGTCATAACAGGATCGGCAACAGGCGAGATACCGGAACTTGAGCCCGGGCATTATGTAAAGGTGAACTCATTCAATATCGATGATAATGCTGTTCAGTGTGTCGGTCCCCTCAAGGCCTCATCCGAATCACTTACCCATGCTGCAATCTATCTTGCCGACCCTGGTGCAAATGCAGTGGTCCATGTTCACAGCATAGAGCTCTGGAACGAACTTATTTACAAGGTTCCCACCACAAATCCTTCAATGGAATACGGGACAACCGGGCTGGCAAAGGATATTTTCAGGCTTTTCAGCGAGTCGGATGTGATAGAAAAGAGGATCATTATAATGGCTGGTGACAGGGCCGGGATACTTACCTTTGGCCACGACATGGATGAAGCCGCCAATATCCTTATGCAATACCTCAGGAAAGAATAATGGTGAAGATTGCTATTATTGGCGGATCGGGCGTTGAGGATCCTGACATACTTGTCTCACCTGAAGAAAAAGTCATTGAGACACCTTACGGCAGAACATCCTCACCGCTTCTCTGGGGTAAAATTTCGGGAACTGACGTTGTGATCCTTTCGCGTCATGGCAGGCAGCATACCATACCCCCTGCCAGGGTGAACAACAGGGCAAATATATATGCGCTTCAAAAGGCAGGATGTACTCATATTATAGCTACCAGCGCATGCGGAAGCCTCAGGGAGGAAATCGGCCGTGGTAATATTGTGATCCCTGATCAACTCATCGATTTCACCTGCCACAGGATCAAGACCTTTTTTGAAGAATTCGAACCCGGCAAAATGAGGCACACGGCAATGGCCGACCCTTTCAGCAACTATCTGCGTCAGCTGATTATTGCTGCTGCACGCGGCAATGGCATACCGGTACATGACAAAGGAACTTTGTTGACAATAGAGGGGCCAAGGTTTTCAACAAGGGCAGAATCGAAGATGTTCAGGCTATGGGGCGCCGATATTATCAACATGTCCGTTGCTCCTGAAGCTATCCTGGCCAATGAAGCAGGTATCCCTTATGCTGTGATAGCAATGAGCACTGACTATGACTGCTGGAAAGATGATGAGGAACCGGTCAGATGGGAAAATGTCATTGCTGTCTTCAATGAAAATGTTAACCGTGTCCTTAAACTTCTCGTTGAAGTTATACCCGGTATAAAATAAAAACATAATTTAAGCCCGTAATTTTAATCCAGATTGTCTCATAAAACCTGAAAACATGAAAACAAAAGTCATTCTGCTCACGGCATTGATCTCGCTGATAGGCATTTCGTGCCGGCAGACAGTGCCCGCCACCCCTGCACAGCCTGAAACGGCTGCACAACCAGTTGATTATCAGAAAATGATCACCGCCAGGGTTTATGTCAAACCAGGCAAAGAAGCTGATTTCATATCAGCTGCAAAAATGATGATTGAGAATTCAAACAAAGAAGAAGGATGCCTTGGATATATGCTTTATCAGGATCCGTACGAATCCACAAACTTCATTTTCGTTGAAAAATATAAAAACCAGGCAGCTATAGATGCACATTTTGCTTCGCCATATTTTAAGGAATTCGGAAATGTCTCTTCTGAAATGACGAGCAAGCCAATGGAGATAAAGATATATGACCTGGCCGGAGAAAAATAGATTGTAGCTGCTTAAAAACCGTATCTGTGAAATGACATCCGCTGTACGCATCGGATTTGACAATGAGAAATACCTTAAGGAACAGACATCTGCTATTCTTGAAAGGGTAAACCGGTTTAATGACAAACTCTACATTGAATTCGGAGGGAAGATACTTTATGATTATCATGCGGCAAGAGTGTTACCGGGATTCGATCCGAATGTGAAGATGAGGCTGCTCCAGCTTCTCAGGGACAAAATTGATGTGATACTTTGCATACATGCAGGAGATATTGAAAGAAAGAAGGTGAGGGCCGACTTTGGAATAACTTATGATGTTGATGTCCTGAAGACCATTGACGATTTCCGCGAATGGGGGATTGATATAACGGCTGTCGTCATAACCCGTTACCATAATCAGGCTCCTGCAAGGGCTTTCAAAAACAAGCTGGAACTCAGGGGTATAAAAGTCGTCCTTCATTATCCGACCAAAGGATATCCTACTGATATCGACCTGATAGTCAGCGATAAGGGCTATGGGGCGAATGAATATATCCAAACCACCAAACCCATTGTAATAGTCACAGGGCCCGGACCCGGAAGCGGCAAGCTGGCCACATGCCTTTGCAACCTTTACCATGAATATAAAAGGGGTGTCAAGGCGGGATATGCAAAATTCGAGACTTTCCCGATCTGGGACCTTCCTATCAATCACAAGGTGAATATCGCATATGAAGCCGCCACGGTCGACCTGAAGGATGAAGTCCTTATCGACAGCTATCATTTGAAGGCATATAATAAAAAGGTGGTTAATTATAACCGCGATATTGAGGCGTTCCACCTTCTTAAACGAATAATTGAGAAAATTACGGGAGGGGAGTCAATGTATCAGTCCCCGACCGACATGGGTGTAAACAGGTTGAGCTCAGGTATTATCAATGATTCGGTAATCTCGGAAGCATCACATAAAGAAATAATAAGACGGTATTTCAGATGTGCCGTTGAATATGTGATGGGACTTGCAGAAAAGGATTCGCTTGAACATATAAAGATGATCATGCAAAAGGCAGGAGCAAGGGAAGAGGACCTTAAGGTTGTTTTGCCTGCCCGGAATGCGGCCAGGGAAGCTAAATCATCAGGAAAAGGAAACAACGGAGTATTCTGCGGGTCCGCCATAGAATTGCCGGATGGTACAATAATCACCGGTAAAAATTCGCCTCTTCTTCATGCATCATCGAGCCTGATCCTGAATGCCACAAAACATCTTGCAGGACTTCCCGACAGCATGTATCTTCTGCCGGAATCGCTCATCTCATCGGTGACTTACCTGAAAAAGACAATTCTTAACGGCAAAATGGTAAGTCTTGATGTTGATGAAACGCTGATAGTCCTTGGCATCAGTGCACTGTCGAACCCTGCAGCCAAGATGGCTCTCGAAAGCCTTAAACATCTCAGCGGTTGTGAAGTGCATCTTACACACATTCCCACTCCGGGCGACGAGGCAGGCCTGAGGAAACTGAATGTAAACCTGACCTGTGATCCTGAATTTTCAAGCAAGAGCCTGTTCATATACGGTTAAAACATGGAAAATGGAAAGTTTCCTCAGAAAGCTTATTGCGGAAGGAGAAAACCAGCAACTCGATTTTAAATATTGCATTACCGACAGCAGGAAAATTGCAAGAACATTATCGGCTTTTTCGAACAGTGACGGAGGAAGATTGCTTATAGGGGTAAGGGATAACGGAAGCATCGCAGGAATACGATCAGATGAAGAGATGTACATGGTCGATACGGCAGCCCATCTTTTCTGCCGTCCGGAGATTACATATACCGTAAAGCAGCATACAGAAGGAACCAAAATCATACTTGAGGTTGAAGTTGCAAGAGGAACCAAAAGGCCGTACCAGGTTAAGGATGAAGCAGGCAAATGGCATGCTTATTTCAGGCACGGTGATCAGAACCTTGTTGCGAACAGGGTTCTTCTTCAGGTATGGAGAAAAGAAGAACAAAAACGGGGTGTGAAGGTAAAATTCAGCGTTGCCGAGAAAATGCTGCTCGATTATCTCCGGGAAAACGGATCCGTATCCCTTTCGAAATTCAGAAAAATAGCAGGGATCCCTGTATCAAGGGCCGAATCGATACTTGCAAACCTCATTGTATTCAAAGTCCTTGTTATTAAAGCATCCGAAAAAGGGTTCAGCTATGAACTTAACCCCGGACTGCCAGAAGACATATCTCAGAAATTCTGAGGCCTTTTATGTTTAATAAAAGTGTGGTTGTTCAATTCACTGAAAGCCTGATCGAGCTCTTCGTCAGTATTCATTACAATTGGTCCGCCCCAGGCCACTGGCTCCCTTAGCGGCTGTCCGGCAATAAGCAAAAACCTTGCACCGCTGTCTCCTGATCTTACGATTAGCTCATCATTTTCTTTTTCCTGCGAAGCAGTAAGCAGAATGGCACACGCTTTTTCTTCAAATCGCTCAAGATTCTCATCAGCAGCAAGAATTCCTTCGACGAGATACAGAAAAAGTGTCTGGTCGTTGGGAGTTTCATTGTAATGCCATGTTGATCCGGGTTTCAGGTCGACATCGAGATACTGGACCTTTATATACTCATTCTTTACCGCCCCGTTTTTTTCTTTGTACCTTCCCGAGATGACCCTTATTTCCGCATTTTCTTCACCGACAATTTCAACATCCCGCGGGGTGATGTCGCGATACGCAGGTTCAGTCATTTTATCTTTTGCCGGCAGATTTACCCAAAGCTGGCACCCGAGCATTCTTTTGGATGCCCGGGGCATTTCCTGATGTATAATTCCTGAGCCTGCTGTCATCCACTGGCAGCAAAGATCATTTATTGTGCCGCTGTTTCCCAGGCTGTCGCCATGATCGATCTCGCCGCTCAGCAGGTATGTCACCGTTTCGATACCCCTGTGAGGATGCCATGGAAATCCCCTGACATAATCTGACGGATTGGTCGAATCAAATCCGTCGAGCATAAGGAAAGGATCAAAATCCTTTACCGTACCCAGTCCGAGTACCCTTCGGAGCCTGACACCGGCGCCATCTATTGCGTGTTGTCCGCGTACTACCTTCGAGATTTTTCTTTTAGTCATTTTTTGTTCTTTGAGTGATGTTCAATCTTCCTGATTATGTGATTATGCGGGAAGTATTTACTTTGCCCTTAGATACTGGACGGGCCAGTTTGTTTCACTTTCGAGCTGTTTTGCAGCCTGAAGCGGGAAATATGGATTTCTGAGAAGCTCCCTTCCGAATAATACCAGGTCGGCTTTATTTTCCTGAAGAATGGCTTCTGCCTGGGCAGCAGAAGTGATAAGACCTACCGTTCCTGTCAGAACACCTGATTTCCTGACCATCTCCGAAAATGGAACCTGGTATCCGGGACCAAACGGAATCCTTGCATCATGAACGTTTCCGCCTGAAGAACAGTCAACCAGATCGACATTCTTTTCCTTTAGCATAAATGAAAGCTTAAGGCTGTCGTCAGGGGTCCATCCATTTTCAGCCCAGTCAGTTGCTGATATACGTACAAAAAGAGGGTGTTCTGATGGCCATTCTGATTTGATCGCATCTGTTACCTGCAACAATAATCCGGCCCTGTTTTCAAATGAACCACCATAATCGTCATCGCGGTGGTTGCTCAGGGGTGACAGAAATTCATGAAGAAGGTAGCCATGGGCGCAATGGATTTCAATAATGTCGAATCCGGCAGATCTTGAACGTTTTGCTGCTGAACGGAAACCTGAGATGATCTTCCTGATCCCTTCCCTGGTCAGGGCTTCAGGAGTTCTGTCTCCCGGCATGAACGGGATGGGAGACGGAGCCACGGTATTCCAACCGCCGTTATTAAGTCCAAGCTGCCTTCCCCCTTGCCACGGCACGGCACATGATGCTTTTCTGCCTGCATGAGCCAGCTGGATAGCGGCATGTGCACCATTCTGGTGTATGAACCTGACGATACGCGATAACCCCTCAACCTGGCCGTCGTCCCATAATCCAAGATCACCGGGTGTTATCCTTCCTTCAGGGGTGACGGCAGTTGCTTCAAAAATAATCAGTCCGGCACCTCCGACAGCACGGCTGCCGAGATGGATCAGATGCCAGTCGTTTGAAAACCCGTCTTTTGCCGAATACTGGCACATTGGCGACATTGCAATCCTATTCTTTAATGTTACATTCTTTATGGTCAGAGGTGTAAACAGCTTCGACATATGTAAATAATTAGATTCAGATCTAAAGGTAAAGCATAATTGTAAATATCGAATTACGGATCAGAGGTTTTCTCTGCAGGCCCGTTAAACCAGAGGTTATTTCTCCTTAAACCATGGTGGAAGGCCGTAAAGAGAGCGACAAATTTCTCCCGGGAGGGAAAGGATGGGCCATTGCTTTAAGAAAATGTGTATAACATGATCGCATTTTGCATATTTATAATTACTTTAGTAGTAATTTCCACAAAATGAAGAAGATCCTCTTGCTGCTGTCATTATTTTCCTGTATTCAAAACATTTATTCTGAGCAATCTGATCCGGAGAAAGGAAAAAAGCATACGGCCCGGATCAGCCGGCCTCCCGATGCCGGATACATCAAAGCCATCCTCTGGCAAATAAATGGTTCTTCAATACTCGCAGCGAATTCACCTGAGGCATCAGTGATTACCGGGTACATGTCCAATATGACAGAAATGTTGAGAATAAGGGAGGGTATGAATATGATGCAGGGTGCATTCAGGGGATTTCGACTGGCTTTGAACAGCGGGATTATGTCAGTGAATTCAATTCCCGGAGGTCCCGGGTTGCTGACAGTTCCGGTTTCTTCACCTGAAGGATTTTATACCGGCGGGCTGGCTGCTCGTGCCGGTGCCCTTGCAGGTGCAGTTAAAAATGCAAGAGCCATCAAATTAGAAACATGAAAGGACTACGAGTTCGGAAAAAATTGCCGGTAAATGAAAACTGACAACAGAATTGATATGTTCCTTGGCCCGTCGGCCACTTTTGCAGGATATGTTTTTTTAATTACGGGAGCTGTATGTTCATTTGAAAATCCTGCAGGATTCATACTGGTAATTGCGGGGCTGTTCATGGGGTTCTCATATAACGGAACCATTATTGATTTTAATGAGTCACGCATAAAACCATATACGGCACTTTTCGGACTGATTAAATTGGGGAAATGGTATCCGGTTGACTGTTTTGACAAATTCCGGATTTACAGGTCGAGCCGAAGCCATACCACCTATAGCAGGGGAAATATTCCACTGACGATTAAGAAAACTGATATTCGTCTTGATTTTGTGAACAAATCGGGATCCTTAAAAGTAACAATTGACAGGTTTGATTCATTTGAATCGGCAAGGGATGAAGCGTCTGAACTAATAAAGAATCTTCATATTACCTCGATGGAAGAATGGACAAGGCAATAAGGCCTGGTTACCATGCGTAGTTGTGAGTTGTGTGACAAATGTGGCAGAGATCCCGCGCAAATCAATTTCTCCGGCTTCTTCTGTTCTTCCCTGTTTGTTGCTGCCCCGGCGGGCTTTATGACGGTTTTCGGGCTTTGTGGTTAACAGGCTTTCGGCATGCAGCCGCACGCGGGCTCCATTGAGAAAAAGGATCTTAATAAATTCTTTACGTCCTCCTGATTAATCCTGATAAAATAATTATTGTTTCGGTTGCAATTTTGCAACGTAATAACATTGAGATCAATGGGATCAGCCACGTTGATATTGTTACTATTTCCGGGCCTGGCTATTGTTTTCGGGAGCGGGCGTATAATTGGCCATATAATTAAAACAGATAAACTCATAACAGGTAAAAAATGACTTTCCAGGATAACCTTCAGGCAATTATCCTTATAGCTGTATTGATTTTAACCACCCCGCTGGCCGGCAGTTATATGGCAAAAGTGTTTACGGGGAAAAAACATTTTATGGTTCCTGTCCTGGGCTGGTTAGAGAGGACTGCATACAAAGTCACCGGAACAAATCCGGAAGTGGAACAAAACTGGAAACAATATGCAGTCAGTCTGTTATTCTTCAACGTAACCGGAATAGTGTTTTTGTTCCTGATGCAGATCTTTCAGGCCTGTCTGCCATTAAATCCCCGGCACCTGCCTGATGTATCCTGGCCGACTGCAGTTAATACAGCTATAAGTTTTGTGACAAATACCAACTGGCAGGCGTATGCGGGTGAGACGACACTAAGCTATTTTGTTCAGATGACAGGTCTGACAGTACAGAATTTTGTCAGCGCTGCAACCGGAATTGCCGTTCTTCTGGCTTTAACAAGAGGGATTGCCCGCAGGAGCATAGCAGGCATCGGGAATTTCGGAGTTGATATCACGCGTGCCGTTATATATGTATTATTACCGCTTTCAGTATTGTTTGCCATTGTTCTTACAGGCCAGGGTGTCATCCAGAATTTCGGGGATTATGAAACCGTTGAAACACTTCAGGGAGCACAGCAGGTTATTCCGATGGGCCCCGTTGCTTCCCAGGTCGCTATCAAGCAACTGGGCTCAAACGGTGGTGGTTTTTTCAACGCGAACAGCTCTCATCCTTTTGAAAATCCCACCCCACTGACCAATTTCCTTGAAATGCTTGCTATTCTGGTTATCCCTGCAGCATTGACCTATACCTATGGAAAAATGGCAGGTTCTCTCAAACACGGCTGGACCATTTTCATTGCCATGATGTTACTTCTGACTGCCGGATTGGGGATTTCATTACTCAGTGAATATTCTTCAAATCCTGTCGTTGGGCATCTGCCTCTTATGGAGGGAAAAGAAACACGCATCGGGGTATCAGGCAGTGTCATCTGGTCGGCAATAACTTCGGCAGCCGGGAATGGTTCTGTAAATGCCATGCACGACAGTCTGACTCCGGTTGCGGGGCTTGTTGCCATGATCAACATCATGCTTGGTGAAATAATTTTCGGTGCAGCCGGATCAGGATTATATGGGATGGTAATTTTTATAATACTTACTGTTTTTATTGCAGGTTTGATGGTCGGGCGGACACCTGAATACCTTGGTAAAAAAATTGAGTCATTTGAAATCAGGATGGCTGTTTTAGCTGTGCTTATCCCCAACCTGGCAATACTTCTTCTGTCGGCACTGGCTGTGATTTGCCCTAAGGGATTATCCGGCCCAGGAAACCCGGGGCCCCACGGGCTTTCAGAAATCCTTTATGCCTACAGTTCTGCTACAGGCAACAATGGAAGTGCTTTTGCCGGACTTAATGCCGGTGACATATTTTACAATCTGACCCTTGGCTTTGCGATGCTGGCCGGCCGCTTCGGGATCATTATTCCTGTTCTGGCTATTGCAGGAAACATGACAGGAAAGAAGATTACGCCAGCATCATCAGGCACATTCCGGACAGACACCTTACTATTTATCTGTTTGCTTATGGCGGTGATTCTCATTATTGGGGGGCTTACATATTTCCCGGCATTATCTCTCGGTCCAGTGATCGAACATTTTCTCCTTAGCAGGGGCATAACCTTCTGATACGAATTATATGAACCCGGTACAGAACAAAATATTCATAAACAGCAGTCTGATCAGGTCGGCTCTTAAAGACAGTCTGTTAAAATTGAATCCCATAAAGCTGTTTGCCAATCCGGTGATTTTTATAGTTGCCCTTGGATCGGTAATTTCAACTTTTGTGGTTATAACTGACAGCATCCATGGCAATTTTTCGACATTCGATCTTCAGATTGCATTATGGCTCTGGTTTACAGTAATCTTTGCCAACTTTTCGGAAGCAGTTGCCGAAGGAAGAGGTAAAGCACAGGCTGAAAGTCTCAAGAAAAGCCGTGTAAGAACAAAAAGCCGCAAGGTCACAGGGAATAAGGAATTATTAGTTGATGCCGTGACCCTGAAGAAAGGTGATATTGTAGTATGTGAAACCGGGGATATCATACCCGCTGACGGGGAAGTGATTGAAGGGATAGCAAGTGTTGATGAATCGGCAATAACAGGAGAATCTGCACCTGTTATACGCGAAAGCGGAGGCGACCGGTCAGCTGTGACAGGCGGGACCAGGGTCATAAGCGACAAAATAATAATAAGGATTGTTTCAGAACCGGGGAATGCTTTCCTGGATCATATAATTGCCCTGGTTGAGGGAGCAAAAAGGCAGAAAACCCCAAATGAGATTGCCCTTTCGATCCTGCTGATCGGTCTGACTGTAATTTTCCTTGCAACAGTAATTACGCTGCCTGCTTTTTTTGGATATAACCTTACGGCATCGGGCAAGGATCCTTCTCAGAATCTTTCTTTGCCCGTACTGACAGCCTTACTGGTATGTCTTATACCGACAACAATCGGAGGTTTGCTCAGCGCTATCGGAATAAGCGGGATGGACAGGCTGATCAGAAAAAATGTAATTGCTTTCAGCGGCCGGGCAGTTGAGGCTGCCGGCGATGTTGATGTTCTCCTTCTTGACAAGACCGGAACAATTACCTTTGGGAACAGAATGGCGGCTGATTTTATCCCGGGCGAAGGTATCAGCAGTGAAGAGCTTGCTGATGCTGCCCAGCTCTCATCACTTTCGGATGAAACGCCAGAAGGGAGGTCTGTTGTCATTCTGGCGAAGGAAAAGTACAAAATAAGAGGACGGGAAGTTCATCAGTTAAATGCAGTTTTCATTCCCTTTTCCGCCAAAACCCGCATGAGCGGAGTTGATGTTAAAGAAGATGACGGAACATGGCACTCTGTCCGGAAGGGATCTTCTGATGCCATTCGAAGATTTGTCCAGAACAATAACGGATACTTCTCACAAAAGATCCAGGATCGGGTTGATGAGCTTGCCAGGCAGGGCGCTACACCACTGCTTGTTGCAAAGGATGACAGGATCCTTGGAATTATACATCTTAAGGATGTTGTGAAGGGAAGTATTAAGCAGCGCTTTGCCGAATTGCGGAAAATGGGAATCAGAACAGTCATGATAACAGGCGATAATATGCTTACGGCTGCAGCAATTGCCGCAGAAGCAGGTGTTGATGACTTCATGGCCGAAGCGACGCCGGAAGATAAGCTTAACCGGATCAGGGAAGAACAGGCCAAAGGTCATCTGGTAGGCATGATCGGAGATGGAACAAATGACGCTCCTGCCCTTGCACAGGCTGATATAGGCATTGCAATGAACACGGGAACCCAGGCAGCAAGGGAAGCGGGAAACATGATAGATCTCGACAGCAACCCGACAAAACTGATAGAAGTTGTTGAGGTGGGGAAACAGCTGCTTATGACTCGCGGGGCACTTACCACTTTCAGCATTGCAAATGATGTGGCTAAATATTTTGCAGTTATTCCTGCAGTAGCAGTCTCTTTATATCCGGATCTTTCAGGAAACGGCCCGCTTTCGGCGCTTAACATAATGAACCTGGTTTCTCCTCAAAGTGCAATACTCAGCGCTGTTATTTTTAATGCTTTGATAATTGTATTTTTAATCCCTCTCGCGCTGAAAGGAGTCAGGTACAGGCCTGTTTCAGCTTCCGTTGCATTGACCCGGAATCTTCTGCTTTTCGGAATAGGAGGCCTTTTGGCCCCGTTTGCCGGGATTAAGCTTATCGACTGGCTGATAAACCTTTAGAACCATATAAAGTGAAAAACCTGGTCATATCATTTAGAATCTTCCTGTTCCTGACCATATTAACGGGAATACTTTATCCTTTGCTGATAACAGGAACAGCTCAGACAGTTTTCCCGGATAAAGCCAGCGGGAGTATAGTCATTAAGGGAGGTAAGAAAAGAGGAAGCCTGCTGATAGGACAGGAGTTCAGCGATTCTTGTTACTTTACTTCACGACCTTCCCATATTTCATATAATCCCCTGCCTTCAGGAGGATCCAATTATGCACTGACCAACCGGAAGCTCAGGGAAAATGTATTAATGAGAAGGGATAAGTTCATCGAATTCAACGAACTTGATTCAATTACACCAATCCCTTCAGAAATGCTTTTTTCCTCGGCTTCAGGTCTTGACCCGCATATATCACCTGAGGCTGCTCTCCTGCAGGTAAAGCGTATAGGACGTTGCAGAAATTTTCCCGATTCACTGCAAAAGAAAATAATCGATCTTATCAACTTTCTTACTGAAGAACCACAGTTTCATATGTTTGGGCAGAAACGGATCAATGTTTTTCTCTTAAATTTAAGTCTTGATACTTTAAAATGAACGATAAGCCTGAAAATCGTCCTGATCCAGATGAAATTCTTGCTTCTATCAAGATGGAGGAAGAACAAGGCAGAAGGGGCAGGCTCAAGATCTTTTTCGGAATGTGTGCCGGGGTAGGGAAAACATATTCCATGCTGAGGATGGCGTCTGCTGATAAGGAAAAAGGCATTGATGTTGTTATCGGATATGTCGAAACGCATGACAGGAAGGAAATCATTTCGCTGACGGAAGGGCTGGAGGTCATTCCGCGGATGTCTGTCAGTTACAAGAATACTGATTTTCAGGAAATGGATCTGGATGCTATAATCACGAGGAAACCTGAAATTGTCCTCGTGGATGAGCTGGCACACACAAATGCTCCCGGGTCGAGGCATCTGAAGAGATACCAGGATGTTGAGGAGATCCTTGATCACGGCATAAGTGTATATACCACACTTAATGTTCAGCATCTTGAAAGCAGAAGCGCGACTGTAACACAAATAACAGGAGTTCCGATACGTGAAACACTTCCGGATGAGATCTTTGAAAATGCCGATGCCGTAGAGCTGGTGGATATTACACCGGAAAAACTTCTGGAACGTCTTGATGACGGGAAGATTTATACTCCCGAAATGTCGAAGGAGGCAGTTCTTCATTTTTTCAGAAAAGGAAATATCACAGCCTTGCGTGAAATGTCGCTCAGACTGGTTGCCGACAGGGTTGACAGGCAGCTTAAGTCCTATATGCAGAATAAAAGAATACCGGGTCCATGGAAGTCAGGGATGCATCTTCTTGCGCTGGTCGGTCCGGGTCCGGGGTCAGCAGGTCTTATAAGATGGGCAAAGAACCTTTCATATACGATGGGGGCAAGCCTTGCTGCATTGAATGTTGAAACAACAAGGCCGCTCAACCCTGACCAGAAAATGCAGTTGAATCTTAACCTCAGGCTGGCACGGCAACTCGGCGCTGAGATAATTACCGCCTCTGGTGATGATCTTGTGAAAGTTATTCTTAATGTTGCAAGGAGAGAGAACATAACACACATCATAATAGGGAAGCCCGGGAAAAACAATATCCTTTCTTACTTTAAATCAGGAAATCTGATACAGAATCTTATCAGAAACAGTGGTAATATCGATATCTATGTGCTTGGATCTGAAAATCATGGTGTTGGAACTCATTACAGGCAGCAGCTTCCCGGGCCAGTTTTTACTTCAGGAATAATGCAATATGTTTTTACGACACTGGCTGTCGTCTTCTGTTCTTTTATCTGTTTCCATTTTGCAGCTTACCTTGGATATCAATCAGTCTCTTTCATACTACTCTTTGTAGTATCATTTCTTGCCACCTTCATGGGGATTGGTCCTATACTGCTTGGCTGTTCTTTAAGCGCATTCATCTGGAATTTCTTCTTTATTCCACCACGGTTCACCCTGCATATTGACAAAACTGAAGATGTCATGATGCTTGGGATGTTTTTTATAATTGCCCTGGTGAATGGTGTGCTCACCTCAAGAGTGAGAAGGCAGGAAAGGCTGACAAGAGACAGGGAAGAGAAGACGGCAGCGCTCTATCAGCTTACAAAAGAGCTTGAAGCAGCCGAGAGTACAGACAAATTGCTTGAAACAGCAATTAAGAACATTAAAAAGCACTTCGGCCTCGATGCTGTTTTTATCCTTCATGATAATGCGGGCAGGCTGTCTGAATTTTCGGGCAGGCATGGCGAAACCAGGATCACGGATTCCGAAATGAGTGTTGCACAATGGGTATTCAGACATTCAAGGAAAGCAGGAAAATTTACAGATACGCTGCCTTCAAACCGGTTCACCTTTTATCCTCTTTCAGGGAGCAGTATCAGGCCCGGAGTACTGGCTGTCGAACTTGGTTCTCATTTTCATGATGACAAGAGCCAGTTCTGGGATGCCTTTATAAACCAGATATCAAACAGCATTGAACGCAGATTGTTAAATGAACTTGCAAGGAAGGCAAGGTTTCTGGACGAATCGGACAAACTCTACAAAACACTTTTCAATTCAATTTCCCATGAGCTGCGGATACCTGTAGCTGCCATAATGGGATCTTCTGATTCCCTCCTCTCATCAGAGCATACTGCGGAGATAAGAAATGAACTTTACAAGGAGATCTATAAAGCTTCGGTGCGGCTTAACCGTCTTATTGAGAATCTGCTTAATATGTCGAGACTTGAAAGCGGAAGAATAACCCCCCGGCGCGACTGGTTTGATATCCATGATCTTGTCAACAAGGTGTGTGAAAACCTTCAGGAGGAATTGAAATCATTCAAACTCCACGTTGTCATTCCTGATGATATGCCTCTTGTAAAGATCGATTTCGGGTTGCTTGAAGAAGCTTTGTATAATCTTGTCCATAATGCAACACAGTACTCTTCCCCGGGCACGCGGATAAGAATTAAGTCGTTCTATGACAACGGGAAGCTTATTATTCAGATCATGGACCGGGGTCCGGGTTTTTCTCCGAACGAAATCCAATTCATTTTCAATAAGTTTTACAGGGTGGAAGGTTCAAAACCCGGGGGTACGGGCCTTGGCCTTTCGATAGCAAAAGGATTTGTTGAAGCCCAGAACGGGACCATCTCGGTTGAAAACAGGCAGAATGGGGGAGCACGGTTTATTATTGAAATTCCAACTGAAGTGGTTACTGGTGAAATCAGAGATTAAATTTTAAAAAGATGAAGCCCAAAGATCCGATACTTATTATTGACGATGAGGTACAGATCCGCCGTCTGCTTGAGATAACACTTGAATCAAACGGTTATAGCACATGTTATGCATCGACCGGAAAACAGGGAATGGTTGCGGCAGCAACTCAAAACCCATCGCTGATACTTCTCGATCTTGGTCTGCCTGATATGGATGGAATGGAATTGTTGACAAAATTAAGGGAATGGTGTTCGAAACCTGTAATTGTTTTGTCTGTCCGCAACCTTGAAGAAGATATTATAAAAGCTCTTGATGGAGGAGCAAACGATTATCTGACCAAACCCTTCAGGAGCGGAGAACTGATTGCCAGAATCAGGGCCGCAATAAGACTGACTGATGAAAAAAAAGAGGACCCCGTCATGGAATTTGGCACATTGCAGATAGATATGCCCAATCATATTCTGCGCAAAAACGGGGAAATAATAAAACTTACCGGTACGGAATTTTCGTTGCTTTCCCTTCTTGCCAGAAATCACGGGCGCGTCCTGACGCATAAGTTTATTCTTAAGGAGATCTGGGGGCACGGATATCTCGAACAAACACAGTACCTGAGAGTATTTGTTGCCCAGCTCCGGAAAAAAATCGAGGATAATCCGGCTGTCCCTTCATGGCTCATTACCGAATCAGGAATAGGTTACCGTTTTGGAGACTGACTCTGCTAAAGGAGTCTTACCCTGCAATTATTCCCTGCCCAGACAAAATTCAATATCAGTAATAAAAGCCGATTCTTTATAAAATCTTTATACCTGACGGTGAAGATTTTACTTAATAATTACGGATTAATAAATATGCTTGCTGCTTTAAGTATGGTCTTGATAGTTAACAGATGAGGCTGATTCACCCGCTTATCATATTAAAGGTATTAAGCAATATCCTTTTTATTGAGACCTTAACATTCCTTGCATGCCTGCCTGTTGCAATTATTTATAAGGAATCATCAGGACCTTTTCTTATCTCATCACTTATAACTCTAATCGGAGCCGGTGTCCTTTTCTTGTTAACACGAAAAGCCAATACAAATGAAATCAGTAGCAGGGACTCGTTTATCACAGTTACCTCAGCCTGGATTTTGTTTTCCCTTTGCGGTGCCCTGCCCTATATTCTGAGCGGGACAATTCCATCTTTTCTCGATGCATTTTTTGAATCATCCTCAGGATTCACAACTACCGGAGCTTCAATTCTTCAGAATGTTGAAATACTGCCTTTTTCAATCCACTTCTGGAGAAGCCTGACGCACTGGATCGGGGGAATCGGGATAATTGTCCTGGTAATACTTATACTTCCGTCTCTGAAAGTTACAGGATATCAGCTTTTCAGCCTTGAGTCTTCATTGAAAGAAAAGATCCATCCCAAAACAAAGGGAGTAGCCATAAGAATAATGGTGATTTATATAGTGCTTACACTCTTAGAAACGTTGCTTCTTGTATTGGGGGATATGAATCTCTTTGACAGTATTTGCCACTCATTCGGAACAATTGCTACCGGAGGCTTTTCAACAAAAAACACCAGCCTGATGGATTTTTCTTCATACAGCCAGTATGTTGTAATGATTTTCATGTTTCTTGCAGGGATAAGTCAGGTAATATATTATTATCTGGTAAAGATGAATTTCAAAAAAATAAAGCATAATGAAGAGTTGTGGTTTTACCTTGCTGTTGTAATAGTTGCCGGCACCCTGGCCTTTTCAATCCTTATGGTCAATGGTTCAAAACAGCCCGAAGAAGCCTTCAGGGAAGGATTTTTTCAGACCATTTCAATAATCACCTGTACGGGTTTTGCCAACACTGATTTCATTTTATGGCCTGTCTCGGGAACAATGCTTTTATTCATGCTTATGTTTTCGGGAGGATCGACCGGATCCACAAGCGGAGGTATTAAGATGGCCAGACATCTTATTGTTCTTAAAAACCTGAAGAGCGTGTTTGTCAGGCTCCTGCATCCGGGAACAATATCTCCGGTAAGGCTTAACGGTAAGGTGTTGGATGAAAGGACTAATGTGTCAATAATATCCTTTATAATTCTTTACGTGTTTCTTTTCTTAACCGGAACTATTATACTGACCGTCAGTGGTTCAGATATTATGACATCTGCCAGCTCTGTTGCAACATGTTTAGCCGGAATCGGACCCGGATTCGGGAATGTCGGGCCCATGGGCAATTATTCCGGAATCCCTGAAGTGAGCAAGGTGGTGTTGAGTCTTGTAATGATTATAGGTCGTCTTGAAATAGTGACAGTATTTCTCATGTTTGGAAAATCTTTCTGGAGGCTTTGAACAGCCAAACCAATAATGACATTCCTGACGAATGGAAATCATCCTGTTTTCCTTTTGTTTTTGATCAGTTCATTTATCAGTATCACCAACCCCAGCAGTAATATAAGGAGGTAAGCAAATATTCCGGCAAATATTCTCATGGCTATATTTCTTTAATAATTTTTTTCTGTCAATCAGGTTTTCGTAATCATCCTCTGTAATAAAAAAGCCCGTCGGGCGACGGGCTCTCAAAACAAAGTGAAAAAAGAAATTATCTAAGTCTGATCATGCAATTCACAATACTTCAACAACCAAAATATCATCCCTGTGTCCTCCTGCACGTCCATTTTTTCCTTATTTTTAAAACCCTGATCTGTTGGCCTGTTACAGACTGCATGACGGATGCATAAAAATATGAATGAATTGTAATGTAACATATTAAAAAGTAATTAGAAGTTTATTAGAAACTCATAAGATGATGCTTTTAAGGTAGCCTTGGTATAAATTTGCATGATTTTATCTCAGAAAATGGGGAACATTAATATTCTGATAGTTGAGGATGAACAGAGGCTTGCAGATATTCTTAAGATGCATCTTGAGGAATATGGATTTAATGTAGATACGGCCTATGACGGATATATCGGCAAACAGATGGCTGAGCAAAAAATCTATAATCTTATAATCCTCGATATTAACCTGCCCCTGATAAACGGGTATGAATTATGCCGGGAGATCCGTAAAACAAATACCGCGACTCCTATAATAATGCTTACAGCCTTCGGCACGCCTGACAATAAAATCGCAGGATTTGATGCGGGAGCAGATGATTATGTGGTCAAGCCATTCGATTTCAGGGAACTGCTTGCACGTGTGAACGTGTTCCTCCGCCGCTCCGAGTCTGATACGGCACTTCCCAAAAAACTGAAAATTGCCGACCTTGAAATGGACCTTAAAACCAAGGTCGTAACACGCGGGAACAAGAAAATAGATCTTACAGCCAAGGAATCCCTTCTGCTTGAAACCTTTCTTAAGAACAGAGATAAGCTTCTTACAAGGGATTTTATTATCGAACAAGTCTGGGGCATTGATTTCGATCCTAATACAAACATAATCGACGTGTATGTAAACTATCTCCGGAAAAAGATTGATAAGGATTTTGAACCCAAACTGATCCATACGAAATTTGGTTTTGGATTTTATTGCAGCGACAGAAAGGTACTTTAGAAATGAACATCAAGATCAGATTATCCTTTCAGTTCACGCTTATTGTGGCAGGTATCCTTCTTTTCTTTTCAGCTCTGGTGTATTATTTCTCCTATTCGAGCCAGCTCACAAAATTCAGGGAGAACCTTTACAATAATGCAAAAAGCAGTGTGACAATTCTTATAGATGTCGCCGAAGTCGACTCATCACTGATGAAAAAAATACAGCAGTCGACCATCTCACGCTTCCAGGAAGAACTTGCAATAACCGATTCGGCCTTCAACATTGTGTATGAAAACGACATAGATTTTCTGGCCGACAGGGAAACCCTTTCTGAGGTTGCCAGAAATTATGTTAATTTTTTCTCGGTCAAAGGCAAAGACGGTGTTTGTTTCAGCCATCTGTCTAAAAACAGGTCGTTTTATGTTTATGCCATGGCATATGACCGATCGAGGATTGATAGTCTGGCGGAGCTCCGTAAATTCCTTTTCTGGAGTATCCTCTTCAGCATATTGCTTTCGGTGCTTATGTCGTATTTGTTCGCCACACGGGCTATGAAGCCCATCTCAAGGATAATAAAAAGTGTAAAGGAGATTAATTCGCTTAAGCTTAATACGCGTCTTGACGAAGGAGACAAAAAAGACGAGATTGCCCAGCTCGCGATCACTTTCAATGATTTGCTTTCGGATCTTGAAATTGCGTTCAGGAACCAGGAGGACTTTGTTTCAAATGCGTCACATGAGCTCCGCACACCGCTGTCGGTGATGATAAGTGAATGTGATTATGTTCTCAGTCAGAATCGCAGTAACGAAGAATATGTAAAACATCTTACAGAAATTGAATCGGATCTGAAAAAACTGAACACACTTCTTAATAATCTCCTTGAACTTGCGCAGCTTAAAAGGGACCAGCCAATGGCACTTTCAAGGGTAAGGATCGATGAGGTTGTTTTTAATTCTATCTTTCAGATAAAGAACAAATATCCCGGCCGTAAGATCGTACCGAAAATTGAATATCCCGAAAATGAGAATGACCTCTTCATAAACGGGAACGAAGGTCTTCTGACACTGGCATTCAATAACCTTCTTGACAATGCATGCAAATTTTCGGCCGAAGAAATTACTGTGGGTTTTCTGATTACCGAAGATTTTATAAATTTAACTTTTGAAGATAAGGGCATTGGCATTCCACAGGTTGAGATCAATGATATCTACAGGCCGTTCAGCAGGGCTTCAAACGTCAAATTTATCGGAGGATTTGGCATTGGCCTTTCACTCGTGTCGAAGATAATGGAAATTCACAATGCTGAAATGATAATAAAAAGCGAGGTCAACAAAGGAACGAGTATCGAAATTACCTTCAGACATTACACGGGACAAAACCGGAACTAAGACAATATACAGGCTATGGCGGAAGACATGTTGATTTGCACTTGCAACGAAATTCACAAAAGTGAAATTGTAAAGGCCATCAGGGAAAAAGGGCTGAAGACTGTTGAGGAAGTCGGTGAGGCAACTCTTGCAGGTACCGGGTGCGGGCAATGCCAGGACGACATCCGGATAATACTTGATGAAATAAACGGTTAATTTTGCTTTCTGTCAAAAAGTCAGGTTTATACCGGCTTTTGATTTTGTCTGAAAAAGCCCGCAAGGGAAGCTGTTCCTGTTGTTAATCTTAACATTTTTTTGAGAATTCAAAAAAATTTTTACATTTACAACACTTCAAAAATATCGAATCTACAAAACAGTGAAAAAGACTATTATCAAATGAAAAAACTGACAGGAATTTTAATGGTCCTTGCCCTTTTTTACCTGGGTCTTAATGGACAGCCAACCCGAAATGATGTAATTAATTCTTACAATGCAGGTGCCAAAACCATGCAGACTGATGTTCCGGCAGCCATAGCAGCATTTGAAAATGTTGTTACCCTGTCGGATCAGGTAGGTGAGGCTGCGGCTGACCTCAGGCAGAAAGCAATACAGGTACTTCCCGGATTGTATGTCAAGGCAGCCTCAAACGCTTTGACTGCAAAAAAGCCTGCACAGGAGGTTATCCAGGCTGCAAAAAAAGCTCTTGCCGCATCAGAGAAATACAACAACAAAGCGAACAAGGAAAACTCAATAAAACTGATGGTCGCGGGATATTATAATAAAGGGACCGAACTTTTTACTGCAAAGGATTATGATAATTCACTTAAATCATTTGATTCACTGCTCGTTCTGAATCCCGACTACACTGCTGCAATATATAACAAGGCGCTCATATACAGAAGTCAGAACAATCCTGCCGCTTTTGAAGAATCAATAAATTTATTTATTTCAAAACTTGATACAGTGAAGGAAGCCGATAAGGTAAAACAGGCATCAACAATGGCACTCGAATATTTCCGTGCAGCAGGGTCGCAGGCAAACCAGGCCGGCAACCTCGATGAAGCCCTTGAGGCATTGAACAAAGCTGCAAAATATGGCGACGATCAGGACCTGTTTTATTATTTTGCAGATGTCTACAACAAGCAGAAAAACTTCGACCTGGGTGCAGAATATGCAAAGAAAGGCCTGGCCCTTGAGACCGGGGACGCAACGGCAAAAGCCAAATATTATTTCCAGCTTGGGCTCGCACAGTCAGGCAAAGGACAGACTGCTGAAGCATGTGCTTCGTTTAAGAATGCCATGTTTGGTCCGTTTGCAGGACCCGCCAAGGCTGAAAGAACAAACCTGAAGTGTCAGTAAAGCAATTTCGGAATTCGGATTTTATGGGAATAAGTATTGAAAAGGATATTTCTAATTGGTTTTCTGGCCTCGTGTTTATTCTGTTCCTGCACTAAAGAGGCTCTTATCCCTGATCTTGAAGGAAGTCTGACAGGATACGTTTATACTTTTGATGAATTTGCAGACAGGTTGCCTGATCGAAGCGGTGTTCTTGTTGAGGCCAGAGGACTTAAAGGTTATGTAACATTCACAGACGTTAAAGGGCGCTTTGAATTTAAAAATCTTCCTGCCGGAACTTACCGGCTGAAATTCCGGAAAGAAGGTTTTGGCACTCTTATACAGGAAGGCATAAAACATCTTGGGGGGAAACCAACAACCCTTGGGCTGAGTTTTTCCTCCGGCCTGAACAGCTCCGCTTTTTTCATCTATCAGATCCCCGTGACTGAAATCTCTGATCTGAAGGTTGAAAACGACTCTCTCCGTGCCGTATTCAGGTTTTTTGCACCAGAACCGGAACGAATGAACATGCTTCTTTATTTGTCAGACAAACAAGGTTCACCCACCGACCGGGCCAGACAAACCATCTTTGTCTATCTCCGGAAGAAATCAGGCTATTATACAGGCAGTATAAATTTCAGCCAGATAACTTTTGGCAAAGGGGAAAAGATATATTGCCGGGCATGCATACTCAACAGAAAAACAGCTGTGACGGAATTCGGTGACAGGATAGTTGCTGCAATTGACTCATATTTTGATTATGATACGTATAAAACGGTTTATCCCAATATCGGTGATGAATCGGAAGAGTTTACATTTGTCAATCCGGAATAAAGGTGTTTTTCCGGTTTTATTCCTGGTTCTGTTACTGGCTTCCGCCTGTGAAAAGGAGCCTGTTCCTCTTACAACAAACAGTGTAATTAAAGGTACAGTGTATACAGGATATCCTGAGACAGATGAAGGATTTCTTGTAACGGCTTATGGTCCCTATGGGAGTTCATCTGCTTATACCGACGCAAACGGATACTTCCAGATCAAAGGAGTGGGCAATGGTACCTATTATGTTGAATACAGTAAGGAAGGATATGGAACAATGAGGCAGTACAATATCCAGGTTTTTGGAAATGATACAGTGACGGCCTACATCGTCCAGATGTATAGACTGCCTTCTCCCCTTAAGCTGCCCAATCTGAGGAAATGTTATATAGGCGTGCGCCCCAGATATTATCCCGAAAGGCAATGGATTTGCTTTGATACGGACGTAACACGCCAGTATGCGGATAAATTCGGGTTGGAGTTCATGCTGTGCATGGATACAAGCGATGATGTATCGTGGGACAGTTATAAGCTTGTCGATTTTACCTGGAGCGGGCAGTACAACGGAGACTCATGGTCATTCTACATCGATCCGGAAATACTCCGTTATATGAACCGCGATGACTTTCCTTTTAAGAGCGGCGACAAGGTATATGTAAAAGGCTACCCCTGCAATAAGGGTGAAGCAAATGGTTACCTTGACACTTATCTTGGCAGAAGGCAATATTCAACGCTTGACAAAACAAGATCCACAAATGTTGTGAGTTTCATTATGCCATAACAAAATCATGTTGAGATTTTTCATCTTTATCTCTTTTCTTGGTATTCTGTTTTCTTCCTGCAGTAAGGAGGATGAACTGATCACCGGGCGCATTACAGGCCAGATGATGATTTATGATCAGTTCCAGAAGCAATTGCCTGACAGGTCGGGGATAATAGTGTCTCTTCTGAATTCTAATGGCATCGTGGCAACCGACACGACCGACAATATGGGTGGATATCTCTTTGAAGATATACCTTATGGCAGGTACCGTATCTTTCTTAATAAAGACAAATATATTAAAGAATGGGATCCTCCTTTTTTTGATCATGTAGGAGGCTTCAGTCCCACATATATCAATCTTGGCATTTTTGAAGTGCCTGTATATAACCTGACACTTGACAGTGTAAGTTTTGATGCATATTATGATGAACTGAATATCCGTCTTAAGCTGAACGGAGATACAATAATCCCTCCAGGTGCATACTTAAATCAGTTTATAGCATATATCAGTGATAAGCCTGAGGTATCAAAGGATAACTTTGTTGTTTTTGGCAAAGGATATCTGGCTGACTATACCCGCTACAATAACCCCCCTGATAAGGTAGCTGTTTTTGGAAGGTTGAAATTTGACCTTTACCCTTATGACAGGGATGTTCCGCATGGAATGGTATACATGAAGGTATACCCGCTGGCCCAGGGCCAGGGGTATAGGGTAAACCAGTTCTATGAGGAAGCATTGGGGAAGCCTTCCAATGTTATCAGCTTTGACTGGGATCAAATTACCGCAGTTAATTAAGATCTTGCAGGACCTTTAGTTGGTCTTTCTATGCTGACTTTGCGGTTATAAGGATTTCTTCTCAGCTTTTTACTTCCTGCCCGGGCCTGAGCTTCTCGAGACTTTTGCAGCATTTCTCATCGGGGTGGCAGTACGTGCACCTTTGTTTCTGACGGAAGTCCTGTTCTGATCCTTGTACTGTTCCTTGTTCATCGATGCCTGCTGCTTTTTCAGCTCCTTCTGCTGCCTTTTAAGCTCTTTCTGCTGATTCCTGAGAGCTTTCCTTTCAGCATTCCCGGCTTGTTTCTGCCCGCTTGTCATCTGGCCGTAGTTCTGATACTGGTCCCGGGTCTGTGTCTGTATTGTGGCAGCCGACCTGGACTGTTTCTCAGCCTGATTCTGAGCCTGGTTTTGAGTCTGAGTCTGGATTGCATTCTGGGCTGATAAACCCGCACTTATTAAAAGTGCAACTGTAGTCATTAACATTGTCCTTTTCATCTTTTATCGTTTAAGTGAATTAGTAGATTGTATGGCAAAAATATAATGGTCAAAATGAAGGATTTATGAAGATTTATGGCAGGATTCAATTTTATTCATTGAATTTTCTTCACCCTTTCTTCATAATCGAAAAATATTTTTGACCTCAGAACATACAGTTTATTTTGTCGGGCATGGACTAAACAGCTTTAAGGCAATGAATAAAAGTTACAAAAAATATATGCTTTTCTTTTTCATGCTGCTTCTGACCCTCAGGGGGCTGGCACAGTCAGCATCATTGCCGGCAGATACCCTTATTGATAAGAATGCAGAGAAAAAAACCATAATGGAAGAAAAGAAAAAAAGTGCCGTGGGTAACGGTAACACCTATATGGTTTCGAAACAGGTAAGGAATGGACGTCCGGATATGACAAGGAGTTCAGGGGCACGCCCCCCTGTGATTGTGAGGCCCTCGGGGGGCGGAATTCCAAAAGGTGTTGGCAAACCGGGTGGTGCAGGGCGCAAAGGAGGAAGATAGTTGAAACAAAGCTATGTACAGGAAGTTAAATATATCTCAGAAAATTTCCTTATTCCTGATTATGCTTATAATTCCATCAGGGATACTGGCTCAAAATAAAAACGTTTCGCCAAATACCAGGACGGATACAATAAAACCATTATCAGAAACCGACAGGCATTCTCTATATGCAGGCGCCGGATATGGCAGCAATATGGTATATCTTGGGTCAACAATTTCACAGGATCAGCCATATGGTTACGGCAATATTACTTATGGCTTTCACAACAAATTATTTGCTTCAGTGTCGGCCGTAAATCTTCCAAAGTTCGAACCGCTTGCTTCCTTTTATATCGGGGGACTTAGTTTTAGTCATGTTTTTAATTCCTGGTTTGATATATCGGCGGGTTTTTACAGGTACCAGGTTGATAAAAGGTTATCCGATACACTTTTCCACAGTTTTAATTATGGTGATGTTACGCTCGGCATCGACTGGAAGCTACTCTATACAAAAATTTCTTACGGAAGCATAATTTCAAAAGATCCACAGGGGTACTTACAGATAAATAATTCAAGGTATTTTGAAACCCCTTATTTTTTCAATAAAAAGATGAATATTTCATTTGATCCGTATATAAATCTTCTTTTCGGGACACTTCTGACATCGGAAATAATAAATGGAACGTCGGAGATAGCCACAGTTCAGCAATATGTTACACCATGGTCATCGGGAAGCGGTGGTTCGGTAACCTCATCTGCCGGCAACGGTTCAGGTTATGGCTCAGGAGGAGGTAACGGGCATGGTTCATCATCGGATTCAGGACAAGGATCTCAGGCCG
The DNA here is from genome assembly GCA_035390825.1 of Bacteroidales bacterium. GTDB lineage: Bacteria > Bacteroidota > Bacteroidia > Bacteroidales > VadinHA17 > LD21. The sequence continues at coordinate 40,447 of DAOOUQ010000007.1, read as the reverse complement.
GGGCTGGTGTTTCAACAACAACCACTGTAGAGACAACCACAACTATTCCGACGACAACATTATCATTCAAAAAGAATTTTGACCTGATTGAAATTGAATTCGGGCTGCCGGTATCTTTTAATACAAATTTCATGACGATTGAAGCAGAACCAGGTTATCTTCTGCCGGCCTATTCAGATCAATATTTCCCCGGGACCAGGGGGTTTGTCTTTACAATGAGCTGTTTTTTCAGGATCTTCTGACGAAATTTTATTTTTTCCCCTTTCTTCCCTGAAACTTCATTATAAATTCATTTTCACGGGCTTAGATTTGTTCTGTTGAATATTAATAACCAAAATTTATAAGTAATGAAAAGGACGATTATTTTAGCAGGAGTTGCGCTGCTATTCAGTGCAGGATTATTTGCTCAGACCACAGATCAGACAGCTGATCAGCTAAGGACGCGTAAAAGAGACCAGCTTCAGATCCACGACCAGACCGGGACCGGAGATAAGATTCAGAAAAGAGATCAGTTAAGGATACATGATCGCTCACAGTTGAGTGCTCAGAATCAGTCCGGCCAGGGCTCAATGGTGAAGAAGATGAACAAATCACAGTTTCGTTCAGCGACAAAAAACTGCGCCTCGGGAATTAATGCTTCCCGGCAGAGTGCAATGAGAGCGAGAAGCGGTGTCAGGGCAGGACGTAAGTAGGTTGAGAATACATTAAAATGTAGCACCCCGCAGTGAAAATTGCGGGGTGTTTTTTTCAGTGTTCAAAAATGAGGTGTAATCATTCTTCCGGCCAGCTTGTGCTGTTTATTGTTGTGATGATAGAATGATTTTGATGTTAATTCAGTTTAACCAGTTCGCTTTCCCCATAAGCTGTGCAATCCTTGCATTTTGTGTGATTTTCGATTCCCCTGATCAGCTTGTAGCATTTTTTGCAGCGGTACCAGTTGTCTTCAAGCCGGTAATTGCCTCCCTCAATTTCGATGGCTTTACCTTCAGCAAAAGCTTTGGCAACCATATTAAGGGCGTTATTATAGATCCTGGTAAAAGTCGGCCTCGATACGTTCATTTGTTTGGCGGCCACTTCCTGTGGCAGCATTTCGTAGTTTACGAGCCTTATACTCTCATATTCTTCAAATTTCAGGCTAACCGATTCCCGTATGCACGCAGGCATTCCAAAAGGACGGAATCCCTTCATCTTAGGCGGATTATTTATCCTGCGTGTTTTCCGGGGCCTTGACATTTCGTGATGATTTTATCAGATTCCTGATTTCCGGGTAAATAAGATACCCGAAAAACAAAGCGGATAAAGCTAAGATAATTTTCCCTATCAGGCAAAAGGGGCCGCAGTAAAATTCATTGCCAAAACCGAAAAGACAGGTTGTGCACCCCAGAATTGCCATCAGAACATAATCGGCCAGCAGGATAAGAGGCAGGACAAGAAAAAACTTGATGAGCAGGGAAGCTTTCATGACGTTGGTTTTTCGTAAAGATAATGAACATGCGTTCAAAAAGCAAGTGTTTTTCCGGAAACATGGCGCAGGAGAATTGTTCCCCTGATTACCGTGAAATATCCCAAATGCCTGCGGCTCTCTCGAGTTCGATAAGCGATGAAGTAAAATCGTAAAGTGCGTCGATATAATCAAGCTGCAAACCGATATAGGTTCGCTGGGCATTAATGACTCCAATCAGGTCAGTTTCTCCTCTCTGATAGGAAAGTATTCTGCCGTTAAGAATTTTTTCGGCATCCTCTATCAGTCCGGAATTGAGATGGCCGGCTTTTTGCCCAAGAGCGTTGTAGTTGTTAAATGAGCGTATAACTGCAGCTCTTACCTGTAATTCGTATTCATCAATTATAGCCATATTTTTCCTGACATTAAGTTCGGCAGCATTGACAGGTCCTTTATTCAGATCTGAGAATTTCAGAGGGACGGATATCCCGGCTGTAAGTCCATTATAAGCCGGAGCAGGTGCAATTTCATTTCTTACAATTGTGTTATACGAATATCCTGCATTAAGGTTAAATTCAAATGATCTCTGGGCCCTTAATAGTTTAAGGTTGTTTTCCGATATCTCCCGGTTTTTTATGGCAGCCAACAGATCTGCTCTATTTTCTATGGCGCTTTTCAGAAGTTCGGGAAGGTTGAAATCTCGTATTGCAAAGGTCATTTTATCGGACGGAATAATAAGAGAATCTGTCAGTTTCATGCCCTGAAGCACCATAAGGTTTAGAAGAGTATTCTTCATATCGGCATAAAACTTAAATACTTCAGCCTTTACTGACCTTGCCTCGAGTGAAGATTGCAGGGCGTCGAGGTTTGATAATTCCCCGGCGGCATTCCTTATGCTATCAGCATATGCAAGCTCCTGAACCTGCTTTTGCATGTTCACCATCAGAAGATATTTCTCCCGGCTCTTTACTCCTGCAAAATAGCATAAAGCAGCATCTGCTCTCAGGTTCTGAAAATATGATTCAAGAAAAAGCTCCGAAAATTCATACTGTGATCTGGCAAGGTTTATTCCGGCTTTTCTTTTATTCCCGGTATTTATCTGATAGTTGATTCCTGCTTCCATCGATTGTCCCATTTTGAGTCTTCTTTCTTCATTATTAGAATAAGACAGTGAAAGATCAGGATCAGGGAAGATCTTTGCTGCATTAAGCTCAGCCTCTGCAATATCTACGTTGAACTTCTCGGCAATATAGCCCAGATTTCCTTTTATGACACCTTTCAGGAATCCGGAAAGAGACAAAGTATCAACCACATTTTCATTGATAACCTGTGCATTGATTCGATCAATAAAATAAATTCCGGACAACAGGTAAAAAATTAAAATTTTATTTATTGTTTTCATTCAGGTTTCAGACTTTTTGAGATGATTGCAAACCGGAGATTTTTTTCTCCAGCATATAATAAAGGGCAGGAAGGACCGCAAGGGTAATAATTGTTCCAAATGCAAGTCCGTAAACTATCACTGTTGCCAGCGGCCTTTGAACATCAGATCCGATATTTGTTGAGAGGGAAGCCGGCACAAGTCCGAGGATAGCCACCGTTGAAGTCATAATAATCTGTCTGAAACGATGTGAAGCTCCTTTTATAACAGCATATTTAAGAGTTTCACCTCTATTTCTCAGATTGTTAATATGAGATATCATAAGCACACCATTCATGGTGAAAACACCGAAAAGGGCGATGAATCCGACAGCGGATGAAACATTGAATGTCATTCCGGATATATACAGGGCCACCATACCTCCGAATACCGAAAATGGCAGCATAGCCATCTGAAGCCATGCCTGCCTGAAATTTCCAAAGCTCCAGAACAGGAGGAGGAATATAAGTGCAAGAGAAAGAGGGACAATCAGCAGAAGCCTGGAAAAAGCTCTTTTCTGACTGTCAAATTGTCCGCTCCACTTAAGCTGAAATAAGTTATGATTATATGTTATATTCTTTTCTATTGCGCGGTTTGCTTCTTTAAGAAATGAAGTCATATCCCTTCCTCTCATATTGATTCTCACAGTAACAAAGCGACTGTTTTCTTCACGGTTTATTATAGAAGGCCCCGTATTTGTTTTTATTTCAGTTATCTGTGATAATTGTATTTTTGAACCCGAGGGAGATGTAAGCAATAATGAGCCAATCTTTTCAGGTGTCTCCCTTGCCTGTTCATTGTATCTGCATATAACATCGTAAACCCTGTTGCCGACGAATACCTGCGAAATAGCTTTGCCGCCTATAGCGACTTCGATTATCTCTGCCACATCCGACACATTTAGCCCGTAAAGGGCAACCCTGTCGCGTATGGCCTCAATCTGAAGCTGAGGAAGAGGCGGTTCCTGCTCGATACCGACATCGCCCGCTCCTTTGATTGCTTTGACCGTTTTAACAACTTCCTCGGCAATTCTTCTTGCTTCGGTCTGATCCTCTCCAAATATTTTGATTGCAATATCGCTGTGAGATCCGGCGATCTGGTCCATGACCATGTCAATTATGGGCTGGGAAAAGCCAACTGAATATCCGGGAAGCTTACCAAGATCGGCTGAAAGTTCTTCTATTAGGTCCTTTTTGCGTTTTCCTCTTTTCCATTCTTTATAAGGGATAAGACCGACACTGCACTCAGCATGTGAAGTAGAAAACGGATCAGTCCCTTCATCATCTCTTCCGACCTGTGTCATTACATATTTTACCTCTTCATATTTCAGGATATGGTTCCTTAATGTATCGGCCATTGTCTTTGCTTTTTCGAGCGTTATTCCCGGTGGCATCTGAACCTGAAGCCAGAGAGAACCCTCATCGAGCGCAGGGAGAAAGTCCTTTCCTACTAATGCTGACAGGAATACTGTTGCGGCAAGTATCACTGAAAGAGGGGCAAAGACTTTCCGGGGCCTGTTTAAAAGCTTAATAATAAAAATGCGGTATAATTCTGTTAATTTTTCAAGCCATTTATTGATATATACCTTTTGAGGTTTCCTGTAAACCTGGAAAGAAAGACCAGGAATGAGCATCATTGAGACTGCCAATGCTCCCAGTATTGCAAATCCCACGGTGTATGCCATTGGGGAGAACATTTTCTTCTCGATCCTCTCGAAAGTAAAAAGAGGAAGATAAGCCATAATAATAATAAGCATTGAAAAGAAAATGGGTTTTCCCATTTCGGCACACCTTTTTACAATGTTCTCAGTTTGAAGTTCTTCAAAAATATTCTCTTCTCTCTTACGCAGTACTGTTTCAAGCATTACAACAGACCCCTCGACTATTATACCGAAATCAATAGCTCCCAATGAAAGCAGGTTTACCTGGATTTTTGTAAAATACATTAAGATGAAAGCAATTAAGAGAGAAAGGGGAATTGTTATTGCAATAACAATTGCACTTCTCCAGCTTCCCAAAAAAACAATCAGTACGGCAATAACAAGAACAACCCCGAACAAAAGTGTGTGTGAAACAGTATTAAGAGTAGCATCTACAAGATTAGTTCGGTCAAGAAAAATATGAATGTTTACTCCATCAGGCAGGATCTCTTTGTTGAGTTCATTTATGGCTTTATGGACTTCCTTAAGTACTTCCGAAGGATTTTCGTAGCGCAGCAATTGAACTATGCCCTGAACGCTTTCAGAAAGATCCCGTTTCCTGTCGGAATAGCCGAAAACTCCCTTACGTTCGAAATTACCGTATTTCAATGTGCCCAGATCATTAAGATATACAGGTATTCCGTCTTCTGATTTTACAACTATTTTTCCAAGGTCATCCAGGTCTTTTATCAGACCGACCCCTCTGATTATATAGGTAAGCTCCCCTCTGTCAATCATACTTCCGCCTGCATTGGCATTATTCTTATTGATGCTTTCGACAACATCCCGAAGGGATAAATTATACTTCTCAAGTTTACCTGGATCTATTTCGATCTGATATTGGGTCGTTATACCCCCGAAATTCTGAACATCAGCCACACCCATTACCTGCTTCAGACGTGGTATTATAACCCATTTCTGCAGGTCAGTAAGTTCCCTGAGAGTATGATTGGGACTTTCTATAATATAGCGGCAGACTTCACCAGTCGGGGAAGTCAAGGGATTAAGTTCCGGCTGGGCGCCGAAAGGAAGCCCAATTCCCATAATTCGTTCTTCCACTCTCTGTCTTGCCCAGTAGTCGTCCGTTCCATCCTTAAACACCAGCAGAATGGATGAGATCCCGAAAAGATTCTTGCTTCTCATTGTTACCAATCCTGGCAGACCATTCAGTTCCCGCTCAAGGGGAACAGTTATCTGCTGTTCAATTTCTTCAGCTGCCAGCCCGGGTACCTGGGTTACAACCTGTACTGTTACATCAGCTATATCGGGATATGCATCGACAGGTAGTTTTAACCAGGAGTAGATCCCCATTGCAGCTACCAGGACGAAACAGGTAGTGATAAGCAGACGTCTTTTTATAAAGATCCTGAATATTTTTTCCATTGATTTCCCTCTTAGCGCAGATAAATACTTCCTTCAGATACGATAACATCCCCGCTTTTAAGGCCTGAACGCACAATAAGCTGCTTCCCGGGTGCAGATGTTACTCTGACCTCTCTCCTTATGAAAATATCAGGGCCAGCCTGCACAAACAGATAACTTTTAATATTATCCTGCAATACTGCATCGGCAGGAATGACAATTGTGCCTGGCATCCTGTGAGAAAATTTTACCGTGACAAACATTCCGCATTTCAGGCTATGATCAGAATTCCTGCACCGGATAAATACTTCGACCGATCTGGTCTCAGGATTCATGATGTTTCCTATATACTCAACAATTCCTGGGACAGGAGCATCGGGAAGGATCTCCGGATAGACCTCCACCCTGTCGTCCATGCTTATTGAAGCAAGATCTTTTCCCTTTATATTTGCTACAACCCATATGTTATCAATATCTGCGACAGTCATAACCGGTTCGGAGTCAGTTTTAAGATATTGGCCGACAGTGATCTCTGCCCGCACCACTTCTCCTGACAAAGGCGATCTGATTATCAGTGGTTGAGCGAGATCTGCCTTTTCCGGATCTAGATTCAGAATCTTAAGCATAGCCTCAGCTTTTTTGAATTCTTTGTCAGCCAGGCTAAATGCAAGTTGTGATTCATCAAGTTCTTTTCGTGAACTTACACCCGAATCGAAAAGCTCCTTCTTGCGTAAGGCATTCTTTTCTGCCAGATTCCTTTCGTTCCGTGACTGAAGAAAAACTCTAACGTATTCAAGATATTCAGATGAGCTCACTTCAAATAAAGGCGTTCCGGTATTCACTTTCTGGCCCAGCCTGACAAAAGATCTGACAATCCGGCCTTCAAAAGGCGATGTAATATCGGCCCTATGCCCCGAGAGTGGCCTTACAACCCCTGTCGTCGTAAATTGATCATCATAATCTGTGTATTCAATAGATGTTAATTTAAGCCTCGACTTTACCGGGGAGTTCAAAGGGATGAAAATTGTGTCGCCTCTTGAAATAATGCCAGCAGATTCAGACTGTTCATGCCCTTTACGGTTTCGATTCCTGTAATGTCCTGTTTCCTTCCGGGTCCCTCTTCGTGATTCAGGATCGACTTTTACGGAGTTGTGGCATGATGTTACAATAATCAAGCAAAATATTAATGCAATTTTGTTCATCAATATGGAAATGTAATATGACAAATTCAGATACATCCGGCACCTGACCAGATGTTTGGTAAAAAAATGAATATTTGGGGAATTTACTTTACAACAAGAAGAGAAGGAGGACCTCGGTGTAAAAAGTGAAAGGCAAGGTCTTTCTGGACCTTTTTTCTTTCATCGCCCTTAGTGAGCCTATTTAAAAGTACAGCGATCAATTCTGAAAAAACCAGAATAAGTGGAGTGAGGGCCAGATAATTCTGAAGCAGGTATATCAGAATATAATCAGTATCCTTATGGCTATGGACAGGATTGCCGTTCCTGTCGTGTTTGAAAGGATGGGAATGTACAATGATATTGCCATCCGAAATATGCGTATGATCGAAAAAATTAGTGCTCGCGAAAAATCCGAGAAAGAGAAGGAGTAAAAAATACCTGTATAAATCTGAACGCAGGTTTTTCAAGGGTATGTGATTTAAGTTCCAGCGAATATAAATCAATAAATATTGTCTTCCAAGTGAATTGTTCCATGAAAAAACACATTCATTAAATTATCTTCCGGGCAGACCAAAACAAAACTAAGGTGAAAAAAAAAGCGAAAATATGGACGTAGGTTCATAATATCAGTAAATTTGCTATAATCGTCAAATAAACCGAAGTGAATTTATTTCCTTCCGAAATTTGGTGGCAAGAGCAATAAACAACTGGTAATTAACCTTTATGCCATGAGATACCATTCAAACAGGATTCTTCTCATTACATTAACAGGACTTTTAGCAGTACCTCTAATGGGACAGGGTAAAACAGATCAACAGATTGTTTATAAACCTGTTGGAGTTTTTCATTCAGGTTATTCAGAGAGAACCGGAGCTCCTCGTCAGGGCATACTTAAGCCTGACGGTAAGGGGACAATAGAGATATTTAATGAATATCAAGGCGCCCTGAAATCACTTGAACTGTTTGAATACATAATAGTGATTTATCATTTTGACAAGGCATACAACTGGAATCTTATAGCCAGGCCACCTGCATCTGACCCTGATCTTACATTCGGACTTTTTGCCACGCGAAGTCCAAACAGACCAAATCCAATTGGCATTGCCACAGTCAGGCTTGAAAAAACAGAGAACGGGAAATTGCACGTTTCGGGTATAGATGCCTTTGATGGTACCCCTGTGCTTGACATAAAGCCATATCTTCCTTCGATAGACTGTGTGAAAAGCTCTGTTAATGAGCAGGCTGAAAAGAAACTGGGGTTGTAACCAGCAGATTATGAACAGAATGGAATTCACAGGAAGGAGTGTTCTTGCCCTGGCCGGTGTTGTGCTGCAGGGATGGCAGGTTATTTTGCCTGCCGGGTTGCTCAGAAAGTTTCAGAAATGATCTGAACTCAATTTATGTATATTCCTGATTCCTTATAAAACACTAAATAATCATGAATCTGCGACCCAAAATATCAGTACTGACAGACAATTGTGCAGGGCCGTACACCATGGCTGAGCATGGATTATCATACCTGATTGAATATGACGGGCAATGCATACTTTTCGATACGGGACAGAGTGATTTGTTCCTGGCAAATGCCGCAAGGATGAACATCAACCTGGGAAACAATGTCGATCTTATAGTACTCAGCCACGGGCATTTTGACCATGGCAACGGACTGGCCTTTCTTTCAGGATACAGACTTTTGTGCCATTCAGGATGTTTTGAAACCAGGTTCAGTAAGAAAGATCGCCGGTACATAGGCCTTAACAGGACAAGGGATCAGCTTGCAATCTCTCATGAACTGATAACATCTGACAGTTCTTACAAGATTTCTGACCTGGTATATTTTCTTGGAGAAATTCCAAGGGACACCGGATTTGAATCAAAGACGACTACATTTGTCTTTAATGACGGATCTCCTGATTTTGTTAAGGATGACAGTGCTCTTGCACTTATTTTGCCGGAAGGACTTTTTGTTGTTACCGGATGCGGTCATTCAGGCATTGTAAACACACTTGAGCATGCCAGAAAAACAACTTCTGCCAAAGCAATTTACGGAATAATGGGAGGATTTCATCTGAAAGATATAAATCCTCAATTGGAGGAAACCGTAAATTATCTGAAAGAAAACAACGTCAGAATTATACTCCCGGCGCACTGCACAACTTTACCTGCAATGTCATATTTCTACAACCATTTCAGGATGAGGCAGGTCCGTACAGGCGATATATTTACCTTATGATCAGATCTCTATCTGGTTGTTGTTTTTCTTGTTAAATCTGAAAAGAATTTTTATTCTGATTTGTTAAGTTGTTCTTACCTGAAATTATGGTCTCTGCGATCTGTTCGAAAGCTTTTATCACCGATTTGTTACCCTGGCTGAAAACAGGAAGTCCTTTTTCAGCAGACTCACCAACTTCCATTACCAGTGGAATCTGCCCAAGGAGAGATGTGTTTAGTTCATTTGCAAGTTTCAATCCGCCTCCTTTGCCAAAAACATAATATACTTCGTCGGGGTGGTTAGCCGGACTAAACCACGACATGTTTTCAATTACGCCAAGTACCGGAACATTAAGATCGGGATTCAAAAACATTGAGCCTGCCTTACGGGCATCATTAAGGGATAATTCCTGCGGGGTGGTGACGATTAACGCACCTGTAAGATTCAGTTTCTGAACTGTTGTAAGCTGTATGTCGCTTGTTCCCGGAGGGAAATCTATTATCATATAATCAGTATTTCCCCATTGGGTATCACCAAGAAGTTGTGTAACTGCTTTTCCGGCCGTTTAATAATAAAACAATAATATTTGAATGGTTAATTAATCAGCCTCTCCGGCTGATCTCAACCAGGGAATCATGATTGTTAAGAATTATATCTTTTTCGTGTAGCTTAATAATGCCGTCTTTTTCAAATGTCTTAAGGATTTTTACAGTGCTTTCAGTCGATATCCCGCAGAAATCTGCCAGATCCTTTCTCGAAAGAAGCTGGAAAATTTCGGGGGTTCCGGATTTAAAGGAATCAAGATATAATAATGCATCGGCCAGCCTGCCGTTCATTTGTTTATAGCTGAGGTTACGGACAATAGTGAGGAGGTTGTTATTTTGTTCACAATACCTTTTTATCAGGCTGAAACCAAACTGTCCGTTCTGTTTTATGACCTTTGCAATTGCTTCCTTCTCGATAAGATATGCCTGACAGTCGGTAAGTGCAACGGAAGAATAACCAAACAGGTTTTCATGGAACACCGCCGACAATCCAAGGAATTCGCCGGGCATTATTATCCTCAGGTTAAATGTCTTTGTGCTGTCGCCTTCAAGATATTGTTTTGCCATGCCATTTATAAGAAACAACACATATGAGGTAAATGCCCCCTGCTTGGTCAGGTTATCTCCCTTCCTGAAAAGCACCTGGGTCTTTCCTTCCCTTATGAATTCTGCCTCTTCCGGGGCCAGGTTCCTGAAACAGGGAGCCTGGATGTCGCATATAAAGCCGCTGTCAGTCTCAAAAATAGTCTTCATGCCCGAAAAATATTAAGAATAAAGAGAGAATGGCTCAAAGTTAATCTAAATCAATAAAAAAGTTGATGTGATTCAACCGGCAGGTTGTCTTCGCCGGGTGTCATTTTCTTTATCGTTCTGCAGAGGCAGGTTACTTTTGCCGCAGAAATTTTAAAACCAAAAGTCATGTTATACACAAATCTTAAGCATCTCGAATCAGCAGCCGATCTGAAGAAGGCTGTCAGTGAAAATGAAAATGTAATGGTGATCTGCGGCCGCATGGGTCCGATGTGTATCCCGGTTTACGGAATTGCCGAAGACCTTGAAGATGAATACAAGCATGTAAAGTTCTATGATATGGAGTTTGACAATCCGGAAGCTCATATTATCAGATCCCTCCCTGAGGTTCGCGGTTTTATGGGAATTCCTTTCACTATTTATTATAAAGACGGCAAAGTTGTTAAAGCCACTTCAAGTATCCAGACAAAGGAGCAGGTCACGGCAATTCTCGACAGGGAGTTTTCCACAACTGTAAATGCATAATTATGAATGGTGTTAATCATTATGATGCTATAGTCATTGGCGCCGGGCCTGCAGGACTTACTGCCGGTATATATCTTTCCAGGGCAAGGATAAGGACATTGATCCTGAATGAAGGCACGGTGGGCGGACAGATGGTCATTACGCATGAAATTGCCAATTATCCCGGTGTGGAAAGCATAAGCGGCTATCAGCTTTCAGGCATAATGAGGAAACAGGCAAAGAACTTTGGCTGCGATATCAGGTCGAACATATCGATAAAAAGGCTTGAACTTAATGATCCTTTGAAAAGAGTTATGCTTACTGATGGGACTGTTTATACAGCCGATGCCATTATCCTTTCTCCGGGAGGCAGATCAAGAACACTTGGAGTAAGGGGGGAGGATGAATTCAAGGGCAGAGGAATTTCTTACTGTGCAACATGTGACGGTGACTTTTTTACAGGGAAGGAGATAATTGTTGTGGGAGGGGGAAACTCCGCGCTTGAAGAAGCTGTTTCTCTAACAAAATACGCAAGCAGAGTGACAGTTGTACATCAGTTTGACCATTTCCAGGCATTTGAGCATGCTGTTGAGGAAGCGCGCAAAAACCCGAAGATCGGCTTTCTGATGGAGTCGGCCGTGACGGGCTTCAATGGAAATGAAAAGATTGAGAGCGTTGATATAAAGAACCTTAAAACCGGAGAGACAACCAATTTCAATATCGACGGTGCATTTATCTTCATAGGTTATGTTCCAAACACGGAATTTCTGGAAGGACTTGTACGCTTAAACCAGTGGGGGGAAATAATTGTTGACAGCAATATGTCGACAAATATTGAAGGAGTTTTTGCTGCGGGTGACAGCACTGCAAAAAAGTACAGGCAGGTTACAACAGCAGTCGGAGACGGCACCATTGCAGCACTTGCCGCCGCAGCATATATAAACGATTTAAAAGTAAAACAAAAACAACCGGCAGAAATATAATATGAATACAGTAATGACTGTTACCGGAGTCTTGATCCTTGCATTTGCGGTTTTGTATCTTGTTGCAAGGTCAAAAATGAAAAATATTCCCGTCATCGAGGACAATGATGACATTATTAAGCTTACTGATAAAAATTTTGATCATCAGACAAAGAACAAGGTTGTTCTGGTTGATTTCCGGGCCGACTGGTGCATGCCCTGCAGGATGATGGCTCCTGTTCTTAATGACCTGGCAGGCGATCTGAACGGGAATGCCTATGTCGGCAAGGTCGATGTGGAACAAAACCGTGGACTTGCACGGAAGCATAATATCAGGAATATTCCTACAATGGTTCTCTTTAAGAACGGAAAAGAAGTAAACCGCTTTGTGGGTGTAAAAACAAAGGATTTTTTAAAGAGTCAGATTCAAAAAGTTGCATAAATGGAAAGCGTATTATCTTATATAGAATTTATATCCAAAATATCGGATGCTGAAAAATCTTTTCTTCTTCTTTACAGGGAAGGAAGTGAACAAAGCTCATGTGCCTTCAGAAATGTAACTAAAGCTGCAGGTGAGACAGAAAAAGCAAAATTCTTTTCTGCCGATGTGAATGTTGTACGGGATATCCATAAGCTTTATGGTGTTGAAAGCGTCCCTTCCCTTCTTGTCTTTGCTGACGGAAGGCTTACAAATATCATAAAGGGGTGCCATGAAAGCAGCTATTATAAAGCCCTGACACACAACAATCTTTGCAGGTCGGAGGAAGCCACGGGTAAGAAGTCTGCTAAAAATGTGACTGTATATTCCACTCCGGCATGTTCGTGGTGCAACACGCTTAAGGCATGGCTCAGGAAAAACAATATTCAGTTTACCGATGTAGATGTTTCGCGTGACCAGAATGCGGCTGAAGCTCTTGTCCGCCGTTCCGGGCAGCAGGGTGTTCCGCAGACCGATATCAACGGGCAGATTGTGGTGGGATTCAATCAGTCACGCCTGAAAGAACTTCTTGAAATGCAATAAACTTTACATTAAAACATACAATTATGAAAGAATTACAGCCAATAAACCAGCTTGTAGTGCTCGGTATCAACGATTCAAAAAATGAACAACGCACTTCATCAGGCATTATAATCCCTGACATTGCTAAAGAAAAATCACAATCGGCCCCTGTTGTATGGATGAGTGCCATAGAAAACGCAGAAATCAGGCCAGGGGATGTTGTTGTATATAAGCCGTTTGCAGGAACCGAAATTGAATTCGAGGGTGGCAGGTATCTTCTGATGCCATATGCAGATGTCCTGGCAAAGGTTGTGGAAACAGAAAAAATCTAAAATTCCGGAAAATAAATGGCAAAGAAGGAATCAGTTTCCACAACGTGGCTCGGGAATATGGCCTTTGAGACCCGGGTAAATGGGCATAAAATTATAGTTGATGCCGAATCTGCCTTTGGTGGCAACGACCGTGGCCCGAGGCCGAAGCTTCTTATGCTTTCGGCCCTTGGCGGCTGCACAGGCATGGATATAGTGGCCATCCTTAAAAAGATGCGGGTCGATATTGAAGGGCTGAATGTTGTCGTTGAAGGAGACCTGACGGAGGAACAGCCCCGGCATTTTTTCAAAATGCACATCATTTATGAATTCAGGGGGAAAAACCTTCCGGTTGACAAACTTCAGAAGGCAATTGATCTTTCGTCAGAGAAATATTGCGGAGTTAGTGCTTCTTACAGGAAAGCAATGGAACTGACTTCAGAAATCCGGATTCTGGGGTAATAAAATACAGACTGACGGGACTCCCTTTGTCAAAGAATGCTGTTCGCAAGTCGTCCGGTTTCATTTTCCGGCATCTCCATGGTAAAAGTTTTTTCACCTTCGGGATTAAAAATTAATATCCCATAACACCCTGATTTTTATTTGATGGAAATTAGTTTAGTAACAACCATTTGCTAAATTTGATATATTATTCACAACCTTTCGTAGAAACACGGTAAAGACCTGGTAAAACCTTTCTGCCATGCTGGATAAAATTCTGGAGTTCAGTCTGAAGAACAAGCTGATTGTTATTCTTTTCACATTAACAATTGCAGCTTTTGGAATATATGCAGTTCTGAATATCCCTGTAGGGGCAGTACCTGATATAACCAATAACCAGGTACAGGTCATAACAACGTCAGGAAATCTGTCAACACAGGAGATTGAGCAGTTTATTACTGCCCCGGTTGAGATGGAGATGGCAAATCTTCCTGCGGTCAGGGAAATCAGATCAGTTTCAAAGTTTGGCCTGTCGGTTGTCACAATAGTCTTCAGGGACAATATCGGAACTTATCTCCCGCGGCAGCTTATTGCTGAAAAGATCAAGAGTGCTTCGGCCAGGATTCCCGAAGGTTTTGGGATGCCCGAGATGGGCCCCATAACCACGGGCCTGGGGGAAATATATCAGTACACCCTTGATGTCAAACCGGGTTATGAAGACCTCTACACGCCGATGGACCTCAGGACCATCCAGGACTGGATAGTAAGGCGGCGGCTTTCAGGCATAAACGGTGTGGTTGAAATAAACAGTTGGGGCGGCTATCTGAAGCAATATGAAGTGGCCATCGACCCCGTAAGGCTAAAGGGGGTCAACCTTACACTGATGGATGTATTTAACGCCATTTCTTCAAACAACAGCATCTCAGGCGGAGCTTACATTGAGAAAACAAATCAAAGTTATTTTATAAGGGGCGACGGGCAGGTAAAATCACTCTCGGATATCGGGAACATTGTTGTTTCGGATAATAACGGCGTTCCGATTCTTGTAAAGGACATTTCAGAAGTCCGTTACGGATATGCAAACCGTTTTGGCGCAATTACTGCCAACGGGAAAGGAGAAACGGTCCTGGGCCAGGTCATGATGCTTAAAAATGCAAATTCAAAGGAAGTTATTAATGAAGTAAAGGCCCGGGTGGCGGAGATACAGAAGAATCTTCCTGAAGGGATATTTATCAATCCTGTTCTGGAAAGGGGGGAGCTTATTGCAAAAACCTCAACGACAGTAGCTGAAAACCTGATATTCGGGGCGCTGATAGTCTTCCTGATAGTATTCCTTATTCTTGGCAATATCCGTTCGGCAGGGGTCATCGCCTCGATGATACCACTGGCGTTGCTCTTTACAATATCGATGATGTACATATTTGGCATAGATGCCAACCTGATGAGCCTGGGAGCTCTCGACTTCGGGATAATCATTGACGGTGCAGTAATTATTATCGAATATATTGCCTTGAGGATTATGACCAGGGGTGATGACCTTAACAGAGTATCAGGAGAAGAAAGACAATCACTTCTTGACGGAATTGCCTTCGAGGGCTCGTCAAAGATGATGAATTCTGCAATTTTCGGACAGATAATTATTCTGATAGTATTTATTCCAATCCTCTCTCTGAGCGGTGTTGAAGGCAAAATGTTCCGTCCGATGGCCATTGCATTTTCATTTGCAATACTTGGGGCAATGATTTTCGGGCTTACCTGGCTTCCTGTTGCAGCAAGCCTCTTTCTTAAGGCAGGCAAGAAAAAACCCGGAGGCATCTCGCAATGGATAATGAAAATAGTTCACCGTTCATACGAGCCTGTTATACGGTGGTCGTGCGCGCACAAGCGGATAGTCCTCGGAGCGGCTGTTTTCTCGCTGCTTCTGACATTCTTTCTGTTTACCAGGATAGGCGGCGAATTTGTGCCTACACTCGATGAAGGGGATTTCGTGATTCAACCTGTATTAAAAACAGGGACCTCGTTGTCGAAGACAATTGAGATGACAACTAAGATGGAGAATATTCTCATGTCGAAGTTCAGTGAAGTCGATCAGGTTGTAAGCCGCATTGGTGCAGCCGAGGTTCCCACCGATCCCATGTCGATGGAAGAAATAGACATGATAATAAAGCTTAAACCCAGAGATGAATGGGTGAATGCTTCCGGCAAGGAAGAACTGGCAGGGAAATTCAAGGAAGCGTTGTCGGTGATACCGGGTCTTGATTATGAATTCACGCAGCCCATCGAGATGAGGTTCAATGAACTTATAACAGGGGTGAGATCCGATATAGCCATTAAAATTTTCGGTGAGGACCTGGATTATATCAGTCAGAAAGCAATTGAAATTAAAAACCTTATATCAGATATTCCCGGTGCAGGCGATGTCATCCTGGAAAAAACCGCAGGGCTCCCACAGATAAGGGTGGCATATAACCGTGAAAAAATAGCTTACTACGGACTTAACATAAAGGAACTTAACAGTTATCTGTCAACAGCTTTCGGCGGCGAAATGGCCGGTACTGTTTTTGAAGGAGAGAAAAGGTTTGATATGGTGGTCCGTTTGCAGAAACAAAACAGAAAGGATATCGATGACATCAGGCAACTGTATGTGCCACTGGCTAACGGAAAACAAATTCCCCTGGAGGAGATTGCGGATATCAGGTACGGAGAAGGGCCCGCAAAGATATCAAGAGAAAACACACACAGAAGAGTGGTTGTGAGCGTCAATGTTCGCAACCGCGACCTTCAATCGGTTGTTAATGATATCCAGGCTGCAATTGATAAAAATATTACTCTTGAATCGGGCAACTACATTTCTTACGGAGGGCAGTTTGAAAACCTTCAGAATGCAACACGAAGGCTCATGGTGGCTGTTCCGGTTGCATTGCTGCTGATTTTCATATTCCTGCATTTTGCATTCAAATCATTCAAGGATGCGCTTATGATTTTTACAGCCATACCTCTTGCAACGGTAGGTGGCGTTATATTGTTATGGATAAGGGGCATGCCGTTCAGTGTTTCCGCAGGCGTCGGATTTATAGCTCTTTTTGGCATAGCGGTACTTAATGGCATTGTCCTGATAGAACACCTGAAGGAGCTTCAGCATCAGGGGATCAAAGACATGCATGAACTCATCCTGCGGGGAACAAAAGACAGGTTGCGGCCTGTGCTTCTCACTGCAGGAGCGGCAGCAATGGGGTTTCTTCCTATGGCGGTTTCAACGGGCGCCGGTGCCGAGGTCCAGCGGCCCCTGGCAACAGTTGTTATAGGCGGACTGGTCACTTCAACAATGCTTACCATGATAGCCCTCCCGCTGCTTTACGAAATCTTCAACAATGTTAAGGGATTCAGGTTCTTTCCATTCAGAGTGATCCGTTCAAAGACTGCAATGATAGCACTTCTGATCCTTCTGCCGGCGTTGACATCAACTGCACAGACCAGGAAGATGAAACTGGATGAAATAATCAACATTGCAATCGCCGGCAATAAGGAAATAAATGCATACTCCCTGAGGGTAAAGGAAAGCATTGCCCTTAAACCTGCAGCCTTCAATCCGGATAAGACTTCCATTTCATATGGCTATGATGAGAACAATATAGCTCCCAACGGTTATCCTCTCAAGGTCTGGGGGGTGGCACAGGACATCAGCTTCCCTTCATTATATTCAGCTGAGATGAAGGCAAGGAAAATTGATGTGTCGAGGGCCGAACTGGAGCTTGAATCACGGATACAAAACCTCAAAAAGGAAATATCTTATTGTTATTATACGATCCAGAATCTCAAGGCAAAGGAAGCTCTTTACAAAAGTATTGACAGCCTTTACACTGACTTGATACGGAATGCAGAATCGAGATACAGCAAGGGAGATTACAGTCACCTCGACCTTCTGAACATTAAGGCACGGAAACAACAGGTAAAGCTGGATCTTGACGGCACAGGTTACAATATTCAGGCACAATACCAGAAACTCAGGGCACTGATGAATTATGGAGATGATTTTTTCATCGCCGACGAAACAGAAATACTTGTCGCTGAAGAAAAGGATATTGATTCATATCCGGGGGTAAGGCTTCTTAAGTTGCAGAACTCTTACAGTGAGGCGTTGCTCACGATTGAAAAGAACAAGATGCTTCCTGATTTTTCATTAAGTTATTTTACGGGAACAAATGATTATGAGAACTCAAAGAACTACAATGGTTTTCAGGTTGGAGTATCAGTGCCGATCTTCTTCGGCAGCCAGAAATCAAGGATCAAATCATCAAGGATATCCCTGGATGCCCGTCAGTTGCTCACTGATTATGAAATAAGTTCCCTCAAAACCAAAATTGACAATTATAAAAAGGAGGTAAAAAGACTTTCTGAAAGGATTGATTATTATAATTCCTCCGGTAAAACATTGTATGAGGAGATTATAAGGACAGCTTTAATCAGCTATCAGAAAGGGGAGATCGATCTTTTCAGATTCACCAGCAGTTTCGAAAATGCTGTTCAGATCAGAACGAGTTATCTTGACGATGTGCTTCAGTATAATATTAATATTCTAGATCAGATATACCTAACAAACTAACTGGCCCGGAACATGAAAACCAAATCAATCATTATTATAGTTTTTGCAGGGATTTTATCTGCCTCATGCAGCCATAAGCAGAAGGAAGAGCAAAGAGCCGCATCCACAGAGGATCTGATAACGGTTACGGAAGATCAATTCAGAACCGGGAATTTAGAGATAGGAGAACCAGTGAAAATGATCTTTGAAAATGTTGTCAGATGCAACGGGAGCATTGTTGCAGAGCCGTCTGGCAGCGCAAGGATCAGTACCCCTGTCCAGGGCCTGGTTAAAAAGATCAGCTGTTCCGGCGGACAGAGGGTTTATCAGGGACAGGAGCTTTTTGAGCTTTCGGGAAATGAATTCATTGAACTTCAGAGAGACCTCGCCGAGACAGCAAGCCAGTTAAAGCGGCTAAAATCGGAATATGAAAGGATAAAATCATTGTATGAAGAAAAGATAGGAACCGAGAAGGAGCTCATACAGGCTGAAAGCGAATTCAAAGCTTCTAATGCAAAATTCTCGGCACTGAAGATGAAAATCAGGACCCTGGGCCTTGACGACACTAAAATCGAAAACGGCGATTTCTATGAGTCCTTTTCCCTAAGGTCACCTTTAAATGGTTTTATAACACAGGTTAATGTATCAATTGGCCAATATGCAGACCTGCAGACAACTCTTGCTGATGTTTTTGATCCCGGAAAATTCCGCCTGAAGCTGGCTGTTTTTGAAAAAGATTTTGGCAGTCTGAAGGAAAACCAGGCAATACGGTTCAATTTGCTGGGAGATACGGGTAAAATATTTCCTGCAAGGCTGAAATCAATTGGCAAGAATGTGGATGAACTGACCAAAACCATTACCTGCTTTGCAGGTATTGATGAGCCAAATGGCTCGCTCTTTGTAAATAACGCCTTCATCGAAGCGGCAATCATAACCAAGAATGATACCGTAAATGCCGTTCCTGAGGAGTCAGTTCTCAGATCTGAAGGGAGCAGCTACATCCTCGGATTTGTAAGGAATGAAAACGACAATTACTATCTGAAAAGGACCAGAGCTGAAACTGGCAGGCTGAACAACGGATACGTTGAGGTGCTAAACCTGCCTGCCGGTTTTAAAATGATCACCAAAGGGGCTTATAACATAAGGATTGAATAGGACTGCATATACGCCTTCAATCTTTATTTCTTTTCATTTGCTCCGGGGCAGATCCAGTATGTATAATTTGTTCCGGACCTGAAAGTCGTATCGTTTATTCCCCTTATTTCGGCAATGTGTTTCTTTGTATGCTCGAGCTGCATATGGGCATTATGGTCCCCTTTTGTCCTCCAGGCTTCGGTCAGGCAAAAGAGGGTACTGTCGTGGTACGACTGGAACAGGGAATAATCGAGGCACCCGGGTTCTTTTGCCAGAACCTCGGCCTTACATGCATCGAAAGATTGTTTGAAGAATGATACAAATTCAGGTTTTACCTTACGTTCAAAACGCATCACGACAATCATCGAATCCTTGTTGCAATTGCAACAGCTGTTTCCGGCTTCCTTTACCGAACCACCGGTACAGGCACTCAGAGCTATTATTCCTGCCAGACCAAGAAGAAGATTTTTCATGTTGGTGTTATTATTAGTGATTTTCAAAGGTGATAAATTTATTTGTTGAAAGATGAAAATGCAAACCCTTATTCTGCATAAATGC
Source organism: Bacteroidales bacterium (assembly GCA_035390825.1). Classification (GTDB taxonomy): domain Bacteria; phylum Bacteroidota; class Bacteroidia; order Bacteroidales; family VadinHA17; genus LD21. Next base: position 20,348 of record DAOOUQ010000007.1, on the reverse strand, counting down.
ATTTTTCAGTGGTAATTTACCATGTTCTTCACTGATAAGTCTTTTAGCCAGTACTTTTGAATCAGTTAATATTGGTTTTCATTAAAAAGACCTTTACTTTTCTGTAACAAATAACATACTCCTCCGACTAATTTAACGAAAACAGATCCTAAATGGATAACAAGGAAGAAAAGTTCAGGAAGATAATTTCCGAAAACAAAGACAGGCTTAAACGAATCTGCAGGTATTTTGCTCCGTCTGCAGAAGACCAGAAAGATATGTATCAGGAAATCCTGATAAATATATGGAAAAGCCTGGAGTCATTCAGGGGTGAAGCTTCAATAGGAACCTGGATTTACAGGATTGCGGTAAATACATCCCTTGATTTTGCAGGTAAAAGCTATAAGCAGATGAAACTGAACATCGACATTGAAACGCCAAACGTTAAAAATCTCCTTATTGAAGAGGAGGATAACCACTTATTAAAGGAACAACAAATTCAGGATCTTAAAATTCATCTGAATAACCTGGGAATTATCGACAAGGCGATTATGGGACTTGTACTTGATGATCTTTCAACAAGGGAAATAGCAGAAATTATTGGTATTACTGAATCAAACGCAAGGGTTAAAATTCACAGGATCAAGGAGACTTTAAAGGAAAGAATGAAAGGAGATACATATGAAAACTGAAATGCACAACCCGGCTTCAGACGGATTTGCTTCTGAGAATGATAACTTCAACAATCTCAATGCTCTGGTCATAAGACTCAGGAAGGAAGATGACAGTCTTGCCAAGAAGATGAGAAATCTGAAATGGCTCTATATTGTCATGATTATCGTATATAGCGGTTTAATGATTCTAAATCCCGATCCGGATCTCAAATTGCATGACAGAATTTCCGGGTTTTGCTATGTAAGCGCATTCATAATTTTCGCCGTCCTCTTTAAACATAAAATCCGGGATTTCAGCAAGGTTGATTATTCAGTGTCATCATTGGAGATGCTTGCACGCGCGGCACACAGGTACAGATTTAGTTTAAGTCAGTTTTTTTTCGTCCTTCCTTCCATATTGCTCATTGACGCCGGTTTTTCAATCTCATTGTTCCACAGGCTTACCTCACTGTCGCCACTTAACAGGATACTGATTCTTCAGGCATTTTATATCCCGCTTATTCTTGTTTCCGGATTTATAGGATATCTGATATGGCGCAGGAAACATAAGCCCTTGTATGAAAATGCAAAAGAGCTCCTGAAGGAACTGAAGGAATAACCACGGAATTTAAATCAGAAGGATTACCGGGGATTCAGGGATATAATCTCTGAATTTTCCCTCCACTTTTCAAAATGGTCAGGCAGATTGCCTGTGAAGTCTGTGACGGATGGATCCCCTAAATAATTTCCGGACAGCAGATCGGCAAGTTTCTTATTGATGGCTCCCGTCCTTGTTCATCATACTTGGTAAACCCTGCAGTTGTGCAGCAGCATCTATGCTGAAAGTACCGTTTGTCACTATTTCTTCTCCTTCCTTCAGGCCCTCCTTAACGATATAACCATCACCCACAAGAGGCCCAAGTTCCACTTCACGCATTTTAAAAACAGGTTCAGTGGAATCATTCAATTTGACATATACTATCGATCTTTTACCGGTCCATAATACAGCAGAACGAGGAACCACAATGTTATCCCCGGGTCCCTCGGGCATGGCTTTGACAATTCCGGTTGCAAACATCCCCGGCTTTAACATGCCTGACCGGTTACCTGCTTCCACCCTTACCTTTGTAACCCTTGTTACGGGATCGATCACGGGGTCAATAAATACTATTTTGCCGGTAAAATTCTCCCCCGGAAATGCCTGAAGGGTAAAGGAAACCTGCCCTCCTTTTCTTAAGAAGGCAAGGTCACTTTCATAAGCCTCAAACAATATCCACACAGTAGATAGATCTGCAACTTCGAAAAGTACAGCTCCCTGTGATACATAGTCTCCCTTGTTTACCCTTCTGTCAATGATTACGCCTCTGGTGTTTGAATAAATGCCGATATTGTTCTGAACTTCTCCTGATGATTCAATGTCGGAGATCTGTTTTTCAGAAAGTTTCCACTGGCGTAATTTTCCCTTTGCCGCTTCATATATTAAAGGCTGGCTATCCTTCATTCCTGCTGCCTCCAGGAGCTCCTGCTGTGCGGTTACTAGCCCGGGAGAATAGATAGCGCCAAGAAGTTGTCCTTCCGAAATGATTTCACCTGTAAAATTCACATTCAGGCTTTCAATACGGCCGGAGATATGGGCGACCTGGCTTTGAAGCTTACGCTCATCTGCTTCAACCTTGCCATATAACCTCACTTCTTTGACTGGTCTTTGTCTTGAGACAGCAGAAGTCATAACATTGGCAAGCTGCGCTGCTTCATGAGTCAGATGAATTGCGTCCGGATCAGGGGAAGAGGTTCCACCCTGAACAAGGGGTATCAGATCCATTCCGCATATAGGACACACCCCGGGTTCTGTCATTCGGATATTCGGATGCATCGAGCACGTCCAGATAGTTTCATGCGAAACCTCCTTTTTTATTTCGTTTTCAGTTTCGTGTTTATGCCGTGGATGAAATAAAAGCCACCCCAGTAACAGCCCAACGATAAATATCAGACCATAGTTCAGGTATCTGTTTGAAAGGAAGTTTTTTTTATTCATTGCTTCTGTTCTTCTTTTAATTCCGGGAATGCCATTAAACGTTTCAGCAGGGCAACCGCACTATTCAGGTCAGCCTGCGCTTCCGATTCCCTGATTTCATTATCATAAGTCTGTTGCCTGATTCTTAACAGATCTGTAAGCGAAGCTGCGGATGCTGAAAAACTCCTTATGGTTATGTCAAGAGATAAGGAGGCCAGCTGTGACTGGTAATTATAAAGCTTAACCCTCCTTTTGGCATCCTGAAACTGTTGAAGGGCCGAGTAATATTCTGTCTGAAGATTGCTGGCAGTTGATGCATACTTATTCAATGAAGCAGATTTTAAAAAATCCGCTTCAGCTGACATGGCATTATATTTCTTCCTGTATATTGGCAGTGTCACTGAAATCATTGGCATCACCATGTCCTTCCCGTTCATATCAGAAACTGACATTCCTGATTTTCCAATTATGGAATAATCAAGCCCAAGGCCCAACATCGGGAACCCCATTCCCTTAATCATTTTCTTTCTGGCATCAACAGACCTGGCTTCATAATCAATCATGGCAAGCATTGGATTTCTTTCCAGAATGTTGTCGGAGACAGAGAATAATCCAATGTCAAGAGTATCAGGGCTCAGGGATTCAGGTGTAAAAACAGGACTCTCAGGGTGTCTGTTAAGATAACTGTTGAATCTTGCGATAAGCGTCCGGTCCTGGTCCTTCAGACCTTCGATCAGGTTTTGAAGTTCAGCTGATTCGATCCGGAGCTGGTACAGATCAGTCAGTCGTGGTTGCCCCGGATCAGATCCCATTGAAGATTGCTGCATATTCCCTGATGGCTGCATTGGGTTTACCCTGGATTGAGAAACCTGATTATTCCCCATGGTTTGCATACCTGAAGCAGATTCCATTGCAGCATCCCCTGAAAGCAGCCCCATTGATGAAGGACTTAACGGAAGGCTGCCTGAAGCTGAAGCAGGAGCACTCCGGTAACTCACAAGTGCAAGTTTTTCAATGGTTTTCAGGATCTCAACGTTTTTTTCGGTAATGGAAATATTCTTCCTGATTTTGTACAATGCGTACCAGGTAAGCTGGACATCATAGAATACCTGCAGTTTTGTATCCCTGAATGATTCATAAGCGGACAAGGCCATAAGACTCATTTCATCCTTTGCAGATTTCAGAACACCAAACCACGGGAACATCTGCATCAGCCTGAAGTCGGCCGCCTGGTTTCCGCTTAAAAGTTCCATTGGTTTCATGAAAATTCCGGCGCTAAGCTCAGGATCAGGAATACTTCCTGCCTGGGGTATTTTTTGCAATGCCGCCCTGTATTCATAAAATTTCTGGTTTACGGCAGGATTTGCTGAAGCTGCTATCTGAAGGTATTTATACAGAGAATCATTAAGTTCCTGAGCTCCTGAATGACCAGTAAACCAGGCTGCCATAGTCAGTGCCGGTAATAATATCCTATAGGTTTTTAATTTCATTTTCATTCTGATTATCTGAATTTTCAGGGATTACTGTTGACGATTTCCTTGCTTCACTTTCCCTCCATACTGACTGCAACAGAGGCACGACGAAAATTGTCATTACCTGGATTACCATTCCTCCGAATGTCGGTATTGCCATTGGGACCATTAAATCAGCTCCTTTTCCGGTCGAAGATAAGACTGGCAGAAGGGCGATGACAGTTACAGCTGTTGTCATCATTGCCGGCCTGACCCGTTTTTTGCCTGCAATGACCACAGCTTCTCTAACGTCATTTACAGTAGAAGGCTTCTTTTCTTCAAACACCTGATGGATATAAGTTCCCATTAACACTCCGTCATTCGTTGCGATCCCGAACAAAGCAATGAACCCAACCCAGACTGCCACGCTCAGGTTTACCGTATGCATCTGGAACAGATCTCTGAAATTTAATCCTGCAATTGTAAAATCCATGAACCACTGTTGGCCGTAAAGCCACAGCATTATAAATCCCCCCGAAAAAGCTACAAATACTCCGGAGAAATGAATTAAAGAGGCTGTAATAGTCCTGAACTGAAAATAAAGCAAGAGCAGGATTACCAGAAGACTTATGGGGATAACCAGCGCCAGCTGTTTAGCTGCCCTTAACTGATTTTCGTAATTGCCTGTAAATTTATATGTTACGCCGGCAGGCAAAGTTATCTCTCCCGATTCGATTTTGTTCTTCAGGATCTTTTCTGCATCAGTTACGACATCCACCTCAGCTTTTCCATCGACTTTATCAAAGATCACATACCCGACAAGGAATGTATCCTCGCTTCTTATCATCTGGGCGCCCTTTGCATATCCGATTTCAGCAATTTCGCCCAGCGGGACCCGGACTCCTTTCATCGCCGGTATAAGGATTTTTTTAATATCTTCCGGATTATCCCTAAGTTCCCTGGCATATCTTACACGAATGGGAAATCTCTCACGCCCCTCAACCGATGTGGATAATGCCATTCCGCCGACGGCAACCTGAAGTATTTCCTGTACATCGGCGACGGTCAACCCGTATCTTGCCATTGCTTCCCTGTTCAATTTTATTTCGAGATATGGAGCGCCTGCTGCCCGGTCGTAGAAAACAGATGATGATTTTACTGAGGGCACATCTTTCAGGGCCTTTTCGAATTCCGGTCCTGCCTTTTCAATCGATTCAAGGTCTGGCCCATAAACCTTAAGTCCCATGGGAGCTCGCATTCCGGTCGACAACATTACCAGCCTTGTTTCAATCGGCTGAAGCTTAGGAGCGGATGTAAGGCCCGGGATATCCGTCGCTTTTACAATTTCATTCCAAATATCATCAGGCTTTCTTATCTCCGGTCGCCATTGCCTGAAATAATCTCCATGTTTATCAGGTATCAGACTGTCGGCCGGGATCACCCTGAAACTATCCTTTCCGGGATTGTAAACTGAATTATCCTTCAGGACGAAGTTGCCGTTCCTGTCAGTTTTAAACCTAACCCTGTGGCCATTATCATCAAGAATATATTCAGGTCTGTAGTTGATCGTATTTTCAAACATCTGCACAGGTGCAGGATCAAGGGCCGAATTTACTCGTCCCCATTTTCCGACAGTTACCTCAACTTCGGGAATGGAGGAAACTCTTTTATCAAGGATTTCTATGTATTCAAGATTCTTCTCAATGCCTGTATGAGGCATTGTTGAGGGCATCAGCAGGAAAGAACCCTCATTCAGAGAGGGCATGAATTCTTTTCCGGTTCCCGGAAAAGCTTCCGAGGCGTCCTGCCAGAATGATGTCTTCCTTATAGTCTTCCACCCGGCTTTTTCAGCTCCGGTGGCAAATAATCCACAGATCCTGTCAAAGCCCTGCCAGATAAGAAGTCCGAATATAATCGTGAATGCAGGGATCAGTAGAAATTCCCTTTTGTGTGCCAGGGCCCAGCGCATTATATTCTCATAATAGCGGACCATCGACATCAGGGCCAGCAGTATTACAGCGATGATCCCGGCAACGAACAAAAAACTGGCAAACTCACTGTTATGCGCACCGAGGGGAAGCCATGCCACTGAGAGATGCCAGGTGGCAAAGAGTACAGCAATCGCCGTATTTATGTAATCGGGGTATTTTTTTCTTTCATCAGGCCATTTGTATGCGAGCAGATTATTTATCCCGACAGCAACAAGAATAATCGCTGTCCAGCTATGTAGTAAAATATTGAGCAGAAAGCCTGCTGCTATCAGGATGCCGTTGAAGATCTTTCTTATTCGTTTTGTGTCGAAGCTGATATTGAAGAAGACATGAACAAGAGTAGGTAAAGCCACTATCCCGAGAATAAAAGCAGCTATAAGTGCAAATGTCTTGGTGAAGGCAAGAGGATGGAAAAGTTTCCCCTCCTGAGCCTGCATCGCAAAGACAGGAAGGAAGCTGACAATGGTTGTTGCGATTGCGGTCACAACAGCAGCCCTTACCTCGGTAGTTGCCCGATAAATTACATTCAAAAGCCTTTTCCCTCTGATTCCATGATTTTCAGGCATCTCAAGATGCCGCAGGATGTTTTCCACATCGACAATGCCGATATCGACCATCACCCCTATAGCAATGGCGATACCTGAAAGTGCAACTATGTTGGCTTCCACCCCGAAGAACCTCATCAGGATGAATGTGATCAGAACACCAATCGGAAGGAGCCCCGCCACAATCAGAGATGCCCTGAGATTCAGTACAAGTATTATAATAACTATAATGCTGATTAGAATTTCATGGGATAATGCCGATTCGAGAGTGCCGATGGTTTCTCTGATTAATCCGGTCCTGTCATAGAATGGCACAATAGTCACTTTTGAAACTGTGCCGTCGGGGAGTATTTTTTGCGGAAGCCCCGGTTCGATCTCCGTGATTTTGTCTTTTACATTTTTAATGACCTCCATCGGATTTGAGCCAAATCTGGCAACCACAACTGCTCCCACGGCTTCCGATCCTGCTTTGTCAAGGCCGCCCCTTCTCGTACCGGGGCCAAATGTAACATTTGCAACATTTTTAATTTTCACAGGAACACTGTTCCTCACTGAAACTACGGATTCTTCAAGGTCCTCAAGACTTTTTACATAACCCAGTCCGCGGATTAAATATTCGACACTGTTCAGTTCAATGGTTTCAGCTCCAATGTCAAGATTGCTTTTTCTGACAGCATTCATGACATCCATTACTGTGACGTCATATGCCTTAAGCGCTTCGGGATCAATGTCGACCTGGTACTCCTTTGTAAAACCACCTGCCGATGCAACTTCAGAGACTCCTTCGGCAGATGCGAGACTATACTTTACATAGAAATCCTGTATTGTCCTGAGCTCCTGGGGATCCCATCCTCCGGAAGGTTTACCTGTTTTTGGATCCCTTCCCTCGAGGGTGTACCAGAATATTTGTCCGAGTGCAGTTGCATCCGGTCCCAGGGTGGGCTGGACTCCTTCCGGCAATGTCCCGGACGGCAGGGAATTCAGCTTTTCCAGGATACGCGAGCGGCTCCAGTAAAATTCCACATTGTCCTTAAAGATTACATAGATAAATGACATCCCGAACATCGATGTGCTTCTGATGGTTTTTACCCCGGGAACGCCAAGCAGGGCAGATGTGAGCGGGAAGGTAACCTGATCCTGCATATCTTTTGGTGAACGTCCCATCCATTCAGTGGCGACAATCTGCTGATTTTCGCCTATGTCGGGAATAGCATCAACAGGAACCGGATCACGGGGAAGAATTGAATTCTTCAGGTTAAATGGCATTGTCGCCAGTCCAGTCACAATAAATGCAAAAAGCAGGATGAAGGTTATCAGCCTGTTCTCAAGGAAATATTTGACAAGGCGGTTAAACATGAGAAATGATTACTGTTTATTTGCTCTTTCGTAATGGCAGCATGAAGGCAGTTTAGCATAAACATCGTCAGGAGCCCTGTACTTTTCGGTATCATGTCCCACTGCAGCCAGCTTTTTGCAGAGAGCATCCTTGCCTGTTTTAGCCGGATCGTATGTTACGGTAAGCATCCGGGTTTTAATATCCCAGTCTGCATTTGCCGCTCCTTCTGCCCTGGCAGCCTTTTCGATCCGTGCCTTGCACATTTCACATTTGCCCCACACCTTAAAAGTCTCGGTTTTTGCTGACTGAACAGTGGCCGGTGAGAAATTTTGATTTCCTGTGTTTGCCTGCAGATTCAGACTTGCAGCAAACAATACTGCGAAAAAAAGTCTTAATGATTTCATACTTATGAATTTTAATGTTATTGATTGAGAAAGTAAACAGGTGTGTCCTGAACTCATTGAAAAACGATACCTTCAACAGGTATTTAAAAGATGTTCAGTTAGTTGGGATAAAACAAAATCAGATTCGGAACAGGCAGATTTCCGCCTGTCCGGGCCCGAGGGGCAGGTATCTGCCTGGGGGTAAGACTTTTCGTTGATATTCGATCCCGGTCCTGCTGTCTGAAATCATGGGGGTGAAAACCACAGCAGGAATATCCCTGGTTATTTTAATGTTCTTATAAAAAGGAGTTTCAGGATAGTATCTGTAATCGAGATTCAATATTGTGACCCGGTCTTCGCAGCATTTAGATATGAAGGCTTGTGATCCGGGAAAGGGATGGTTATCTTCCTCCATTCCGCATGTTGCCGGCTTCCCTGAAATTGATATTTTTACATCAGCCAGTTTTCCGCAGCAAAAATGTCTGTCGAGGCTGATCTTTATTCCGGGTACCAGCAGCATTACGGAAAACATTATGCCGAAAAGCTTTCTCATAAACGGAGAAACATTGTTTATGTTGAATTGTTCAGCGAATCTATCAACTTAATTGGAAATGAAAGATGATTTACTGAATTTTAACTGAGTTTTAATGCTGTAGCAATGACTGCAGGGTGGCATTTTTTAAAATGCTGTAAGTTTTTTCATGGATCTCACTGAAAACTTTTCTGATCTGGCAGGTCGACTCGTCCTTGCAGAACTCGCATGGCCTGTACGATTTTTCAGAAACACAGTAAAGGAGAGAAAGAGTTCCTTCAAAATGATCGATGATATCGGCAAGGTTTACTTCCTCGGGCTTCCTGAGAAGATAATATCCGCCTGATTTTCCAAGCTGGCTTCCGAGTATTCCCATCTTTCTGAGGTCAAGGAGAATATTCTCAAGAAAGCTCTGGGGGATTTTCTCAATGGAGGAAATATCTCTTATCTGGATTGGGCCATTACCATATTCTTTTGCAAGCCTTGACAGTGCTACTATTGCGTATCTGGTCTTCTTTGAAAGTATCATATTGAAACCTGATTTAATTGAAACACAGGGTGTTCATTCTCATTATATCTTATGGCCCGTGCTGATAATTTATTCATCTCAAATGTAGTTTTTCTGATTTTAAATTCCCGATGAAATTTTCTGTTTGACGGCCTTTGCATAATTTCCCATAAACAGAGAATAGTCATTAAACTGTGAATACAGTATTTTAAATGCAGAACAGTTATATCCCGACAAGTCAAGAGGGCAGCGTCTTTCCCGTGCCTTGCCGGCCGGTTCTGAATTCCAGACATCCGGTAAGGAAGTGCCGGCAACATTGCCAAGAGCATCTTCATCAAAAAGGCAATATTTGACATCTCCGTTCGAATCGATATAGGCTGCCCTGGTCCCGCAAGGGCAGGCTTCACGATATGCATTGAATTCATGATTGGTCCTCGACAAATCATGTAGCCCGGGAAGGGGGTAAAGGCATGGCTGGGTGACTTCAATAAGGGTTTTAACGGTTTTGGAGGCTTGTATAAGCTGAAATTGTGCTTCAGCCATTTCTTCTGCAGTAATGAGTTCTGCTATAAGCCTGTTCTTTGCTCTTCCGTCTGGAAACAAAACTCTGAATTTGAATTTTGATGCTCCAAGACCGGAAACAAACCTGTAAGTGTTTAAAACATCGTTCAGGTTGGAACGGCAAAGGGAAAAACGGATTGAAGTATCAATTCCGCAGTGTATTGACAGCTTTATTGCTTCGACTGTCTTCACAAATCCGTCAGTATCGCAGCGAAGCCAACTGTGAAGGGTGTCCCATTTCGTTCGTGATTCATCCTCATAACCTAATTTCCCGGAAGAATCAAGACCGATTTGTATCCTTGTAACTCCGGCATTTTTGAGTTTCCTGCAAATTTCTTCATCAAGCTCCCATCCTCTTGTGACTAGTCTCACCCTTATACCCAGAGTATGGCAGAACTCTGAAATTTCAAGAACCTTTTCAGGTTCATTCATCGGTTCTCCGCCTGTAATAGTAATTCTATCCAAATCTGGATTAAGGGTGTAAACTTCATTAAGAATCTTTATAAAATCACTGCCCGATAACAGGTCATTGCCCTTTCCCGAACGGTTGTAGCAATGCCTGCATTTTCCCGAACATTTTCTGGTAATTGCGAAGCGAAGTTCATCAGGGATAATGATTCCGTTCTCCATAAATATGTCATTTCTGACTTTCCGGATGCCAAAAAACCAGTAATTATCTCGTGATAATAATGCAAAGATCAGCAAAATGTCGGATTGGTGAAAAAAAGATTTGCTTTGATTTATTTCGTAACTTTAGTAAGTTATCCTTTTGATTTATACTGGACGGCACTGCGGATTTCGCGCCCAGATTTAAAATCCTGAATATGGAAATGTCAGGAGATACTTCGGCAAATGAGCAGGCTGGTAAGTTCCATCTGAACAAATGGTATCTCGACTTTACAGGCGAAGATGGAGAGGCGATGATTTTTTATTCCGCAAAGCTTAGCCTTTATCGCTGGTCGGCGGATTATACAAGCTGGCTGGATTACAACCCTGTTTCGGGAGTGACTCTGAAATCGAGGTTCAGAGATGTCCCCACTCCCCGGCTGCTGAACCATGAGATTGCTTTCGATGACGGGTCAGAGTCCATTACCGGAATATGGAATGCCAGAGCGGAGAAGATACGTTTACGGATATTTGAATCAGCAGAGGGCTTTCTCGACTGGATCTGCTGTCAGCCTGCATCAGCCGTCACAATCAGGCTCCCTGACCGCACTCTGACAGGCAGCGGCTATGCTGAACAGATAATAATGACTGTTCCTCCATGGAAAGTACATATGAACGGACTGCTTTGGGGGCGGTTTGTATCGGATGAATATAGTCTGGTGTGGCTCTCACTTGGCAAAGATGAAATGAAGAACTGGTTGTGGTTGAATGGTGAACGGAAAGGAGGCTGTCTTGTTGAAAATGACTTTATAAGGATTCCAGGCATGAATCTGGAGCTTACAATGGACAAGGGAGCTACTCTGGAATCGGGGATGAAGATACTGTCGGTTGTGGCCAGGACAATCCGTTTTGTTCCCATACTGCACAAGGTGATACCTTTCAGGTTTCTGACGGCTGGAGGAAACAAATGGCTCAGCAGAAGTGAACTCAGGATGAATGGTAACGTCGTCGCGGCGGGGATGTCAATACATGAATTTGTCAACTTCATAACCTGAAGGCAATGGTATTGTTGACGGTGGAAAACATTTCGAAGAAGTTTGGAAGGAACAGTGTTCTGAGAGATGTTTCATTTGAAATGGATCAAAATATGCTTTACGGTATTGTCGGGGAAAATGGTTCCGGGAAAACTACCTTGCTTAAAGTAATTGTGGGAGAATGGAAACCTGACAGGGGAAGTGTTTCGTTAACCGGGCGTTTAGGGTATTGTCCGCAGCAAACACTGCTTTTTTCACATCTGACCGTCGATGAACACTTCAGCTATTTTGCCGCAGCCTACAGAATTGACAGGGTAACCCTGGCCAGCCGGAGCAATGATTTAATGGATTTTTTCAATTTCAGAAAGTTCCGGAATGAAAAGGTATACGAATTGAGCGGAGGAACAATGCAAAAGCTCAATCTTTCCCTGGCATTATTGCCTCAGCCCGATCTTCTGGTTCTGGATGAGCCCTATAATGGATTTGACTGGGATACCTACGTGCATTTCTGGGAATATACGGGTAAGCTTAAGAAAGCAGGTTGTTCAATTCTTGTCGTTGCCCACCTGATTACTGAAAAGGAAAGATTTGACAAAGTATTTAATCTCGTACAGGGGAGGCTGACATGAACCTTCACAGAATCATAACCGGCATCATGATGATCCTGAAAATGGTTTTTCGCCGAAGGATCGTAATTATAGCACTGCTAATAATACCGATAGTATTTCTCACCATTGTCGAACTGACTGCTCCGGTACGAATCATCCCCTTCAGGCTTGCATCACTCGGCAATATGATATTCATTAACAGGCCCCTGAAGGATATCGCCCTGGTATTTTTTTCTGTTACCTCCTCCGGGTTCCTGTCATCACTGCTTGCACTGAACCTTGTACAAATAGAAATCGGGGTGAACCGGAGACTTGTTATATGCGGGTACAGTCCATTCGAGATCCTGCTGTCAAACCTTCTTGCCCTTTCAGTTCTCATAATTTCCATAGCGCTTTATGTCGCCCTCCTTGTGAGCCGGTTTCTGTCTATCAGCCATTTTATGGCTTTTATTGCCGGTCTTATCCTCATAGGATTTGTCTACGGGTGCTACGGACTTGCAACCGGAAGCCTTATCAGGGGTAAGCTTGAAGGAATCTTTTTCATAGTCATGCTTGCCAATATCGATGCCGGCTGGCTCCAGAATCCCATGTACTATGCTGAGGCCCATAACAATATCATAATCCGTTATCTGCCTGCATACTTTCCCTCCCAATCCGCAATAATTGCTGCCTTCACTGATTTTTCTGCAATTCCTGCACGATTTTACAGCATCCTGTACGGAATCGGTTTTTTGATAATGGCACTGTTTATTTATTATAATAAAATGAGGATCAGGAAATGAAAAACAAGAATTCCATTACCGGTAAAATACTCTATGCAGTGTTTTTTTTGCTGATATTCCCATGGCTCTTGTGGATGTGGGCTAAACATACCGGAGATGCAATAACTCTTCCGGCAATCAAATCAGAAGTTGCGGGAGGGATTCTTATGATCACAGGCGGTTCATTGATGGTATGGGCAATGATTGTCTTGAAAATCCATGGCGGGGGACTGCCAATGAATGCTTATCCTCCACCCGTATTTGTCACCCGCGGACCTTACAGGCTGTTCAGACACCCTGTTTACTGGGGGTTCGGACTGCTGATGACTGGCTTCTTCACTTATTCCGGTTCTGCCAGCGGCATCTGGCTTGTTACTCCTTTGACAATCCTGGGGATGATCTCACTTGTACTGGGGTACGAAGCAGACAATCTTAAAAAGCGGTTCCCCGGTCAGTCAATAAGGACTGTTCTTGATTATCCTGAAAACCTTAAGGAGGTTCCGGATCTGAGGGACAGACTGGCCTCTGTGATATGGGTGGTGATTTTCTGGATCGGGAGCAACTTCCTGATCCTTAAGCTTTACAAAGATGTGGCCCCGCTGGCCGGGAAACCCCTCAGCATACTTCCGGCTCTTGAAAATCAGCATCTTACAGCTTTAAGTATCATTTTCTTTGTACTGACTCCGTTCTTTCTTAAAAGGAAGGACATTTTAAGAGAATGGGAAGTGACCAGCTTTTTTGCAACCGGTATAACTGCATTTGCCGCCTTTTTGTCGCCTGAGACCGGGGCACAGTATTTTCCGGAAGAGACACTACAGATAATTGCACTGCCAGTAAGTCTGTTATTCGTTTCAGCAACGGCATTATTCAGGCATTCCGGAAAAATGACCGCTGTATTGTTTATAATTATCTTTTCCCTGATAGTGATACAGCTATCTAACTGCCGATCGGCCCTGCTGAACCTGATAAGTTCGATAATTGTCTTCATCTTATCTTCCAGCCGCATGGGAATATGGAATTTCCTGAGAAAAATGGCAGAGAAAATCGCCAATTCATGGAAAGAATGGATATTCGGGAAAATAAGGGTGATAAACCACGGGTTTTATGTAGGCATCGGTACTTTTGCCGGGATACTTCTGGCTGTGACACTTACAGGGAAGGAATATGCACTGCCCATCCTGCTTTTCACGCTCATTGTAAATACCTGTGCCGGCCTGTGGGCACAGGTCATCGAAGGGTCCTCAAAATTGAAAAGGCCTTTCGGCTACTATGGCGGACTATTTGGAATTGTTTTCGGCGGATTGGCCGTCTGGGCGGTCGGATCAGATGTATGGGCAGTAATCGGGGTGGGAGCCGTTGTGATGCCATGGATACAGGGAATCGGCCGGCTGCGCTGTCTTGTTAACGGATGCTGTCATGGCAGAAGGACAGAAGATCCGGCAATCGGGATCCGCTATTTTCATCCCCGTTCGAGGGTGTGCAATATTTCAGGGCTTAAGGGCGAACTGGTTCATCCAACCCAGCTTTATGCCATTCTGTGGCTTACAATTGTCGGCATACTGCTCCTTACGCTCTGGTTCAGGGGATGCCCCATCGAGCTTTTAATAGGATTGTATCTTATCCTGACAAGCCTGGGCCGGTTCGTTGAGGAGAGCCTTAGGGGCGAAGTTCAGACTCCTGTGTTTCTGGGGTTGCACCTTTATCAGTGGACTGCAATCATTTCACTGGTGGCAGGCATTGTCATGACAACAGTTCATGTCGATCCGCCTGTTTTAAATCCGGGATTTAGCACCGGATCACTCGTTTCGGCCCTGGTATCGGGCCTGTTTGTCTTTTTCGCAATGGGAGTAGATTTCCCGTATTCAAACGCCAGGTTCTCCAGATTGGTTTAGCATGGCTACCGATGGTTAAAAATCACCGGATCGTCAATTTTGCCTTGTTCGAATTCACAAGAAGGGCATGCTCGGGCGGAGGCATTTCGCCTAATGGGTTCCTCATGCTACCGGTATACTATCTTCAGATCATCCCGACTCTTCCTTTTGCATTACTGCAGCTTATATTATTCAGGGAAAAAATCAGGAATACGCAGGTGACGAAAGATCCCATATTCATTCTTGGCCATTACAGAAGCGGGACCACTTTGCTTCAGAAGCTTATGGCCAGTGACAATCGTTTCGGATTTCTGAATTATTATGATGCACTGTTCCCTAATACGAGCATGCTAATGGGCAAATGGATGCAATCAGTGCTTCAGGCGGTTATAGATTTTTTCAAAATCAGGAATCCCTTTTTTCACGACACTGTCCTTCCTCTTTCAGAGGCTGATGAGGAGGATGATTATCTTATTAACAAGGGATCGGCTTACTCAGCCTACTGGGGCCTTATATTCCCCAAGAGATGGAAGGAATGGCTTAACGGATCACAGCAGTTTTCAAATGAGGAATACCTTAAAGGATGGAAGAAAGAATACATGTCAGCAGTGAAATTCATCACTTTCAGGAATAAGGGAAAGCAGCTTGTTCTGAAAAATCCTCCGAACACTGAGCGTATAGCTTATCTTCTTCAGATGTTTCCTCAGGCTAAATTCATTTTTATTTACCGCAATCCGTATGTTTTGTTCTATTCAATAAGAAATATGTGGAAAAGGGCCATCCTGGGCTTTTACAGCGTTCAGCTTATCAGCGATGAGGAACTTGATGAGATAGTATTCGGTCATTTTGAATATCTTATGGGACAATACGAAAAAGACAGAAATCTTATACCGTCAGGCAATCTTTGCGAGGTATCTTACGAAGAACTGAAAGACGATCCGTTCGCAACGATTCAGAAGATATATTCGCAGCTGAATATCCCGGATTTTGAAAAGACAGCAGGCGATCTCCGGGCACAAATTGAATCTGAAAAGGATTACAAAAACTTCAGGCATATTTTTGATCCCCGCACCATTGAACGTATAGGTGAAAGATGGGCCGGTTACATAAGCAGATGGAATTACGATCCGCCTGAGGTATTTGCGGAAAAGATTTCATAAAGAGCCAAACCCTCTTAAATCAGTTGCAACATTGAAAAGCAAAAATTCCCGATTATCGCCCGAACCAGCAGTAATATGGCTGACGGGGCTCAGCGGCGCCGGAAAGACAACAATCGCAGGTTGCTTAAATGAACTTTTCAACGAATCGGGGATCAATCCGGTCTTGCTCGACGGTGATGAAATCAGAAAAAAGCTGAATGTCAGGAATTATGATGAAGAATCAAGAAAGAAACACAATCTCTATGTCGGGTATCTGGCCTCCATACTGGAGCGGGAGGGGAAAGTAGTGATAGTATCCCTTATCTCACCTTATTCGGAAATAAGGGATGAGGTAAGAAATATGTGCAGGAATTTCATTGAAGTATATGTATCCACAGAGCTTGAGGTCTGCATTCAGCGCGATACCAAGGGACAGTATGCAAAGGCCATGAGTGGCGAGATCAGGGATTTTACCGGTATTTCTGCTCCGTATTTTCCACCGGCTCATCCTGAAATCATAGTCGATAACGGATCCATGGCATTCAGGGAATGCACAGAAATCATCTTTAGATTTTATATTCAACGTTTTGCAGTAGTTTCTTGAAATTCACTTTTATCGGGTGACAGAAATTACGCTTTTATACTTATTCGGATTCGGTGATATTACCTATAACATGAGATCAGATATCTGATACTTTTGTTCACATAATCGGTAGACATTATGAAGTATAGTTTTTTATCCCTGGTATTTGCAGTATTGCCATTGATTTCAATGTCCCAGTCAGCCAATGATATTCTGAATGTTCTGGTGGAGCAAAAATATGTTAAACAGGAAATCGCGGATTCACTAAGAGCTGAGTTTGCAATAAAGCAGCAGGCAGCTTTATCTGATAAAAAACTCAGGATAGATGCAGAATTCAGGCCAAGGGCAGAATACAGGAACGGATACCAGCAGCTTAGAAATGACACCTCCACAGCTGCTTTTTTCGTCGGCCAGAGGTTCAGGATCAGCGCTAACTATGTTTTCGACAACAGGTTTGTAATGCAGTTTTCGGTTCAGGATCTCAGGGTCTGGGGTCAGCAGGATCCTCGTTCAACAGCTGCAACGTTGCAGATTTTTGAAGGTTGGGTTGAACCGATAATCACAAATAAGTTCTCTGTAAGGATTGGACGTCAGCGTCTGGTGTATGACAACCAGAGATTATTTTCTGAAAATGACTGGAGGATAAATGCAGCAGTTCACGATGCAGTAAATTTCAGGCTGAACACAGGGAAAGTTACTTCAGAACTTGCCCTTGCCTTCAATCAGTCATCCGACAAGTATTTTGGTACAGATTATTCACCATCGGGATTTACCAATTATAAGTTCCTGGCGGTCAACTACCTCCGGTACAAACCCAGCAATCTGCTGACACTAACGGCATTGAACAGTACAGATGCATTTCAGAAGGCTTCAGATCCTGAAAAGATGAACTTCAGGTACACGTTGGGCGGAAGAATTGAAGTTGACTACGGCAGAATATATTCAACTCTTGCTGCATGGTATCAGGGAGGTAAAAATCCAACGGGAAAAGATCTTTCTGCATTTTATCTGCAGCCTGAATTACGTTATACTGCTTCGAAAGGTCTTGTGGCGCGTTTTGGAGCTGAAATATTCAGCGGAACGGGGAATGGATCCCCATCACCTACCGACCACTCATTCGTTCCGCTCTATGGAACCGCCCACAGGTTCAACGGCTCTATGGACCTCATTACCAAATTCCCCGGTGATGTGAGTGGTGCAGGTCTTGTGAATCCATATCTTTTCCTTACGCGTCCGCTTTCCGCAAAATTTGACTTAAGGGCTGATTTCCATACATTTCATCTTCAACGCAATTACTACTCAAATGATAAGAAGATTGATAAGTATCTGGGATTTGAAAATGATTTTCTGATTACCTGGAAACCAAATTCGATTACTAAAGTAGATCTGGGAATTTCTTACATGCTGCCGACCGAAAGTTTTCAGATTGTTAAGAAAAGCGGCAACAGCGAATACAACCTGACATGGATATATCTAGGACTGACATTCAAACCACAGCTTCTGGGTCTTAATTTCAAATGATGACAGAATAATGAAAAACAAAAAGATTTCAATCGGCGTTCTTATTGTTACTTTCCTGTTTAACCTTTTCGGTTTTAATGTAATTGCACAGGAACAGATCAAAGGTACCATATCGCTATCAGGTGCATGGGCACTCTATCCGATGGCCGTAAAATGGGCTGAAGAATTCAGGAAGTTAAATCCCGGCGTCAGGATTGACATTTCGGCCGGAGGAGCCGGAAAGGGCATTACAGATGCTCTCACCAATATGGTTGACATGGGAATGGTCTCAAGAGAAATCTATCCTGAAGAAATCAAAAAAGGCGCTTACCCGGTGGCAGTTACAAAAGATGCAGTAGTTGCCGTTGTCAATGCCTCAAATCCTGCACTCGACGCAATAATGTCAAAAGGCCTTAAACGAGAAGCCGGTAATAATATCTGGATCACGGGGATGTATAAGACCTGGGCGCAGGCTTTCGGTTCAAAGGGTTCCATCCCTATACATGTTTATACAAGGTCCGATGCCTGCGGTGCAGCCGAGGTGTGGGCGAAATATTACGGCAAGAAACAGGAAGACCTTCTCGGAAGCGGTGTCTATGGAGATCCGGGTCTTGCACTTGCTGTAAAAAAAGATCCTCTGGGGATTGGTTTTAATAATATAGGGTATGCCTACGACAGTAAGACCAAAAAACAGATCGCAGGTTTGAGAGTTGTCCCGCTCGATATTAACGGAGACGGAAAGATAACTACGGATGAGAATTTTTATGATACAATGGATAAGCTTATCGAAGCAATTGCTACCGGGAAATTCCCGTCACCCCCTGCACGTGAGCTTTATCTGGTCACTAACGGTAAACCACAGAAGGAAGTGGTGAAGAAGTTCCTTTTATGGATCCTGACCGACGGACAGAAATTCGTGAACGAGGCAGGATATATATCACTCTCAAAAGAAAGTATAAATAAGGAAATTGAGAAACTGAAGTAAGTTCAAATGCGAAAGGTCAGGAAGATTAAGGACAGATTTGCCAGGTATTTTATGGTTGGGATTGCGGTTTTTGCAATCCTTTTTCTGCTTATAATCGGATTTTCCCTCTTTTTCAAGGCATTGCCTGTCATCAGGGAAAAGAATCTCTGGACCCTGCTTTCTTCTTCAAGCTGGAAGCCGTTCAAAGGTGATTTCGGATTTTTACCTTTCATTCTCAGCACTTTGTACGTATCGCTGATAGCTATATTGATTGCCCTTCCCCTTTCTGTCCTTATCAGCATTTTCCTGCACTCATACGCATCAAAGGGAGTTAAAAGATTCTTTGAACCGGTTGTCGACCTTCTTTCGGGTATACCGCCAGTCATTTACGGACTCTGGGGAACACTTGCCATCGTTCCATTGATCTCAGAAAAAATAGCTCCGAGGTTTGTCGATTTTTCAACAGGTTATACTGTTCTTGCGGGAGGGATAGTCCTCGCGGTCATGATAATTCCTCTGTTAATAAGCATAATGGTCGAGCTGTTCAGGTCTATACCAGCCGAGATGACTGATGCTTCTCTTGCCCTTGGAGCCACAAAATGGCAGACTATAAAAAAAGTTATTCTGAGAAGGTCATTTTCAGGCATAATTGCAGCAACAGTTCTCGCTCTTTCGAGGGCTTTCGGTGAAACAATGGCAGTTCTGATGGTTTGTGGAAATATTCCCGAGATACCAGGGTCATTCTTTGATGCCTGTTATCCGTTACCGGCCCTTATTGCCAATAACTACGGTGAAATGCTCTCAATGCCGGGATATGAATCGGCACTAATGTTTGCAGCGTTTCTTCTCTTCATTATTGTTATTGTATTTAATATGGTTTCACGGATCACATTGAAGCAGATTGAAAAAAGATACCAGTTTACATAATTGACATTCAGGCTGAAATGAAGTACCTCGAGGAAAGAATCTTTAAGATAATAATGATAACAGCGGCACTTATCGTACTGGGTGTACTGCTGTTCATTCTTGGTACGATCTTTTATAAAGGACTTCCTTCGCTTAACTTTGATATGATAACCAAACTGCCTGGAGGAGGTTTTTATCTTGGAAAGGAAGGAGGTGTTCTTAATGCGATTGTCGGATCATTTTATATAATCATGGGATCGGTCTTTATAAGCCTGTTGATCAGTGTTCCACTAGTAATGTTTATCAACTTTTATCTTAATAAAAAATCGAAGTTTGCAGAATTGATAAGGTTTTCCATGGATATTCTGTTCGGCGTTCCTTCAATTGTTTACGGAGCATTCGGTTTTGCCCTGATGGTTTATC
>DAOOUQ010000006.1:0-134677 GCA_035390825.1 Bacteroidales bacterium | reverse complement strand
TTATGGTTGTTGTCGTGGAATGATCTGTCGGCCGTTTTTGTTATATTTGTCTGGCACTCTGCTGCTGTATTTAGTAAAAACAGATAATCGGTTCAGATGAAAGCCCTTGTCCTTGAGGAGTATAATAAACTTGTTTACAAAGATGTGCCTGATCCCGAACCCGGACCGGAAGATGTCCTGATCAGAGTTAAGGCATGCGGTATCTGCGGTTCTGATGTTCACGGACTTGACGGCAGCACGGGAAGAAGGGTTCCTCCTCTGATAATGGGACACGAAGCCTCGGGGGTAATTGAAAAAACAGGTTCCTCCGTAATTAAATGGAAGCCTGGAGACAGGGTTACATTTGATTCAACAATTTATCCCCTTGACGACTGGTATACTCTTGAAGGCAGATACAACCTCAGCGACAACAGAAGGGTGCTTGGTGTTTCACCGGGCGATTACAGGCAGCATGGAGCTTTTGCAGAATATGTAGTTGTCCCGCAGCATATTCTGTACAAGATTCCGGATAATGTGTCGTATGAACATGCAGCCATGGTCGAAGCTGCTGCAGTGGCCCTTCATGCAATAAACATTTCAGGGATAAAAACAGGCTCCTCATGCGCGGTTACGGGAGCCGGAATGATAGGCAATTTCATAATAAAGCTTCTTGCAGTTTCCGGTGCAGGAAAAATAATTGCCATAGATAATGATAAAGAAAAGCTTGATGGTGCAAGAATAAGCGGTGCAGTTTTTCTGTTCGATCCCACGGAAGGAGGAATTGAATCAAAAATAAAGGAGGTCACTTCAAACCGGGGCGCAGATGTCTCCTTTGAGGTTGTCGGTAAAAGCGAATCACTGAATACAGCCATCGATGCAGTGAGAAAAGGCGGGACTGTCGTACTTGTCGGCAATACATCAAAGACAGCATCGATTCCCCTTCAGAAAATAGTGACTCAGGAGCTGACACTCCGAGGCAGTTGTGCAATCCGCGGAGAATATGAAGCCATACTGGGCCTGCTTGAATGTGGAAAGCTCAGGGTTGACGACCGGATATCTGCCGTTGTTCCTCTGTCGGAAGGTGCAGAATGGTTTGGAAAGCTGTACAGAAAGGAAGGCAGCCTGAAAAAGGTTATACTTGTACCATGAATGCTGTTGATGATGACAAAAGGAATCTATAACATATCGATTGCCGGATGCGGAAAAGTGGCGCATCTTCATGCGAAAGCCATAAAAAACATAAAAAATGCAAGGCTTTCCGGAGTTTGGAGCCGTACACCGGAGACCGCCCGAAGATTCGCTTCATTATATAATACAAAAGCCTGCGATGAGATCGGCCCAATGGTCATCGAAAATGAGACGGACCTCGTTATTGTCTGTACTCCCCATCCGTTCCACCGGCAGCCGGCTGTGGAAGCTGCTGCCGCCGGAGCCAATGTCCTTGTTGAAAAACCTCTGGCCGCTGATCTTCACGACTGTGATGCAATTATAAATGCCTGCCGGGCAGGTAATGTGAAACTTGGCGTTATCAGTCAGCGCCGGTGGTATTCCCCGGTTATGAGAGTCAGAAAAGCCATTGATGACGGAAAAATCGGGAAACCGGTACTGGCAACCGTAAATATGCTGGGATGGAGGGATAAGACTTATTATGACTCGGATGAATGGAGGGGTACCTGGAAAATGGAAGGCGGTGGTGTGCTTGTTAACCAGTCGCCGCATCAGCTCGATCTCCTTCTCTGGTTCATGGGCGATATTGATGAGGTTTACGGCATCTGGAAAAATCTGAACCATCCTTATATCGAAGTTGAAGACACTGCCCTGGCGATTGTAAGATTTAAAAGCGGAGCCATTGGCAACATTGTTGTAAGCAATTCCCAGAAACCGGGTATTTACGGCAAGGTCCATGTTCATGGTGAAAACGGAGCATCCGTTGGCGTTCAGACCGACGGCGGGGCAATGTTCATTGCCGGCATGACAGGCGTTGCAGAACCCCCGGTGAACGATTTGTGGACAGTGCCGGGCGAAGAATCACTTCTGCCGCAATGGATTAGAGAGGATACCGAAATATTCAACAGATATGATCCGACAATATACTATATGCAATGCCAGATTGAAGACTTTCTGCAGGCAATTGAAAATGACACCGATCCACTTGTTACAGGCGAGGCCGGACGTAAGACCGTGGAATTGTTCACGGCGGTTTACAGGTCGACCCGCGACAATCTGCCTGTAAAATTTCCGCTCAGACCCGAACCAGGTTTCGACGGCCGTGGCTAAATTTAAACCCTGTACTTTAAACCCTGAACCTTGAACTTCTAACCTATGTCCGCCCCATACATTATCCTTATAGTGCTTGTCGGAGTATCACTTCTCCTGATGATGGTCCTCAAATTTAAACTGAACGCATTTGTCGCTCTTCTTATAACTTCCATTGTTGTTGGCGTCATGGCAGGAATGCCTCTGCAGAAGATCTCAGAAAGCATTCAGGAGGGGATGGGCAGCACGCTTGGATTTGTTGCAACAGTGGTAGGGCTGGGAGCAATCTTTGGTCAGATGCTGGAAAGCTCGGGAGGGGCAAGGTCGCTTGCCAATTACCTGTTGAAAAAGTTCGGTACTGATAAAGCCTCCTGGGCCCTTACCCTCACGGGTTTTATTGTCGGAATACCAATATTCCTTGATGTCGGATTTATAATTATTATTCCGATTGTCTATGCACTTACGAGGGATACAAAACGATCGGTCTTATATTATGCCATACCCCTGCTTGCAGGACTTGCAGTAACTCATACAATGGTACCGCCGACACCGGGTCCCACAGCTGTCGGTGAAATGCTTGGCGTTGAGCTCGGATGGGTGGTCCTGATGGGATTGATAGTTGGTATCCCTACTGCAATTATCGCCGGACCTGTGTTCGGAAAATTCATTGCAAAAAAGATCAACATTCCTGCCCCGGATATATTCCAGGAGACTGAAACTGATGAGGAAAAACCGGCAGATCTTCCATCATTCGGGACTATCGCTGCCTTGATCATGACGCCGCTCAGTCTGATATTGATGAGCACTTTTATTAAACTGGGTGTGGACAAAGGTATCTTGGACAAATCAGTTCTTACAGAAGTACTTATTTTCATCGGACACCCGTTCACTGCTCTCATAATTGCCACCCTGCTTTCGATACTCCTTTGTCTCAGGAGAAACATGCCGGGCCAGAAAATACTGGATCTGAGCACAAAGGCGCTTGGCCCTGCAGGTATCATCATTCTCGTTACCGGAGCCGGAGGTGTTCTTAAACAGATTCTTGTTGACAGCGGGATAGGAAAGATGCTGGCAGAATCACTGGCTGATTCATCTATACCTCTGATAGTTCTTGCATGGGTGCTCGCTGCCCTTGTCAGAATAACTCAGGGTTCGGCAACAGTGGCGATGATAACCTCGGCGGGAATAATGTCCCCTTTGCTTTCATCATTTAATCTCTCACAGCCTGATACCGCCATTATTGTAATTGCAATTGCAGCAGGAGCGACCATTATGTCACATGTTAATGACAGTGGATTCTGGATTGTCAGCAAATATCTGGGGATGAATGAGAAACAGACACTTCAGTCGTGGACGGTGATGGAGACCATAATTGCTGTATGCGGTCTGATGTTCACACTGATACTGTCAGCTTTATTCTGATTATGATCACTATTTCTTTTTAGAATACTAAAACTTTTATTTTGCCCAATAAACAGATTTTGAAATATGAAACTTAAATTTTGCGGAGCCGCCAGGGAAGTAACAGGTTCGAAAATCCTTCTGACTACCGACCGCGGCAAAAGGATACTTCTCGATTGCGGGATGTTCCAGGGGAAAGGACTTGAAACGGATGCAATGAACAGGGATCTGGGTTTTGATCCTTCAATGGTTGACCATATAATTCTGACACATGCCCATATTGATCATTCGGGGCTTATTCCCTATGTCTACAAGCTTGGATTCAGGGGATCGATAATATGCTCCAGCGCTACACGCGACCTTTGCTCAATAATGCTTGCCGACACGGCCTTCATTCAGGAACATGATACCAAGACATTCAACAAAAGGCGTGCAAAGAAGGGACTGCCCCTTGTGACACCGATCTTTACCCAGGAGGACGCAAAGGAATGCATGGCATTGTTTATAGGGGTTCCTGAAAACATGAAATTCAGGATCGACGACAATATCAAAGTTAAGTTCACGAGTACCGGACACATGCTGGGAAGCGGAGTTGCAAACCTTTTTATCTCCGAGAACGGAAAAACGACAAGACTGGCATATACCGGCGATATCGGAAGGCCATCAAGCAGGATACTGGAACCGCCAAAGCCATTTCCCCAGGCTGATATCCTTATAACTGAATCGACATATGGCGACAGGCTGCATAAAGACATTATTTCAGCAGATGATGAGTTGCTGAAAACAGTGACAGACACATGTGTAAAAAAGGGAGGGAAACTCATTATTCCATCCTTCAGCGTTGGCAGAACGCAGGAGATCGTTTATTCGCTTAACAACTTCTTCAACCAGGGAAAACTCCCCCGGGTGGAGATATTTGTCGACAGCCCTCTTGCCGTTAACGCCACAACCATCTTCAGGATGCATCCGGAATGCTTCAACAGGGAAATTCTGAAGGTAATGGAGAACGACACCGATCCGTTCGGTTTTAACAGCCTGACATATATAACAAGGCACGAGGATTCCAAAAAGCTGAATGACTATAAAAAGCCCTGTATAATTATCTCAGCATCGGGCATGATGGAAGCCGGACGTATTAAGCACCATCTTGCAAATAACATTACCGACCCAAGGAATACTATTCTTGTTGTTGGCTACTGTTCGCCTGTTACCCTCGGAGCAAGAATAGCAAGAGGCGACAAGGAGGTTTCGATTTTCGGCACTGTTTACCCTGTTAATGCTGAAGTCAGGATAATTGATTCGTTCAGCGGCCATGGTGATTATAATGAAATGATTGAGTTTCTTGATTGCCAGGATAAAGACCAGATTCAGAGGATATTCCTCGTTCATGGTGAATATGAAACACAGGTGAAATATTCTTCAAGGCTTCAGGAAGCAGGATTTTCAAATATACAGATCCCGTCTCCGAAGCAGGAATTCACGGTTTAAGACCCATGCCTCCAGCGGGTTATTAACGTAAATACCTGCGGAGCTCCTTTCTTACGTCCTTCCATCCGGGATAGACTTCCGAAAGGAGCCTGTAGTATTCTGCACTATGATTATGATGCCTCAGATGGCACAGCTCATGGATGATAACATATTCAGCATATACCTCATCAAGTCTGATAAGGTCGTAACTTATTGCTATCCTCCCCTTTGAAGAACAGCTTCCCCATCTTTTCTTCATATATCTCACTGAAAAAGCCGATGGTTTGAAACCGTAGTCACTGTATCTGGCTACAAGTTCCCTGAATTTCCCGTTAAGCTTTTTTGCTGCTATCACCTTGAACCACCTTTCAAGAAGTGCCCTTATAAGAACCGGGTCATTGCTTTTTGCATATCCGGCTTCAATAATCCTCCCATTGTCAGGCAGGCTGACATAATACTCTGTCGCCTGATGCAGTCTGAGTGTGTGATATTTGCCGAACAGCAAAATCTGGTCCCCGTCTTTATACCCTTCAGAGCTGTCTATTCTTATAAGGGAATTGAATCCTTCAAGTGTCTTGCTTATCCACTCCGATTTTTCAGTGACAAATCGTCTGATTGCATGTGAGGGAGTCCTGAACGGAGCTTTCACAATAACCCCTTTGTCGGGGCTGACAATAATACTTATTGTCCGTCTCCGGGATAAAATTATTTTATAGTCTATGTTTTGGAGAACAGTCATCTCGACTTGATATTCAGTGTTTAATGTTTTCTTTTCTGAAGGGATGATAAATAATAAACAAGGCTGGCGGTTCCATCCATTGTACATTCATTTGTGGAATAATCGGCATAGTCATCATGATAAACCGCCATATCATTCTGGAACTGTGCATATTCATCCTCTTCAGACAGATACAGATATTTCAGATTATGGAAAATTGAAGGATAAACCGGGCCGTCGACAAGTCCGCCCGGAACCTGAAGCCCCCTGACCACATATGAAGAATGGGTGTTTTCAGGAAAATCACCGTTTTCGGGAAGTCCTGCTATCATGCTTGTTCCCCAGGGATTGCATCCGAAGAGCCAGTCGCGGCATGCAGCCTCGAATTCAAGGAATGACTTGTCACCGCTTAACTTACGGTAAAGAGATGCCTGGGTAAGTGTTGCAGCAACAAGGTTATTTGAGCACCATATGAATGGCACTCCAATCAGGAATGGATTGCTTTTTCCTTTATTCATGATTTTTTCCAATCCCAGCCTCATATTGCCAAGGAACTCGGAACTGAGGTCTGACCCGGCCACGGCCGATGCTATTCCGGGATGACCCATATTCATAAACGGGTACCACTGGTAATGTCGGGCAGTGTCGGCGCCCATCCACGGAGTTACCGTTTCCTGCCTTCCGAAATCAACAGCATAATCAAGGTATTTCCGGTCGCCTGTCAGTATAAATAATTCGATGGCCGCCAGTTCCATGTCGTCGACCCAGTTTTCTTCCTCATAAAAATACGGAGCTGTCCCGGGTGCTGTCTGACAGGCACCCGGATGGAGTAGTCCGTAATTGAATGCTTCGGCAGCCTTTTTTGCAAGCAGATCGGCGAACACGGGTTCGACAGGTTTATATACAGCAGACCCCCTGGCAAATGCCGATGCAAACTTCCCTGCTGTCGATGCAATGCCTGTGGTCCTGTTCCTGTATCTGAACAATCCCTGCGCCTTTCCTGTACAACGGTATACAGGGCGTTCCTTTCCTTTGCCGTAATTGGCTGTATCAGCATTTGGGAACCTGAACCCGATATGGTCGCGGTCGTCGGCGATCTGGTTATACATCACTTCTGGTGAAGGATTCATCCTGATCAGCCAGTCGAGACCCCATCTGGCTTCATTAATAACATCGGGAATCCCGTCGCTGCCCGGAAGGCCGTTTGCCAGATATTTATCAGAAAATGAACCGGGATTCTCCGAATAAGCGAACAGCATCTGGTATGTTGCATTGGCTGAAGTAGCTACATACTGCAGATAATCGGCTGCATCATGCCATCCCCCGGTTACATCAAGGTGCGCTGAATCGTCATCCCCTCCATAAATAATATAGCCGTCGCGTGTATGGCACGAATCCTTGAGGAAGGGATTGAAGCCACATCTTTGCTGACGCATATAATTAAGGAGGAAATCAGCCGTTCCGTCATAAATATCATCGGCAATCCTGAAATCGGGAGAAACAGCATCTCCTGCCACAATCCTGTAAGTCCCTTCCGTTTTTACTTCCGAAAAATTGAGGCGGTAACAGGCCCCGAACGGTCTGAGAGGAGTGGTTTTCACAGGGTCGTTGTTCACAAAGACTGTCTTACCTGATACGACATCGACCAAACTGAATGACTTCAGTCCTTTTTCTTTCATGCCTGTAAACACTGCAATCTTAATATCATCAGTCCTGTATCCGAGTTGGTTAATCCTTATCCATTCAATTTCGCGGTTGCCGCACGACAAAACAACGAATGATGCAAGAAATGATATTATAAGAACTAGTCTCATGCCTGTAATGGTTTTATAATGCACTCAAAATGTTTAACAATTGTAAAAAATGTTAAAAATCGTTTAATTTTTAAGCTTTGAGGAATAAATGTATTAATCTTGCGGTCAGAAAAATGAATAATTTAAACATAATATAAGGAAATATATAAAATTATTGATTGGATCCCGCTTTATCTTAAAGTCTTTCGTGGTTTAAAGGTTAGGCAAAAAATCCTGGAAGATAGAAAGGACGTTCGTCCGGTTAATCAGGTTAGTAAGGTTAGTTAGGTCAGTAAGGTTAACATTAAAGGTAAACAGGGGAAAACAATCATAATACGGGCAGCAGAACGGACAGTATGCTGCCCGTTTTCTTTTCCTGTTATATTCCTGTGAATCAGTTGTGATCATTTCGAAGGGTAATTACCGTGATTTCCGGCGGCATCCAGATTCGGAAGGGCATCCCGAGCACTCCAAGTCCCCTGTTTACTGCCAAGTACTGAGTGCCTTCACTGTAAAGCCCATTCCACCGCGGATAGAAAAACACAGCCGGGCTCCATTTCAGCTTTTTGGTAAGTATTCCGATCTGCATGCCATGAGTGTGACCTGATAATGTAAGGTCTATATTCGTTTTACCGGCCACTTCCTCATCCCACTGGTTCGGATCATGAGCCAGGAGAATCCTGAGATCCGCCCCATAAATTCGTTCCGTTGCCTTTTTCAGATTGCCATGGATTATATGCGGGAAGGATCCTTTTGTTTTCACCCCAATCATGGCAATTCTTGCATTCCCGATATTGACCATGGCGAATTCATCATTCAGAACTTTATAACCAGCGGATGCAATGAATCTGTTCATGATCAGGACATTGTTCTCCATCTCTGCCTCGGTGAAATATGGATGATATGTACCGAAATCATGATTGCCCATTATTGCAAATTTGCCGTATCTGGCTGATGGAAGTGAAAGAATAGAGTCGGACCTGCCCGATTCGCGCCAACCGATAGTAATAAAATCGCCGGTGTTGACAAGGATATCGGGTTTAAGTTCATTGATCTTTTTCATCACTTCTTCAAGTTTATTCTGCTGATGATAGAAGGAAGTGAGGTGGATATCAGAAATATGTACAATCCTTAAGCCCTCGAGGTCTTTTTTCAGCCCTTTAATTTTTACCTCCTGATATTCGGTGACGAAATTGAATCTTCCAAATAACGATCCTGCTGAAATCACGACAAACAACAGGGCTGCAATGATCATTCCTGTTTTTGTAAGAATCGTGCTATACCCTCCCTCTGATTTTCTCCTGATTAAAATGCCTGAATAATGGAAAAGGATTAGAATGGCCCTTGGCATTACTACCATGCAAAGCATTCCGTGAAAGCCCGTTATTGCTGAGATATTCTCAGGCTGGTCATAAATGCCTGTGAATGATGTTATTTTGATCCAGAGAACCCAGAGCCAGATGCTCATCACGGCGTTGACAGTCATGATAAAATAATAACTCATCCACGACCTGTCGTAAAAATGCTGCCTTATGACATTGATTGTCAGAACCTCAATGACTATCAGCAGAATAAGCAGTACCATAACACCTGTTGAAAACATGCAAATGTACGCAATATTATATTACAGCTATAATTTCTATTTTAGGGCCTTGTTTATTAAGGCTATGACGACTGTTGAATTTTATAGTCCTTCATTTGATCCGGAAGTATCGCTGATCTATTCGGTAATAACCGCACGATACAGCGGGCACTGGATACTGGTCCGCCATCATAAACGCACAACCTGGGAGATCCCTGGAGGGCATATAGAGCCCGGAGAAACAGCAGATGAGGCTGCATCAAGGGAACTTATGGAAGAAACCGGAGCCGTCGATTTTGAAATTAAATGTATTGCCACATATTCGGTAAGGAAAAACGGAGAGACAGGCTATGGACGTCTTTATTTTGCCGAGGTAGCCAATATCGGACCTGTACCTGACACTTCCGAGATAGCTGAAATAAGGCTGGCGGATTCGCTGCCGGAAAATCTTACTCATCCCGATATCCAGCCACTGCTGTTTAAACAGGTACTTGAAAAAATAAAGTAGAAATCCGAAATCCAGAATCATATATACTCAAAGCTGACCTTCTTTAGCCATTTTTCCTCGAGCAGCCGTGCGATACGTTTTACAACTGTCCTTCTGATCTCAAGATCGACAGGGAGATTTGGGTCCTGGTGTGCAATATTGATACGTGTTCCGATGATGAAGTGTATCTCATCGCTTTCCATGATGAGCCTGACAATTTTGTCGGCTGGTCCTTTACCCAGTCTGACACTGTTGTTGTAGGTTTTCAGTATCTCATTCACCTTCTGAAGGGTAAGGATGCCTTCAGTCACAAGGTCTATCCCTTCGATAAAGCTTTCAGGCGGCAGTTCGGGATCCTCGAAAATAAGCTCATCGATTATTGTCTTATTGAGTTCCCGTGCGACGATATCTGCAGTTGTTCCGCCACTGAGAATGACTTTACCGTTGTAATCCCTGACTTTTATGGCAAGATCCCTGTCTTTTTCTTTTTCATACGGAGGTCCGGTGCAGATTAGAAGTTTACGGGGCTCACGGAAGTATATGGTTGCGCACGAAATGTCATCCTTTGCCTTGTATGAGTCATTCTTGTGGGCCATTGTCACTATTTTGCCCGAGAGAGTTATTGCCGACATTGATGCTTCGCTTTTAATCAGGGAAGATGCATAATTTGCAATTTCGTCTCTTCCCCAGCCAAAAGGATAGACTTCGCTGCCCATTCCGCTCTGGGCGACACCGTCGGAACAGAATATTATGCGGTCTTCTTTTGAAGGCGTAAATGTGCAGGTTTTCAATATTTTCCCGGAATTCTTGCCCTTGTCGAGGGTGACTGTTTTCCAGGAAGGGTCGAAAATGTCAGTTCCCCTCAGGATTATGGTTGCAGGGTTGTCATATTCGAGGATGTTTGTTTTTCCGCTGCTTTCTATGTCCACAATTGTAAAGGTAGAATAGCTGATTTTCCTTTCGCTGCAGACAGGAAGGGTGTTCATTATTATTTCTGCAATGCGGTCAACTTCCTTGTGCTCGCGGGTAAAATTCAAAGCCATTGTGGCTGTAAGGGTAGCGAGTATGTTGGCTTTTACACCATGGCCCATCCCGTCTGACAGCACGGCAATAACCCTGTCCTCCTCTTTGATATACCTGTAGAGAAAGACATCGCCGCATATCCTCTCGCCATCGTGATTTCGCTGCTGGCTGTTTACCTCTATAAAGAAATCCCTGTCCACTTTTGTTAATTAGCGGTTTTGTCTGTTGCCTAGTGATTTTTTCCTGTAGGATTCGATTATGGAGTTGAGCATCTGTTCAGTCTCGGAAGCGCCTTCACCAAGCAGGAATCCGATCTTCTGGACCATTTCAAGGTTTTTCTCAATGACATCGCTGACCCTGTTTATAACCTCTTCTCCCTGTACTTCAGGTGAATACAGGTCGCGGATAATGGCGCCGCACATCCTGTTCTTCTTTATTGGAAAAATAGAAATGTTAAGCATGCTTTCCTCATAGTGGATATCCTTGCTCACAACAGGTTCATCTTCCTTGAGGACGAAAGAAAACATGTTGTAAACGTTGAAAGGCATCAGGGTTTTGAGGTCGGCACCTACAAGTCCGGGAATAATTTCGGAGATTGCCCTGGCATCTTCTCCGAGGATATTGATAAAACTCCTGTTTGAATGGAGAATCTTAAGGTTGTTGTCGACTATAACCACTCCCGTAGGAAGCTTTTCGAGCATGTTGTTCATCATATCCGATGCACTCTGAGCCATCTCCTTTTCCCTCATTGCAAGCTCTTCCGATTCCTTGAGCGCTCTTTTTGTCTCCGCAAGTTTCCTGTTTGTCTGACGCAACGTTTCAATATATTCCTGTTTATTCCTGAGGTTGTAGGTATGACACATCTCAGGTACGGCAAGACCTTTTGCAACTGTGGCGGCAAAATGCCGGCACGACTGGTAACCACATGCACCGCAGTCGAGCTCTTCATCGGGATTTTCCCTTCCGACAATTTTAAGTACCTCATTTACTGCTTCTTCTGGTGGTTCGGGGATGCGCTGGTCGTTAGGGTTGAAATTCCTCGAAAGATCGATTTTTGACCATTTTTCCATATCCTTTTCCCACTGTTTTTTGTCAAGCTTGCTGACGCGTTTCTCAGCATAGAGCCTTACAAGGGCTCTTCTTTTAAACCTTTCGTTGTGGGTTTCCATCCCGGGGCCCAGAAGGCAGCCGTGGCAGAAAAACATGTTGAAATGATGACGTATTGTATCAATATATTTTTCAAAATCGTTTATCCCTTCAAAGACATCTTCCCGGCCCGCTGCAGTGATTACACCGCTCACTGCAATGTCGCGCCTTATGCCGGCAGCCTGGAGAATACCCGCGGGAAGAGGATAAAGGGCTCCCCAGTAGCCGCAGGGCGGATCAAATTCCGACATCTTGACAACACGTTCCTGGATTTCGAATTCCTCAAACATCTGCCTCAGCTCAATGAATGTCAGGATCTCATCGACAAGCCTGCCTCCCCTGTACATCAACGCTTCATCCTTGTTGTCAATGCACGGTCCAATATAGACAGTGGCAACATCATCGCCATATAATTCTTTGACAACCATTGCCGTCGCTATCATCGGCGAAACAAGCGGAGCCAGGTTGGGTACCAGTTCAGGATGGTATTTCTCAATCAGTTTAACAATGGCGGGGCAGTTGGCCGTTATATAATATTTGCCTTCCGCATTGTTGAACAGGTCGGCATATTTTGCTGCAATCAGATCGACACCAAAGGAATTCTCATGAACATAGGTAAAACCAAGGGCCCTGAGCATACTTACGAATTTCCGGTAGTCAGTGATATCGTCGAATTCCGATGCTATGCTGGGCGCTACAAGCGCTGCAGTCCTGCGTCCCGATGAGAGCAGCTTTTTTACATTCTCCCGTGAATCGCGGAATTCGATCGCACCAGGTGAACATGCTATGAAGCATAACCCGCATCCTATGCACCTCTGGGGTATGATTGTCGGGTGTTCCTTCTGGGCCCTGACCTCTATTGCGTTAACAGGACATACCCTTACACAGGAGTAGGAATTCCTGCATTTCTGATCGTTGATATAAAAGATTGGCTTGATTTCGGTCATCTTATATTCTATAGATATCTACCTGATGTCTCCGAATTCCTTTTCAAGAATTCCTTCTATCCTGGTAATTGTGACACCTTCAATGATCCTGTCGTTTATTCTCAGATTCGGCCCGTTGCTGCAAAGATTCATGCATCTGGCTCCTTTAAATATTATCCTGTCGTCAAGGTGGTTCTTCTTAAGATAATCCCTTATAAATGCAACAACCTCCCTGTTACCCCTGGAAAAACAGGAACTGCCCAGGCAAATCTGCATCTCAATCCTTTTAGTCATTGATAATCCTGGAAATATGCTGGTTCAAATGTAGTAATTATTTTCCTACTTCATTCACTCTTAAACAACCTGGCGGATGCCGGATCCGGAAAAACAATAAAATGCCCGGCGTTTTTATTGTTAATAAAATAACAATGTTTAATTTGTAACAATAAAAATGATTATATTTGAAGGAATTGAAAGTCCGGTCGGGAATGGCAGAAGATTTAGAAGTAATAATTAAAAAATACAAGCAGGGCAGAAGGGAAGATCTGATCCCGCTCCTGCAGGAGATCCAGTCTGCAACAGGATATCTTTCAGAGGAGGCTGTGGTAAGGGTTGGCAGCCATCTGGGCCTGAGTACGACGAAAATATACGGACTCGCAACATTCTATGACCAGTTCAGGTTCTTTCCGGCCGGGAAGATCAATATCAGGATCTGCAACGGGACATCATGCTTTATGAATGGCTCGCAGGCCGTCATTGAAAAATTCAGGGAAGAACTCAGGATTGCACCCGGGCAGACAACCCGGAACGGGAACTTCAGCTTCGATATTGTAACATGTATGGGTGGATGCTTTCATGGCCCGGTCGTACTTGTCAATGGCGAATATAATATTCGCTTGCGTCCCGAGCAGGTGCCTGATCTTATAAAAAGGCTGAAATATATAATTGAAAACGATTGAATGGAGGATTTAAAAACATTCCTTATACAGAAGGTTCTGTTATTTGAATCAGACACGCTTCCTGCTGAAACTGACAGGGTTTTGCAGCAGGTGCGCCGCGACAAGACTGATGTGGCGGTCATTCACGTCTCATCGAATACAAGCAGTCTGATAGCCGGAGCCGATAAGACATACAATTCCATAAAATCGTATATCGAAGATAATGAGCCGGATTCCGTGCTTGTAAAAGTAGGGTGTGTGGGTCCTGCCAACTATGAACCTGTGGTTTGCGTCCAGCTCCCGGGGAAGAATAAGCTGTTTTTCAGGAATATAACCGAGGAAAAGGTTGAACCTTTGCTGAATGGGGTATTTCATAATGATATTAATAATGAAGATCTTCTGGGGCAGGTCGGATCGAAGGGATTCGGACTCTGGCCAGGTATCCCTTTCATGAATGACCTTCCGTTCTTCGCACGACAGAAGAGGGTTGTTCTTGGCAATTGCGGCTGCTATGATCCCGAAAGCATTGAGGAATATATTGCAAGGGGAGGATACCGGACCTTCATAAAGACAATAAGGCATTATACTTACGAGGAAGTTTGTGACATAATTGAAAGGAGCGGACTTCGGGGAAGGAGCGGTGGAGGATATCTCACCGGCCTGAAATGGAAACAGGCACTGAATACTTCATCCAATGCCAGATTTATGATATGCAATGCCAAGGAGAGTGATCCCGGATCGTTCAGTGACCGGACAATACTCGAAAGTGATCCCCACCGGCTCATTGAAGGGATGGCAATTGCCGCATATGCGACAGGAGCATCCAGTGCTATTCTGTATCTGAAGTGCAATTCGGGCCACGCGCGTGAAAGGGTGCAGACAGCTATTGACAAAGCAAGGGAATATGGCATAATAGGGCATAATATCTATTCGAGCGGCTATAATCTCGATATCACGGTCAGAATTGAACCTGGAGCATTTGTCTGCGGTGAGGAAACTGCCCTGATAAACAGCCTCGAAGGCAAACGAGGAATGCCTCAGCTCAAGCCTCCCTATCCCACTGCTTCCGGACTGATGGGAAAACCGACCGTGATAAATAACGTCGAAACCATAATGAACGTTCCTCTTATTATGCAGAACGGTCCTGAATGGTTCCGCTCGATTGGTACTGAGAAAAGCCCCGGTACAAAGATATTTGCAATCACCGGCCGAGGACGTATGTCGGGCGTGGTGGAAGTGGAAATGGGCATTTCCCTGAAGACAATCCTTGATGAGATTGTTGACGGGATAAGGGATGGAAAGGAATTCAAAGCCATTCAGCTCGGAGGAGCCCAGGGAATGTTTATCACAAATGAATACCTTGACACTCCCGTCGATTTTGATGAGATGCGCAGCAGGGGTATCGGCATGGGAGCAGGCGGTTTTGTGGTAATAGATGAGTCTACATGTATCGTCGACATGGTAAGGTATTATATGGAGTTTATCCGCAATGAAAGCTGCGGAAAGTGTATTCCTTGCCGCGAAGGAACAGGCAGGATGCTCGAAATACTGGAAAGCGTGATACGCAAGCCTGCCAATGAGGAGTCAGGGACAACTCTTGAACGCTTCAAGGGAGTGATGCAGCTTGAAACAATTTCAACCGTCATGAAGGATGCATCCCTTTGCGGACTTGGCCAGACAGCCCCAAACCCGTTCGTAAGCGCCCTTAAGAATTTCAGGGAGGAATTCGAAGAACATATCTTTGACAGAAAATGCAGGGCGAACGTGTGCAGGGGTTTGCGGACATTCATTATCAATGTGGAGAAATGCACCGGGTGTACTGTATGCGCGGGCAAATGTCCTGTAAATGCCATCTATGGAACACGTCTGCAGCCGTTCTTCATTGTAGAGGACAAATGCACAGGCTGCGGAATATGTTTTGACGTTTGCAAGTTCAGCGCAATAATCGTAAAATAGAATAATAATTGTCCATGACCATCAGACCATCAGACAACTAAAGTATGCTTTTCACTATACAGGTAAATAATAAAAAAATCAAAGCTGAAAAGGGGGAGACAATTCTCTCGGCTCTTAACCGCAACGGGATAATCATACCAACTCTTTGCAGGATGAAGGAATTCACTCCTACCGGGGCCTGCAGGATGTGCGTTGTGGAGGTTGAGGGAAGAGAACGTCTCGTAACTGCCTGCTCACAGCCTGTAGAAGAATGGATGAAAATAAGAACACATTCCCCCAGGGTAATAATGGCAAGAAAAACTATCGTGGAACTCCTTCTGTCAAATCACCCTGATGATTGCCTTTATTGCGACAGGAACCTGAACTGTGAACTGCAGAAACTATCTGAGGAGCTCAATATAAGAGAGAGAAGGATTAAAGGGAAGAAAATCAAACAGCGTCTCGACCAGTCGAGCCCTGGAATAGTCAGAGAACTGTCAAAGTGCATCCTGTGCGGCCGTTGCGTGAGGATCTGTGAAGAGGTCATCACTGCAACTTCACTCGACTTCATAAACCGCGGACGCCAGACACACATAGGCGTTGCCCTTGACCGCGATTTCAACTTTTCAAGTTGCATCCAGTGCGGACAGTGTGTCCTTGTATGTCCGACAGGAGCACTCCATGAGAAGCATAATATCACAGAGGTCCAGGAATATCTTAACAAGCATGAAATAGTAAAAGCCATTCAGTATTCTCCTCTGGTATCGGCGGGTATTGCCGAAGAACTGGGAATAAAATACTCAAAGGACTTTGACAGGAACCTGAATGCAATACTCCGGAAAATCGGGTTTGACAAGGTTTTCAATACAGGCACCGGAACCGATGTCTGTATTTCCGAAATAGCTTCCCAGCTTTCCGAAAAGATAGGAAAGAAAAAGGAAAAAGCACTCTTCATCTCAGCCTGCCCGGCATGGGTTAAATATGCAGAACAGTTTGTTCCTTCACTGATCCCCCAGCTTTCAACCGTAAAATCACCGCAGCAGATAACCGGCATCCTGATAAAAACCATCGTTGCGGATCAGCTTGGCGTGAAACCGGAACAGATTTTTTCGGTGTCGGTAACGCCTTGTATGGCCATGAAATATGAGGCCAGGCGCGACGGGATGATGAGAAAAGGCATCAGCGATGTTGATTCGGTGATGACGGTCAGGGAACTTGCGCGGCTTATCCGACTGAATGGCATTGATGTGACAAATACCGAAAAGGAGCCTGGCGATGAACCTTTGAGCGGAAGAAGCTCCTCGGCAGTTCTTGCCGAGGTTTCGGGCGGACTTGCGGAAGGGGTGATCAGATCGTGCCATTTTGAGCTTACAGGCAGGGAAATTGACAAACAACTGCTTAAAAAACTAAGATCGCCGGGAGTATTCAGGGATTGCAGTGTAAGGATCGGTGATAATGAAGTAAGGGTTGCTGTGGTTGACGGGCTCGCGGGCCTTGAGAAGCTCCGTGCATCTGAAGCGGCAGGGTCAGCCTACGATCTCGTTGAAGTCATGACCTGCCAGGGCGGATGCATACACGGAGCAGGTCTGCCGTTCATTTCGTCGAAGGAAGATCTTAAAAACAGGGCCAGGCTTGTTTACCAGGCGGATGAGACTGAAGCTATAAGTCTGCCATGCAAGTCCCCATCCCTGATCACCCTATTCAGCCGACTGCTGAAGGATAACAAGGAGATATCAGATAAAAGTATTTTTTATACACATTTTGAGAAAAAGAATGTCCTTCTCTGATCTCATATTGATATACAGGCTGACAAGCCATATGATTTGGTTGAGAGAAGTACGACAATTGAAATTTGATTTATGCTTGTCTATACAATAAAGGAACTGTGCCGGACGTGCTATACCTGTGTAAGGGAATGCCCTGCAAAGGCTATCCGTATTGTCGGCGGGCAGGCAGAAGTTATCGATGAAAGGTGTATAGCATGCGGTAATTGCACAAAGGTCTGCAGCCAGGGTGCAAAAGTGTTCCTTAACACCACCGACAGGGTTCTGAAGCTTCTCGACACAGGAAAAGATGTAGCAGCCCTGCTGGCCCCAAGCTTCCCTGCCGAATTTCAGGAAATAGATGATTACCGAAAACTTATAGGCATGATCAGGATGCTGGGATTCAGATATGTGCATGAAGTCTCCTTCGGAGCCGATCTTGTAGCCCGAAAGTACAAGGAACTGGTCGATGGCAACAAACAATATTATATATCCTCTGACTGTCCGTCGATAGTCAACTATATAAAACATTATCACACAAATCTTGTTGAAAACCTTGCCCCTGTAGTGTCGCCAATGGTGGCCATGAGCAGGGTAATCCGTGCAAAATACGGACAGGATATTAATGTCGTTTTCATCGGTCCCTGCGTTGCCAAAAAAGCAGAAAGCACTGAAATTGATGAGGCAATTACATTCTCAGAGCTCAGGGAGCTTCTTGATTTATACAGGATAGGTGAGGAGAATGCCACCCCGACCGATTTTGACCCGCCCCTGGGCGGAAGAGGGGCAATTTTCCCCGTCACGAGGGGGCTTCTTCAAACTGCGAATATAAATGATGATGCCATTACAGGGAACATAATCGCCGCTGAAGGCAGAATCGATTTCCAGGGTGCACTGAAGGAGTATGAGGCTGGACTTATAAGAAACCAGCACATGGAACTGCTTTGTTGCGAAGGATGTATTATGGGACCAGGATTGTCGAAGAACGGAAAACAGTATAACCGCCGTGCACTGGTAAGCTCATATGCAGCTTCAAAAATGAAGAACATCGATGCTGAAAGCTGGAATAAGGCGGTTGAGGAATTCTCCGATCTCGACCTTACAATCAGGCACCGTGCAGAGGATCATCGTCCCGAGGCAATTGATGAGTCGGGTTTGGCGGAGGTCCTTGCATCAATGGGTAAGTTCAGCAAAAAGGATGAGCTTGACTGCGGAGCCTGCGGTTATGAAACATGTGTTGAGCATGCCATAGCCATTAAAAAGGGTCTCGCTGAAGTTGAAATGTGCCTTCCATATACTATTGAGAAACTGCATAAATCGGTAAGGGACCTTGCCCTGACCAATGAGAAACTGACATCAATGAAGCAGGCTCTCAAACAATCAGAAAAGCTGGCTCATATGGGTCAGCTGTCGGCTGGCATTGCCCATGAGCTGAACAATCCTCTCGGAGTGGTAATAATGTACAGCAATATCCTGCTTGAGGAATCTCCGGAGGATGCTCCTGTAAGGGAAGATCTTAAGCTCATTGTGGAACAGGCAGGAAGGTGCAAGAAAATTGTTGCGGGGTTGCTTAATTTTGCGCGCAAGAACCAGGTGAACCATCAGCTTGTCAATATCCGGGAACTTGCCGATCATAGTGTTTCAGGTGTGATTGTTCCTGAAAACATCAGGATTTCTGTTGTTGATAAAACCACAAATCCCGATGCCATGCTCGATGCCGAGCAGATGACACAGGTGCTTACAAATCTCATTAAGAATGCCATTGATGCAATGCCTTCAGGAGGCACAATTGATATTATTCTTGAAGATAACCTGGGTGATGTTTCAATTGTTATTAAAGACTCAGGCACAGGCATTAAGGATGAAGATAAAAGCAAGATTTTTGAACCTTTTTTCACGACAAAGGGTATTGGCCATGGCACCGGGCTGGGGCTCGCGACTGCCTATGGCATTGTGAAAATGCATAAGGGCCAGATAAGTGTTGAGTCGAATGATGATCCCTCTAAAGGCCCTACCGGTACCAGCTTCAGAATATTGTTGCCAAGGGGGAGGGAATGAGATTGCTTTATTGAACTATCTTTGCCTGGCCTGAATGATGTTTAAAACATATAAATAAAATTCGGATGAGGAAGAGTGATTTTACGATACTGGTTGCCGATGATGATCCTGATTATCTTTTTCAGACTGTAACAAATCTGGAAAGAGCCGGGTACAAAACCGTTGCAGTTGAAAGCCAGGCTGAAGCAGAAGCCGTTATTAATAAGTTCAAGCCGAGTCTTGCAATTTTCGACCTTATGATGGAGAGTGACGACAGCGGATTCATCCTTTGTTATAAGCTAAAGAGAAAATATCCTGATGTTCCGGTAATCCTTGCAACAGCAGTTGCTCATGAAACAGGAATTTCCTTCAGTCTTGATTCGGAAGCGGAGAAGTCATGGATCAGGGCCGACCGGTATCTTGAAAAAGGCATCAGGGCAGATCAGCTTGATCAGGAGATAATGAAACTTTTAAAAATCTGATATGGCAGTTCTTAAGGTGCTTGTTGTTGATGATGAGCCGGGAATACGATCAGGCGTGACCAGGATACTTAAGACCTTTAGGGTGAATTATCCTTTCATGGATGAGGATTATACCTTTGAGGTCATTGAGGCAGCCACCGGTGAGGATGGGATTGAAATCATTGAAAGGGAAAAACCCGACATAGTTCTTCTCGACAACAAATTGCCCGGGATACAGGGAATAGATGTTCTCGAATACATAAGGAACAAGAGGTATGACATTGTGGTTGCAATGATCACTTCGTACGCTTCACTCGATGTTGCTGTAAAGGCTCACAAATTCGGAGCCACCGATTTTATCCCCAAGCCATTCACCCCGCAGGAGCTTAAGTCGAGCATCGAAAATATAACGAAACAGCAGTATCTGAAAAGGATAACACATCAGATGAATGAGGAGGGGAAGAAAATCAGATACCAGTTTTTGTCTGTCCTTTCTCATGAACTCAAAGCGCCTCTGAATGCTGTTGAAGGTTATCTGAGGATGATGCAGGAAAAACAATCGGGTGACATGATTGATGATTATGTAATACCAATTGACCGCTCACTTCAGAGAATTCAGTCGATGAGAAACCTTATCATGGATCTTCTCGATTTTACCAAAATACGTCTTGAACGTAAGGAGGAAAAAGTTGAAGAGGTCCATCTTTCAGCCATTGCCTCTAATGCCATCGTCACTGTTCAGCCATATGCCATACAGATGGAGGTTACAGTCTCGATGAATGTAAAATCGGATGCAGTAATAATGGCTGATCCTACCGATATGGAAATTATTTTCAACAATCTTATTTCCAATTCCGTGAAATATAATAAAAGAGGAGGGAAGG
Organism: Bacteroidales bacterium; assembly: GCA_035390825.1. Taxonomy (GTDB): domain Bacteria; phylum Bacteroidota; class Bacteroidia; order Bacteroidales; family VadinHA17; genus LD21. Next base: position 113,881 of record DAOOUQ010000006.1, on the reverse strand, counting down.
CAGAAGTTACAATTGATGAAAATGACAATGAAGTCATAATTTCCTTTTCTGATACAGGCATCGGAATAAATGAAACAGACAGGGAAAACCTGTTCTCTGAATTTGTCAGGATCAAGAATGAAAAAACCAAAAATATTACAGGAAGCGGTCTGGGGCTTTCAATTGTCAGGAAAGTTGTTGAACTTTACAACGGCAGCATTGTTGTCGACAGCGTACCTGACATTGGTACCACCTTTACGGTACGTCTTCCCAAAAAACAAATTAACATTAACTGAAACCAATGGCTTCATTACCAGGAAAAACAGTAGAAAGGCTGAGCGAATACAGGAGAACTCTTCTTGCATGCCTTGCAGAAAACAGGAACTTTATCTTTTCACACGATCTGGCTGCGAGGCTTCACATTACTGCGGTTCAGGTCAGGCGCGACCTGATGCTTATCGGATACACAAGTGTGCACCGGAAAGGATATGATGTTAAGGAACTTATTGAAACAATCAGCCGCATCATTGATTCCGGGGAAGGAATGAATGTGGCGATAATCGGCATCGGCAACCTGGGGAGGGCCCTTGCTGCCTACTTCAAAGGTAAACGGTCAAAACTGAACCTTGTGGCATCATTCGATAATGATTCTCAGAAGATAAACAAGGTTATTTCAGGAGTCAAGTGCTATCCTTATGATGAACTGGAGAAAACAGTGGCCGAACTCAGAATTGAAATTGCCATTCTGACGGTTCCTGCCGATTTTGCAAAGGAGATTGCAGAGGAACTGGTAAGGGCAGGGATAAAAGGAATCCTGAATTTCACGACGGTACCACTGAATGTTCCTTCGGATGTATATCTGGAAGAGTATGATATGATAACCTCAATAGAAAAGGTGGCATACTTTGTAAAGGAAAATAAACTTTAAGCCTTTTGTGGTTACAGCATGAAAATCTTCACAAACTTCGAAGAAGCATCAGTGATAAAGAATCCTGTTGTAACCACAGGTTCGTTTGACGGTGTTCACATCGGGCATAAAACCATTCTGAACAGGTTAAATATGCTTGCCCGGAAGTACGACGGCGAATCTGTACTTATTACTTTTTATCCGCATCCCAGGAAAGTCCTTTATCCTGAAACTGCCGGAAAAGATCTCAGACTTATAACCTCCCAGGAGGAAAAACTGTATCTCCTTCAGAAAGCAGGTCTTGACAATGTGATAATCGTTGAGTTCACCCATGAATTCTCGAGGATCACAAGCGAAGAGTTTGTAAGGGATTTTCTTCACGAAAAACTTAAGGCGAAAGTAGTCGTTGCAGGTTTCAACCATCATTTTGGCTTTAACAAGGAGGGCGATTACAGGCAGCTGTGGGCCTTGCGAACCTTATACAATTTTGAAGCTGAAGAGATCCCCGAACAGGAAGTGATGCACGAAACCGTGAGCTCCACCAGGATACGCCAGGCTATCAGTGAAGGTTACATTCAGAAGGCCAATGCATATCTCGATCATTATTACCTTGTTATGGGTAAGCCTGAAAGATATCCTTACAGAAATAACTTTTATGAGATAAATCTGGCCAAAGTTGCTGTTACCGAGGAATGTAAACTGCTTCCGGCTGCAGGTATCTACGCGGTGTCGCTGACAGCAGGGAAGGCCGAATCAAAAGGTATTGCACTTATTAACACAACATATGCCGGAGAGCAGGAAGTACTTATCAATGTAATTGAAGGCGACCCCGTAAAATACGGATCTGAGTTATTGGTACTTTTTCATAAGAGAATTCAGGGGCCGGTCAATCTGGCAAACCAGACCGATTCGGCCCGCTGGCTTAAAGCTGCAAGGAATGAGGTGTCAGAACTGATATTCTGAAAGAATCCTCAACCCCCGGGCAGATAGCACCCGATTGTTTCAGAGGCTGTCGCCGATATCTTCCCTGAATTTCGCGGCAAGTTTCTGTGGCCAGTCTGACAGAGGCTCAAGACGTCCGATAAAGAATCTCAGCAAAGGAGGCTCCTGGGTAAACCTGAGCCCGCCGATCAGGCTTCTGTTCCTGTATAACCAGTGCAGCCTGTCAATTACATATTCGATTTGCGACAGGGTGAAAACCCTTCTCGGTACAGCCAGCCTCATAAGTTCAAGATCTGCAAGAATATCCCTGCCATTTTCATCACGGTTGTTGCTCATTGTGCCACGTTCCATTCCCCTTACACCCGATACTATGTAAAATGCAGAAATCAGGGCACCTGCGGGATATTCATTCTGTGGAAGATGATCGAGGAACTGACCTGCATCAATATGGCACCCGAGGGCGCCTCCTGGCATAACTACCGGTATCCCGAGCTTGTCAAGTTCCCTGACCATGTAATTAATGAAAGCCGGTGAATGGCTGACGACGTTTTCGTCAACAGTCTCTTTAAGGCCCTCGGCCATTGATTCGATCTCCCTTATGGGAATGCCTCCGTATGTAAGAAAACCTTCATAGACAGGAAGCAGGAATTTTATCCTGTCGTATATTTCCTGGTTGTTTGTGCAGATTGCCCCACCGCGTGATGAGCTCACCTTTCGCCCCGAGAAATAAATTATTTCACACATGCTGCCCATCTCTTTCAGGATATCCTCAAGCGACTTGTTCTCAAACCCATTTTCCCTTCGTTTTATAAAATAAGCATTTTCACCGACAAGGCTCGCATCCAAAACAATCATAACACCATACTTATCAGCCACCTTTCTGACCTCCCTGAGGTTTTCCATTGAGAATGGCTGTCCGCCAAGAAGATTTGTTGAGGCTTCCATCCTTATAAATGGCACATTTTCAGGTCCGGCATTAATGATGGCATCCTCAAGTTTTTGAATATCCATGTTTCCTTTAAAAGGATGGGAGCTTTTAACTTTCATGGCTTCAGAGGTATACAGTTCAAGAACTTTTCCGCCGTTCAGCTGAATATGCGCAAGCGTTGTCGTGAAATGGTAGTTGGTGGGAATTACAGAACCTTCCCTGATAAAAGCTTTGCCGAGCATGTTTTCAGCAGCGCGGCCCTGATGAACAGGCAATACAAGTTTCTTACCGAAAACCTTCAAAACGCTCTTTTCAAAACGTTCAAAACTCTGTGACCCGGCATAGGCCTCATCGGCAATAAACATTTTCGATACCTGCGAATCACTCTGGGCATTAGTGCCACTGTCGGTAAGCATATCCAGAAAAATATCCTTCGTCCCGAGAAGGAAAGAATTGAATCCCGCCTCTCTGATAGCTTCAAGCCGTCTTTCCACAGGTACAAGGTTTAATGCCTGAACTATTTTGACCTTGTGCATTTCAAGAGGTATCTGCTTGCCATTAAAGAATTTAACATTACTGTTAGTCGCTGTGTTTTCCATATATCCATTATTTGTTTTTGAAAAAAAAAGGCTTGCCATTTCCGGTAAGCCTTTGTATAATCGTGTGTTATATTCACTATCCTGTTTTAAGACTTACCAATGCACGCCCGCGGTAATAATAATTGCCGTCGAGATGATTGTCGGTGTTTATTTTATTAAGCATACGACAAACCTAGCTTAATTTATTTCAAAAAACAAGAGTGTTGCGGGAAAATTATTAATTCATTTAATTTAAAACCTTTCATTGTGTACATTCTTACCGTAATATCTGTGCGAAGAATATTGCATTTAGGAATATTTTATTCGTACCATACCATGCAGCCCTGAAATTTGTGTTGTCATAAAGCGATATTATCCGCGTGCCATGAACGCTTGCGAATGGTGATCCCTTAACCCTGTCAATGTTTGCAGGGGTGCAGTAACCGCTTAACAGCGGATTTTCCGTATATTTTACAGGATTTGAGTAGATGTTCTGGTCGTTTTTTGCTACAGATGTTGTCGACTTGAAAACAGGAAGCAGGTCTCTTGTATAACCAAAACATAAAGGATGTGTAAGGTCGAGCCTTGTTTCAAATATTGATCCGGGGATCTGCTTTGCCTGCCTGTCGTCTGATCTGTTGATGTATTGTCCTTCTTTCCTGTTATCAGCAGGTTCCGGAACAAAATCTATATCGGCGAACTTATTATTTGCCAGCCAGTTGTTTCCGCTTTCAAACCCTATGATGGTTCCTCCCCTGCTGTTCCAGACCTTAAGGTTTTCTATCCCTGTGCTGTTAATCGCCGGAGATCCTGTTATAATAATAACATTATACCGGTCGAGCGTAACGGAACTGAACCGCGAGGCTGAAATCAGTGTAACAGGTATTTTGAACCTGTAGTCGAGAAGGTGCCAGATCTCACCGGCATCCGTGCTGTTGGCTCCATCTCCTGCTATCATTGCGACCGAAGGCCTTTCAAGGACCACGATCCTGTTACTGCCAAGATCTATGCCTTCAGGTGTGAGCCCGGTCCTGACACCATAAATAGTTATTCCACAATCCTTTGCAACAGACTCAATGAGTCTTCGGAGTTCTTTTCCTTCAACAGGCTGCCCTGTGAACGGAATCACTATTGTTCCCGGATCAAAAGCCTTTTTGAAATTCCCGTCATCATAAAGAAAGCCACCTGTGGACACCCTGGCCTTTATTCCCTTGCTCTGAAGGAGGAATAGCGCTTTTGGTGCAAAGTAATCCTTCCACTCAAAAAGGCAGGCATAAGGAGAATCATCCGATTCGAGAGATCCTTTCACGGCGGGAGGCTCCGTTATTTCAGTGCCGCAGAGACTTTCAGCATCTTTTTGTTGTGTGATGGCTGTAAAGTTCAGGTTGAACGACATAGGGAGGACCCAGGTTGAGACATCATAAAAAATGCTGTCTGTGAATTCCTTAACAGTCTCAAAAAGACTTCTTATGAACCTGTATTCAGTCTGCCGGAGCGGCACTATATAGCTGTCGGCCTGATCATAGAGAATTCCGTCTCTCGTAATGTCGCGTTTTGTCCTGTACACTTTTATCCTGTGCTGAAGGAGAATGCTTATGAATTCCGAGACTCTTGCACGATCGGATGGTTCACTGAAAAGATATGCTTTTACCGGAAAAGCAGCTGATTCTTTTAGTGCATCCTTGTAAAACCTTCTCTGGCTGTCGAGGAGCTTTTCGCGCATATGTAATCCTGCATCAAGGGTTGACAGAGATACTGTGAACTGGTTCCTGATGGCAAAAGGGAACGATAACATGCCTCCTGGCGTTTCCCTGAGATGACCTTTTACTCCTGCCTGCTCAAACAGGATGCCTACCGACCCATGGATGTCGGGATAGGATGATCCTTTCCCCACATAAAAGTCATCGAAGCTCTCTTCCGTGAAATACAGGCTTCCGATCCCGTCAAGGAATTTCTCATGATATTTGCCGATTTCAGCTGTGAGTATTCCGTTTTCTTTTGGTGTGAGCGGATTATTGCGGCTCTGTACGCCCGGCTGAAAGAAGAATGTCTCATTTGCCCCTGTTTCATGATGATCAGTGTTAATATTTGGTTTCCACCTGTGGAAGGCATTTACCCTGCCTTTCGATTCGGGATGCTGCAGCATTATATAATCACGGTTAAGGTCGAACCAGTAATGGTTTGTCCTGCCACCGGGCCATGTCTCGCTGAATTCCCACGAGGCCGGATCAGGATTATTGTTCAGGCTGCGGGTGAAGTTAACCCATGTTGAATGCCGTTGCATTCCATCGGGGTTGAGCGCCGGATCAATAAGAACAATGGTGTTCCTTAATATTTCGTCAACCTCTTTTCCCTGTCCGGCCACCAGATAATAGACGACAAGAGCTGAAGCATTCTGCGCACTCGATTCATTACCATGGATCCCGTAGCCTAGTTTGACGAACAAAGGCATTCCGGAGATGTCGGCCTTGTCCGATACCGAAGGGTCGCAAAGCGCAACATGCTCCAGACGTAATTTCTCGAGATCCCTGATATTCTCGGGCGAACTTATAATCAGCTGCCCGAGTGGACGGTTTTCATAACTTCGTCCATATTCCTCCCATACTGCCCTTTCTGATACCTTTGCCAGCTCAAGCATGTAGAAATAAAGTTTGTCATGTGTCAGATGCCATTCACCCGGTTCGTGGCCGAAGAACTGAAATGGAGTCGGAATGTCTGAATTGTATGTTATGTTCTCCGGCAGATAATAATCAGAAGTGACCTGTGAAAACGAGAACAGCGACAATGTAAGCAGGATGTTTATGAGTATGGTCTTTTTCATTGGTTAAGAGGTTATGGAATTTGACTTATAATATTCACTGGTGCCCGACTAAGAGGATGAGATTCCGGGAGAAACGAGGTGAAGAGAAGGATCTCGTCTTTGGTTTACATATTTTCCGTTTGGTAGTGATTGATTTCAGCAATTTTTTCATAAATGTGATAATTTTCAACCACCTGAAGTCAGATTTCTGACCGGCAGGAGGTTATTGCACTGCTTTATACAAAAATAGCGATATTAACAAATTATAAGGAGTACATATTAAGATGACAGCTCTTTTGTTTTATAGGATTTATTTTTTGTATATTGCCTTCACGACAATAGAATGGATTATGTTTGTAATTTGTTATATATCAGAAATTTATTTATTTGCAGTAGCTAACAATGTGGGTTTTCTGAAAAGGTTTGCAGGTCTCTGATTTTCTTTCTTCAGATCATCCGGTTAATAAAATTAATTACAAGCCTGGCAAATAGCTATGATAAATGACAAACTAATAAATCCTTCCGGTATCGTGGTTGTTGGAGGATCAGACGATCTTTTAAAACCCGGCGGTAAAATCCTGAAGAACATCATCGACGGAAAATTTCCCGGCGACCTTTTTGTGGTTAATCCAAAACAGGATATTGTTCAGGGAGTAAAATCCTACAGGGATATCAGGGATATCCCTCCGGTTGATCTGGCGATAATAGCTGTTCCTTCCAGATATTGTTATGATATCGTCAAAGTTCTTGTTTTGGAAAAGGGGACATCAGCTTTTATTGTAATCTCGGCCGGTTTCAGTGAAGCAGGAGAGGAAGGCCGCAAGCTTGAAAAGGAGATCGCGGATCTTATAGAAAAATCGGGTGGATGCCTGATTGGTCCCAACTGTATAGGCGTAGTCACAAAGACCTACCATGGTGTATTTACGACCCCTGTGCCTAAACTCAGCGACAAAGGATGCGATTTCGTATCCGGATCGGGTGCAACGGCTTTGTTCATAATTGAATCAGCCCTTCCGAAAGGTCTCAGCTTTTCAAGTGTCTTTTCAGTAGGAAACAGTGCGCAAACGGGAGTGGAGGAGGTACTGGAATACTGGGATCTGAATTATGTCCCGGGAGAAAGTACACCGATAAAGCTGATTTATGTTGAAACGATCCCAAACCCGGATAAGCTTTTGCACCATGCTTCATCATTAATACGGAAGGGATGCAGGATAGCAGCAATAAAAGCGGGGACCACGGAGGCCGGAAGCCGTGCAGCCTCTTCACATACCGGAGCAATGGCATCATCCGATTCAGCCGTTGAAGCCCTGTTCCGCAAAGCCGGTATTGTAAGATGCTCTGGACGCGAGGAACTTACGACAGTGGCGTCGGTATTCATGCATAAACCTCTGAAAGGCAGAAATATAGCAATTATTACCCATGCTGGCGGTCCGGCAGTAATGCTGACAGATGCCTTATCGTCGGGCGGAATGAATATTCCAAAACTTGAAGCCGAAGACCAGAACCAGATACTGGCTATGATGAATCCCGGAGCTTCTGCAGTGAATCCCATTGATATGATAGCAACTGCAACCGTCGACCAGCTTGACAGAATAATTGAATATGTCGACAAGCAGTTGCCAGCGATTGATGGCATGAGTGTTATTTTTGGAAATAACGGCCTGAATGACATGACTGAAGTATATGAACTTCTTCACAGGAAAATAAAAGAATGCAACAAACCTCTGTATCCGATACTTCCTTCAATATCAAGTTCTTTCATGGAACTTGAGAACTTCATGAACAAGGGGAATGTGAATTTTCCGGATGAGGTCGTGCTCGGAAGGGCTCTGACAAGAATAGCAAACACCCCTTTCCCGGCAGAAGAGAAAATATTCCTTGAAGATGTGGATGTGCCTCAGATCCGCCAGATCATCGACAATGCAGGGAGCGGATATCTCGAACCATCGTCGATACAAAGGCTTCTTGCGGCAGCACATATACCTGTTGTCAGGGAAGCCGTTGCAACTTCAGGTAAGGGAATAATTGCTCTTGCTGAAGAAATAGGGTACCCCGTGGCTCTTAAGGTTGTCGGCCCCGTTCATAAATCAGATGTAGGAGGTGTAACTCTTAACATAAAATCACAAAAACACCTCGAAGCTGAGTTCAACCGCATGAAAAACATTGAAGGAGTGACAGGCGTTATGGTACAGGAGATGCTTTCAGGTACTGAACTGTTCATAGGAGCCAAATATGAGCCACGGTTCGGACATATCATTCTTTGCGGACTTGGAGGTATTTTTGTTGAAGTACTCGGTGATGTTTCATCCGGACTCGCGCCGCTCACATTCAGTGAAGCAGAATCGATGATAAGGAGCCTTAGGGCTTATAAGATTATTAAAGGTGCACGCGGCAAACCGGGTATAAATGAAGCCGGATTTGCCGAAATAATTGTTCGTCTGTCAAGTCTGCTCAGATTTGCGACTGAGATTAAGGAAATGGATCTTAATCCGCTGATAGGCAGTCAGAAAAACATTACTGTTGTCGATGCCAGGATAAGGATTGAAAAGTGATAAACACGTTTTTTGGGAAAATGTCGGATAATTTTTCCTATGTTAGTCAGGCTTTTTGCACATTTAAGGGTATTATGACAGGAATTTGATGAATCAGAAAAAACTTAAGATTTAAGATATGATAATTCCACAGCTTTCAATTTTTCTTGAAAACAAATCGGGACGGCTCACCGAGGTGCTTGAGGTTCTCGGAAAAGAAAACATAAAGATCACGGCTCTCACTGTTGCAGACACTTCAGAGTTTGGCATACTCAGACTTATTGTTTCAGATCCTGAAAAGGCAAAATCGATACTGAAACAGCATCTTTTTACTGTGAACCTGTCGGAAGTTATTTCAGTTATGGCGCCGAATGAAGCAAAATACTATGCAAAGGTGCTTAAGGTGCTATCCGATCTGGATATAAGCGTTGAGTATACCTATGCGTTCTCGCGCGGCTCAAAATCGATAATCATCCTCAGGTGCAGCAATAATGACGATGCCATCAAAGCATTAAAGGATCATGAAATGGACCTGCTGAATGCCAGTGAGCTTTATAAGATATGATGGAGGGTTGAAGACTGAAGACCGGTGTCGGAACTAATTAGAACAACAAATTATTATGGAAATCTGGAACAGACATTTTGAATGTATGGATCGGGATGAGCTCAGGAGGGTTCAGAGCGGGAGACTTATTGAGACTGTCGAAAGAGTTTATTTCAATGTGCCGTATTACAGGCATAAAATGCAGGAACGGGGACTGGGTCCCGAAAAGATCCATTCCATCGACGATTTGAGCATACTTCCTTTCACTGTAAAACAGGATCTTCGTGACAACTATCCGTTTGGTCTTTTTGCTGTTCCCATGAGCGAGATAGTAAGAATACATGCTTCGTCAGGAACAACGGGAAAATCGACAGTTGTCGGATATACAAGGAACGATATTTCGACATGGTCGGAGGTAATGGCAAGGACCCTTACAGCGGCAGGAGCAAACCGCAACGACTTTATCCAGATAGCCTATGGATACGGATTATTCACGGGTGGTCTGGGGCTGCATTATGGAGGAGAGAAGATCGGAGCTTCAGTTATCCCGATATCAGGAGGTAACACAATGAGGCAGATTGAACTTATGCGTGACTTTGGAAGCACAGTTCTTGCCTGCACCCCGTCATATGCGTTGTTCCTTGCCGAGGCAATACAGGAAAGCGGCATCAGCAGGGATGAATTCAAGCTAAAAGCAGGTGTTTTCGGGGCTGAACCGTGGACCGAGAACATGCGCCGCGAAATAGAAGAAAAGCTCATGATCAAAGCTATTGATATCTACGGTTTAAGTGAAGTGATAGGACCGGGAGTCGCAAGTGAATGCCTGTGCCAGGAAGGACTCCATATAAATGAAGATCATTTTTACCCTGAGATAATTGATCCTGAAACCCTCGAGGTATTGCCTGAAGGATCAATGGGTGAATTGGTCTTCACCACACTTACCAAGGAGGGATTGCCCCTTATCAGATACAGGACACGTGACCTGACCCGGCTGACAAGGGAAAAATGCAAATGCGGCAGAACACTTGTGAGGATGAGCAAATGTCTCGGAAGAAGCGATGATATGCTGATAATCAGGGGAGTCAATCTGTTCCCGTCACAGGTTGAAACAGTCCTTCTCGACATGAGTGGCATCAAACCCCATTATCTTCTGATTGTCGACAGGGTGAACAACCTCGACACCCTTGAACTGAAAGTTGAAGTTGACGAGGCATTCTTCCTTGACAAAATCAGTCAGCTTGAATCTCTGAGCAAAAAGCTCAGGGATACACTTGAGAGTGCACTCGGTCTGAGTATAAAGGTTACACTTGTTGAACCCAAAATGATTGAGAGAAGCGAGGGGAAATCAAAACGTGTAATAGACAAAAGGAAATTTTAAACAGATCATGGAAAACATACCTATATCCGAAAGTATAATAGAGTCGGCAAAGGAAGAAACCGGGATCAAAAATCCCGGAGATGCGTCAATACGTGAGATAGTAGCACTGGTCAACAGAATTGAACACAAAACAGGGATCCCGTTTGTAAGAATGGAAATGGGTGTCCCCGGCCTTCCTGCTCCTTCAATCGGTATTGAAGCTGAAATTGAGGCCCTTCATAACGGGGTGGCGTCAATTTATCCCGAGATATCGGGGCTTAAGATCCTGAAAGAAGAAGCTTCAAGGTTCATAAAACTTTTTCTCAACATAAATATCAGTCCTTCAGGGTGTATACCAACTGTGGGATCAATGATGGGATCGATGATTTGTTTTCTTGTTGCCAACAGAAACGACAGGAACAAAGAGGGTTCTCTTTTCATCGATCCGGGTTTCCCTGTTCAGAAACAACAGGTTAAAATGTTGGGGCATGATTATCTCTCATTTGATGTCTATAATTACAGGGGAAAGAAACTGAGGCCAAAACTCGAATCGTATCTTGAAACAGGAAAAGTCTCCTCACTGCTGTTTTCCAATCCCAACAATCCAACCTGGATATGCCTTAAAGAAGAAGAGCTTACCACGATAGGCGAACTATGTAAGAAATATGATGTTATTGTTATTGAAGATCTTGCATATTTCGGGATGGATTTCAGGAAAGATTACTCAAATCCGGGTCAGCCGCCCTACCAGCCAACGGTCGCCAATTACACTGACGATTATATATTGCTTGTTTCAAGTTCGAAAATCTTCAGCTACGCGGGCCAGCGGATAGCAATAATGGCTATCTCTGATCATCTTTTCAACAGGACATATCCTGACCTGCTCAGATATTATTCATCCGACAAATTCGGGCATTCCGCAATTTTCGGCGCCTTATACGGGATTTCGGCCGGAGTGGCGCATTCGGTTCAATATGGCCTTGCTGCCCTGCTTAAGGCGGTCAACGACGGGAAATACAGGTACAGGGATGATGTTATTGAATATGGCAGAAAGGCAAAAATCATGAAAAAAATGTTCACGGAGAATGGTTTTTTCATTACATATCCGAATGACCTTGAGGAGCCAATTGCCGACGGTTTCTATTTTACCGTTTCCTATCCGGGCCTGACTGCATCCGAACTGATAAATTCTCTTTTACGTTACGGGATAAGCGCAATAACACTCGATACGACCGGCAGTGACAGGAACGACGGTTTGCGTGCCTGTGTATCTGAGGTCCCGGTATCGCTTTTCCCGAATCTCGAATACAGGTTGAAGTGTTTCAACAAGGATCACCCGCACAGGTAAGTAATAAATCAATCCGATATGGCAAAAATAAAAGGAAGTATCGTTGTAAATATTGACAGATGCAAAGGTTGCGAAATCTGTATGGTTTCATGCCCCACAGGGACGATTGCAATGGCAAAGGAAGTAAACGGCAGGGGATATAATTATGCATATCCCGCCTTTCCTGATCTGTGCATAGGATGTGCAAGCTGTGCAATTGTTTGCCCCGACGGTGTAATAACTGTTTATAAAACAAAAATATAGCCTGCAAATGGAAAGGGAACTTAGATTAATGAAGGGGAACGAAGCTGTTGCAGAAGCAGCAATAAGAGCCGGGGCTGACGGCTATTTCGGATACCCGATCACCCCTCAGAGTGAAATTATAGAATATCTTATGGAAGCAGATCCATACCGGAGGACAGGCATGGTTGTGCTTCAGGCTGAAAGTGAGCTGGCAGCCATAAACATGGTTTACGGCGGTGCCGGCTGCGGAAAAAAGGTAATGACTACGTCGTCATCACCCGGAATAAGCCTCATGCAGGAGGGATTATCATATATCGCAGGCGCCGAACTTCCCTGCCTTATTGTCAATGTTGCAAGGGGAGGACCGGGACTCGGGACCATACAGCCATCACAGTCTGACTATTTTCAGGCGGTAAAGGGCGGGGGTCACGGCGATTACCACCTGATTGTCCTTGCACCTGCATCCGTTCAGGAAATGGCCGACTTTGTCGAACTTGGATTCGATCTGGCATTCAAATACAGGAACCCTGTTATGATACTTTCCGACGGAGCCATTGGCCAGATGATGGAAAAAGTATGGCTGGGTCCTCAGAAAGAAAGATCAAAGACCTCACCGGAGTGGGCAACAACAGGTAAGACCACGACAAGAAAAAGGAATATAATCACTTCACTTGAGCTGGATCCGAACCGCCAGGAAATATTCAATCTGAAGCTTGTCGACAAATACAATGCTATAAGGAAAAATGAGGTCAGGTATGAGGAGTTTCGTTGTGATGATGCCGATTATCTTCTTGTAGCTTACGGGACATCTGCCAGAGTTTGTCAGAAATCGGTCGAGCTTGCCCGTGAACAGGGAATAAGGGCAGGGCTCTTAAGACCTGTCACACTCTTTCCGTTTCCTTCTGATCCAATTAACAGGCTGGCAGGCAAGACAAAGCTTATCCTAACAGTCGAGATGAGTGCCGGGCAGATGGTAGAGGATGTAAGGCTCGCTGTTAACGGCAAGGTTCCGGTACATTATTATGGAAGAATAGGAGGTATCATACCTACACCTGATGAAGTGGTTGAAAATCTCAAAAAATTAATAACCGAACTCTGAGCTATGAAAGAAGTTACCGGAATAAAGGAAATCATTAAGCCGGAAAATCTGGCTTACAGGAAATCGAATATACTGACCGATGAGATCATGCATTACTGCCCGGGTTGCGGACACAGTACTGCACACCGGATACTGGCTGAGCTGATCGAGGAAGAAGGCCTTCAGGAGGATGCCATCGGAGTTTCACCCGTAGGATGCTCTGTCTTTCTTTACAATTATATTGATATCGACTGGCAGGAGGCCGCCCATGGAAGGGCGCCTGCTGTGGCAACAGCAATAAAGAGACTGTTGCCAGGTAAATTTGTATTTACATACCAGGGAGATGGCGATCTGGCCGCAATTGGTACTGCCGAAACAATACACTCCTGCAACAGGGGAGAGAATATACTTATTATCTTCATCAATAACGGGATTTATGGAATGACCGGAGGACAAATGGCTCCCACAACGCTCCCCGGGATGAAATCATCCACATCACCTTTTGGCAGGGATGTCAGATCAATGGGCAACCCTATAAAAATTACCGACCTGGTAGCTGCATTGCCCGGTACGTATTATGTGACAAGACAAAGCGTCCATACTCCGGCAAATGTCAGAAAGACCAAAAAAGCTTTGAGAAAGGCAATTCAGTATCAGAAGCTTAACAGAGGAACGTGTTTTGTGGAAATCGTTTCCAACTGTCCGTCAGGCTGGAAAATGACCCCGCCCCGGGCAAACACGTGGATGGAAGAAAACATGTTCCAGTTTTATCCTCTCGGAGATCTGAAAACACCAGCTGAGGCATCTGACCAACAATCTAAAACTGAAAAAAATGACTGAAGAAATCATCATAGCAGGATTCGGCGGACAGGGAGTGCTGTCGATGGGCAAGATTATGGCTTATTCGGGCGTCATGCAGGATATGGAAGTCAGCTGGATGCCCTCATACGGCCCTGAGATGAGGGGCGGGACTGCAAATGTCATCGTGATCCTCAGCAACGAAAGGATCTCATCACCAATAATAAGGCATTTCGACACCGGGATAATCCTTAACCAGCAATCGCTCGACAAATTTGAACCGGCAATAAAACCTGGCGGGGTCCTGATATATGATGGGAACGGGATCACGAGGCATCCTGAACGGAAGGATATATCGGTTTACAGAATCGAAGCCGCGGCGGAAGCTTCTAAGATGAACAGCCTGAAGACTTTCAATATGATTGTCCTGGGAGGCTTCCTGAAGGTGAAACCTGTTCTGAGCATTGAGAATGTTGTCAAAGGACTTAAGAAATCCCTTCCTGAAAGATATTATAAGCTGATTCCTGAAAATGAAATGGCTTTAAAAAGAGGGGCGGAAATTATTAAAGAGATTCACAGGGTATAAGTTACGCGACTGTTCCAAAAGCAGGTCACATATAACCGCAAAGCAAACAAGGTCAAATAACTGACAAGCTAAAGCCTTGCTCCTAAGCCAGCTGCTTTACCGGGTTTGTTTCAGTTCTGCGACTTTTCGGGCTGAATTCTCAGTTTCCTGGAACATCATGAAATATTCCTACTTTTCGTAGAAATGCATTTCCTCAATATATTTCCAGACCGCCGGATGCAGAAAGTACGACATGTTTTTCCCTTTGCTGATACCGTTTCTGATGAAGGTTCCGGATATCTCCATAAGGGGAGCCTTAACCACTCTGACGGAGGCCCTGGACAGGATCTCATCAAGTTGGGGATTCTCCTTTTTAACAATATTCGGCCGCGGATAAACATATATAGGGAAACGGCTTACAAGCTCCACCGCGTTTTTCCATTTATGCAGAGTATAAAGGTTGTCCTCGCCCATAACAAGGACAAATTTATGATTAGGGTATTTTTCCGTCAGCCTTGCCATTGTATCTACTGTATATGACGGCGCCTTATGCCCGAATTCAATATCCGATGGTCTGATGGCATCGTTATCGCCTGTGGCGAGTTCAACGAGATAAAGCCGATGGCGGTCGGCAAGAAGTGTCTCCTTCTTTTTCAGGGGATTTAGAGGGCTGACAACGAACCAGACTTCATCGAGGTCGGTGAACTCTTTCATATATCCTGCAATTGCCATATGTCCGATATGTATCGGATTAAATGATCCAAAGAAGAGACCGATTTTTACCATGTTTTATTTTTCTTTTTTCCGGAATTTCATTGATTAAGCATGAACTGGCCATGTGTTTTCAGGAAACAAGGAAATCGTTGACAATCCGTAGAGTCTCATCCTGTGCTTTTTCCAGGATGTCATTTACAACAATGTAATCAAATCTTTCCGCCAGCTTTATTTCTTCCTTTGCCTTTTCAACCCTCATCCTGATTTTTTCGGGACTATCTGTTGCCCTTGTATTGAGCCGTTTTTCAAGTTCTTCAACTGACGGGGGCATTATGAAAATTGAAACAGCCTGACCTGAAAAGATCTTTTTAAGATTTATTCCTCCCTTTACATCCACATCGAAAAGAGCCGCTCTTCCGGCAGACCAGATTCTTTCAATTTCGCTCTTCAGCGTCCCGTAGTAATGATCCTTATAAACCTCTTCCCATTCAACGAAGCTGTCGTTCCGAATCTTTTTTCTGAATTCCTCAACTGTCATGAAGTAATATTCGATGCCGTTTGTTTCGGTTATCCTTGGCTTCCTTGTTGTAGCCGAAATCGAAAACTCCAGCCTGTCGTCATTCCGGAGCAGATGCCTTACAATAGTTGTTTTCCCTGCTCCCGACGGGGCAGATATTATCACAAGTTTACCTTCCATATTGCAATAGTGCCAAGATCCTGATTAAAGAATGTTATTAGTCTGCTCCTTAATTTTTTCCAGTTCATCTTTCATCATTACAACCAGTTTCTGTATGGAAGCGTCGTTTGCCTTTGACCCTATTGTGTTGATCTCACGGCCGATTTCCTGTGCTATAAAGCTAAGGACCTTACCATTGGGCGATGGTGAATCGATGGTCTCGTTGAAATATTCACAATGCTTGAGCAGCCTTACCTTTTCCTCGTTGATATCATATTTCTCGAGGTAGAAAATAAGTTCCTGTTCAAAGCGGTTCTTGTCAAGGTTTTCGGTCCCGTTGTTTTCCTTAAGTATCGAAAGAAGTTTTTCCCTTACTCTTTCTATCCTTCCGGGCTCGAAAGTTTCAATTACCCTTAACGATTCAAGGATCCCGCCAATACGTTTTCTGAGATCGGCTTCAATGGATTTGCCTTCTTCAATCCTGTAAATATCAAGCGCGTTTATCGATTCCAGAAGCTGTGATTTAACAATTTCCCATTCCGAATCAGGGAGCTCTGGCTTTTCAGTTTTCAGTGCATCAGGAAGTTTCATGATTACTGAAAGGATCTGGTCGTCTATGTTCAGGCTCAGCTCTGATGCGATTTCCCTGAGCTGGTTGTAATAGTTCCTGACTATGGCTTTGTTTATGATCGGAATGCCTTCGTCCTCAAGGATATCGAAATAAATTGAAAGATCTATCTTTCCCCTGTCGAGTTTCTGGCTTATGATATTCCTGATTTCGGGTTCTTTCTCCTTGTAAAGCCATGGAAGCTTTGTATTAAGGTCAAGCTGCTTAGAGTTCAGGGATTTTATTTCGATCGTGATTTTCTTCTGCTGGGTTTCAGCAATGGCTTTACCATAGCCGGTCATTGATTTTATCATATCTGGTCGGGTTATTATCTGAAGTAAAAAATTATCATCTTATCATCTTATTTAGCAATTTACCTGTTTTCCATTTAGTATGACCGTTAAACCGGCATGGAATTCTCAAATATTTTATGTCGCCGGCAAAATTAAGCCAGCAGGGCAACAAAAAATATTTCCGGTGCATAATTAATAAAAAATGTTAAATTTTATATGTCAGCAGGAAATTTAACGTTATGAGTTATATTTATGCAATATCGCAGCAAATAAAAATTGGATGATTATGAGAGGAAAATTTCTACTCATTCTTTGTTTCTTTTTATCAGGTTTTCAGGTTTTTGGACAAATCACAGGTAATGAGGTCGATACAGCATACGCTGCCGGCGATTCTGTTTTGGCTGCCCTGCTAAACAACAGGGACACTCTCACGGGCAAGCAGATAATAATGACGCGTAAACAGGCAATTGACTATCTGAAGAACAACTTTCAGACAAGGGTATCGGGTAATGGCGACAAACAAATCAGTTCAGCCATCAGGCACCTGATTCTTGAAGCTTCCAATCCTCCTTATGATTCAACCAGAAAGATCCTTGAAAAATTCATTACGGATACGATTACACCACCAGGCATAAAGCAAAATATTGAGGTGCCGGTTTCTGCTTCGATACCGCCCGATACAGCAGCAAAGGCTGAAAATCTTATAAAAAACATCCCTTCAGACTCAATTCAGCCGGCCTTTCTCATTAGCAATGATTCAATCAGATCTGCCATAGGAGTACTCCTTGATTATCTTGAGGCCCGTGATTCGAGTCTTCTGACGTTCACCGGTACCACCAACAGGACATATTCAATCTGGCTGAATTCCACGTCGGATCAGATGACACGTTTCTGGCTTAAGAATGATCTCAACGACTCTGTGACAGTCTGGATAGGAAATCCGAAGAGGGACACGATAAGCCTTTATCTTGAACATGGAGTAAATTTCAGGCGGCCTATGAGGCAGGAAAATGTTTCACAGGCAAGCATAAACTATGAGCCACAGGATAACAAGAACCTTGTCAAGATCGGGAAAATAATAACCAAGTCGAAGTATTGGACCGACCGCACCGAAACTTCATTTACGCTCAACCAGGGTATGCTTTCAAACTGGGTAAAGGGAGGCGAAAGCAATATTTCAACCACACTCGATGTTACGTGGTATGCCGATTATAATAATAAACCGATGCTTTTGTCGTCAAATAATTTTGTCAGGCTGAAATATGGTTTGATAAAATCAGGGGATGAAAAGTTAAGGAAGAACGTTGATCTGCTGGAGACCAACTCCAAAATAAACCATAAGGCTTTCGGGAAATTTGATTTCAGCGGCATAATGCTGTTCAAAACCCAGATTGGGAAAGGCTATAATTATTCCAAATATAAGCTCAACGGCACTGACCGGGATACTTCAATACTTGTTTCCAAATTTGTCAACCCTGCAATACTCACTCTTGGTATCGGGCTTGATTACAAGCCAAACAAAGTGACCTCCATAAACTTCTCGCCGTTTTCCTACAAGCTCACGTATGTTTCGGATACCGCTCATATTGATCAGGTGAAATATGGTATAGCCAAAGACAGGAGATCAAAGCATGAGCCCGGGGCAAGTTTCCTGATATCAAATGAGTTCAAGCCTTTGAAAACAGTGTCGGTCACAAACAGGTTGCAGCTCTTTACAAATTATATCAACAACCCGCTGAATATTGATGTCGACTGGGAGATGATCCTTCAGGCCCGCCTGAACTGGTTCACTGAATTAAGACTAAACACCCATCTTATTTTTGATGACGACACCAAAACTGTGGTTCTGGATAAGGAAAAGAATCCGGTAATCGGGCCCGACGGTCTGCAAAAGAAAACAGCAAGGGTTCAGTTCAAGGAACTCCTGGGGCTGTCGTTTGTGTTCAGGTTCTAGAGCTGTTTCTGATATATCCTGAACCGCTTTACTATTTTACCATCGAGCCTGTCGCATTCAGCTCTCATCCTCAAATTGTTCTCGAGAATGAGATGGCTGTCGATGAGTGTCATTTGCCTTTTTCTGGCCGATTCAAGCATTTTAATAGCCATAAGCACATCGATTCCTTGTCCACGGCAATCCTTTCTTATTCCCCCGAGCATAAGCATCAGCTTCTTCGATTTTTTCATGGCGCTCAGTATCCTGAAAAGGCCGAATGGGAATAGTTTTCCCTTTGCTGCAATAATTCCTTTTGAAAGGTCGGGAAGGGCAACGACAAAGCCGACATACTGATCACCTCTGCTGACAACCTTGACAAACTCGGGATCGAGTATGGGTAGATACCTGCTGGCAAATTCCTGTTTCTCAGGGTCATTGAGGGGAACAAAACCATAGATGTCGCTAAAGGTCTGGTTCATCAGCTCGAGTATGGGTATTATAAAAGGCTTAATTTCCTTCTTTGAACGGAATTCAATTATTTTGAATTCACCACTCTTCGAAAACCTGTCAAAAGCTTTCAGATAAAGTGACGGTACCGGATCGGGCATGGGAATGTTGTAATTCACGAGATCAACCTCCTTGTAATAGCCCAGCGATTCCATCATTGCAGGCAGGTATTGAGAGTTTGTGGCGGCAGTAAAGAGATAGGGATATTCAAATCCTTCAATTTGAAATCCCTGAGGATCCTTGTCTGAAAATCCCAGGGGTCCTACGATTTTAACCATCCCTTTGTCTTTTACCCATTGTTCGACTTTATCAAGAAGTGCACGAACAACCTCAATGTCATTGATGGCCTCCATGAAACAGAACCTGCCGTTCCTTTCCTTTTTTATTGAATTGTACCTGTTGTTGACAAGGCCCATTATCCTTCCAACAACCTTGTTATCCTTACAGGCGAGATAGAATACGGCATCAGCATATTTGTAGGATCTGTTCTTTTTCCTGTTGAAGAGAAGCCATTCATCATTGTAGATCGGAGGCAGCCAGCAGGGATCATTCTCATGTACTCTGGCGGGAAGGTAAATAAATTCGCGAAGATCTCTTCTTGTGAGAACTTCTTTTATAATTATCTGAGCCATCAGGAAACAAGTTTTCAGGTACCAAGAAACAAAAAAAACATCAGGAAAAGAAATCTAAAAGATCACCATGTCAAGAATAACAAATGCAGCGTAGAAAACGCTGGCAATGCCATTGGTGGTCTGAAAGGCGACCGTTACCCTGCTGAGGTCGTCAGGCGTGACAATCAGGTGCTGCCAGATCAGCAATGCTGTAAATAGTGCGGCCCCGGTCCAGTAGAGAAGATTGCCGTGTCCATTGATCCCGGCAATTATAATAAGCGAAAATGTCAGTAAATGTACCGCGACAGAAATGGCAAGGGCTTTTTTCCTTCCTGACGAAGATGGAATTGAATGCAAATTGTTATCCCTGTCAAATTTATCATCCTGAAGGGCATAAATTATATCAAAACCTGTCGACCAGGTGAGAACCATAAATGAATACACCAATGGCAAAAGATCAAACCTGCCAGTTACCGATATATATGCACCAATTGGAGCAAGGCTTAATCCAAGACCCAGTATGAAATGGCAAAGACTCGTGAACCGTTTTGTAAGGCTGTAACCGAGTATTACGGCAAGTGCAACAGGTGAAAGGATGAGAGTGAGATTATTAATAAAGGCAGTCGTTATCACAAACAGCAGAGCATTGACTATTACAAACACGGCAGCAGAGCCCGTGCCGATTTTTCCCGATGGTATCTCTCTTTCTTTTGTTCTCGGATTTAAAGCGTCAAATTTCCTGTCGGCCAACCGGTTGAATCCCATTGCAGCATTTCTTGCAAAGATCATGCACAGTATGATAAGTAACAACAGCCTGATACTGAATGCATTTTCAGTTTTAGTCACTGCAAGTGAAAATCCTATCAGTGCAAAGGGCATTGCAAATACAGTATGGCTGAACCTGACAAGTGAAAAGTAATCGCCTGCTTTTCTGACAAATCTGTTCATATGGTAAAGCCGCGATGAGGATTGGAAAAAGGCTCTTTTATATTACTTTCTGATCTTCGCATTCAGTTCTGTTTCGAATGCTCTGATCAGATTATTCATCACCCTGTCAATATTTTTGTCGGTCATCGTTCTCTGGTCGTCACGGAGAATGAAATAAACTGCATATGATTTTTTGTCATGCCCAAGGCTTTCATTCTCGTACACGTCGAACAGCCCGACTTCGCGAAGTACATTCTTTTCGATCCTGAACGCGATTTCCCTTATCTGGCCGAATTTTACATTCTTATCTAAAAGAAGTGCAAGATCGCGTCTTACTGACGGGAATTTCGGAAGCTCCCTGTATGAAATGGAATTGCCACTGATCATTTTTAGCACATGATCCCAGTCGATGTGGCTGTAAAAAACATCCTGGTCAATGTCGAATTTTGCAAGATAGCTTCTGGATATCCTTCCGGTTTCCGCGATAAGATGATTATTGTGAAGGTATGTAACCGATTCGGCAAAATATTTTTTTGTGCTCTCTCCGTTCATCAGGGCAGATGTGCTTATACCGAGCCGGGCAAAGATCATCTCCGTGGCAGATTTGATATGGTAAAAGTCGGTCTGACCAGCCTTGTTGTTCCAGTTCTCCTTTGAAGGTTTTCCCGTCATGAAAAGATCGAGGAAGTACCTTTCACTGTAATCGTTCACCTCGGGAACCTTCTTTTCTGCAGAGATCCTGAAATAACAATTGCCGAATTCATAAAGCCTGAGATCGCGGCATTGCCTGTTGATATTCCATTTAATTGAGCTGAGCCCTCCGAAAAGAAGAGACTGCCGCATGGCATTCAGATCGGAACTCAAAGGGTTGGCAAGCATCACAAGCTGTCCGGAACTGAAGTCATCATTATTTTCGAACCATGCTGCCGGAACAAGTGAATTACACATTATCTCTGCAAAACCGTTTGCCGAAAGGAGGTCAGAAATGATATTCACAACGTTTTCTTTGTCGGGTTTACCGACATAATTAAGTGTCGAATTGACATGATCGCTGATCTCTACATTATTATAACCATAGATCCTCAGAATTTCTTCGATGACATCGGCCTCCTGCTTTACATCCACCCTGTAGGCGGGGATCT
This sequence comes from Bacteroidales bacterium, assembly GCA_035390825.1. Lineage (GTDB taxonomy): Bacteria > Bacteroidota > Bacteroidia > Bacteroidales > VadinHA17 > LD21. Next base: position 91,894 of record DAOOUQ010000006.1, on the reverse strand, counting down.
CCAGAAGCAACGCGTCACTGTCTTCCTTCAGAATTAAAATATCCAGCAATCCCAATATCTTCCTGACAGTCTCTTTATCTATATGTTTTCCGATAAGCCTGTCGACATTATGATAACTTATCGCGACCTTTTCATTTTCAACAGGCTCAGGATATATATCGATAATATCCGAGCTTATCCTGCCTCCTGCAATCTCCTTCATCAGCATTGCGGCCCTTTTAAGTGCCCAGATGGTGATATTCGGATCGGTGCCCCTTTCGAATCTGAAAGACGCATCTGTTTGAAGTCCGTGTCTTTTGGATGTTTTCCTTATGGAGACCGGATTGAAATGCGCGCTTTCAAGAAATATGTTCTTTGTTGAATTTGTCACTCCCGATTTTATGCCTCCGAACACTCCTGCGATACACATGCCTTCTTCAGTATTGCATATCATAAGGTCGCGTGAGGAAAGGCTTCTTTCAGTTTCATCAAGGGTGACAAACTTGCTTTTATCGGGCAGGTTCCTGACTATGACTTTCCTGCCGGTTATCCTGTCTGCATCAAAGGCATGCAGCGGCTGGCCTATTTCATGCTGGACAAAGTTGGTGATATCCACCACATTGCTGATCGGATTAAGTCCGATTGCTTTAAGCCTGTTTTTCAGCCATTCCGGTGATTCAGCAATTTTCACATCGCTTATGGTGATGCCTGAGTATCTGGGGCAGGCCGCAGTGTTCTCAACGATTACTTCGAGAACATTGCTTCTATCGTCAATTTTAAAATTCTCGAGTGAAGGTTTTTCTGCCTTGAAATCCTTGCCGTGGTTAAGGCTCAGATATGCAGCAACATCCCTTGCCACACCAAAGTGCGATCCGCTGTCTATCCTGTTTGGTGTAAGGCCTATTTCAAAAACCGTGTCATGTTCAATTCCGAAATATTCAGCCGCAGGCGTCCCGGGAACAGCATTTCCGTTAAGCACAATTATCCCCTGATGATCTGTCCCCAGGCCAAGCTCATCTTCGGCGCAGATCATGCCTTCGGATAATTCTCCCCTTATTTTGGATTTCTTTATGGTGAACGTTTCATCTCCGCTGAATACCATTGAACCAACTGTGGCAACAGCTACTTTCTGGCCTGCAGCCACATTGGGTGCGCCGCACACAATCTGCAGGGGTTCTCCTGTCCCGATATCAACGGTGGTTACGGAGAGCTTATCTGCATCAGGATGCTTTCTACAGGTAAGAACCTCTCCGACAACAACTCCTTTCATGCCACCCTTAACAGATTCCCATTCTTCCATTCCTTCAACCTCCAGGCCAATGCCTGTCAGAAGGGAAGAGAGCTGATGAGGATCAAGATCTATTTTAAGGTAATCTTTTATCCAGTTGTATGAAATCTTCATATAAACTTTTAAATAAAATATCAAGATTGCAAAAGTAAACAATTTATCTCAGCGAAAGGGGATTTCTCTATCTTTGTACCTTAAACAACAAAATTTATGACTATCGAACAGAACGACAGGCTTATCCTGCTGACAAACGATGATGGACTATATGCCTCAGGTCTTAAGACACTTATGGAGGTGATGGAAGAATTCGGGAAGGTTGTTCTTGTATCAACACTCGAAAGCATGTCGGGCATGTCACAGGCTCTTACAGTAAAGACACCACTTAGGGTTAAGCTTCTCGAGGAGACTGATCGCAGAAGGGTGTATGCATGTAACGGGACTCCGACAGATAGTGTAAAACTGGCTGTGAACCAACTTCTTGAGAGAATGCCCGATTGGGTTGTTTCAGGTATCAATCATGGTGCAAATGCTTCTGTAAGCGTTCTGTATTCAGGCACCATGGCTGCCGCTATTGAAGGATGCCTTTACGGGATTGATTCCGTGGGATTCTCGCTGAATGATTTTTCCCGGAATGCTGATTTTTCAATTTGCAGGAAATACATCCGCCTGGTGATGCAAAAGCTCACTTCCCAATCCCTGCCGAAAGGGATATGCCTGAATGTAAACATTCCTTCGGTACCTGAAAATGAAATCAAAGGGATCAGGGTCTGTCGTCAGGCCAAAGGTAACTGGAAGGAGGAATTTGAAAAGCGTAAAGACCCGATGGGGAAGACATATTACTGGCTTACAGGAATGTTCCGGAACCAGGAACCTGATGCGGTGGATACTGATGAATGGGCGCTTGCAAACGGCTATGTTTCAGTAGTTCCGGTATCTGTTGATATGACTGCCCACTGGTATATCTCAAGCCTGAAGGAGCAATTCTCAGAATGATAATTCCCGAAAAATACGACAGAATAGGGTTGGGAGCGGCAGCTGGTTTTCTGATCCCCGTCATTATCGCATTCTGTGTTTATTTCTTTTCATCAGGTGATAAGTCTGTTGCAGGCTATATCGAACGACTTGTCAGGGCCGACATAGTTACACATATTATTTCGCTTTGCGTCTTCCCGAATATCTTTCTGTTTCTTTTGTTTAACAGGCTCGATATGCTCCGTGCGACAAGAGGGGTTCTCGGAATCACGATTTTCTGGGCGATAGTGGTCTTTGCTTTAAAATTTCTTTTATGAAGTATTTCATTGTTGCAGGTGAACAGTCGGGAGATCTTCACGGGTCAAATCTTATTGCGGAATTACGAAAAAAAGATGAAGCCTGCGAAATCAGATGCTGGGGTGGCGATATGATGGAAGCAGCCGGTGCCAGGCTCATGATGCATTATAAAAGTATTGCTTACATGGGTTTTGTGGAGGTGGCAAAGAATCTTGGATCCATATCACGTAACCTCTTACTCTGCAGGGAACAAATCAAAGAATTCAATCCTGATGTTGTAATTCTTATCGACTATCCGGGCTTCAATTTCAGGATAGCCAGGTTTGCTCATACTAAGGGTTTCAGGGTGTTCTATTATATTTCGCCCAAGATATGGGCATGGAACGAGAGAAGAGTTGAGCTTGTAAGAAAGTATGTCGACAGGATGTACATCATATTCCCTTTTGAAGTGGAATTTTACAGAAAGCATGGAATTGAGGTTGAATACAGGGGAAATCCTCTCCTTGATGAGACGGAAAAGAAACTCAGGAGTCTTCCTCCGGCTCAGGAAATACGCTCGTCACTCGGTATCGGTGACGGACCGGTTATTGCACTTCTGGCGGGAAGCAGGAAGAGTGAGGTCAGGCGGGTATTGCCAAAAATGCTTGAGATGGTTGAACATTTCCCGGATCATCAGTTTGTGGTGGCCGGTGTAAGGAATCTTCCGGATGACCTCTACCGGGCTGTCATAGGCAACGCACGCGTAAGACTGATAAAGGACAGAACCTATGAGATACTGTCAGTTTCTGATGCTGCACTAGTCACATCGGGGACCGCCACACTCGAAACAGCCTTGTTCGGTATCCCCCAGGTGGTCTGCTACAGGGGCGATTTCGTGTCGATGCTGATAGCATGGATGGTTATCAAGGTAAAATACATATCACTCGTGAACCTAATTGCAGGTTCCGGGGTAGTCTGCGAACTTGTGCAGTATTCACTTAATGAAAGAAACCTTTGCAGGGAACTCAGTTCAATATTGCCCGGAGGAAAAAACCGCCTGAAAATGATTGAGGATTACAGACGGTTAAGGGATATCCTTGGCCCGGAAGGCGCTTCCGGAAGAGTGGCAGAAGATATGATAAAGCAATGTAAAAACCCGTCAGGTTAACATAAACAGAGTATGTCAGAAAGACCCGGCATGATAGTACTTCTTCTGTTTGCATTGATTTTACCGGCATCAGGTCAGGTCAGGGTTAGAGTATTTGCCGGCCAGAACCCTTCTTCAGTCGTTTTTTCAGTTGCCCGGGGTAAGTATGAAATTGATGTTTTTGACGGTAAACCAGTGCAGATATCAGAAGGAGATCCGGTAATATTTGCCAGGTATCAGAACAAAATCGCAGTGAAAACCTTACAGGAGAAAAGCTTTTTATGTGATTCGCTGATTGTGAAAGAATTAACAGACGATTGTGCTTTCATGCTCAGGCTGAACGATAATACACAACTCCGGAGAACCTACAGCGGCAATCTCCTGGTGCATTCAGATCTGGGTATCATGGTATTTATAAATATCTGTGATATTGAGAAATATATTGCAGGCGTGGTCAGAACTGAGGGAGGCACGGGGAGAAACTCTGAATATCTTAAATCGCAGGCGGTCCTGGCCAGAACTTTCCTGTATAAACATTTCAGCCGTCATCTCATTGACAATTACAACATGTGTGACGGGACACATTGCCAGGCATTCAGCGGGACAACAACCGACCAGGCCATAAATAAGGCTGCCCTCGACACCAAAGGACTCGTTGCACTTGATCCCGACAGCAATCTTATTATCTCAGCCTTTCATTCAAACTGCGGAGGCGAGACATCCACGGCAGATAACGTTTGGCTCTCGTCCCATTCTCATGTTAGGAAGGTGATAGATCCATATTGCCTGCACTCTCCAAATGCGACCTGGAGAAAAACTATCCCGCTGGCGGAATGGACGGCATATCTGAAAAAGGCTGGTTTTAATCCGGGGAAAAATCAAAAAGTCTCTTACAGCTTTTCTCAGGTTACAAGGCAGAATGACTATGTCATCGGATCGTTCAGTATCCCATTTACCAGGATAAGAAATGACCTGAACCTAAAATCAACTTTTTTTTCCGTTGAGCAGGAAGAAGATAGAATTGTTCTTAAAGGAAGAGGTTACGGCCATGGAGTTGGACTTTGCCAGGAAGGAGCCATGGTAATGGCTTCAAGGGGATTTAAATTCAGGGAGATAATAGGATTTTATTATCCCGGTGTAATAATTACAGATATCAGATATGCAAAAATTGTTAAAAACGATTTTTAATGGAAATATCTTTCTTGCTTCGTTTAAGTATTTTTGCCATGAATAATACATTTTTATGCTTGCCATCCTGACAAAAGAAATATCAGGCTTTTTCAGCAGCCTTACGGGATATATTGTGATAATTGTGTTCTTACTGATTAACTCCCTGTTTATGTGGGTTTTCCCGGGGGAATGGAACATACTCGACAGCGGCTATGCCAGCCTTGAAACATTGTTTTTCCTTTCTCCGTGGATCTTCCTTTTTCTCGTTCCTGCGGTGACAATGAGAATGATAGCTGAAGAAAAACGGTTGGGCACGCTCGAACTGATCTATTCAAAGCCCGTAACTGAACGCGGAATTGTTTATGGCAAATATTTTGCTTCTGTCGTCCTTGTTTTGCTCGCTCTTATTCCAGGAGTAATATACTATGCATCGGTTTACCTTCTTGGTGAAATACCCGGGAATATCGATAAAGGAGGGACTCTCGGGGCGTTTACGGGTTTATTTTTTCTGGCCGCAGTTTATGCCTCAGCCGGGCTTTTCGCATCCTCCCTGACTGATAACCAGGTAATTTCGTTCATTATTGCGGTGCTTGTTTCCTTTTTCCTTTTTATTGGATTTGACTCGGTTGCATATCTTCCGGGACTTAAGAAAATTGATGAGTTTATCATAGGGCTCGGGATAAATGAACACTATAAGTCAATAAGCAGGGGAGTAATTGACCTGAGGGATATTCTGTATTTTATCGCCGTCGTCATAATTTTCAACGAAGCGACTCGTCTTGTCCTTCTATCCAGAAAATGGAGAAAAACCAGCTGAGAAATGAAATCTGAAAGTGGAACGAAAAATATAAAGGCAAAGAGCTGGTTTCAGTTTGGAATGACTGTGACAGTGATCATAATCGCCGTGATTGCAGGTTCATTTTTGAGGATAAGGCTCGATCTTACGGAGGACAAAAGATATACACTTTCAGGGCCTACCCGGAAAGTTCTTGAAGAAGTTAAGAACGATATTTTTATCCAGGTTTATCTCGACGGGGAAATGCCCATCCCGTTCAAAAAACTCAAACGATCGGTAAAGGAAATGCTTGAGGAATTCAGGATCGCATCACACAAAAGAATAGACTTTGATTTCATAAACCCGTCTGAAGGGAATGATTCAAAACAAAGGGATGCCCTGTATCAGTCGCTGATTGTCAAAGGATTGAACCCGGTTGAGATACAGGCCGGTGATTCTGAAGGCGGGTCAAGCCAGAAAATTGTATTTCCCGGAATGATAGTAAATTACAATGGGGTTGAGGTTCCGGTGAATTTTCTTAAAAACAATCCTTCACTGAGCGCTGAAGAGAACCTCCTGCATTCGACAGAGGGCCTTGAATATGAAATGATACAGCCTATTGCAACCTTAAGCTCTGATACTGTTTACAGGGTTGCCTTTATTGAGGGACATGGCGAAATCCCTGAGGCAGGAGTCGCCGACCTTACCATCAGTCTTACTAAATTCTTTACCGTTGACAGGGGTGTAATAGGAGGCAATCCAGGCATCCTCGACAAGTATGCTGCTGTTGTAATTGCGGGCCCTGAAAAGGAATTCAATGAGAACGACAAGTTTGTCATTGACCAGTATGTTATGAACGGGGGAAAGGTATTGTGGCTCATCGATGAGGTAAATGTCAATGCCGACAGCCTGGTTTATGGTCAGACTGCTGCACTTTACAGGCCGCTGAACCTCGAAGATCAGCTCTTCAGATATGGAGCAAGGGTAAATCCGGTCATTGTTCAGGATCTTGATTGTGCACTTATCAGACTCATTATGTCGACCGGCGGTGTAAGGCAGCAGCCGGTGACTGTACCATGGATGTATTTTCCCAGGCTTTCTCCTGATCAGGGCAGCCCGGTCACAAGAAGCCTTAATAAGGTCAGAGGTCAGTTTACCAATTTCATCGACACGGTGGGCCTTGATCCTTCAATAAGAAAAACAGTGCTTCTCTCAACCTCTCCTTTCACACGGACACTTGCTCCTCCATTTATGATTAGTCTGAAAGAAGCCGAGATAACTCCCGACGAACGGGTGTTCAACAAAGGAAGCCTTCCGGTCGCTGTGCTGCTCGAAGGTAAATTTCCGTCTGCTTTCAGAAACCGGATGACTGACAGTTTTGTGAAGGATCCGGGATTCAGGGTCAGAGATATAAGTGAGGATACAAAAATGATAGTGGTTGCCGACGGAGATATAATCCGCAATGAAATCAGAAGAGAGGGGGGCGCCGAGATTCCTCAGACTCTTGGCCTCGACCGTTATACCGGCGAGATGTATGGGAACAGGGATTTTCTTATTAATTGCCTCAATTATCTTGTTGACTATAAAGGTATAATGGAGCTGAGATCAAGAGAACTCAAGCTGAGACTCCTCAACAAAAAGGCAGCAAGGGATGAAAGGCTTTTGTGGCAGATAATAAATATAGCGGGACCTGCACTTGCCGTAGTAATTGCCGGATTAATCTATAATTTTCTTCGCAGGAGAAAATATACAAGATTCTGACCATGAAGATAAAAACTGCCCGGCTTGCTGCATTTGCCATTGTGGCATCAGTAATCATCATCCTGCTTTTCAGGGAAAGGTCACCGTTTGGAGGAGGCAATACTTCTTTTGCAACGGTTTCCGACAAAGCAATAACCGGCATTGAATTCAACGATGGAAGTTCAACCCTTTCATTACGCAGCAATGACGGCAACTGGTTTGTTAACGGTAAATATGAAGCCCGCAAGGGAAGCATCGATTTTATTCTGACAATCCTGAAAGAGATGGCGATCAAGTCTCCTGTATCTCCCGAGCTGTTTAAGACAGAGATAACCGACAAGGGGATAAAGCCTGTAAAGGTGAAGGTGACAGGTAAGGGCAGAACCCTGAAATCTTTTCTTGTATACAAAACTGCATCAAATGCTTTTGGAAATATCATGAAGATCAGCGAAAAGTCAAAACCGTTTATAGTATATGTTCCCGGCAGGGAAGTTGAAATCGGATCAGCATTTACACTGAATGCACTTTTCTGGCAGCCATATACCGCTTTTAACCTGCTGCCGTCTGAAATTTCTTCAGTAACTCTTGAAAACAACTCTGATCCGGAATCATCCTTCAGTATTATTGCTAATGACAGGAAATTAAGACTTTTGGGAAATTCCGGGGAATTGACCGGCTGGGACACTTCTCTGGTCAGAAGATATTTGTCATATTTTACCCATGTTCCGTTTGAATCGTGGGCCTTGGATCTTGATGATGAACAGGTCGGGAAAATAATGGATTCCGAACCTCTGTACAGGATAATTGTTAAGAGATCAGACACGGGGCTCGTTCAGCTTGTTCTTTGGGAACGAACTTCAGTAAAAAACGGGACACCGGAAAAAGATACAGACAGGCTTTGGGCACGCCTTGACGATAATGCGAAACTTTGCATAGTAAGGTACGTCGACATCGATCCCCTTCTGAAAAAACGTTCCTATTTTTTCGGGCAGTAATATTTAAAAAATGAGTATCAGCAATAAATATTATTTAACCGGAATATTTTGACACAATGTCAGCCTTCAGCTTTCTTTGTTTGATGATAACAGGCACGCTTACCCGGTTCCCCCGGAGTGGAATGACCAGGCTCCTTCCCCATACGGAAAAAGGACGGGAAAAGAATAGTAAGAGTTTTCAGCATCTGTCTCTTTACTTAATATTGCTGATACCAACTTTATTTTATTTGAGGTTAAATGTTTTTTTTGTAATATTGATAGTCGGTAAAACGGGATAAATAAAGTCTTAACCGGTTTATCCACTGATAGTTATGTGAGTATCGCAAACTTTGGAAAATTATAAAAAAGATATAAAATGAAATTTGTTGTATCCAGTACAGAACTACTAGGTCATTTACAGGCCATCAGCAGAGTGATAAGTTCAAAGAACACTCTGCCTATTCTTGACAATTTTCTTTTTAACCTTTCAGGCAATGATCTTGAAATAACAGCATCCGATCTGGAATCAACCCTGATCACAAGGATGAAGCTTGAAAATGCAGATGGCGACGGGATAATAGCACTTCCGGCAAGAATACTGCTTGATACCCTGAAAGAGTTCTCGGTTCAGCCATTGGCCTTTGACATAAGTCTGGATACACTTGCCGTTGTAATTACATCTGAAAATGGTAAATTCAACATTGTAGGACAGAATGGAGTGGATTTTCCCGCTCTGCCTGCTATTAAGAAGGATAAGAGATTCTCCTTTGTCATCAATGCTGATGTTCTTCTTTCAGGAATCAATAAGACGCTTTTTGCTACGGCTGATGATGAGCTCCGGCCTGTTATGGGCGGTATTTTCGTTGAAGCCTCAACCGACAAGATTACTTTTGTTGCATCAGATGCACATAAACTTGTAAGGTATCAAAGGACGGATGCACATGCTGATGATAATTCCTCATTCATACTTCCAAAAAAACCGGCATCGCTCCTTAAAAACATCCTTCCGAGGGAGTCGGGGCCTGTCACCGTTGAATATGATGATAAGAATGCCTTTTTCAACCTGAACGACTATAAGGTTGTATGCAGGCTCGTGGAGGGTAATTACCCCAATTACAACTCGGTAATACCTAAAAACAATCCCCGGAAGATCACCATCGACAGGGTGGAATTTTATAATACGTTAAAAAGAGTGTCTGTCTTTTCTAACCAGGCAAGCAATCTGGTAAAACTTCAGCTTAAGGGAAACCAGGCCATGGTTTCGGCACAGGACATTGATTTTTCAATTTCAGCCTATGAAAAGATCAAATGCCAGTATCAGGGTGATGATATGGAGATAGGGTTCAAATCTGTATTCCTCCTTGAAATACTCTCAAACATTGGATCGCAGGATGTTATGATTGAACTTGCCGACCCCACAAGAGCTGGTTTATTTCTTCCCGGCGAAACTGAGAATGAGTCGGAAGACCTTCTCATGCTGCTGATGCCAATGATGATAAATGCCTGATACTTGGAACTGAATTTACGACGTCCGTTAGCCTTCCTCGATCTCGAAACAACCGGGATAAATGTTTCGACTGACAGGATTGTGGAAATTTCAATCCTGAAAATATATCCGGGAGGCATGCAGGAGTGGATGAGCACCAGAATAAATCCTGAAATGCCCATACCTCCCAAATCGACTGCAATACACGGTATTACGGATGCCGATGTTGCAGATTCACCCACATTCAGGGGAATTGCAAAGAAACTTATTGCATTTCTCGAAGGAACTGACCTTGCCGGATACAACGCCATCAAGTTCGACATTCCTGTTCTTGCAGAGGAATTCCTCCGGATCAACATGGATTTCAATTTCCTGAAAAGGAAATATATAGACGTACAGGTGATTTTCCATAAAAAGGAACAGCGTACGCTGGCAGCTGCTTATCAGTTTTACTGTAAAAAAGAACTTGAGAATGCACATAGTTCAATGGCCGATACCCAGGCAACCTATGATGTCCTTAAAGCCCAGCTCGACAGGTATGACGATCTGGAAAATGATGTTGAGAAACTTGCCGAGTTCAGCACATTCAACAATAATGTTGATTTTGCCGGACGCATAATATATGATGAAAACGGCGTTGAGATCTTTAATTTCGGAAAACACAAGGGCAAGTCAGTTGAAAAAGTCTTTACTGAAGATCCCTCATATTATTCATGGATGATGAACGGGGATTTTCCCCTTTATACAAAGAAGATCCTCACGGAGATAAAACTCAGGTCATTCGGACAGTAACATTCGTAATATGAAAATCATTTGCATAGGACTTAATTACAAACGTCATGCCATGGAAATGGGAAGGCCGTTCCCCGATGAGCCGGTCGTATTTCTGAAACCTGATTCAGCTATCCTTAAAAACAACAAACCTTTCTTCCTTCCCGACTTTTCTTCAGAGATTCACTATGAGGCGGAGGTGGTTGTCAGGATATCAAAGCTTGGAAAGGGTATTGAGCCGAAATTTGCCCCGAGGTATTACGACGAGGTCACGATGGGGATTGACATTACTGCCCGTGATCTTCAGACAAAATTATCGAAAGCCCGTTTGCCCTGGGAGATATCGAAATGCTTCGACGGGGCAGCTCCGGTTGGCAGGTTCATCTCTGCCAGCACTTTTCAGGATATCAACAACCTGAATTTCAGGCTCGAAATTAATGGAAATGTTGTGCAGCAGAGCAATACGGCAGATATGATCTTCAGCGTTAATGAGATTATATCATATGTATCACGCTTTTTCACACTCAAGACCGGCGACCTGATCTTTACCGGTACACCTGCAGGTGTGGGCCCTCTGAAAAAAAATGATCATCTTGTCGCATATCTTGAGGATGCCCCTTTGCTTGATTTTATGATCAGATAGGATTGTTTTCCGGTTCAGTTTTATTACCTTAACATCCGATATCGCTGGTTCATCATTTTTGACCTAAATTTTACTCTCATGAAAGAAAAAGATACACTCTCCAGAAGGGTTTTCGTGAAGAAATCTGCAGGAGCGGCTGTGCTTCTTGCCATGCCTGAAATAATTCCATCGAATGTTTTCGGTGCCAATGATAAGGTCCGTGTTGCGGTTCTTGGCGTCAACGGAAGGGGGACCACTCATATCGAGGGATATATGAACCTTCCGGATGTGGAAGTGGCTTGCCTTTGTGATCCCGATCTTGTCGTTCTTGGCAAAAGGGCGGCGGAATTTGAAAAGAAATATGGGAAAAAAGTCATGCAGCAACAGGATCTCAGGAAAGTTTATGAAGATAAATCGATCGACGCCGTAAGTATTGCCACGCCCAATCACTGGCATGCGTTGGCCACTATTTGGGCATGCCAGGCAGGCAAGGATGTTTATGTGGAAAAACCTGGTTCTCACAATGTGTTTGAAGGCCGCAAAATGGTCGAAGCTGCTGCAAAATACGACAGGATAGTTCAACATGGCGTTCAGCTCAGGAGCTCTGTGGCAGTTCAGGAAGCAATCAGACATCTGAGGGACGGTTTAATCGGAAATGTCTATATGGCGCGCGGACTATGTTACAGATGGAGGGATGACATCGGTGATAAAGGCACTGAACCCGTCCCTGACGGGCTCGACTATGACCTCTGGACCGGTCCCGCCGCGAAACAGCCTTTCTCGCGTAACATTGTCCATTATAACTGGCATTGGACCTGGAACTACGGGAACGGCGATGTCGGAAACCAGGGAGTCCACGAAACCGACCTCTGCATGTGGGGACTAAATGTGGGTTTACCTGAACAGATAACAGCAGCAGGAGGAAAATTCCTCTTCAATGATGCCAAGATAACGCCCGAGGTTCTGTCCTCAACATACTACTATCCGAAGGAAAAGAAGATAATAGAATTCGAGGTGCGTCCCTGGATAACAAATGATGAAAAGGGTGTAACCGTAGGGAACATATTCTATGGCAGTGAAGGTTATATGGTTATAAATGGTTACGACACCTACCAGACATTCCTTGGCAGGGATTATAAACCGGGTCCTTCGAGGAAAGAGGGTGGTGACCATTTCCTGAACTTCATTCAGGCGGTCCGCGCCCACGACAAATCATTGCTGAATGCTCCGGTTGAAACTGCTCACCTGTCGTCAGCGCTTGCCCATCTGGGGAACATAGCCTACAGGACAGGAAGAACGTTGAGGTTCGACCCGGCAACTGAGAGGTTTATCGGTGACGAAGAAGCAAATTCCCTGCTTACTCGTCCTCCGAGGCCACCTTATGTGGTTCCGGAAAAAGTTTAGCTCTTAATTAAACCAGTAAGATAGTTTTACCACAAGTCCCCGGTTTCTGACACTGAAGCTTTCAGGGCTGTCATTGCCGTTGAATTGCCCGAACATGTCAGGTGCAAAGCTGTTCTGGGTATATACTATGAACAGGTCGGAGACCGGAGCAAACCTCCATTGGAAACGCAGGTTGAGGTTCATGTTGTCAATCTGGTTGTTATACTGTATGAAGCTGGTAAAAAACAGTTTGTCAGTGAATGTGAAATCAAATCTCGGACCAATAAGCATAAGCTTTGCGCTGTTGTATGGTGAAGGCAGTGAAATATCGTAATAAGTTGTTGTAAGCGCAAGGCTTCCATAGGGCTGAACACGATAGTTGAACTCACCGTTAAGGGTAAGCCTGTTGCCATTGTAATAACCTCCATATCTTCCTGTGAGGACCACATTGAACATTCTTCTGTTGTCGGAGGTGTAAGTTGCACCGAATTCATTCCAGTCAAAATCATCGCCCGCTGCAAGTTTCAATCCTCCCGTGTTAGTAGGATCAAACGGGGCCAGAAGCTCTATATAAGTTTCCTTAAAATCAACGGAGAATGAGCTCTTGTTGAGGAAATCAAAGCTGTACATGAGCTGGGCCTCCCTGTCTGTAAGTGACCATGATGAATATGGATTAAAATATGTGTCAAGTTTTAATGTCGGTCCGTGACTTATAAGTGTTTTGCTTTTCGGGAAGAATTTGTACAGTACCGAACCATTCGCCTGGTAATAGCCTCTTCTTCGGATGTAGCCTGTCTCGGCATTGTACCCCGAACCGGTGAATGCCTGGTTCAGGGATGCGGTGAAGTATTGTGTTGAATATGTCAGATTGGCAGCGGCTGCAGCATTCCTGATTGCAGTATTCCCAATGAAATCCTGATGGTAATATGTTTTGCCCGTCCACCTGTTGTCGGGGCTGGCCAGGTTGTATTCAAGGCCGGCGATGCGGTTGAATTTGCTGCCCTCAAAAGTATCATCCCCTCCGACACCTGTTACCTGTTTGTTGATGACGAAAGCCGAGACATTCGATCTGCTGAATACTTTTCGCTGCAACGTGGCAACCATGTAATTGGCTGCATAGATATCTTCTTCTTTGTCGGTCTGAATATCCATAATGGCAAGTCTCCAGTTTTTGTCGAGGTTCCCGCTCAGGCGTGCTCCGGCTATCACAGGATTCTGAAGCCCGATCCTCCTTGAGAAGAACGGTCTTACGTTTTCTGTACCCAGACTTGCAAAAAGATCGCTGTTTTCAAGGAAAAACTGCCTTTTTTCAGGGAAGAATAATTCATAGCGATCGAGGTTGGTCTGCTGCTTGTCAACTTCGACCTGAGAATAATCGGGATTCACCGTAAGATCAAGGTTCAGCGATGTAGAAAGGATTATCTTTGCATCAATGCCTCCGTTCCATTTCCATGCAGCGTCACCATCTGTTTCATAATTCTTTGTGACCTTCCCGGTTACATATGGAATCAGGGAAAACCGCAGCCCGGCTTTTTCCATTGGTTTATCCCAGATTAGCGTTCCGGTGAATGGCAGAGAACAATGAGGAAACTGTCTTGGCATAGGTGCCCATGCCGATTTTTCGTTGTTCTTCAGATCAAGCCGTCCGAAGTTTACACCCCATTCCGTATCTCCTCCATTGTACCTTATGCTCCTGAAAGGAATACTGAATTCAGTAACCCATTTGTCATCATAATTTTTTACTGCCGACCGCCATTTAATGTCCCAGTTGTAAAGTACTTTTGTGCCTTCGTACTGCAATCCTTCTGTCTGGGCACCAGCCGGCGTAATTCCGAATGCAAATCCGTTCGTCTGGTCATTGTATGTATCGAAAAAAATCATGAAATTGTCATTCTTCATGAATGAAAAATCCCTCCGTAACGATTCAACAGGTCTTTTCCCTGGTGTCGGATCCCAGCAGACCACTCCCACATAAATATTCGATTTGTCATATGCTAATTTTACCTCGGTACGTGCTGCTGCAAAACCCGTGTCAGTAGGCGTGACACGTTGAAACTTTCCGGTGGTTTCTGCTGATCCCCAGGTCTTTTCATCAAGAATTCCGTCAATGGTAATGGGCTCATCTGTCTTTGAAATATGAATTTTGTACTTTCCGCGGTTAACTCCGCTGTTCTGGCCCGAAATGAAATTCCCGCAGAAAACAATTAAGGCAATTACCGCTAACGTACGATATTTATCCATCACAAAATTTTTTGGTGAAGATAGAAAATTGAATTTTGAAATTATTGCCATACTTTTATGGGTGATCCATAATTGCCGGATCACATGTTGTTTTTAATATTTTTTAACAGAATGGTAATAGATATTTCGAATGATTCTGCCAGCTCCGGCAGAAAAGCTGCAGGCCTTATCGCAGGTGTTCTCAATAAAGTCATTGAATCGTCGGGTGAAGCAAGAATTGTCGTTTCGACAGGGAGTTCCCAGTTTGACATGTTTCAGGCCCTCGTCAGGGAGAATATCGACTGGAGAAAGGTGGAGGTATTTCACCTTGATGAGTACATAGGGTTACCGGTAACCCATAATGCCAGTTTCAGAAAATATCTTCTTGAAAGATTCATAAATCTGGTTCCCGCAAGTAAATTTCATAGTGTCGACGTTGAGGGCGATATTGACAACCGGATCAAGATGCTTTCCTCAGAGATTAGAAAAAAGCCTGTCGATCTGGGCATTATAGGTATTGGTGTAAACGGGCATATTGCTTTCAACGATCCCCCTGCTGATTTTCAGACAAAGGATGCATACATAGTTGTAAAACTTGATGAACAGTGCAGGAAGCAACAGGTCGACGAAGGATGGTTCGGTTCAGTGGCCGAGGTGCCGGTAAATGCTGTTTCAATGAGTGTATGGCAGATCATGCAGTGCAGAAAGATAATTTCTGTTGTTCCGCATAAGGTTAAGGCTCACGCGGTTTATAAAACCCTTACCACTGGCCTGACCCCTGATGTCCCCGCAACTATGCTGAAAATGCATCCCGACTGGCATCTCTTCCTGGATTTGAATTCAGCTTCGGAAATTGTACATCTTTGAATCATTAAAAATTAGAAAATGAATGATATAAGTGAAATAAATGCAGTCAGCTATTCAACAGGAAAACCTGTCAGGATAAGAATATCGGGAGGCTTTATCAGGGATATTATGGAAACGGGCCATACCGAAGGAGACCCTGACCTGTTAGTTGCTCCTGGCCTCTTCGACAATCAGGTCAATGGCTTCAGGGGGGCTGACTTTTCTGATACTGACCTCAAGATACACGAAATGAGACAGGCTGTGGATGCCCTTAACGCGGAAGGCGTAACCTCGTTCTTTCCGACAGTGCTAACAAACAGCCATGAAAATCTCCTCAGGATTTTCAAGAATCTTTCCAATTCTCTTAGCGATGAAAGGGTAAAGGATTCCATACCCGGCTTTCATCTTGAAGGCCCCTACATCTCCCCGGAAAGCGGTTACTATGGTTGTCATCCTGCCGGTTTTATAAGAAAACCATCATGGGATGAGTTTGCTATGTATCAGGAAGCTGCAGAAGGAAAGATAAGGGAGGTAACAATAAGTCCTGAAACTGATGAGAGCTTTGAATTCATAAAAAAGTGTACTTCTGAAGGAGTCGTAGTCGCAATTGGACACACAAATGCTTCGACCGACCAGATTAATAAGGCTGTGGATAACGGAGCCAGGCTTTCAACCCACCTCGGGAACGGATGCGCAAATATGATTCACAGGCACAATAACCCGTTGTGGCCCCAACTGGCAAATGATCTTCTGATAACGACATTTATTGCCGATGGTCATCATCTTACTCCTGAAGAGATAAGGGTTTTCTACAGGGTTAAAGGACCCGGGAAGCTTATTCTTACATCCGACATTACACATCTCTCGGGTCTGAAACCCGGAAATTATATGTTTTTTGGCAGCAGGATCGTAATGACAGATGACGGTCTGATAAAAAATCCGGTCCTTGACTGTCTGGCAGGTGCTTCGCTTCCCCTCAGGACAGGAATAGGCAATGTCATGAAATTCACGGGGTGTCCGCCCGGAGAAGCCTTCAACATGGCCTCGGCAAATGTGGCTGAAGCCTTCGGGATTACCGACAGGGGAACTCTTGAACCGGGACGGCGGGCCGATCTTGTTCTTTTTGAAAGAAACGGATATGAGATTGTTATAAAACAGGTTTTTGTAAAAGGCAGAAGGGTTCTCTGATGCTTTATTAACCAAAAAGTTTAATTCGACATGACCACACTCGATTATATTGTACTTATAGGATACTTTGTCCTGATAACATCATTTGGAATCTGGATCTCCCGGAAGATAAAGACAAGCGACAGTTATTTCAGAGGCGGGCGCAAATTCAAATGGTATATAATGATAGGCCAGGCATTTGGTGTAGGGACACATGCTGAGATGCCCGTGGCCCAGACCGGGGCAACATTCAGCAGCGGATTTGCAACAATCTGGTACCAGTGGAAGAATATGCTCATTACACCTTTTTATTGGCTTATAGCTCCGTTTTACAGGAGAAGCGAGCGTACAACAGTCGGCGAGATTGTTGAAGACAGATATGGAAGCACCATGGGAATGATCTATTCGGTTTTTGCCATCGCCTTTTTCGTTTTCAACATGGGCGTCATGCTTCAGGGTGCTGCAAAAGTGATCTCTGTTGCCACCGGCAATCTTGTATCACCGAATATGGTGGTTATGGGTATGACAATAGCTTTTATACTTTACAGCTTTCTCGGCGGCCTTATTGCATCAGCCTATACAGATTTTATCCAGTCGTTCCTGATTATAATCCTCTCGATAATGCTTATCCCGTTGGGGCTAAAGGAAATAGGCGGATTTCATTATATGAAGGCAGTTCTTCCGGGCAATTTCTTTGACCTTTTCAACAGTGCAAGCGGAATCGACGCGTTTACCATTGCCATGCTTGCTGTGAACGGGATAGTCGGGATCACGGCACAGCCGCACATGATATCGATGTGTGCGACAGGAAACACTGAAAGGGCCGGCAGGATAGGACAGACTTTCGGTTCGATGGTAAAGAGGCTTGTTACCATAGGATGGGCGCTTACCGGCCTTGTCGTTGCTGCCCTTGTTGTCAAGAACAAAGCAGTGTTAAATGATCCGGAAATGGCTTTCGGCTATGCCTGCGGTGAACTGCTCGTTCCCGGACTGGTTGGACTGATGCTCTCTGCCATCGTTGCTGCAAACATGTCGGCCTGCTCAAACTTCATGGTTAATACCGGTGCATTGTTTACAAAGAACTTCTATAAAAAATACATAAACCCGGATGCTTCCGACAGGACTCTTTTATGGATGGGACGTTATTCCGGACTGTGCCTTGCAATACTGGGTGTTCTTTTTGCCCTCAGCATTAAAAACGTTTTGCATGGGTTCCTGTTCACTGAAACGCTGGCCGCCTTCATGGGTATAATGTTCCTTGGCGGACTGATATGGAAAAGGGCAAACAGGTTTGGAGCAGGCGCTGCCGTCCTGGTTTCGGTGTCGGTTTATTACATTGTTAATTTCTTAACAACAGGAAAACTGATGCTTGTATATACATGGAAACCAGGACCCTTTGGCATAGCCATGCTTTCAGGCTTCATAACATTCTGGCTTGTAAGCGTTCTGACCAGGCCCGAGGACAAACAGCAGATCGAAACATTTTTTGACAACATGCGAAGGAAATCAGATGCCAGGGAACCCGGACCAGACGGCAGGAAACCGTTAGCAAGTCTTTCAGGCGATGACCTCCTGCTTCTCGATATTCCGGGTTACAGGAATAAAGAACGTCGGAGGGATTTCTTCAGACGATATCGCGAAGACCTTGCCGGGTTTGCCCTCAGCTGGCTTGTCGTCGGATTGCTGATACTTGTCGCATGGGGAATTCTTCAGATATAAGTTCTGAACTTTTATTATCTTTGAAATATCAAATCTGTTAAACTGTTTTATAAAATACTTAATTCTGGAAAAGATGGGAAACTTTGGAGCTACCGAAATCATTCTTATAATTCTTGTTATTGTTCTTCTCTTTGGCGGACGAAAAATCCCTGAATTGATGAAGGGAATTGGACAGGGCATGAAAGAATTCAAAAAAGCCTCGAAGGTTGAAGATGAACCGTCGAAGATCAAATCAGAGTCGAAGGAAGAAACCAAGCAGGAATAATCATTATACCTGTTAACGGGCAACCATACTCAGAATGAGTCGGCCGTAAGGTCTTTTGGCGCCCTGAGGTGTTTTATACCCTGTTCGAAGCTGTACGCTGTTTCAGGCAGTAAGGGTCCATTCCAGACCTTTCCGGAAAACGTGATCCCGTCTGGAGGTTCATTCTTGACCCCATTGGCAGAGTTTTGCCCGGGTATCCTGAAATGGCTGTGAGTGATGAGCTGCCACCCGCAAAGTGATCACCTGGTGTCAGATCTGTTTTCCATGCAGGTGATCCAGTCGGTGCAATAAGCGCATCAGGCTATTCCGGATCCATTGTTTTGTCAATTTCTTCTATTCTTCGAAGGCATTCAGTAACGAAACCGGCAACCTTGTATTTTCTTCCGGTTTAGCCCTGCCGGAGATCAGCAGCGGTAATCTCTTCAAGCCATGATGTATCCGGAATGCCTGGTTAGCCGGTCACTGATTCCTTCTGCCGGCAGCATGATATTACAGCCTTGATGGCCGACGGGAAAATCAAGGAGTAAATAGATACTACTTCATTAATCCCGTTCTTTATTATTAGTTCAGCAACTGTCAGGTGTAACATGGCAAATACAGCATCAATGGAATTTATAAGATAAATTGAATATATTTGTTATATTCTGACAAGATCCCTGACTATGAAAAACATTTATCTTCAGATTCCCTCCGACCTGAATGATTTGTCAGAAATTGTTCTTGCCACGGTAACCGGGGCTCAGGGATCGACTCCCCGGAAACCCGGCAGCTCTGCTCTTTTCAACCGGAATGGCCTTGTTGCAGGAACAATAGGTGGAGGTGTTCTTGAAGGCAAGATACAGGAAATGGCAAGCCGCTTAATTGAAACACGAAATCCTGTTCATCATGTTTTTTACCTTGATACAAGTGTGCCTGGAGGAGAAGATACTTTATGCGGCGGAAGAATCAGCGTCCTTCTTGATCCTGACCTTGCACGTCACCACCATGTTTTCAGAGAAATAAGAACATGCTGCGAAAAAAGAATACCAGGCATCCTTGTAACAAGAGTTGTTAACCATGGATCAGCAGGCACCGGTGTGGAAAGAGAATGGACAACTGATATGTCAGAATATCTCTGCCGCGAACCAGCAATTTCGGGTTTCAGGGAGATCAGTCCGTTAGAAGCTTCCGGCGAGGCCGACACGCAGATATTCCTGGAACCAGTCATGCCTCTGCCGCGTCTGATCATTGCCGGAGCGGGACATATTGGAAAGGCCCTTTCTCAGATTGGAAAAATGATTGATTTTGAGGTTACTGTGATTGACGACCGTCCTGAATTTGCAAATTCATCAAATCTGCCGTTTGCCGACAGGATAATTGCCGGTCCGGTCGGCAAGTCACTCGGGGAAATTGAAAAAGGGTCCGACACCTATATTGTAATAGTTACCAGGGGGCACAGGGACGATGGCGATGCACTTAAAGCCTGTATAGGTTCTGATGTTGCCTATATCGGTATGATTGGCAGCAAAACCAAGGTTGCCCTTATGAAACACGAATTTATTGACAAGCGGCTTGCTACCGTTGAGCAGTGGGAAAGGATACATGCCCCGGTAGGAATTGATATCAGCTCCAGGACAGTTGAAGAAATTGCAGTCAGCATCGCTGCCCAGCTGATCCAGGTAAGGAGCAGAACGGAATAAATCATAATTAACAAACCGGGAACGGTAAATGAACCAATGAACGGCATTTGTGCAATAGTTCTTGCCGCTGGTGAATCCAAAAGGATGAACACACCAAAGCTCCTTCTTCCTATCGCCGGAAAGACCATGATAGAGATGGTGATTGGCAATGTGCTTCAGGCAGAAATAGATTTTACACTTGTAGTGCTCGGATCCTTCGCGAAGGAGATTTCCGAGACAATTGGTCACCTGCCAGTGACAACCTGCTTTAATGAGAATTATAGGGAAGGAATGCTTTCTTCGGTAAAATGCGGTTTTGAGAACCTTCCTGGTAAATTTGACGCCATCCTTGTTTTTCAGGGAGATCAGCCATTTATCGATCCTGACGTGACAGGTAAGGTAATCACGGCTTACCGTGATTCAGGAAAAGGCCTAGTAATCCCGGTTTACAAAGGGAAAAGGGGGCATCCCTTGCTGATCGGCTTTAAATACCGGACCTGGATAAACCGAATACCTGATAATGAAGGACTGAGATGGCTTGCAGCAACGTTCCCCGGGGATGTTCTGGAAGTTGATACATCCTCAGGTGGAATTCTTAAGGATTTTGACACAATTGAAGATTACCTGAACGAAACGAACAAATATCTGTAAAAATGGAACAAAAAATCAGGTTTAAGCTCAACGGCAAAAACACGGAAATTATTACGGATCCAAATCAGACACTGTTGTGGGTCCTCAGGAACCAGCTTGGACTTACAGGAACAAAGTATGGCTGCGGAACAGGTTTCTGCGGCGCCTGTACGGTTCTTATCAACAGGGAGGCGACACGATCATGCATGCTTCCTGTCAGCGACATTCAGGGAACGGAGGTCATTACTATAGAAGGACTCGCCAGAGGCGGGAAACTTCATCCCCTGCAGCAGGCTTTTATAGATCATGATGCTCTTCAGTGCGGTTACTGCACTCCCGGAATGATAATGACCGCAGCTGCCATGATAATGAAAAATCCGTCTCTGACTCGTCAGCAGATAATTGAAGGGCTTGAGGAAAATCTTTGCAGGTGCGGAGCTCATACGAGGATAATCGATGCAGTTGAAACTGCGTCAAAAGAAATGAAAGGAGGGAGGTAACCATGAAAAAGAACGATTCCAAAGTCAGTTCAGAGACCACTTCTGAAACGGGAAACGGGATGAAAAGGAGAAGTTTCCTTAAAATTGTTGGTGGCGGCATTATTGTCTTCTTTCAGCCATGGGGAGCGCTCGAAAATATCGGTGCTCAGACACAGAGAAGGACTTTGACGCAGGATTACAATGCATTCCTGCAGATAGCTGAAGACGGAACCGTGAGTTGTTTTACCGGCAAAATTGAAATGGGTCAGGGTGTGATAACTTCCCTCGCACAGATGATGGCAGATGAACTCAATGTTCCGATCGGGAAGGTTAAAATGATAATGGGCGATACTGATCTCTGTCCTTATGATGCCGGAACATGGGGTTCTCAGACTACGCAGACATTCGGACCTGCAATGAGAGCCGCCGCTGCAGAGGCGAGAGGCGTCCTTGTTGATCTTGCTGCGGCCAGGCTCGGAGTACCTGTTTCCCAGCTTGAGGTGAGAGATGGCTTCGTCGTCGATTCAAAGAATCCAAATAGAAGTGTCAGCTATGCTTCTCTGACTAAAGGCAAAAAGCTTGAGAAATATCTCGACGTCAAACCTGCACCTGAGGATTATACACAATTCACATATGTCGGAAAACCCCTGAATCACAGCGATGCCTTGTTGAAAGTTACCGGAAAGGCAAAATATACCGGTGACCTGAAACTACCGGGAATGGTGTTTGCCAGAATATTAAGGCCACCGTCACACGGCGCGAAGCTTTCAGCTGTCGATGTCTCTGATGCAGAAAAAGTAGAAGGAACCCATGTCGTCAGGGACGGCGATTTTATTGCTGTTCTTAATGAGAACAAGGACAGGGCTGATGAAGCTATAGTTAAAATAAAAGCTGAATATACCTTCAATGAGCTCAAAGCAGATGACAGGAACCTTTACGACAGGATGGTCGGAGCTGATTCGCGGGCGCAGGTTCTGAACGCTGAAGGAGATACCGAACTGGGTTATCGGCAATCTGACAAGATTTTTGAGTCGGAATTCCATGATCCTTATCTTGCCCATGCATCGATCGAAACACATACAGCCCTTGCAAAGCAGGAAGGCGACAAAATGACCGTCTGGGCTTCAACCCAGTCGCCTTTCGGGCTGCAGGATGGCATTGTGCGAGAACTCGGTTATCCGCGCGAAAAAGTACGGGTAATTACCCCGTTTGTAGGAGGCGGATTTGGCGGGAAAGCTGCATTTCAGCAGGGTGTTGAGGCCGCCCGGCTGGCAAAATTGACCGGGAAACCCATTATGCTAGTCTGGTCCCGCGATGAGGAATTCTTTTATGATACCTTCCACCCGGCTGGAGTTGTCAGAATCCGATCGGGAATTGACAAAAACGGGTTCATAAAGCTTTGGGACTACAGTGTCTATTATGGAGGAACAAGGGGATCTGACACTATTTACAATGTTCCGAACACAAAAACCACGAGTTACAGTCAGAATATGGACTCTGTGATGATCCATCCTTTCGCGACCGGCCCATGGCGTGCACCAAACAACAACGCGAACACATTTGCCAGGGAAAGCCAGATAGATATCATGGCTGCCGGGGCAGGAACTGATCCTCTTGAATTCCGTCTTAAAAACCTGTCGGATGAAAAGATGATATCATGCTGGAATGCCGTTGCAGAAAAATTTGGCTATGTTCCTTCAAAGACACCGGGCGGAAGAGGTATCGGAATGGCCTGTGGTACCGACGCCGGAACATGGGTTGCAACTATAGTTGAGGTAAAAGTTGACAAAACTACCGGAAAAGTCAGGGTTCTCAGGGTGGCCTGCGCCCAGGATATGGGATTATGTGTCAACCCTCAGGGAGCCCTGATACAGATGGAAGGCTGTATTCAGATGGCTCTTGGATATACCTTCACGGAAGAGATCCGGTTCGAAGGCGGAAACATAAAAAACCGGGGTTTTGACACATACGAGATTCCCCGCTTTTCATGGACACCGAAAATGGAATGCGTAATCCTTGACAGGCTTAACATGCCTCCCAAAGGCGGGGGCGAACCAGCCATCATCACAGTCGGAGCTGCTGTGGCAAATGCCATCTTTGATGCAACAGGTGCAAGGCTGTACAGGATGCCGATGACTCCCGCCAGAGTCCTTGAGGCTATAAAGAAAGTCTAGTAAATAAACAGGAACAGCAACGGCAATATTATCCCGGTTGCGGTAAGAATTGCACCCCTGCGGGTAATCCCGTTCTTCCCTTTTACAAGGAACAAACCTGTTATTGTGACAGTTATCAGGGCAATGCAAAAAACATCGCTGAAGTATTTCCACCATTTCCCGGGGTTATAATGTAAAAAATTCAGCTCATAGAAGAAGGGACGTTTGCTGATCTTTTCAACCGTCCCCTGACCTGTCTTAGTGTTTATACGCACCGATCCGCCCTCGATGAACAATGTCAGTACATTGCCGGCGGGGAAATAATAGGTTTTCAATTCATGTGAACCCGGAACTCTCTTAAGGATTTCCTCTGCAGTATCCTTGTTGAGATCTTCCCTCGAAATGTTTATGTCGGTCTGAAAGGCTGTGTTCTCAATAATATAATTGGGATTCCAGTCATTTTTATGGTTGAGGGCAATGCCCGAAACGGCATAAATGATTGTGAGACCCGCTATGAGATACCCTATGTCACGATGAGTGACCCTGTTCAATCTGGAAATATTCATAAAAGAAAGGTGCCTTCCTGAGGCACCTCCATATTAGATTAAATTAATAAGAATATTCTACTTGATAACGGAATGTTTGTCATACACCATCATGAGGTCAGCCAGTGCTACCTGTGACGACAAAGCTTTTGCTGTTTCACAGGTGTCTGTTCCAGGAGCTTCTGACATACCGGCATTCTTTGTTCCTTCGCCTTCGGGCATCGTTTTTGCAGCTACCCGGGTAAGAGTGCCTTCAACAACGACTTCGCTTCCAAGAAGTTCCATAGGGAATTTGGGCATTTCCTCACCGGCCTGAACGTACAGCATGACGTCCGGATTATCACCGGTGATAAAGAGTTTTTTTCCGCTATGTGTGCATACATGTACAACCTTACCTTCAACGCTTATCTTTTTGCCCACGTATGCGGAAGGATTATCAACCAGCGATGAAAATTCGACTTGAACGGCATCGCCTGTGGTTGCGGCATTGGAGGAAACCTCCTTACTGCCTGTGTTTCCGCAGGATGAAATAAGCACACCGATGAAAAGCAGAGAAAAGATCTTTTTAATCATATCAGCAATAATTGGTTAGTAAATTAAAAGTTCAGCAATATAGTAAAAGAACTTTAAATCATCAAACTTAATCAGGCTCTGAGGTCATTGACCTTACAATTCCCAGCCTGATCTGTACTCACGCGTAAGGTATTTCCCGGCTTCAGGAAGGTTGGTGATTTTCATACTTTCGGAATCATATTCAACCTTTTTCCCTGCACGCAATGCAACTGCACCAAGATTTATGGTTTCGGTTACCGGCCCTGCAAGCAGGAAGCTGCCTGGTGTCTGGGTTTTGTTCCTGAAAGCCTCGATCCAGACTTCATCGCCTCTGTAGCCCTCTGTCGTGCCTGCATCGTCTGTTTTGATAAAGCTCATTTTTGATTCTGGAACAAGAACAGGATTTTCGCCCCTGAATCCGGCAATGATTTTGCCCTTGTCGCCTACAAACATCATGCCTTCGCGCGGAAGTGTTTTGTTGACCGACCTTAGTTCATCCGGTACAAACGGCTTAATTCCACCGTCATACCAGAAGAGCTCAAAAGGAGGAAGCTCGGGCTGGGCCGGGAACTGGAACCTTATCATGCACGATAATGGAAATGAGACATTATTTTCGACTCCCACGGAAACATTATCCCTTAAAGTGCAAGTAGTCGTTGCATTTGACTCGGCGCTGACGGCGGGCTTCGTGATATTGAAAGCCAGGAAGAGGGGGAAGAGACTGTAATGACCCATATCTGCAATGCTGCCTCCTCCGAAATCGTACCAGCCGCGGAATACAGCATGGGTGAAATGAGGATGATAAGGCCTGTCGGGTACAGGGCCCAGCCAGAGGGTCCAGTCGAAACCCTTTGGAACAGGCGGACGGTCTGAAGGGATTTCCTGCCACTGTGGCCACACCGGCCTGTTCGACCAGTTGTGAATTTCCTTAAGAGTGCCGATAAATCCTGCATTTATCCAGCTCTTTGCAAGGTCATACCCGGGTCTTTTGCTCCATGCCAGAAGATGTGTGCTCAATCCTGTTTTTCTGGCGGTTTCTATTACCAGTCTGCCTTCATAAATCCTGTTTGCGATTGGTTTATGGGTGACCACATGTTTCCCTTTTTTCATTGATGCAATGGCAATAGTGGCATGAAGGTGATCAGGAGTCATTATTTTGATAGCATCAATTCCCGTCTCTTTTTCCAGAAGTTCACGGAAATCAATGTAGGAGGTGCATCCTTTGTAGCTGGTTGCATCCTTCGACTTGGCATAATATTTATTTACAAATTCCTGCCCGATATCCCTTCCTCCGGGTATGCCTTTTATCTTCTCGCCCCAGGTGTTGTCCTGAAGGGCCCTCCTGATCGTGTTCCTGACATCATTTGCCGACCAGTCGACATAATCGGTGGTGAATTTGTTGGGATCGCAGACTGACACAATCTGAAGTGCAGGATTGGCTAAGAGCGTCGCCATCTCCCTTAATCCCTGGGTTCCGCATCCGATATACCCCAGTGTGAGTTTATCGCTCGGAGCAACGTAACCAGGTCCGCCAAGAACCTGCCGCGGAACAATTGTCAATGCCAGTCCGGCCGAAGCGGCCGAACCAAGGAATGTGCGCCTGTTGATTTTATTTGCTGCCATTTTGAGTAATTTTTAAATGTTTGCGAAATGATTGGGCATCCACCATTCTTATTGTTATAACTTTAACAATAAGGATAGAATAAAATTATAAATAAAAACACCTTAAATACAATTTCCGGTCCGGAATATTTGGACATCATTGAGTGTCTATTGTGATAAACCAATAAAATTTTATTGAACATGAAAAAAAGTATTACAATGCAGGTTGTCTCCCTTGCGGTTATCGCGGCTTTTCTGTGTATGCCCCTTACACTCAGCGCACAGGGTTCCAGGCCCAATTTCTCAGGGAAATGGATTTTCAATGAAAGCAAAAGCAACCTGGGCGACCAGCCTCAGGGAGGCTTCAGGATGGGCGGCGGTAATTTTACTGCCACACAGGATGCAAACAGCCTTACGGTTGAAAGCACCCGTAACACACCCGACGGTCAGACTATGACCACTACCAGCAAGTATACACTCGACGGCAAGGTTAGCGTAAATTCAACTGGCAGAGGCGAAAGCAAATCAACAGCGACCTGGTCGGCCGACGGTAAATCACTTACAATTGTCACAACCAGGACTTTTGAACGTGATGGTCAGTCAATGGAAATGAAGACAACCGAAGTATGGAGCCTTACCAGCCCGAAAGTGCTTTCAATTGTCCGTACAATGAATACTCCCAATGGCGAACGTAAAATAACTTCTGTTTACGACAAACAGTAACTGAATATTTATACCCTTTTTTAAAGAGGCTGTATCATAATTATAAATCCCTTAACCTTAAAGTCATCTGGGCATTCCCGCTGAAAACGCAAAGTAATGTATGCTGGGATTTAATGCTTATAATGCTTTGCGGCGGCTGTGCATGCTTCGAGGTTTCAGGATATGTAGTTTTGATACGCCTCTTTTTTTGTATATTAGCTGCTTATGATATTGCCACGGTATCCTGGTTCTAAAATACCTGAAAAATGAAAAAGCCTCAGTTTTTGTCCGGAATTGTCCTGTTTTTTCTGACCGCGGCCTTTCCTCTCTCATGCATAAGAAGTCAGCAACAGAATATTGTTCAGTTTGACCTGGATGAGATCTCGCGGCGAAATCGGGAGATAACAAGGATAACAGAGGGAAGGGGATTTGACGGCTCAGTTCTTCAGGTTATACCTGATGGCGACAAGTCGTCGGTGACGGTGTGGGAGAAAGGGGACAAAGGCAATTGGGCTGATGCAGGATATTTTGTTTTCGAAATATATGGTGATAACGACTACAGCGGGGTGATCACACTTGAACTTTTCAAAAAGAACGCCCAAAGTCGGGAAAAAGTGGTAGTTCTGAGTGGCGAACCCAACAAAAGCGGTGAAGAATCTCCATGGCTCACCTGTCTGCTCGGAATAAATCCGGCGTTGCCTACAAAAGTTGTTTTCCCGCTGAAATACCTTGATGTTCAGGAAATATTCCTTCCAAGGTCGCCCAGGCAGCTTAAAGGAACAATTTCAGGCAACCGTCTCGACCCGTCCGACATAGTGAAAGTCGATCTGAGATTTGGTCCCTACAGCAAACCATATTTTACTCCTGTCTTTGAGATAGCTTCAATGCAGCTTGCTGACTCCATTCCTGAACCCTATGCACCGTTGGCAGAACCTGTTATTGATATCTTTGGGCAGCGGAAAGGAAAGGTATGGCCCGGAAAGATCACAAATGAAAAAGAGCTGGCCTCTCTTAACCAGGAGCTTGAAAAATCAGTGTCCGGCTCAGGTTTTGACAAAGCTTTCAGTAAATACGGAGGATGGAAGGAGAAACGGTTCAGGGCTACCGGCTTTTTCAGAACTGAACATGACGGGAAAAGGTGGTGGCTTGTTGACCCTGAAGGATATGCCTTTCTGAGCGTGGGGATGGACTGTATAAGGGCAACTTCTTCAGGCCCGGTTACAGGTATTGAAGATCTGTTCGAATGGCTGCCTGCAGCAGGAGATTCACTTTTCGGCGTGACAGTTACTGAAAACAGGGGGATGAAAAATGTCGACTTCTACAAAGCCAACCTCATCAGGGCATTCGGAAAGGACTGGAAAAAACATTGGAGCAGAATGACTGCCGGAATGATGAGAAGCCTGAATATCAATACTGTCGGAAACTGGTCGGAAATCGGTTTCGCAAAAGAGAACAATCTTCCATATGTCCTTCCGCTAAACGGCTTCCCTGGGACCAGGGTTAAAATCTACAGGGATTTTCCTGACGTTTTTTCAGATGAATACATAAAAAATTCGGTTGAATTTGCAAGCCAGCTTAAAGATTACAGGGACGATCCTTATATGGTAGGGTATTTTCTACGCAATGAGCCTCAATGGGCATTCGGTTACCATAATCTTGCCTATGAAATGTTTGCTACGGATATGGCATCGGCCACAAAGGATGAATTCGTGAAATGGATAAGTGAAAGATACGACAACAATGTGATTCTGTTTAACAAGGCATGGAACCTTTCACTCGGGAGTATTGCCGACCTGGGTAAAATGATTTTCAATGACTATCCGTCAGTCAGGGCCGACAGCGATTTCTATGCATTTTCCGGGATAATGGTAAAGAAATATGTCGATGTTCCCTGTGATGAAATCGAAAGAATTGACAACAATCATCTTAACCTGGGAATGAGATATGCCTGGATAAGTTCTGATCTGCTTTATAAGGCAGGAGAGAGGTTTGATGTTTTTTCAATAAACGGTTACGGGTATGATCCCCCGCCGACAGACGAGATATCAGCCGGAAGCAGCAAACCTGTAATGATCGGTGAATTTCATCATGGCGCCGTCGACAGGGCCCTTCCGGCAACGGGGATAACCGGAGTAATCAGCCAGAAGCAGAGGGCAGAAGCATACAGGAGTTATGTTGAACAGGGATTCGCCCGTCCGGAACTGGTCGGAATACATTATTTCCAGCTTGTCGATCAGCCTTATTATGGAAGATTTGACGGTGAAAATTACAACATTGGCCTTGTAACCATCCAGAATATCCCTTACAGTGAACTATCGGAAGGGATGAGGATCACAAACGGGAGGATATACAAAGTAGGGAGCGGTAGTGAAGAACCTTATAAGGCCGAGATCACAAAGATTCCGCCAATTCATTATTAGAGGCAGGATGGATTATTGCAATGCGCTGGCGTTGGCCATCACTGAACCTATAAGTTCTTCGCCTTCAGTCCGGAATTCTTCAACATTTTCAGGCTGGATGGTATAAACGAGCTGCTTTGGTTTAAGACCTTTCTCAATGATGATGTTCTTGTCGTTGGCTTCACCGGTGACTACTATTTGTTTGGTCCTGTTCTTTGTATAAACATAGGGAATCTTATCCGGACCCGCATGCACGCACTCGGTCGGGATATAAATAACATCATTGAAAGTGCTTATTATAACCTTGTTGCTTGTCGTCATTGCCGGCCTAAGTGCCGCATCTGTGCCATCAATCCTAACCATTACTTCAAAGACCTTTGAATCAGAGTTTTCGAGTTTCTCTCCAATGTTCGCCACCGTATGTATTTTCCCTTTGAATACCTTGTCGGGAAATGCATCAACCCGGATATCAACATCGAGGCCGGGTTTTATTCTTCTGATATCTATTTCGCTGACATAAATCTTTGAAAGTAGTGTTGAAAGATCGGGTAAGGTTGCAACTGTCCTGTCAAAAGCGTTTACAGATGAACCTGTTTTTATCTTGTTTCCGCGTCTGTCCCGTTTATAGACAACCATTCCTGATGCCGGGGCAGTCACCGTAAAACCTGAGAGTACTTCCTGGAGGCTTTCAACCCTTCTTTCAATCCTGTTGGTCCATGTAATCTGGTTCCGTATATCTCTTTTGGCCTGAGCAACCCTTAGCTCATAGCCCCTTTGCTTTTGTTCAAGTAACCTTTTTTGCTTATCAACATTGATTTCAGCCTGCCTGATGGTGGTTGGCGGCTCATATTTTGAATTTCTCAGCGTGATCTCGGCTTCTTCGACATTGTGTCTCTGGTTTCTGATGGCATCCCTGAGATTGTTGAGAGTGACCGCTGTATCAAGTTTCTTCATTTCAAGGTTATTCCTGTAAGTGGATAATCTCTCGAGTTCATCTTTTAGCATGTTGTTATATTGTGTCCTGTCGAGGGTTGCTATGTAGTCGCCTTCCTTAACCATCGTACCTTCAGGGACCATATCTGTTATCTTAAGATCGGAAGCACGGAAGTCTCTTCCCCTGCTTACTTCCGGAGCCTTTATGTCGATGGAGTTTTCAGGAACAATTTCACCGGAGGCTGATATCGATATTTCAAAATTTCCTTTTACAGCTTCAGCAAAAAGAGAATTGTTATCCTTTTGCGAGGCGATCTTATTGAAGGCAAACAACCCTGCAAGCGCAACAATTATGACCGCGAAGGTTATAATAATGGTTCGCTTCATTATGATTTATTTATTCTGTCTGTTCACTAAATTCAGGACGAAAATATGAATTATTATCCAGTCATCCCTTTGATTTAAACTTCTTTAACATATTTAACAATTATTTAAACAAACTGTTCAGTGATGAAATGCCCTTATCCTTTATGGCATTAGTTCACACTTCAAAAATAAAAGGTCTCTTCCTTAAAAACTTAAAATAAAAAAAGGTGTTTTAAAAACCGGGCTTTTAAGACACCTTCTCTAATGATTTTGATTTTAAAGTCATTGTTTTCGGAACAAGCCGCCAAGAATGGAGCCTATGACACCTTTGCCTTTTGAAGCCTGCCCGGCGCCGCCTTTCAGGATAAAACCAGCCACATCATCTATTATACTTCCGTCACCATCAGCATCAAGGAGGGAACCTATTCCGCCGATGCCTCCGCTGGTCTCACGTTTTTTTGACAATGCACCAAGTATCAGGGGAGCAAGGGCTGGGATCATTTTCATGATCTTGGATGCATCAATGTTAAGTGATTTGCCAAGAGCCTGTGCTGCCTGAACGCCGCCGGAAGCTCCCAGCAATCCGCCAAGGTTGGCATCTGCTGAAGGATCATTGGCCTTTGACAAAACCAGATCCTTAATGTTTTCAAGCACCGACTGGTCCCCGTATTTGTTAAGGATGTGGTCGACACGCGCGTCACCCCCCATTTCATCCTTCTGACGTTTTAGCCCTCCAAGGATGAGCGGAGCAAGCTGAGGGATCAGCTTCCTGACCGTCCCCTGGTCGAGGCCGTAGGTCGCCGACATGTTTCTGGTAACCTCAGGGCCATAGGTCTTCATAAATTCATCAATGAAATTTGCCATCTCAGTCTTGTTTAGGTTAATATTTAAGAAGATGAACGGATATTTTAAAAACAGGACGTCTGGTCAAAATTTTTTCTTGATCCCTTTTATCCAAATATAGCATTTAGAAATTAAAGTTGAAAATTTTTAATTGATGATGACCTGACCGGGATTAAATAAAATTCAGAAAAAATGGCTTTATTTGAGCCAAAATGGACTATCAATGAAGAGATATTTTCTGGCTGCAATGTTACTAATGGCTCAATGTATGGCATTTGCAGCTTTTCAGGAGACCACGGCTGATCAGGATACCCTTTTATCAGGTTCTTTTCCCGAGGTTGTGGTTACGGCCAACAGGTACAACTCCCTCGCAATCAATACTCCCGAGGCAATCAGGGTACTTAATGTAAAACCTGTTTCTGATTTTCAGATCAGGACCGCGCCTGAAGCATTAACGATCACGCCCGGTGTTTTTGTGCAGAAGACAAATCATGGAGGGGGATCTCCCTTTATCCGCGGGCTTACAGGTAACCAGACATTACTTCTTATCGATGGCATAAGGCTTAGCAATTCCATTATGCGTTACGGACCAAACCAGTATTTTAACACGATTGACGTTTTCAGCCTCGACAGAATGGAAGTCCTGAGGGGAAGCGGATCGGTACAATATGGTTCGGATGCCCTGGGCGGTACAATTAATGCCTTCAGCCATGAACTGTCGCCTGCTGAAGACAACGAATGGGGAGGTGGCATTCTTGGGAGGATTGCCTCAGGGAACATGGAAAAAAGCCTTAATTCATACGTGAAATATTCCGGACATAACGCTGCTTTAAGATCAGGGATAACATTGAGGGATTTTGGCGACGTTACGGGCGGTGATACAACAGGCAGGCAAACCCCGTCGGGTTACGGTGAGTTTGACTATGACATCAAGGGAAGTCTTCGCCTCGGTCCAAAATCTACACTGACAGCCCTTTGTCAGAGCGTCAGACAGGAGGATGTCCCTGTTTATCATAAGGTTATCCTCGAAAATTATGCAGTAAACCTTACTGATCCCCAGAAGCGAAAACTTGCCTATTTAAGGCTGAATCAGGAGATTGATTCCCGTTTCATCAGATCGGCGGTGTTGACGGCATCACTTCAAAAAACTGAAGAGGGGAGGGAAAGCCGTAAAAATGGTTCAGACATCCTCAGAAGGGAAAAGGATCAGGTACGCACACTGGGATTTTCCGCAGAAGCCATCTTTTCAGGCAGAAAGACCTGGTCGGGGAACGCGGGAATAGATATTTACAACGACTATATAAACAGCTTCCGTTCGGATATTGATCTTCTGTCAGATAACGTAACGGTTAAGAGAGGCTTGTACCCCGATGGATCAACAATGACAAGCATTGCTTTCTTTACGGTTCATTCAATTGATCTTCCCCGGTGGAACCTTACTGCCGGTGCCAGGTACAACTTCTTTAAGATCAATGTTGAGGATAATGAACTTGGAAAGGTGAAACTGACTCCATCGGCTCTGGTCGGGAACCTTGCCGTGATGCGAAAACTCAATATGAAATCAAACCTGTTCGTCTCGGTCAATACAGGCTTCAGGGCACCAAACATAGATGATCTGGGGACTCTTGGAATTGTAGATTTCAGGTATGAAACCCCAAATTATGACCTGAAGCCCGAGAATTCCGTACAGTACCAGGCAGGATATAAATATCTTGGTCCTAAGCTCAGGGGTGATCTCTTTATTTACAGAAATGAACTTTATAACCTGATTACCAGGAACCGCCTGGGCGATCAAACAATTGAGGGATATCCGCTTTATATGAAGGAGAACACTGAACATGCTTTTATCCAGGGAATTGAAACGGCATGGGACTATAAACTCGTTAAGGCGCTGACTTTCTATGGATCTCTTACATATACTTATGGCCAGAACATTACAAGAAATGAGCCGGTGCGACGTATCCCCCCGCTGTTCGGACGCCTGGCAGCTGATTACCGTAAGGACAAATGGTTCGTATGTCTCGAATGGCTCGCTGCCGGGAAACAATCGCGGCTGGCACAGGGCGATAAGGAAGATAACCGTATACCCGAGGGAGGAACTCCGGGATGGCATATTGTTAACATAAATTCAGGTATAACATGGAACATTCTTACGATTGACCTGAGTTTGCAAAACCTGTTTAATATTGATTACCGGTATCATGGTTCAGGAATTAATGGCTATGGACGATCGGTGTTCCTGACACTATCCGTTAATTCTTAGTGCCATGTCGATCCCTTCAGTGGAGGAGATGTGTGTGTTTCTCTGAGAGACATTTCTTGCTGAGAATGAAGAAAAAGAAGAAAAAGAGTTCACGGATTTTATTCTTTGCAGCTTTTGCAGCCCTGATAATTTTTGTCATGATAGCATGCGGCGGAATCGCCGGAGATCTGAAGGACAGTAAGGAGCTGCTTGAATACAGGAATGCGGAAGCCTCAACAGTTTACTCACAAGATGGTATACTCCTTGGAAAATATTTTTATGAGAACCGTACAAACATCCCGCTCGGTAAAATTCCGAAACATCTGGTTAATGCACTGATTGCCACGGAAGACGTCAGGTTCTATGAACACAAGGGTTATGATGCCAGGAGTTTCTTCAGGGTCCTGGTAAAGACGGTGCTGATGAACCGGAAAAGCTCAGGCGGGGGAAGTACAATAACCCAGCAGCTTGCGAAGAATATGTTCGGAAGGAGAAAAAACGGCCTTTTCCCGGTCGTCAGGAGCAAGCTGACAGAGATAATTATGGCCCGCCGGCTTGAAAAGGTATTCAGCAAGGATGAGATACTTAACCTTTATCTCAATACAGTATCATTCGGGGAAAATGTTTATGGTATAGAAGCAGCTTCCGGAAGGTTTTTCGATAAAAGCGCCTCGTCCCTCACGATAGAAGAATCAGCCGTTCTTGTCGGGATGCTGAAGGCCAATACATTGTACAATCCCAGGCTGCACCCTGAGTACTCAAGGGAAAGACGAAACGTTGTCCTGAAACAGATGGGGAAATACGGCTTTCTGAAGAAGGAAACTGTAGATTCACTTATAAAGCTGCCTCTGGTAATTCATTATAACAGGACAGGCGCATCAGGTTCTGCAGACTATTTTCTGGTTCAGGTACGGAACGAATTGTCAGGAATACTTGCAGATATTGAGCAAAGCACAGGTAAGCTTTGGGACCCGGGTCGCGACGGCCTGATCATTACGACGACTCTGAACGGCACTCTTCAGCAATTTGCCCTTGCTGCATTCAAAGAGCATCTGTCAAAAATGCAGGGGCTGCTGGATGCACAATATAATAATTCATCAGGGAAAAAGATCCTCAGTCAGCTTACTCAGCGCGAACTGGAGAGGCTGAAACTGAAAGAAAGGTCAAAAGAGAGGATCTTTCAGGAAGTATTCAGCTGGAAAGGAATTTATGTTGATTCTCTTACTGTCGCTGACAGTCTTTTAAATTCTCTTAAGCTTCTTCATGCAGGGTTGCTGGCTATGGATCCGGTAACAGGAGCCGTAAAGGCATGGGTCGGCGGCATTGATTTTAAGACCCAGCCTTATGACCAGATACTTGCCAGAAGACAGATGGCTTCCGTTTTCAAACCTGTTATCTATACAGCTGCCCTGGAAGACGGGATGGAGCCATGCCAGTATCTTGACAATGATTCTGTCAGGCTTTCCGGATTCAATGACTGGAGCCCTGAAAACTACGACCATTCTTACGGCGGAAAATATTCATTGTCGGGAGCCCTTGCCCATTCGATGAATATTCCGACATTCAGCCTGTTCCTTAAGCTTGGCTTTGAAAAGGTAGATTCGATGTGGCACAGGCTGGGGTTTTCATTTCCTCTCGATAACACTCCTTCGCTTGCAATGGGTACTGCCGAGGCCAGCATTAAAGAGGTCGCTGCAGCATATTCCGCGTTTGCAAACGGCGGATTCGCTGTGGAACCTTATTATATAAAATCTGTAAAGACCGGAAGCGGCGAGGAAATCTATACCGCAGCATCAGCAGGGGAAAGGAAGAGGATAATTACGGAAAGATCCTGCCTTTTAATGAATGCCATGCTTCAGAAAGCTGTGAGGGAAGGAACAGGCATCACGGTCAAAACAGTATACGGGGTTGATATCCCGCTTGCAGGAAAAACAGGAACATCACAGGATTATTCTGATGCCTGGTTTGCAGCTTTCAACCCGGGAATTGTCATGGTCGCGCGCGCAGGAGCTTCCTCACGGGCGATTCATTTTAACAGCGGTTCCCTTGGATCGGGGACCGCCCTTGCACTGCCCCTGGTGGCCCTGACCCTCAAAAAAGCACAGCAGGATCCCGTACTCAGGGAACAGTTGTTTGCTGAATTTCCGGCGCTTCCCCCAGAACTGTCAGGCATGCTGGATTGCCCTGATTTTAAAGAAAAAAACCTTTTTGATAGAATAATTGATATTTTTGAAAATAAAGAAAAGACCTATCCGGGAAGAGAGAGGGAGGTCGAGAACAGAATAAGAAATTTAGTCAGACGAATATTCAAAAAGAAATAGCCATGAAGCTTAAAAATACCCTGAACCATATTCCCTTTCTTATACTTTTGCTTCCGTTCCTGCAGCCATCGAAAGCATATGCCTCCGACCGGGCTCATTTCAGAGGAAGATGGCTCAACCCCATGGCAGGAGTTGAAAAGATACCACATAAATGGGACAGTTCCGCCATTAAATTGAAAGCCGGTATCCATGGCAGAGGTCATTCTTCACCGGTAGTTAATGGTAACCAGATCCTGGCCACAACAGCTACCCTGAACGGGATGGAACTTTATGCTTTATGTATCGGTTTCCTGGCAGGCAAAATAATCAATGATATTAAAATCTTTGCTTTTGATCAGGAAACCTTTCTTTTTAAGAATTTAAGGAATATCAAGTGAACTGGCTGAATAATCTTCTTTGGAGCGAATCGGCTGCACAGACAATCTTCCTTTACAGTATTGTCATTGCAACCGGTGTATTCCTTGGAAAACGCAAAATCAGGGGAGTATCCCTCGGGATAACCTTTGTCCTCTTTGCAGGCATAATAATGGGTCACTTCGGATTCAGGGTCAATACCGTTGTTGCTGAATTTATAAGAGATTTCGGCCTTATCCTTTTTGTGTTTTCAATAGGTCTCCAGGTTGGTCCTGGTTTTTTTTCTTCCTTCAGAAAAGGAGGAGCAATGCTTAACATTCTTGCTGCTGCCATTGTCCTTCTTGGAGTTCTGATAACTTTAGCCATCCATTTTGTAACGGGCGCTCCATTGACAATTCTCACAGGGATAATGTCGGGTGCGGTAACTAACACTCCCGGGCTGGGCGCTGCCCAGAATGCACTTGCCCAGACCATTGGTGTTGCCGGCGGAGTAATTCCGGATATAGGCCTTGGATACGCTGTTGCCTATCCCTTTGGCGTCCTTGGTATTATATTGACCATGGCTATTATCCGGAGAACTATGAAAATTGATGTCGGGAAAGAGGCGGCCATGTTTATGAATGAGCAGCATCCGGCTGATACAATACCTGAGAAAATCAATATCCTTGTCAATAATCCTCTTGCATTCAACAGGACTGTCGGGGATATATCACGGCGTTTCGGCACAGGGTTTGTCATATCAAGGGTATTGCATAAAGGTGAACTTTTGCCGGCAACGTCTGAAACAGTGATTAATGAAAACGACATTATTCTTGTGGTGGCTCAAAAGGGCCTTGTCCCGGAAATTCTGGCAAATACCGGTATAAGAAGTGAAATGGATCTTTCGGCCAGACCCGGAAGCCTTATTTCCCGCCGTCTCATTGTAACCAACAGGGAAATAATCGGTAAAACACTCGGATCGCTTAAGCTAAGGACCCGGTTTAATATAAATATTACTAGAGTCTACAGGTCGGGTATTGAATTTATACCTTCTCCCGGCCTGCAGATGCAGATGGGCGACAGGCTCACGGTTGTCGGTGATGAAAAGTCGGTTGAAACTGTAACCAGTGTTCTTGGCAATTCAATGAAAAGGCTGGAGGAGCCGGATTTAATTCCGATTTTCATCGGGATAATGGCCGGGGTCCTTATCGGGAGCATACCTTTCAAATTCCCCGGACTTGTTTATCCCATCAAGCTTGGAATTGCGGGCGGTCCGCTAATAATAGCAATACTCCTAAGCCGATTCGGACATAAGTTTTCACTTGTCTCATATACCACTGCCAGCGCCAACCTTATGCTTCGCGAAATAGGCATTGTGCTCTTTCTTGCAAGCGTGGGTATCATGTCGGGGGAGAAGTTTATCCCTTCGCTGATTAACGGTGAAGGCTTCATATGGATGTTTTACGGAGTCCTGATCACAATGATCCCTATCCTGGCCACAGGATTTTTCTCCAGGATCGTACTGAAGCGTAATTATCTGGAGATATGCGGCCTTCTTTCAGGCAGCATGACTGATCCTCCGGCACTGGCCTTTGCCGCCGGTATTGCAAGATCGGAGGCACCTGCCATAGCATATGCCGCTGTTTACCCTCTTGTTATGTTCCTGAGGATCTTCATGGCCCAACTGCTGATAATCCTCTTTCTTTAACCATCATCGGGCACCAGGAGACTTGAATCACTAACAAATAAAATACTGAAATGAAATCACTAAAATCCTTTCTCGCGATTGCAGCATTGACTGCCTTTCTCATTGACCTCGACGGCCAGATCTCCACTCCGGGGACCGGACTCACAGCATCAGCAGTAATTGGGATGATCATTGAAAAAACAGGCGCCCCGGTAATTCCAAATACTGTTGATGTTATAAAGGAGGGGAATCCTGAAACAAAAATCACAGGGATTGTCACAACCATGTTTGCTTCAATGCCGGTCCTGAAGAAAGCAGTCGAAATGAACTGCAACATGATAATTGTACATGAACCATTATATTACAATCATGCTGACCAGACCTCACAATTCATGAATGATCCTGTTTTTCTTGAAAAACAAAAATACATAAGGGATCACAAGCTCGTTATATGGAGGTTTCACGACTATATCCACAGCACCAGACCCGACGGAATTTTAACAGGTATGGTTTCGAAACTGGGGTGGAAAGCCTATGTGGTAAATGATAAACTTGATGAGTTTTCCCTGCCTGAAACAACACTTGAAAATATCCTTAAGAATCTTAAGAAAGTCTTTCCCGGAAATGCATTTTATGTAATTGGCGACCCTCGAATGAAGGTGAGAAAGGTAAGACTTGCCCCCGGGGCCCCGGGAAGCAGCACTCATATAAGGATCCTTGGACAGACCGATACGGAGGTTCTTATAGCTGGTGAGGTACCACAGTGGGAGACTTATGAATATATGCGCGATGCTTTCGATCAGGGTAGGAAGAAGGCTGTGATTTTCATTGGTCATGTCAATTCAGAGGAAGCGGGAATGGAACACTGCGCTGACTGGCTGAAGGGTTTCATTCGTGACATTCCTGTAAGCTTTGTCGGAAGCGGTCCCTCTTACTGGACGTATTGATTGAAGCTGTATGAACAGGAGCGGATCACCTGTCATGGGCGTTCCGTCTCCCGTTCCTGAAATCATTTATTCGATTTTATTCAGTGTAAACAGACCTGTGCCTTCATTTCCTTCCATAGTATTCTTAAAGCTGATGGTAAGAACTTTATTTCCAGGATCGGTTTTCCAGGTCTCTTTCGAAACGAAGTCCCCGCTGCCGGTTGAAGTCACCGATTCGATACAGAATGATCCGTCTTCACCGGAAACGGTAGCTTTGGTCTTGCGGGGCATGTCATAAATGGTTATACTGTATTCCTTCCCGTCGATGGTTAAGTTTTCAACAAAAGGATACTCCTGTCCGTCACCCGTGTCGTAAAAACGCTGTGTCAGAAGACTGTCGCCTTTAACAATGACATTAATACGTGTAAGGACAGGAGTGTATTCCGGAAGGTTTGATTTTGTAGCATCAAGCTTCCATTTGCCGCTGAAATCCGGTTTCTGACCGGATGCCCTGTGTGAAATGCCTGCCGACAGGAGCATGGCGAGTCCGATGAGCAAAACTCTTTTCATAAGATTCTTTTAATTAATGATTGCACCTATGGTTCTTTTATTTGCCGCTAAGATCAATATTATCAAACAAAAGGGACGGGATCCTGAGAGAATCACCCTCTCTGAAATCATTGCCAAGATCAGCAAGGTTTAACCAGAAACTGTTCATGTTGCCTGTTATGTTCATTTCATTTACAGGATGAACCAACCCGCCATTTTCGATATAAAATCCTTCGATGCCGTAAGAGAAATCTCCGGTTGACCCGTTGAAGTTTCCTCCGATGAAACCCGTAATAAGAACTCCTTTTTTAACCGAAGCGATTAACTCTTTAAGGTTCTTATTTCCTGTGCTGCAGATGACATTCGAACTGCTCCCCGAATTGGGTTTCATGCCAAGTTTTTTACCATAATAATTATCAATATAATAGCTTTTTAGTATTCCGTTCTCGATTATGGGTCGTCTGACAGCTGCAATTCCTTCATCATCGAAATGACGAGATCCGGGTCCTGAGGGGATAAGGGGATCATCAACCGCGGAAAGAAGCTGGGATGTTATCTTCTGATTTTGCTTTCCGATCAGGAACGACTGCTTCTGATATAAGCTTGAGCCGGTGAGTGCCTGGTAAATAGGATACAGGAGATTGGCTGAAACACGGTTCTCAACTATTACGGGATATTTACCCGATATCAGCTTTTTGGGATTCATTTTACTTCTTGTCCTTTCCAGTGCCTTGCTCCCGATATCTTTCCTGACAAGCCTGTCAAAAAACAAAGCATTTTCATTCCAGTAATCGTTTGGCCGTCCGGTTTCACCTTTCATTGAAACTGAAGCAGTGAGGGAAAGCCTTGTATTCGATGAATCACCCCTGAAACCGTTACTTGCAACCATTACTGAACTGGAAATGCTGTCGGAATAATATGAACTCACGGAAATTATCCTTTCGTCTTTTCCGTAAGCCTCATTCAATACGTTCATTGCCAGGTCGATCTTTGTTTTTGCATCAATGGTGTCGAGTTTTGGGTCAAATGTTTGAAGATCAGGCCCTCCTCCCTTGTAATAGAGTTCCGGATCGGGCAATGCCCGGAATTCATCCTCGGCGAGGAACTTAGTGGCCTTTACTGCTTCCTCAATGAACTTGAGGAGATCCTCCTTTTTAAGCCTGTTGGTGGAATGTGAAGAGTATTTCTTATTAACATAAAGGTTAATTGAAAGGCCTGACCGGTTTGATTCCTTAAGGCTGTCGATTTTTTGATCCCTTATTTCAATGTCATTGCTCCGGTTTTCATAAATAGTGGCTGATACCTGATCGGCCCCGCATCTGAGGGCATGATCAATGGCCATTTCAGCAAGGCTGTATTTTTCTGTTGTATTCATTTCAATTTGATTTCAGTGATTAAGCATTAGTTCCCCCGACAGTAAGCTTTTTGATTTTAACGGTAGGGATGCCCATGGAGTTTGGAGCTCCCTGACCGTTCTTTCCGCAGGTCCACATCCCGTTTGTTATTACAAGGTCATCTGCTACCATCGACATGTCAGCAAGTGCCTGCGGGCCATTTCCTATGATGTTGAAATCCTTGACAGGCCTGGTAAGTTTACCGTTTTCAATGAGATATCCGAATTTTACGAAAAAGGTAAAATCACCCTGGCCGATATTCACCTCACCATTGCTGAAGTTGTCGACATATACTCCATTCTTTACGCTCGCAATGATCTCTTCCTTTTTATGAGGTCCGTTTTCCATATAGGTACATCTCATCCTCGGGATCGGAATATTCCTGAAATCCTGTCTTCTGCCGTTTCCGGTTGGTTTCACGTTATAGTATTTTGCGCTTATCCTGTCGTGAAGAAAGCTTGAAAGGGTTCCATTACTTACAATCCTTGTCTTTTCAGAAGGATTCCCTTCATCATCGAAATTAATTGCACCCCGTTTCCCTTTCAGTGTTCCGTCATCAACAATATTTACAAAATCCTCAGCAACTTTTTTCCCCATCTTATCTGCAAATATCGACAGGTTTTTTCTGTTGAAGTCGGCTTCAAATGCATGGCCTATAGCTTCATGAAGCAGTATCCCCGAATCGCCGGCACCCATCACCACTTCCATCTCACCGGCTTTGGGCATGCCAGCCTCAAACAACATTGATGTTTTTTCAACGGCTTCCCTGGCTATTTCATCGACTATCTGGTTTGTAAGGAATTCGGATCCCATCCTGAAAGACTTGCCTGCAAAGTAATTCTCAATCCTTCCTTTTTGTTCCATTATACACGTTCCTCCGAAAATAACCATGGGCCGGTAATCCCATGCCAGCAGCCCTTCAGAGTTATAAAAAAGGATGTAAGATGAAGTGTCGCCCAGCACGGCATTGACCCTGGTCACTTTTTTGTCGGCCGAGAAAATATTGTCATTAAGTCTCTGTATGTAGGGGATTTTTTGTTGCACCGAGGTGTCTTCCCATGAAGAAACTACAGGGTAATAATCAGGTCTCGTAAATTCTGTGATATTAACAGGAGAGAACTTTGACTGGCTGTCGGCAATGTTGGCAGCTGTCCTTGCCGCCTTCAGCATGGCTTCCGGGGTGATAGCTTCCGAATATGCATATCCTGTCTGGTCTCCTTTCAGAACGCGGATACCGACACCATACCCGACATTTGAAAATGCGCTGTTAACTTTATTGTCCTCCAGCGAGCTGTAATTCTCGAGCGTATGTTCAAAGAAAAGGTCTGCATAATCTGCACCTTTTTCCATTGCTGCCGATATCACTTTCTCAAGCTGCTGGCGGGTGACCTCAAAATGTGAGAGATAGCTTTCCGCATCATTTGTGAGTCTCACCTGTGGTTTGCAGGATTGAAAGACAGCAGGAACTATTAAAGAACCTGCCGCGGTGATACCGCTGATCCTTATAAATTCACGGCGATTGAAATTCATTTCTAATTTGTTTGTTGTGGTTATGATTTAAAAAAGTGAAATTAGCAAAAGTTATCCACGTCATAGTTTTACAGAATAGACGTCTGTTTTCCGGAAAGGTTGCAGTATGACAAAAATTTCTTTTTCAGTTACATTTCCCCGGGTTTTTTGTCTGATCTCGCGGTTTGAGCGATCCTCGCTATTCGTCGGCGACGAGTCTCAACCCTTTTTTGGCTGTTCAGCCAGTCAATATAGTTTATTTTTCAGTCGGTCCATCCGAAGCAGAGTTACTCCTCTTCTGCATCTCCTCTGCATCACCATATGGAACTGAGGCATAACCGGTGTGCTTCTTTTAGGATTTAATCCCCCATCTCTTTTTCAGAAGCGCCGTATTTATCGAACCGCTCTCCCAGTTCATTCCTGTTCCCGAAACTGGTTTCCATAAGTAAACCTTTATGCTTCTATCCATCTATTTTTACGGTAACTGATGCTTCCTTGAGTCCCTTTGAAAAGGCTTTCACCGTGAACGAACCGGAAGCACCTTTTTCAGCTTTTACAATTACAAGGCACATCCCGTTGTATGCTTTCCTGTATGATGCCTGGAATGGATCATGACTGGTGGCATCCCCATTATCAACTGCCACTATCTTAGCGGGACCGCTAATGCTGAAATTCACCAGATTACTGCTGCGCGGCACAACAAATTTGTTCTTATCCTCAATCTGAACGGTTATGTATACAAGGTCGCTGCCATCGGCAACCACTGACTGCCTGTCGGAAGAGATGCCAAGCTGAGAAGGCTTGCCTGTCGTTACAACCCTGTCCTCTGCCCATTTGGTCCCGTTTTTATATGCAACGACCCTCAGTTCCCCGGGCTGGTATATCACGTCATCCCATCTGAGCCTGTATTCATACTGTCCTTTTTTCTTTTTCCCGAGCGATTTCCCATTCAGGAACAGTTCAGCCTCATCGCCTGAAGTATAAACATGAACAGGAGTTACCTGCCCCTTCCTTTCAGGCCAGTTCCAATGTGGAAGGATGTGTGCCATCGGCAGTTCAGGCCTCCATTTAGACTGATAGAGGTAAAAGCGGTCTTTCTTAAAGCCTGCAAGGTCGAGAATTCCGAAATAACTGCTTCTTGAAGGCACTTCAGTAACATTTTGCCTGTCAAGCAGAGCCTTTGCCTGATCATACCGTCTTGTCCCTGGTTTCAGTCCGGTCAGGTCGCCTCCGTAGGGAGTCGGTTCACCGATATAGTCAAATCCTGTCCAGACAAATTCGCCAAATACACCCGGGTATTTATCCTGCATCTCCCATTGCTGGTCGGGTGTAGATGCCCATGCCGGATAGGCCAGGTCGTAAGATGAGACCTGGAATATACCGTGCCCGGGCAGATTGTTATTCAGGTCACCTTCAACAACTGGGAAGAAATATTCCCCTCTTGAACTGACTGTTGATGCCGATTCGCTTGAGTGGAACGGTTTGTTTTCATTGTCTTTAAGAGAAAAGAAGGCGTCATATCTGTAAAGCCTGTAATTGATTCCAAAAACATCGACTGTCTTCTGGAAGCCGTTGGTCCCTGATTCATCCCAGTTACATCCTACCGTAACCGGCCGGGTACAATCTTCCGATTTAACTATCTCTCTCAGGCTTTCCGAGAGTGCCGGGTTATTCTGGTCATTAACCTCATTGCCCGTGCTCCATATGAATACCGATGGATGGTTGCGGTCGCGCCTGACCATGGCCCTGAGGTCCTCTGCGTGCCATGCGTAGAAAAGCTTATTGTAATCATTCCTTTTTTTTGGTGTCTTCCAGGCATCGAAAGCTTCATCTTCGACGAGGAAGCCCATC
Source organism: Bacteroidales bacterium (assembly GCA_035390825.1). Lineage (GTDB taxonomy): Bacteria > Bacteroidota > Bacteroidia > Bacteroidales > VadinHA17 > LD21. Next base: position 47,420 of record DAOOUQ010000006.1, on the reverse strand, counting down.
TTGTCGCAAAGGTCCAGCAGTTCAGGGGCAGGAGGATTGTGGCTTGTCCTTATGGCATTGCATCCCATTTCTTTCAATATCTCAAGCTGACGTTCTGCAGCTCTTGTGTTAAAGGCAGCGCCAAGAGCTCCAAGATCGTGATGGTTGCAGACTCCCTTTACGGTGACCTTCTTCCCGTTAAGGAAGAAACCGTCACGTGCAGTAAAATCAAGAGTCCTGAATCCAAAATTGGTTTCATATACATCTGCCACCTCATTACCATCAGCAACTGTTACAACAGCTCTGTAAAGCTGGGGATCATCAAGATTCCACAGGGCCGGTTCCTTGACAGGAATGTCAAGCCTGAAGATATGAGAAGAGGAGGCCGGAAGACCTGCTGTGGCTGCAGTTGATTCAGCTGCGGCGACCTGTGAAGGTTTCCCGTTTTTGTCGAGCCTGAACACAGAGGCTTTGATTGTTACATTAACAGGAATGACCTTATGGCTTTCCACTTCAGTGGAGATGCTTACTATTGCGCCATCCTTCTTTACCTCAGGTGTTGTGCAGAAGACTCCGTTGTATGAAATGTGGACCTGAGATGTTTTGACAAGCCATACGTTACGGTAAATCCCCGCGCCGGGATACCATCGTGAGTCCCATTTCTTTGTGTCGAGCCTTACTGCAATAATATTTTCCTTTCCGAATTCAGCATAAGGTGTCAGGTCAAGCCTGAAGGAAGTATAGCCGTACGGCCAGCCTCCAACAAATTTTCCGTTAAGCCATACTTCAGAATATGCCATGGCGCCATCAAAATCGATATATATCCTTTTCCCTTTGTCATTTTCATCCAGCCTGAAATGTTTTCTGTACCATCCTATCCCTTTCCATGGCAGGAGCCCGGTATTGTTTTCAAGGGTGTCGCTGAAAGGTCCCTCAATAGCCCAGTCGTGGGGCAGATCGAGAGTGCGCCAGCCTTGATCGCTTACCTCCGGCAACTCAAGTCCCGCCGGTTCTTTATCAAAAGCCGCCACATCAGTTGATGCATTGAAGAATCTGATGAACTTCCATCCGGCATTGAACGGTTCACGGGAACGTGGTGAATGCTGAGCAGATAAAAACGCCGGGATCATGATTAAAAGCAATATGAACACTGCCGGCAGCGATGCTGATCGTTTCATGACAAACAGTTTTTAGTTACAGATCAGATATAAATATAAAACTATTTTTTCAGGAATTTGCTGCTGAAAATGTTGCCCGATGAGGAAGTTGCTGAAATAATATACAATCCGGGCGGCATGCCGGAAACGTCGACGGTGACCCTGTAATTGCCGGCATCCGCAATTGAATATATCAGATTGCCTGTGAGGCTGAAGATGCTGACACGCGATATGGTTTCTTCTGACTCAACATACAATGATTCAGAGGCCGGATTCGGGAAAACCCTGAATGTTACGGGCTTTATTTCCCCTCCCGAAGTCGTGGCACGGCCCACCATATTCTCATCGAGCCAGGTGAGTCTTCTGTGAATCCAGTTCTTGAACTTTTCAATTTCGCCTGCATATGTCAGAGGTTGCTCGCCGGATTCTTCAGTTCCGACATTGATGCCCAGTATCGGCCATTTTTCATAATGCCTCTGCTGGGCTTCATCGAGCAGGTAAGCAACGGAATCGATTACATGATGCAGGTATGTTTCACTGAGATATGTTTTCCTGAGTTGAAAATACCTGTCGTGGATCCTGTTAGCGAAATTTTCATCTTCAAGAAGCCTGACCTCCCATGAAGGAGGGACTGGCGAAACATCACATTCATTGATCCTGTACGCCCATCCTGAACCGTCAGTCGGGTCGGTGTGAATGCAGCCTTCAAGAACGTCCTTGTATGCCCAGTCAAAATCCCACGGCGGGCCTGAGTTAATCTTTCCTCCCTTGCTGTCCCTGTCCTTGTAAAAATAACGGCTTTTCTTATAACCGTCTACGTTCCTTGATAATTCTTCCAGGATAAAATAATCTACAAAGGAATTTACATCAAGATATGCCCTGTAACCGGATACAGGATCTTTAAAGGATGAGCTGTAAAGAGTCTGTTCGAACGAATCAACAAAGTCTTTAAGATAGGTCTTTTGAATTTGAGTCAGTTCGGCAGGTTTGGGATCTATGTAAACAAAGTAAACCTCGCCCCCCGGCTTATTTACAGGCGAAAAATTGCTTCGCCAGCTGTTGGTGTTGTCATAATAATCATTTGCAAAAATATATCCCCCTGAAAGAACATCTCCAACGTTCTCATCGGGCTTCAGTTTCGAGATGTTTACCCGGTTCCTGTCCTGCTTTATTTTTTCTCCAATAAGGTAGATGCCCAGATATTCACCATTAACAACCACCTCACAATAAACGGTACGCGGAGCATAATGCCCCATTTTTCTGAAAATCTCAAAAGAAAGGAAATTTCTCAGGAAAGACTTATCATTATAGTTGGCAGTAAGTACCCAGTCATTTTCTTCAGGCATCCCCAATATCGGTACATTAAGATTATTACCGCTGGCATCGCGTGTCTCAAAAAGAAATGGTTTCTGGGGAAGAATGCCGGAATACTGTCCTTTGGTCTCTATCGCGACGATTCCCGAATACACATTCCCGGGATCTCCTACGTTGTTCCTCATACTGTTGCCATTGCTGATAATCTTCATGTCAGCGATTATCTTGGGTTCATCAGGAATTTCTTCGCCTCCCGGAGTGGTAATTACAACAATCGGAAGATTTGATGAAAGCTGACCGTAGAGGCTTGGCATAACAAGTTCCGGCAGAATTAAGCACAGTAGTAAAATCAGTTCTTTTCTCATAAGGCAATATTAATAATTATATCTTTTTACTTTTGTCATTTCGATTATTTTAACTGAGCTATGCATAAATTCTGCTTTGCCTTTATACTGGCTGCTGTTTTCCGGTGCCTGATACCTGCCAGCGCACAATACCTTGCTCCGGAAGAGAGGAAATTTACCCGTCAGGATTCGCTGAGGGGGTCAATTACGCCTGAAAGAGCCTGGTGGGATCTTACATATTATCACCTGGATATTGCCGTAAAACCAGCCGACAGCACAATATCCGGACGCAATACTGTCACATACCGCGTCAGGAGTAAAAACAATATTATGCAGATCGATCTGCAGCCACCTCTCGAAATTACCTCAGCCGAACAAAACGGAAGACAACTTCCTTTTACAAGAGAAGGCAATGTGTATTGGATAGAACTTGTGGAAGAGCAAATCCCCGGAACGGTAAATTCTGTCGTTATCAGCTATGGCGGCAAACCCAGAGTGTCAGAGAGACCTCCATGGGAAGGAGGAATAACCTGGAAAAAAGACAGCAAAGGCCTGCCATTTGTTGCTTCTTCGTGCCAGGGCGACGGGGCAAGCCTGTGGTGGCCGTGTAAGGATCATATGTATGACGAGCCCGACAGCATGCTTATCAGCGTTAATGTGCCATCGAACCTTATGGATGTGTCAAACGGAAAACTTAGAAGCACTGTCAGGCATAAAAACAACACTACAACATATAACTGGTTTGTCGGCAATCCGATTAATAATTACGGCGTTAACATAAATATTGCTGACTATGCTCATTTTTCGGAGATTTATCAGGGTGAAAAAGGAAAGCTCAGCTGTGACTATTACGTACTGAAGGAAAATCTTGAGAAGGCTAAAAAGCACTTCAGGCAGGTTTCCATGATGATGGCTGCATTTGAGTACTGGTTCGGTCCTTATCCTTTTTATGAAGACGGTTATAAGCTTGTTGAGGCACCCTATCTTGGCATGGAACATCAGAGTTCGGTGACCTATGGAAACGGATACAGCAACGGCTACCGGGGCACGGATCTTAGCGGATCGGGATGGGGTGAGAAATTTGATTTCATAATTATTCATGAGTCGGCACATGAATGGTTCGCCAACAACATCACGGATGAGGATGTAGCCGATATGTGGATACATGAGAGTTTTGGCAATTATTCAGAAAACCTGTATGTCGAGTATTATTATGGTAAGGAAGCGGGGTCTCAATATGTTCTTGGCAGCCGCCGCAACATAAGGAATGACAGGCCCGTTGCAGGAAAGTATGATGTGAATTACAGCGGATCAGGCGATATGTACTACAAGGGAGGAAACATGCTTCATATGATAAGGCAGATAATAGATGACGATGAAAAATGGAGGGGAATACTGAGAGGGCTCAACAGGGATTTTTATCATCAGGTGGTGAAAGGATCACAAATAGAGGATTATCTGACTGAAAAGAGCAGTCTTGACCTGAAACCTGTTTTTGACCAGTATATCAGGGATACACGGATACCGGTTTTTGAGTATTACGTCAAAGGAAGCAAACTGACATTCAGATGGACCAACTGTGTCCCCGGATTCAATATGCCGCTCAGGATCTATGTCAACGGACAAAAAACGGATATAAAGCCGTCGGCAAGGTTTGTAACAATGGATCTCGGGGTTGAGAATCCGTCGGTCACAACTGATATCAATTATTATGTTGCAACCCTTGAAATGACTGCAGATTAAACTGCAGTGACATTTCGAGGGCTCTCAATTAATAATCGGGGGCTTTCCCCTATGTTATTTTTCAGATTCCCGAAGAAATTATCTTTTGATCAGAACTGGTTTCCCGAATCCTATCTTTTCGAGTTTTCCGAGTTGTGTGGCGGCATCCCCCACAACCAGATAATACATTTTATCAGGTCTGATATACTTCGCGGCAATCTCCCTGCTTTCGTCAAGTGTCATATTTCTGATGATATTCTCTTCATTTTTGATATAATCGGCAGGGAAGCCGTATTTTGCCATTGTTGAGAGCATGCCTGTAAGGGCATCATTGGTTTCAAAACGCAAAGCATTTGACCTTATTATACAGTTCTTAATGAACGAGACATCAGCATCCGACAGGCTGGTTCCGTATTTCTCCAGCTCTTCCCTGATAATCCTTACAGTTTCATAGGTGGCATCTGACCTTACACTTGTTGATGCAGTGAAAGGCGCTATCGATCTCATTGCCGGAAGATAGCTCGATGCCCCGTAAGTATAGCCTTTTTCCTCACGCAGGATCTGGTTAAGAATGCTGGTGAAAGCTCCTCCCAGCCTGTAATTGATGAAATCGATTTTTACAAAGTCGGGATTGCTTCTTGAAATGCAGGGATATCCGGCATATACCACTGATTGCCGCGACCCGGGGATGTCAATAAAGTATATAACCGGTTTTTCCGGTGCAACAGGCTGCGGCCAGCTGATCTGCCTGACCTCCTTCTCCTTCCACTCTTCTGCAAGAGAATTCAGTACAGACAGTGCCTGTTCTTTTGATACTTTGCCTGAGATAAGGATTTTTGCTGACCGGGGAGAAAAGTTACTTTCATAATAGGATTTCAGATCATCTATGGTAATATTTTCAACAGTCTCCCTGCTCCCTGCGGGGTTATATCCGAAAATGCTCTTGTCGCCGTAGATAAGCCGGTAAAATGCATTTGCGGCCACAGAAGCTGGCCTTGCCTCCGACTGGATGAGATTGTTTTTTGTCCTTATCCTGGCAAGACGGAATTCGGTTGTATCCCATCTTGGTTCAAGCAATATCTCCTTCAGAAGCATGGCTGTCCTGTCAAAGTTTCTAGAAAGCATGCTTGCTGACATTGTTATTTCTTCCCTGCCGGAGTAAACATTGATCTCTGAGCCCAGCAATTCTGTCTCTTCCTCGAGTTGTTCAGGAGTCTTGTTTTTTGTGCCAAGTGGAAGAACAGCAGCCGTAAGTGAAGCCACACCGGGTTTGTTTATATCATCACAGCCTGCTCCGCCGTCGATAACTATATTCATGCTTACCAATGGCAATTCGTTGTTCTCAATACCGTAAACCTGTATTCCGTTCTTCAGCTCTGCTTTCCAGACCTGAGGGACCTTCACCTCGGGCTCGGGGCCGGCAGGAGGTTCAACAGTGCGGTCGAGTGCTGAAGGACTTTTTACCGGCTGTTCATCCGCTGCCTTAGCTATTTCGACCTGTGAGGCTTCAGTTATGTTTTCCTCCCTGATTTCTGCCCTTGTCGAGTTGGAGGCCGCAAGTTCTGGTTTCCCTTTGGGCACAAAGCTTGTGACAACGTGAGGCTTGTCTTTAATATAGGTCTCGTATACCCTTATAATATCTTCTTTAGTAACTGCTTTTATGTTTTCGATATCCTTCTCAATGAAGCCGGGATCTTTGAGTAATGTGTTATAGAAGGCAAGTTGAATTGATTTTCCGAGTATGCCGGTTATGTTTTCATAGAAACTCTTTTCACTCATAGCCTTGATTCTCTCGACATCATTCTGTGTAAAACCATCTTTCTCGAAACGGGCGAATGTCTCCGAAACGGCTTCCTCGATTTCCTTCAGTGACCTTCCGTCATTGGCCCTTATGCTTATTGTAAATTCTCCGGCCAGCTCCGATGCATTGTTAAAAGCACTGACAGCCGAGGTGAGCTGTTTTTCCTTTACCAGAACCTTGTAAAACGGAGCTTTCCTGCCGTCGGCAAGTATCCTGGCCAGAAAGTCGAGGGCATACGAGTCCTTACTGTATTGTTGGGGAACCGGCCATACCATTGTAAGCTCTGGTACATTGGCAAAGTTGTCTTCATGAAATAATTTCTTCGTCTCTGCAGTTGATACCGTCATCGGGTTTCTTGGTCCGGCATCGCCATGAGGCTTTATCTCCCCGAAATATTTATTCAGGAGCAATTTTGCCGAATCGGGGTCAAAATCACCTGATAGAACAAGAGTGGCATTATTTGGTCCGTAGAATTTGTCGTAATATGTTTTGACATCATCCAGTGTTGCATTTCTCAGATCCTCCATTTCTCCGATCACTTCCCAGCTGTACGGATGACCTTGCGGATACAGATTCTTGAGAATGACATAATCAGTGAACCCGTAGGGGGAATTATCTTCACCCTGCCTCTTTTCGTTCTGGACAACATTCTGTTGTATCGCAAGAAGCCTCGGCGTCACTGAATTGATGAAAAATCCCATCCTGTCCGATTCAAGCCAGAGGACCTTTTCGAGCGCGTTCCTTGGGAACTCCTCATAATATGTGGTTACATCGCGGTTTGTAAAACCATTGTTCGTTCCACCGGCACCTTCAATAACCTTGTCGAATTTTCCGGAAGGGACATTTTCCGATCCGCCGAAAAGCAGATGTTCAAAAAGATGCGCAAAACCTGTCTTCCCGGGCAGCTCTCTGCTCGATCCGGTATGATACATTATTGTATATGATATCATTGGATCTGAATGATCGGTATGCAGTATCACCTGAAGACCATTAGGCATTGTGTATTTTTCAAAACTTATCGTTAGCTTGTCGGTCGTTTCCTTTTTGCTGCATGATGACAGTGTAAATAATACAAGTGCCGATACAAATAGTATTTTGAAGTACTGTATTCTTTTCATATGGGTGTTTATTTAATGTTCCGGTAAATCGGATTTCGAATTTAGGAAATTATCGGAAAGCAGGGCGACTGAATTAGAAAAACTTTTTGTTTAACTTAAATTGTGAAAGGACAGGAGCTTTATCATTTATTGGAGGTCTGATCATTTTTACTTATATTTCAGTACATAAAATTCAACCAGATGAAAAGGCTGTTACTGACAATCATCCTCAATCTTGGCATCATGGCATTTCCGTTTTCCCAGAAGAAACCTTTTCTTTCGGATATCTATTCTTACATCGAAAACACGTCTGTTTATGAGCTGAACCAGGAAGATGGACATGTGCCCGTTGTTCCTTACGAGAACTCCGCTGATGCTTTTGTGAACAACCTTGACAAAAGTCCATGGTATCTGTCACTCAACGGGATATGGAAGTTTCATTATTCAGATACCCCGGAAGGAATTCCGTCAGGTTTCTTTGCCCCGGGGTATAAAGATAATGGTTGGGATACTATCGGTATTCCTTCCAACTGGGAGATGAAAGGATACGGTGATCCTCTTTTCAGGAATGTGACAACTCCCTTCAGACCCGATCCTCCGAAAGTTCCGCGGGAATACAATCCCTCGGGTGCCTACAGGAGAACCTTTAACATTCCTTCGTCGTGGAAAAACAGGGAGGTATTTCTCAGGATGGAGAAAACAGCTTCAGCTTCATTTGTATGGATCAACGGTAAGGAAGCCGGTTATAACGAAGGCGGACAGGAGCCGGCTGAATACAATATCACTGATTACCTGAAGCCCGGAAAGAACACCATCGCTGTTGCCGTTTTTAAATACTCGGATGGCTATTACCTTGAAGATCAGGATTACTGGCGACTTGCGGGGATCTTCGATGATGTCTGGCTGTTTGCAGCTCCGGCAATACATATCTTTGACTGGGTGGCAGTCACCGACCTTGATGAGAATTATATAAATGCCAGGCTGGATCTGTCGGTGACACTGAAAAATTATTCTGACAAGCCATGGAACAACCTGACAGTCAGGGCCAAGCTTTTTAATGCCCGTAAAGAAATTGTTAAACAATTAACAACCGGCGGCATCTTTCTTTACCCCGATTCCTCAGTGGTGGTTAAGCTGACCGGCATTGTTGAGAATCCTGAGCTTTGGTCAGCCGAACATCCAAACCTTTATACCCTTATTCTTGAACCTGTCTCTTCTGCAGGTAAGGTTGAAGAAGCTGTTTCAGGCAGGATAGGCTTTAAGGAGACCGCGATACGCGACCAGGTTTTTTATCTTAATGGTAAGCCGGTAAAGCTCAATGGTATTAACAGTCACATGCAACACCCTGTTAATGGCCACACTATGGATGAAGCCACTATACGGAAGGATCTTTCGATATTAAAGCAGTTCAATATTAATTGTGTCAGAACTTCCCATTATCCGCCGGTAACAAGATATCTGGAACTGGCCGATGAATATGGTATTTATGTTGTTGATGAAACAGGTGATGAGGCCCATGCCACCCAATATCTGTCGGAAAGGCCTGAATGGGAGGCCATGTACCGTGAGAGAGCGGCAAAGATGGTCCTCCGCGACAGAAATCATCCCTGTGTTCTGTTCTGGAGCGCCGGCAATGAGAGCGGCGAAGGCGTAAATATTTGTTCAGTCATTGAAGAGGGAAGGAAGTATGACAATACCAGATATTGGATGTACGGCGGAAATGAATTCAGCCACAGGTGTGAGGAAATCATGGGCCCGCGTTATCCTCAGATACGGGATCTTCTGACACAGGTCTTCAACGTGCCTGCCTCAACCGATCCCCGGCCGTCATTTCTTGATGAATATCTTGCAGTTACAGGAAACGGGGGAGGAGGACTCGATGATTACTGGGAACTTTTCTATTCCCATCCCCGAAGCATGGGTGGCGCAATATGGGATTTTGTTAGCACCGGTATAACGGAAAGAGCCCGGCTCTTAAAGGATGCTTCAGATAATGACATACAGGTGAACATTATGGGGCGGGCAAAGCTCGTTGCCGGAAAAACAGGTAAAGGGATCGACCTTAACGGACATGATCAGTGGGTTGAGGTATACAGGGACAACGCCCTGGAGATAAGTGGCGATAGGCTTACCCTTACATTATGGGTATATCCCAGGTCACTGAGCAGTTCGGCAGGCACGCTTATCACAAAAGGAAACTGGCAGTTCGGTATCCGCCAGGTAAGAGACGATTCGCTTGAATTTTATGTAACAACACGGACCCGACAGGAGGTTAAGATTGCGCTTCCTGAAAACTGGCAATATAACTGGCACCATGTTGTTGCAAATTATGACGGTTCATCGATCTGGCTTACCATCGACGACACTGAAAGCCGGCGCAAACCCCAGTCGGGAAATATCCGCAACACTCCGTTTCCCGTGAACATAGGAAGGAACGCCGAGATTCACGGACAGGAGACATCAGTCTATATATCCGATGCGATAATCGATCAGGCGGGGATCTTTGCAAAAGACATTTCCGCCAGATTGTTAAAGGAGCCCGCGGAAGGTATTAAAAAGCAGGCAGGGCTATGGCTCGATTTTGAGGAGGAAAAGCCCGGGGAGAAATATTTCAGCTATGGAATAGGAGCCAGGACCTACGGATCAGTATGGCCCGACCGACGACCCCAGCCTGAAATGTGGCAGATTAAGAAATCGGCACAGCCTGTTCATACCGAACTTGTATCACCCGAAAAAGGACTTGTGGAAATCACTAACCGCCACCTGTTCACAAATCTTAGTGAACTTGAAGCCAGGTGGGCTCTTCAGGAAAACGGGAAAATACTTCAGCAGGGGAAACTTGATGTTGACCTTGAGCCGGGACATAAAAGATTAATGGAGATCCCTTTTGCAAAACCTGAAATAATACCGGGAGCAGAATATTTCCTGGTTATAAGTTTCCATCTCAAGGAAAAAAATCAATGGGCTGAAGCCGGTTTTGAGACTGCATGGGATCAGATGATTCTGCCATGGTCCGCTGCTGAAAAAAACAACATGAAATATCAGAATGAAGCTGTAAGCGCCATGGAAAATGACGGCAAGCTGATAATATCAGGGCGAAATTTTGTTTACCGTTTTAACAAAAGTACGGGGCTTCTTGAATCGGTCTCAGCCGGAGGAAGGGAATTGATAAAAAACGGGCCGGCACTTAATATCTGGAGGGCTCCGCTTGCCAACGAAACAGATTCATGGACATTCTGGTCATCAAATATAAAGAACAGGATCGATGGATACGGAAGGATGGCATCAACCGAATGGTATTCGGCAGGCATCGACAGGCTTTCATTTGTGAATGACAAATTTGCATGGAAAAACATGGGCGATTCATGTATTGAAGTATTTGCAAAAAACGTTTGGTCGATGGCCATCCAGAGGGGATCATTCATTGATGAATCAAAATATATCATAAAAGGTGATGGCACCATTGTCCTTCGGAATTCAATAATACCCAACGGGCAGATACCTGCCTGGCTGCCGCGTGCCGGTCAGCAGTGGATCCTTGACAAATCCCTTGCCAATGTCGAATGGTTCGGAAGGGGGCCGCAGGAAAATTATCCCGACAGGAAAAGCGGTTACAGGATCGGGGAATATAAATCAACGGCCCGGGATATGTATGAGCCCTACCTGATACCACAGGACTATGGTTTAAGGACGGATACCAGGTATGTGAGGATAACTGATGAAAATGGCACAGGGCTTGAATTCACGGCCGACAGGCTGTTCAATTTCAGCCTGCATCCTTATTCAACTGAAAACCTGACAAAGGCAGTTTACACATATCAGCTGCATCCTTTTGACGGAATGACTTTCAATCTCGACTATGCCACAAGCGGTGTAGGCTGCACGGCAACAGGCGTTTTTCCCGAATACCAGGTGATGCCTCAGCGATATGATTGCGAGGTAACCATAAGGCCAGTGCTTAAGTAAATTGTTCTATCGCATATCCTGTAATTCGGATAAGGCACAAAGATTTGAGTTTGAGAGTTGGACTGCTTTTGAAAGATTTTCTCTTGCAGCGATTGTATCTCCCAAACCTTTTAATCCCAAACCCTTAAGCAGATACGCGGATGAGAGCCTGGCATTTTCGGCTTCCATTGTGCCGAATTTTGCAAAGAAGTCGACATCATGTGAAGCGGTCCGGCCGATCTGTTTTTCTGCTTCCTCGATAATGGCTTTAAGCGCTTCCTCTGCTTCCTTCTTTTTCCCAAGTCTCACGAGGCTCATTGCCTGATAATATTTTACATAAGATGTGCTTCCCGCCTCCCGTGAAGCTGACTGTTCATAGCTTTCCCTTGCTTTTGTCCTGTTCCCGAGAGCATCATATGCTTTGGCAATAAAATAATCGACCTGTATATTCCTGTTCCCGGCTCTGCTTCCCGCCGCTTCCTCTTCAGGTATTCTTGCAAGGAGGAACTCTTCAAGAGCCATGTCATATTTCTTCCCGGTCATCAGTTTCTTTCCCATCATGAGATGAGCATCAATGATGATGTCCCTGACCTTCGATGATCCTTCCCTGTAACTGAATTTTCGCCCTTTCAGGTATTCAACGGCTTTTTCAGGCTTTCCGGCAAGCGTAAGAACAGTGATCTGGCGGGCAAAGGCATTGTCCCTGGCAGACACGGTTTCGTTATGACCTTCAAAAAGAGCAAGCCTCTTTTCGACAGGAGCATTGCTCATTTCATACAAGGCATCAAGTTCTTCAAAGTACAGCGGATCATCTTTTTTAATGGCCATTGCTTTTTCATATTCCTGAATCGCCTTCAGTCCGTCGCCCGTATAATGATAATATCCCCACCCCAGGTTCCTGTGAGCAATTGCCAGAGAGGGATCAAGCCTAACACATTTTTCCCATGCCTCTATTGCTTTGCCGGGCTGCTTGTCGTACAGCAGGTTCCCGAGATAATACCATGGCCGGGCATCATCGGGAAAATAATCTGCCACCTTTTTCAGAACATCAACAGTTTCAAGCCGGAAAGGGAACACGTAATCCACTGGTAGTCCGGAACCATTTTTGAAATATCTGGCAGCTTCTTCTTTATTTCCTTTTATATCAGAAATATATCCCAGATAATAATTCACAATGGGATTTTTCCCGGTGAATCTGCTGAAAACATCTGCAGCATCATCAACGAACCCGTCGTTCAGATAAGTTATACCAAGCTCCAGATAATTCTGGTCAAAATCACGCATTTCCCTGTTCAGGTCTTCAAGTGCGGTTTCAGCAGCCTTTTCCTCGCCAAATGCTTTCAGGTTCAGGTAAAACTCATTTCCCGATCTGAAGTCAAGCGGATCCTTTTCGGCAAATCCCTTGATGAGTTCCAGCGCTTCCTTTGCTTTTCCAAGATGCCTCAAAACTGACGATTTAATGCAGACAGCGCTGTTGTTCCTGGAGTTGGTTGAAAGCGATTCATCAATCTGTTCAAGGGCTTTCTGAAGATCACCCTTCAGGCAGGATATTCTTGCAAGCTCGAGATAAGAAGCCGAATGCCAGGCATAATCCCATGTTGCCCTGTAAAGGGTATCTTCTGCTTCTTCATACAGGCCAAGTGATTTCAGTGTAATGCCCTGAAGATAAAGTGCTTCACATGTTGAGGGCCTCGTATAGTCCTTTGTTAATCTTTTAACAGCCCTGGCAAAATAGCTCCTTGCCTTCAGATAATCGCCATTCTTTAAATAATGATTTCCCACAGCAGTATTGGTGCGGATATCATCAGGATCGCGTTTCAGAGCTTCCAGATAATAATCCATGGCATTAAGAGTGGGATTGTAAAACTGTTCAATCCTGCTTCCTGTTAGAAAAAGCTCTTCCACCGCAGGTATATCCTTCGGGTCTTTCGGACGACTGACTGAAGGAGGCAGTTCCGGTGCTTTTTCTGTTTTTACCGGAGTATATGAAACCAAAACCTCGCCCGTGGCATTATCTTTCATTTCGGTATAAAGATCAGTGAGTCCGAAGGGTGAACCGATCCTGATTGTCCTGGTAAAGGTCTTTGATGGAGATATTTCCACCTCTTCATTAAGTACCACCTTCCCTTTGTTTTTAAGCAGTATAACTGCCTTTTCTATTTTTTTTGTGGAGTAATACCCGAGGAATACCTGGTTGTTTTCCTTTTGTTCAAGATTTACTGCGCCGTTGAGGTTGGCATTTTTAAAACCCCCGATATCCTTTACGGGATACCAGTATTGTCTGAAAGTCTTTACCTCGTATGGCCTTATCCAGCTGTAGTCGGGCTGGTTGTCGGAAAACGCACCTGTCATGATTTCTACATAAGGGCCGTCTGTCTCGGTCAGCCGTGATTCAGTCGCCTGTCCGGCCGGCCCGGAGCCCCATTTCCACAGCTTTGCACCTTTGACAACATTATGATCGCCGATATGCACTGTTCCTGTCTCCCTTCCATGGTCATAACCCCCCATGAAATCTTCCTTCAGATCCCACGCAAAGAAGGAATTTGAATTAGGGGAATTTTTCCACCAGCTCACATCAACGCCTTTCGTAAAATCTTGTCCATTATATACTTCTGTCGAAAATGGCCAGTTTGTAAAACTGTTTTTGGCATGGTAAGTGGCAATGTTGACGCTCGGAGGAAATATGACCTGATAGTTTTCATTTGTGTGGGCAGCTGCGTTTGCCCAGTAGAGAAAAGTATGAGTAAACGGGGTGGGATTCAGGATTTTGACCTCAGCTTCGAAATAAGACCTGTCGGGAAACATTGTGATGCCTATAGTCCATCTCATCCTGTGCCGTGGTTCTGTCTCCCCGATACGGATAGTCTTGCTGCCATCGCTGTTTTCAGTTGTCGTGTAATCGACCGTAAGGAATGTAGATGCCCTGTGATGATGCAGGACACACCACTCAATACCTCCTGATACCCATGCGCCAAGCATGCCGATATTTGAAGGCTTTACAACATTGTTTTTGTAAATGAAGTTATAGCCGTTTGATTTGTCGGTGGCATAATAAAGCTTACCCCCTATCTCCGGAGTTACACAGAGCTTAATGTATTCATTTTCCATTGTAACTGCCTTCCAGGCTTTATCGACCTTCTGATCGGAGATTACATCATTCATCCCATAGGGATATATGTATTTCGATGCTCCCTGATACGATTCCCCGTTAAAGAACATAGGATTCTTATCAGGAGGAGCAACCTTGTAAGTCGGCAATACCCATTCCTGTTCGGAAATCTTAACCTGTCCTTTAAGCGACAATGCTGATACTATAAGTAATAAAGTAACTGATAATCCTTTAATTTTCATGTTCCTTACATAATTTTATGGTTCATAAACCTTGAACTTTTAAATTTATCTCTTCCCTCGTCATCTGCCCTGTTTTCAACACGACCCATCCCCCCTCACGTGAGGTGATCTCTCACCTTCCACCCGCGCTCTGCGCCCTTACCGCATGGCTTACGCGGGTTTTAACAGCCGCAGTGAAAGTTATCAAAAATACATAATCATTATTTGAATAATTATACTTATATTTTATGTTCAATTTGCGGTACAACCTTTGTTAAAAGAATAACCATGCAGAAAATTCTCTTCATCTTACCTTTGATGTTGATTTATTCATTTCAGGGATATTCACAGGAAACCAGCAGTCCTGAACTAAAACAAAAAACTGAACAGCTGCGCAAAGAGGTTAGTGAAGATCTCACGGGGAACATACTTCCCTTCTGGATTTCAAAAATGGCTGACAACGTCCGCGGAGGTTTCTATGGAAGGGTCGACATTCAGAACCGTGTCTATCCCGATGCCGACAAGGGAGGCATCCTTAATGCAAGGGTGCTATGGACATTTTCATCGGCATACCGTGTCACTGGCGATACCATGTATCTCAGAATGGCCCAAAGGGCAAAGGACTATATTATTAAGTATTTTATCGACAGGGAGAATGGAGGGGCATTCTATAGCCTTAAGGCCGACGGTACACCTTCTGATACAAGGAAACAGGTTTATACAAATGCTTTTTTCATTTACTCTCTTTCTGAATATTCAAGAGCCACAGGCGACAAGGAAGCTTTGTCAGAAGCAATGAAAATATTCGACCTTTTTGAAAAGCATGCCCTTGACAGGGAAAACAATGGTTATTTCGAGGTTTTCAGCCGCGATTGGCAGAGGATACGCGACAAAATGATAGGGGAAAGCTCGGAAAAGGATGAAAAAACGATGAACACCCATCTTCATGTGATGGAGGCCTATGCAAACCTCTACAGGGTTTCGCGTGATGTCTTGGTCGGTCAGCGGTTGCGGAACCTTGTCGGATTGTTTCTCGACCATATAATAGATAAAAAGACTTCCCATCTTATCTGTTTTATGGACAGATCCTGGAACAGGACCTCTGATATTGACTCCTACGGTCATGACATTGAATCATCATGGCTGCTTTATGAAGCTGCGACACTGCTGAACGACACCGAACTTACCGGGACGGTAAAAAAAGTCAGCATCAGTGTTGCAGATGCAGCTTCCGAGGGTTATCAGGCCGATGGAAGCATGCTTACTGAGAAAAACACCTCAACCGGTCATGTAAGGCTTCAGCGCTCATGGTGGGAGCAGGCTGAGACTGTTGTGGGTTACCTGAATGCATTTGAGCTTACCGGTGACTGGGATTATATGGATAAGTCACTTAAATGCTGGGAATTCATTAAGAGGAATTTTATCGATTCAAAAAACGGAGGCTGGTACAGCTATATCTCTGAGACCGGCATTCCGTCGGGCGATAAGGGCGGGTTCTGGATATGCCCCTATCACAACGGAAGGATGTGCATGGAAGTGATGGAAAGGATCAGACAGCCATTCTGATGTCAGAATAAGAACAATTAAACGGCATCTTATGTATACATATACTCTGGGCGGTAAGAACGGAAGGAAATATGTCCTCCGGGAAAGCAGCGATATGGTTGCTGTCAGGCTGATGAAACCGGGAACAATGAAGAACATAATGAGTTCTGCAAGGGGAAAGAAGATCCTGAAAGATTTTGAACTTATAGAAGAGTTTCCAGAAGCGGATATATCTGTTTTCCAGGCAAAAGAATCAGTTAGTGAACCAGCTCTTGCACGCGACATGGCAAAATCGGCTCTAAAGGATGAACCGGGTCTGCGGTTTGCAGGAAAGGTGCTCATAGATGCTGAAAGCAATACACTTGTTCTCTACACCGAGAATATTTTCATTAAGTTCCATGATGAAGTCAAAGCTGCCGTCTGTGAAAAGATTATCACTGATAACGGACTGAAAATCAAACAACGGCCCCGTTATGCGCAAAATGCTTATTTTGTTGGCGCACCTGAGAATACAGGGGTCAGGGTGTTCGAAATCGCTGAAAAACTGCTTCAGATGCCTGAGGTCGAGCTTTGTCATCCTGAGCTGATAAGAAAAAGAAGCCTGAAAAGGATACATCCGGACCAATGGCATTTAATGAAAACAAAAATCAACAGGAAGACAGTGGATGCAGGTATAAGTGCCGACTCTGCCCATAAACTGACCACCGGAAAGGGTATAGTAATCGCCCTTATTGATGATGGAGTGGATACTGATCATCAGGAATTCAGAATGAAAGGGAAGGTCATTAATCCGAGGGATGTTACAGAAAACAACGATGACCCGGGGCCCAAAACCTTTTATGATAATCATGGTACCGCGTGTGCAGGTGTTGCAGCAGCATCAGGAGTTGAGGCTTCAGGTGTTGCCCCTGACGCAATGCTGATGCCGGTACGTCTTAGTTCCAATCTTGGTTCAATAGCTGAAGCAAATGCGTTCATCTGGGCTGCTGATCATGGTGCTGACATCATTTCATGCAGTTGGGGGCCGGAAGATGGCAACTGGAGCGATCCCGACGATCCGGTTCATTTTGCTGAGGTGGGACTTCCCGACAGCACCCGGCTCGCGATTGATTATGCGATTAAAGCCGGAAGGGGAGGGAAGGGTTGTATAATAACATTCGCTGCAGGTAACGGCAATGAAGATTGCCGGTATGACGGATATGCAGGTTATGAAAAGGTTGTTGCTGTTTCGGCGTGTAACGATACGGGTAAAAGAAGCATTTACAGCGACTTTGGCAAAAACGTCTGGTGCTCATTTCCAAGCAGCGATTTTGGTTATGCTCCTTTCAATCATCCGAAGCCGCTTACAAAAGGAATCTATACTACCGACCGCCACGGAGAGAGTGGCTATAATCCCGAAGGTAATTATACCGACAGTTTCGGAGGCACCTCAAGTTCATGCCCCGGAGTGGCCGGAACAGCTGCACTTATCCTTTCTGTAAATCCGGAACTTACATGGCTTGAGGTGAGGGAGATAATTGCCGCAACTGCCGACAAAATCGATATTGACGGTGGCTTATACGATGAAACCGGACACAGTATCTATTACGGTTACGGAAGGGTGAACGCTGAAAAAGCTGTAAAAAGAGCGATGGAACTTGTAAACCGCAAAAGACTGCCCCATCGCAGATCAAAGACCAGGACAACTGTCTGACTGTTGCAAATATCAATATTACCGACACAATACTTTTCATAATATGGCGCGGGAAATCATAACATCACAGGACGTTCTGAAGATCACCAGGGCTGAAAATGCTGGAACAGAAACGTCAGCAGCTGCCCGGATAACTTCAAGGGATGGTTATTTTGACAGGCTTTTCAAATATATCCCTGCAGAACTTGTTGCCGGTTACATCTTTGTCCTTGGAACTGTGAAACAATTAACAGATGCTGAAGAGGCCAAACTTGTAAACTGGCTGATTTTTGCCGTCTTTGCCATCCTTACCCCTCTGTACCTTAACAGAGTACAGAAAGTTGCGAAGGCGGGCCAGCTTATTATTTCCACTATATCATTTGCAGTATGGGTCTTTGCTCTGGGCGGGCCATTTTCTCTTACAGCCTGGTATAATCCTGTTTATGGATCAGTACTGCTTCCTGTATTCACACTTCTCGTTGCAATCTGGGAAGCTGATTGAAAATAGCCTGATTTCTGTAATTCCTTTCAGATTCCCAGCCTGGTTTTCAAAAAAATGAAGTCCAACTGTGAGAATTTTCTCCCTGGCAAACCTTAGATGAGCCTTATGGACCTATTCTGGTCCGGAATTTTTCACCTTTTGTCAAAACCCCATATTCAGGCAGCCTGATTGGTGCTGTTGCAATAAATGTCACTTATTCAGTAATTTAATTTCATAGTGTCTTTGACGGAGATGATTTCGGAAAGAATCCCCGTAAATTCTGTACAGGTTTTGACGGGTGAACATTTTTTTCGGGCGAAGCCGTCGGATTAATTACACCATTCTCCTGTTTAACCTGACAAACAATGGTTGAAACAACCGCGTTTGCTCATTGGTTGGCCTTGTGCTACTTGACAGCAATGAACCTGGGTGTTATTTTTACTTCAACATTAAAGTTTATAATCATGAAGGCAATCTACGAAATCACATCAGTCGAAACTGGAACCGTTCTCCTGAAAAAAAGAAAGATTGCCAAAGCGCTGCGCAGATGGCTTCGTGAAAACGGAAGGGTTTACAGTTGCAAACTGTGTGTCAGCCGGAAGGGAAGAGGGGATAATTAATAAGCACAAATAAAAGATCAAACGGACAATTTTAAGTTTCCTTCCTCTCACTCTTCAGGGCGACATCAAGGTTCACTGTTTTGAGGGAACCGCCACGGCAACGGTTCATTACCCTTATGTCCACACTGATCCGGGGGCACTATCATAAGACACTCTCAATGTAAATTGACTCTCAGGGAACATTTACATAATCGGTTATGTAGTATTAAATAATGAAGAATCAGTTGATTAAAAATCTCTCTTCAATTTGAAAATCCCGGGCTTGTACCGGGATTTTTTTGCTTTTACAGGGTATATGATAGTCCGATATTCCATTTAAATCCCGGATTCGGATCGATGTTACTGTCAATAACCTGAGTAGCCTGCCAGTACAGGCTGAAAGGCATCTCTCTCATGGAAAACGAGATTTTTGGCGAGACGAATACTCCATCGTTATTACCCTCATAATTGATTGCGAAAAGCTGGGCTCCGGTCATCATCATAAGCCTGTTGCCCAGTCTGATATTGTAAATCTCTCCAAGTAGGTTGAAGAAATGCCCCTTTATCGTTCCTTTTTCCTGGCCCCTGTCATTCCAGTACATCAGGGTAAGTGATGTGTTGGGACTTATACGGTATATTCCTGCAACTTCAAGGGCAAAATACCGGTCACCCTGAAGAATAGTCATTTCGGGCAGCCTGGTTTTACTGAAGAATGTGCTGAAATTAAATCCGGCCCTTATTTCAAAATCCTTTCTGCGTATGAGCTTATAATGAAGCCAGTTATCAATAAACCACGGTTTCATGTCAAAACCATAGGCAAGAACAGGATCGTAGCTGAACCTGTTTTTTGAGAGGTTAACTGACGCAATTACAGCTGGATCGCCAAGTGAGAATGCAGGAATTGAAGCTATCCCGTTGCTGTTGATGCTGACACTGGCATCAGTCTTCAGCTTTCTGAGTGTGCTGTCGGGGTTCTCATGTGAAAATGCGTTGATAAATGTAAAGCACAGAAAAAATATAATTGATCCTTTCATCGGTATGGGCTTGTAAAATGTTATAATGCCGTAAGGTAATAAAGAAAATCAAATCGCAAAAAAGTCCTGCCGATACGGATCACTCCCGTCAATTTAACCTGTTCACATGAACACTTTACCCTGCTTGTTTTTTACCATACGGGTTACATTGTGGATAATTTACTCTGCCGTTATTCCTGATCTTTTGTATTTAATTCTTCTTATTCATACCTTCATGGCCTGGTATTGGACTGTGGGAATAAAACCGGTTACTGATGGTTTCTGATCTTGAAAAGGGTTTTAATGATGATCAATGTTCCGGACATCCGGAAGGATCAGGAAGATCATTTCTCGATTCGATTGAAGGGCTCGCTTCACAATTAAAGGCCGGTTACTCAGGCGCAACAACGCCTGCAAAGTCGGACCTGTCTGATTTTTCACCCGACGATTTCCCCGAAATTGAGACCACCGACAAGACTGCCAGGAAGATAACGGAGCTCCGGGAAATAATCGCCTCCATTGAAAGCCGTCCCCAACTGCAGCATGAGATCACTCTTGACATGAATTACAGGATCAACTACAAGGGAGAACTTAACAGAGCGCAGCTCGAAGCAGTGACATCCATTGAAGGTCCTGTACTTGTAATTGCAGGCGCAGGAAGCGGAAAAACGAGGGTGATAGTTTACAGGGTTGCCTTCATGATGGAGAATGGCATCAGCCCCGAAGACATGCTCCTCCTGACTTTTACAAGGAAAGCAGCCGGCGAAATGCTGGGCAGGGTTCAGCAATTGCTGAAGGACAACTCTGCACAGAAGGTCTTTGGAGGAACATTCCATGCGTTTGCAAATTTTGTCCTCAGGAAATATGCCAATCTCATTGATGTTCCTCCTGATTTCACAATCATTGATGAAGAAGACTCAGCCGATACAATAGATCTGATCAGGTCGGAACTCAAAACAGAAAAGACCGGAAAAGCATTCCCGGGGAAAAACAGGATCCGGGAAATAATATCATCGGCAAGAAACAGGAACCTTACAATAAAAGAGGTAATTGATGAGGAATTTACAGGGCTCGCTGAATTTACAGCCGATATTGAACTTATCAGTCAGGGATATGAAAAATATAAAAAGATTTGCCGGATTTTCGACTATGACGACCTGATGGAAGTCCTGAGGAATTGCCTTCGCGATAATCTGACCTTCCGGAAAAGGCTTAACAGTGCCTTCAAATATATAATGGTTGATGAATACCAGGATACTAACATAATCCAGAAACAGATTGTTGAATTTCTTGCAGGAGAATCAGGAAATGTTATGGTCGTTGGCGATGATTCCCAGAGTATATATTCCTTCAGGGGCGCCAATTATGAGAATATCCTGAGATTTCCCCGGAAATATCCGGGTTGCAGGGTCATCAAAATTGAGGAAAACTACAGGAGCAACCAGAAGATCCTTGACTTTACAAATGAGATTATTCTGAATTCAAGAATCGGATACAAGAAAAGACTTTACTCAGGCATAAAATCAGAAACTTTCCCTGAGGTCAGGAAATTCTACGACCAGGAAGCTGAAGCAGAATATGTTGTCGACAGGATCCTTGAATATCGCGAACGGGGAATATCATTCAGCAATATTGCGATACTTGTAAGGGCATTCTGGCATGCCCGCTATATTGAAGTTGAACTTAACAGGAGAAGCATACCTTATGTAGCTGCAGGCGGCCTGAAATTCAGCGAAAGGAAACATGTAAAAGACGTTATTGCCTGCCTTCGCATTATTCAGAACCCTTACGACGCGGTAGCCTGGCACAGGATCCTTAAATACCTTCCGGGAGTCGGCCAGATGACCGCCCGGAAAATTATAGATACGGTTCTGAACGGGAAAACGGGCGTGTTGGAAACTTTTTCTAAAGCCAGATTTGCTGAAGGTTTAAAGGGACTTATGACTATGCTTGCCAAGGCACGTGAAAATGATATCACTGTTCCACGCAAGATAGAGTATATAAAAGAATACTATACCCCTCTCCTTCAGGCACGTGAACATGATTACCAGATAAGGCTTCTCGATATTAATGTTCTTATTGAACTCTCCTCAAAATATAACTCTCTTGAGAAGTTCCTTACTGAATTTGCACTTGACCCTCCCTCGGGAAATTTCAGTACAAAGACTACACCGTTGATCGATGAATCGGAGGATGAGCCTCTAACAATCTCTACAATTCATTCGGCAAAAGGTCTGGAATGGCATACGGTGATCATCCCTCATGCTCTTGACGGACTTATTCCTTCAGTACGTTCACTGAAAAATATTGAAGAGGCTGAGGAGGAGAGGAGGCTGTTCTATGTAGCCTGCAGCAGGGCAAAACAGGATCTTATTATTACCATGCCATCCTGTGTAACCGTCTATAATGCGTTCCTGTCGTATCCGAGCAGGTTTATTGTGGAAATAAACAGGGATAAGTTCCGCTACAAGTAGAACCATCCCTGAGCCTTTATATCATGCAGTCAGCCTTTCAGATTATTGTTTTCAGATAATCGACACTGGGTTTGAAAGTGGCTTCTCCCATCTCCACAAATATGTTTTTCACACCGCCCGTTGGCATGGCTTCAGTCAATTCTTTCCAGTTAACTACACCCTGACCAACCGGAACCTCGCCTTTCTTTTCAGCCGACCAGTCGGCAAAATGAGCGGAGATAAATCGTCCGGGATATTTATTGAAGTAATCAGCAGCTTTGTAACCTATGCTGATAACGGCAACCTGGAACTGCATCTTTATATATTCCGGATCAAATACTTTCATCAGTTCATCATAGATTAGAACGCCGTCAATTGTTGCAAATTCACCATGGTGGTTGTGGAATCCCATTTGTATCCCGCCTTTTCTGGCTTTCATTCCCATCTTGTTGAGCTCATCAGCAGCTTTCCTCCAGTCATCAAGTGTTGCTGTCCTCGGAAGTCCGAAACTTGAAAGTATCATCTGTGTCTGACCGGATTCAAGGGCAAAATCGATTCGTTCTTCAAGATGTTCCCTGAATTCTGCAATGCCATAATGTGAACTTGGACAAACAAGACCGGCATCATTTATGATTTGCTTCATCTCTTTCGCCGTAAGTTTCATTAAAGGGCCAAAACCCGATGATTCATATCCCGGAGGAGAACACATCTCCACGCTTTGAAACCCCAGACCCGCCATTTTTCTCAGTGTTCCCGGGAAGTCTTTTACCAGGGCTTCCCTTATTGTCCATACCTGGAAACCTACAGGCATCTTAGCTGAAGTGACCTGCATCGCATCAAGAGGTAACTGTGAAGCCAGAATTACAGATCCGATACCGGCAGCGCTCCGGCCGATAAATTGTCTTCTTGAAAGCTTATTCATAATTAAAGGATTAAGGTTATTGAAAGGTCGAATAGTTTTAAGCATACAGGCTTTGGAAATTATCTATTTAAATTATAAAGAGCCGACTCAGAGGAACTTTCTGATTATCCACAAAACAAATGACAATAAAAGGCTGATACAAATCATCGTGGTAATGGGGAAATAGAATTTTACATTCTCTTTCTCAAGCCTTATATCTCCGGGTAGATGCCCCAGCCAGCCAAGCTTGTTTCCGGCAAAATATATAATTATCCCGGCTGTTATCAAAACTATTCCTGCAACAATGAGAATTTTCCCGACGTTCTGCATTTGAGGCATATAATGTTGTTCAACAAATTTATCAGATTATTTTCTCAATGAAAATGTTTTTAATGTAACTTTCAAACCCTTAAAGTGTAAATATTAATTAAAGGTTATCATTATTAATCGGATATTTTTAAAAATTGAGTATGAGATTCTTCGTTTCACTTCGTTGCAGCCGGAATGACAGGCGTTTGCGTGTTTGATAAGGGGTGGAGGTGTTTGTTGAAGGCCTTGCCCCCAATAAAAACCTCCACCCCGGCACAGCCTCTGTAAAAGTCTGTCTTTCTGAGCTAATCGAAGAATCTCATCCTTTTGACCGGAAACTATTAAAATGTCATGAAAAGAACAATTGCAAGTTTATTATCATTCATTGTAACTTTAACACTCCTGGCCGGGAATCCTGAGCAGGAAGGCAGGAGTGCAACAGTAAAAATAAGGAGATGTAATGATTTTACCGTAACGGGCGACGGAAGCTCCGCAGCATGGTCGGCTGCCGGCTGGATAACTCTTAACCCTCAGGAACAGGGTATAGCAGGCTATGAGACTAAAGTTAAGGCATTGTATTCGGAGACAGGGCTTTATTTTCTTTACAGCTGCCAGGATGAAAAACTTACTTCAACGATGCACGACGATAATATGAATCTTTGGGAAGAGGATGTGGCAGAGCTTTTTCTCTGGCCCGCCGAAGATTTCCCTGTCTATTTTGAATACGAAATATCCCCCCTCGATTTTGAGCTGCCAATAATTGTTCCGAATTATAAAGGCAAATTTCTGGGCTGGCTTCCATGGAATTATGCAGGCGACAAGAGGGTAATACATGCTACATCAGCAACAGGAGGACCGAAAAAAAGCGGTTCACGGGTTACGTCATGGACAGCCGAGTTTTTTATCCCATATAAACTTCTCTCTCCCCTGCCAAATGTTCCTCCTTCTCCCGGAACGAAATGGAGGGCAAATATGTACAGGATCGATTATGACAAAGATCCAATACATTTCAGCTGGCAGAAAACCAACCGGACTTTTCACGATTACAACAGCTTCGGAACGTTTGAGTTTGAATAGCATGTCTCTTTGGTCATACCGATGATGCTTTGCAAGATTATTGCAGCCTTCCAAAAAATGTGTCAGGAGAGAAAATAAAGCTGAACATTTATGGAAAAAATCTGTTAAGAGAAATGTGATGTTGGCAACACCAGATGCTCGCTGAACGCGTGCAATTTTGTAACTTTATAGTTTAGTGCCGTGAATTTCTCTCACAGAGTATTATCATTGAGAATGGCCACAATAGTTAAAACCGGTTTTCTGGTCCTGTCGCTTCTGGTATTTCTCCCCGGTCTCACAGCACAGGAAAGGCCGATCCAGGGGATGGCTGAAAGAAAATCCCGTGCGGATGACCTTAATAATATTCTTTTTATTGCAAGGTATGCTGAAGATGTAAATCACACCGATGAATTTGACAGAAGCATTCTGATGTATGCTGCAGCAAAGGGCTATACCCAGGCATGCAGGATCCTTCTCAGAAGAGGCGCTGATCCGGATCTTCAGGCCATAGATGGTGCAACTGCTTCAATGTATGCAGCTTATAACGGGCATTACAGGATTGTCAGATTGTTGCTTGAGAATGGATCTGATCCTGATATCCGGGCACTTGACGGACTGACTCCCCTTATGATGGCATCTCAGAACGGACATGCCGCGATCGTAAAACTTCTTCTTGAAAACGGTGCCAATCCAAACCTTCAGGCATTCGACGGCTATACTGCACTGATGCTTGCTTCACAGAACGGGTTCCCCGATGTAACTGCGATTCTCCTTTCAAACGGAGCCGAAACAGACATCCGGGACAACAATACCGGAACCACTGCCCTTATTCAGGCTTCTCTTGGAGGATTTACGGAAACAGCTGACCTTTTGCTTGCGAAAGGAGCAGATCCTGATCTTCAGGACAACGGAGGAGCTACCGCACTTATGACCGCTTCACTTAACCGCCGCGCGGATTTTGTAAAGTTGTTACTCGACCACGGTGCAGATGTTAACATTAAGGGAAAGGATGGATCAAATGCTCTCTTTCTGGCATCACTTAGCGGAAACACTGAAATTGTAAAAATGCTCCTCGATAAGGGTGCAAAACCTGACATCAGTGAGACTGACGGGACAAATGCAATATTGATAACTGCCAGGGATGAACTTGTGGAAACTATTTCCCGGAGGTTGTATGATGGGCTTGATTCAGATGATCAGAATGCAGGCCAGATCAGGGCAATGATATCGGAATCAGGGGACGGAAACCTTGAGGCGGTGAGATTGTCGGAGTTCAATGGTGATGATTCTGATATCTCAGCAGGAAACAGGACGACCGCTTTTATCAGGGCATCACAAAGCGGCCACGTGGCCATTGTGAAGGTGATGCTTAAAAGAGATACCCATTTTGACCAGGGAAAAACTGTAAGATTTACTGATCTCATGGTCGCTTCGATGAACGGGCACGACGATATTGTGAAACTTCTCAAAGACAGGGGAGCCCGTGGCAATTAAGGCTTCCGGAACAGTTACCACCCTATCAGCTTGATTGATTTTTCTAAAAAGGCTCTGTTATTCTTCTCAGTCTTTTCTAATCCGGGCCATTTCAGGCGCCATGTTTTGTTTTCAGGTTACCAAACGCCTGATTTTATTGATGAATCCCTTTTTTTTCTTGATCAAATGGTGGTTAAGTCCAAAAGATTTACTATATTTTTATATATCAGTTTTTTGCATGGATACTTTATTAAAAACAATGAGCCCGGACCATAATATTTTAATTGAAGGGAGTAAGAAAACTCCTAAAGTGGATTTCAATTTTCAAACAGGTGAGATGATACTTACCGGTGTCTCCCTTCCTGAAAATGCAGCAAAAGTTTATGAACCGCTTCTTGAATGGATTGGTGAATATATCAAAGCGCCACAGCCGGTCACAAACTTCCGCCTGAACCTCGAATATTATAATTCATCCACAACGTTATGGCTTGCAAAAATGATAAAAGCGCTAAGCAGGATAAGAGGCGACGGATATCTTCTTTTTGTTCACATGTATATGAATATTGAGGATTTTGAGGAGCTTGAAGCCGATGAGATCAAGGACCTGATGGGATCTCTCATGAACATTGTGGATGACCCCACTGTAAGCATCGGCATAAAAGTCTATGGCACCGATGAAAGCCATAAAGTCCTTAAAGAATCAACAATATTGATATAATTCCTGTTTCAGGAAACATTTTTGCGTTGGTAATTACATTCTCACGGCCTTGTGTTTACTGACAAAGTCGGGAACAATATTTATTCTCATACCGGGCCACTTAAT
Organism: Bacteroidales bacterium; assembly: GCA_035390825.1. Classification (GTDB taxonomy): domain Bacteria; phylum Bacteroidota; class Bacteroidia; order Bacteroidales; family VadinHA17; genus LD21. The sequence goes on along the minus strand of DAOOUQ010000006.1, from coordinate 20,406 downwards.
TTATAATATTTAACAGGAATCAGGTGGCCGGATTTTCGGAAAAAACCCGGAACCTGCCTGAAGCCTGTGTTAAAAATCCGGGGACGTGCCGGTATTTCTATGTTAAATCGGGTTTATTCCTATAATACTGTCGGGATGCTCCCTGCTACCCGGCCTGCATTTCTTTTCCTGTCTCAATGCTATTTGTCAGATCGTCGAGGAACCTGACCATTGGTGCCCCGTCGATAACATCATGGTCGACAAGGATAGTCATGTTCAGGATCTCCCTTATTTTTATTTCATTATCACTGACTACAGGTTTTTTGAGTATTGACCCTATACCGAATGATACCGGATGTACCGATTTGTGTATGAACCAGCCGTTTATCCTGCCAATCATTCCGATTGATGTGACAGACACGTTTCCCATGGTACTGTATGCCGCCTTTGGACTTTTCAAGAGTATTTTCCAGAAAATTCTTCTGAGGAATCCGGGCAGGTGGTAATAAAATCGTTGATATGCGGCTGACTTTTTCCCAAGAACGATGTCTCCAGTTTTTAATTCCAGTTTTTTTGCATTTTCAATTTCGGCTGTAATTTCGGAGGCTGACTTTTTGTTTACTTTTTCAATTACGAGCGGCATGGGGACTTTTGCATCACCGGCTTTCTTTTCGATGATCATTGAAATGTTAATGTTGTCAAAAACTATAAGCTTTTTCCTGTTGTATAAGTAAGCAGCGGCTTCAGGATGTTTTTGCAGTGTACTGCCAATGACTTTTAAAAGCCATGCATTAAAGGAAACAACGATTCCCTTTTGTCTCAGTTCCCTTAGTTTAGCCCTGCTGCCGGTCACATCGAATTCGAGCATTGCACTGATGTGGTGCCTGCGGAGGCCGGCGTCAAAGATATCAAACGTTGCAATTCTCGAGGGTACAATAGGCTGAAACACGCAGGTTTTGTCCATCTCTAAACCAAAGCAAAGATAATCATGTAATTATGGTTATATTTTTTTGCACACTTTGGACAGTAGGCATAATGAACATAATAATCCCTTGCTTTCTGTCCTCTTTCCTCCAGGAATTTTCCAATTTCCTTAATGAATACAGGAACCTTGTTAAAGGGCCCATCAAATACACGGGCCACAAATGATCCTGAAACAGTTGTGTTATTTGCACCGTCAACCTCTTTCGAGACTGCATAATAAATTTCTGACCTGAAGGCTGAAGTGTCATGGAAAAGGATAAGGGCGTCAGTTAAATCGGGTATGGTTGCTCCTGTCTTTTGTGCGAGTTTATGCATTTTTGTAACCTTCTTCCCGATCGAGGGCGGAAAGGGGATGTGAAACAGTGTGGTAATTGTCTCTTTGATAAAGAGTTTGTTTTCCCATGTTAACGTCTTCTTGTCCCATTTTTCAACTTTAAATTCAGGACAGCATTCTTCATTCCGTTCTTTCATCTTCTGTCGATTTTTACTTTTGTGTGATTACTGATCTTATATTGGTTTATGTTTTAACCGGATTCATCAAAGTGCAAAGCCTGTCGCACTATTATTCGCTTGTCTTTGTGATAATTCTTACGCCCTGAGCGGGCAATCGCGTCATATATTAAAATTTTGATTTACTTCTCAGCTATCCTGTTTTTATTCCTTGGTAAAAGTGAACTGCCCTCCTCCCTGCTTGAGTATCATTGTTTTTGATTCAATATTGAATTCCATTACAATGCCTGCCTGATCGAATCTGAATATGTCTTTTTCAACCGCTTCGAGCGGAAAAGCAGATTGTCCGGTACCCTGTGCAACAAGCGTCCTGTTTACCCTGGTTACAGTTATTTTGATTGGTATCTGTTCCGATGAATATACACCCGGGTATTTATCCAGTTCCTCAGGGCTCACTTCGTATGTCTTAAAATCAGGAATATCGTAAGGTTTGTTGAAAACTGCGCTTAGGACAGCAATGGAGATGTTATTGTTATTATAGTTCGACCCGTTGCAGGTCAGTGCATATGAAATGTTGCCGTCTGAAAAGTAAGAGAATACAGAGCTGAAGCCATCAATCCCTCCGGTATGTCCGTACCCTGTTTTCTCATAAAAAGGAATTTTAAACAACCCCATCCCGTACTGTCCGTTGGGAGTCTTCATCAATTCGAGGGTCTCTGTTTTCAAAAGCTTTCCTCCGAATAATGCGTCGCTGAATTTTACGAGATCAACAGGAGTGGATACGATTCCTCCGGCGCCCAGTGGAATAGAAATATCAGTTTCAGTTTCAGGTTTCCAGGTATCCATGTATTTGTAGGAATTGCATTCATTTTCCGACGTGTTTATCTTTCCTCCAAGTTTTGTATTTGTCAATCCAAGAGGTTGTGCAATGTATTTCTTCAGCAGTTCGGCATATGGTTTTCTGAAAGTTTTTTCGAGAATGAATGTGAGCAGCACATAGTTTGAATTGCTGTATTGGGATTTGCTGTCGGGTTCAAAATCGCTTCCTCCTCCTGCAATAATGTCAATCATCTCTTTTTCAGTGACGGGCCGGGTATTCCAGGTCAGGTATTCCTTGTCATCCGTAAAATTGTGAATCCCGCTCCTGTGATAAAGAAGATTTTCGATGGTTATTTTGTCGGAGTTTTTTATGCCGGGGAAATATTCTCCTATAGTCTGGTTCAGCTTTAATTTTCCTTCTTCCACGGCTTTCAGGACGAGTACCGATGTGAAAGTTTTTGAGATTGAGCCGATTCTGTATTTTGAGTCAGCGTCGGCTTTTTTCATGTTCTCAAAGTCTGAATATCCTGCCGATCTTGAATAAATGATTTTTCCGTTCCGGGATACGGCCACGCTCCCCATAAACTTATTGTTTGCTTCAAGTGCGTTAAAGTAACTGTCGAGTCTGGTCCTGTCAAAGTCCTGTGCCGGTGTGTTCTGGCATAACGATCCGATTAATAATGTTGCCAAGATTGTTTTTTTCATTTTTTGAATTTATTATAAAGACTGCTGCTATTAAAAGATGTTGCAGGTTGCCTGTTTCAGGCCGGGTAACCGGGATATCAATGCTGTCAAGACATTTACTGCACGGCACAAGTCAACCTTCATGTCGGGTTAACTAATTCTGTATCAATCTGAAATGACGTTATCACGATCAAGGATGTCGCGTACGAGTATTTCCAGAAACTTTTTTGGTTCTTCATACATAGGACTGTGAGCTGAATTTTCGAAAGTGTAAAATCGTTTTTTGGGGGCCCCGAGTTTCAGAAGATAATCTTGCGAAAGATCATGATTTACTGTAAGATCATACCTGCCGCTGATGAAATAAACAGGGATCTCCAGCCTGGTGACTATTGAGGGTATATCCGATTCCAGTATTTCCTTCCTTAGCCCCGACTTGTTGATAAAAAAGAACTTGGATCGCCAGATGTTGAACTTCTCCCTGATTGTATAAGCACTGCATGTCCAGACAGGGTAAAAGACTCCTTTTATTATTGATTTCATGTTACGCATTGTGCCTATTCCCAATTCATGCATTGACTTATCTCTTAGAACCGAATTAAAGAAAGGCAACAAAAAGGAATCGTTCTCAGGAACCGGGTATTTCCTGAATGCTTTAACCATCCTTGAATTCCCTGCAACCGAATATTTATCAGTCATATATTTGTAAGCCAGTTTTTCAGACTCTGCCTGCCGGGTGATCTGCGAAACCCCAATATATGCATGGAACAAACCGGGATATTTCCCGGCTGCCTGGATTGCAAAAGCAGTACCTCCGGAATGGGCCATTATAAATATCTTCTCTTTTTTAAAGCGGTTGCGAAGATAATTTGTAACCTCAATTGCATCAGAAGCAAGCTGTTCGAGTGTAAGGCTTTCTTTTGAAAGCTTCGGCGAAAACGAAAGTCCTCCGCCCCTTTCCTCCCAGTAACAGACTGTGAAGTAGTTCTCTGTTCCCGAAGGATATTTCTCAACGAGAAAGAATTCAGAGAAGGATGGACCTCCATGGATATAAAGCATTACAGGATTTAAAGTGTCTTTTCCCCTGATGAACATTCCCTGTCTGACTCCGCCGATTGTCAGATATACTTTTTCAGAAATGCTTCCTTCAACAGGTTTCCCGTCCCGATCAGTGACTGGTTTTGGTTTTCCCCGACTTACTACGAGCAAAAAGATAAAAAGGGCCAAAATAAACAGCGCCAGGGTGGAAGATACAATAAGTAACATATGAGCAATCTTTTGTTTCATTTTTCTATTCCATCTGGCTCGGAATTAAGATACATGTATTGATACTGGTGTATTGCGGGGTGCATGAAGCAGGGATTTAACAGGGGCCTAAAAGTTGAAAGGCTGAAAAGCCTCATGTTATTATTTGAAATCCCTGCAATTGTAATCTATGGAAATCAGGTTGAATTCACCATAACAAAAATCCTCATCGGCATGTTTATAGATTAACTTTGCACCTGCCGGAAGACAGTATCCGTTTATCTTCGTATATCCGGTCACAGGGGTCAGCCATGGATAGTTTATGTATGTTTTTCCATCTGATGTTTCATATCTGTCATTGCTTAAGAAGTTTACAAGTTCTCCGCTTTCGTTGAAATACAATGTTGCTGTTATTGCAATATTGCCATTGGAGAATCTGGCGTCGACAGTCAGGTCATCAATCTCCTTCCATTCGATATTCCTGTCGATTAATGTAGCCGGAGCAATAAAGCACATGTCGTTGAACAGCGTAACAGTTTCGCCCTGATCCATTTCCTTCCCTCTGGCATTGACCACCGTAAACAGTCCGAACAGTTTAATCAGCATGATTGCCGTCCTGTCTCTGTACAGGTGAATGCCTTTGGCAGGAATTCCTTTTTTCTTTGCAATGATGTAAAAAAGCCGCGTTGGCTGATCGGTGAAATTATATTGGACAGAAGTGAGAGGCATAAAATCCTCCCCGGGTTTTGCTCTTATTCCCCCTTTAAATGCTGCCCTGAAATTCAGTACCTTTTCTTTTCCTACCGAGCCGGAATAATAAATATACTTCCGGACGATAGCCGGGAGGTGCTGAATATCCTTTTCAGTAAGTATCTCGTTTTTAACAGACTTTGTTCTTTCAAGGGCTTCCAGAACGGCTTTCTTATAAGTGTTTTTCATTTTATAATTCCTCTTATTTCAAAATTAGGAAAATGTTATTAAAACCGGCTAGTAAAATTTAAAGAAGGAGTTTGGCCTTTGATTTCAGGGGAAGCCGTGTGTTGAATGGTATATTCCCATCTCACTAACCCTTGAGAATCTGTAATTTTCCAGCACTCACTATGCCCCGGGATATGCAGCCTGTACGTGAATCTTCGCAGATTTTCTTCTTCCTTCTGCCAGCTGCCTGCCGCGGAATGCTTTCCCGTGACTTTAATCCGACTTTGGGCAGGAATCGGGTCCTTCCTGAAAAAGAAATCCCTGTCTTTGACAATCAGAAAAGCAGCAAGCAATAACAGCAGGATAGTCTGGATTATTTTGCTGTCGGGGTGAGTGGCAAAGATCTCGTTAAAATAGACAGCTGTAATGTGAAAAACAACAGGAAGGATGATATTTCTTTTTGCTTTATGGTATAACCAGTTCATAATAAGTACGTATGGAATGATACTTGCCATAAAGTTGAGGCTGTAAATCCATCCCGATTCAACAAGGTTTGCCTGATAGTAATCTTTTATTGTCGAAAGTGGAACGTGCCAGAACGCCCAATAGGCTCCGAGGATCAGAAAGGTAAAGAAAAGGTTGAATTTGTTTCTCAAACAGTCTGTTCCATAGGAATGTCAGGCAAGATCTTCAAACACGGGAGCAATTATAAGCAGGAGCCATACCGGAAGCACACCCGATGAAAAAGTAAAATGACCTGTTATGACAAACTGGCCGGGACTATATCCAGACAGCAGTGAAACGGCCATGACAAAGTGCTTCAACAAGGGCTTCTGAGGTTGAAAATGTGGCAAATCCCGTTTTTTCACAGAGTTTCAAAATGCCGCCGCCGTTGGCAAGAGGCAAGCAGAGCCATTCCGTAAAGGCCTGCCAGTCAATGGATGACAACTGTTTTTCACTTAAAGTCTTAAACGTGTTAGAGTGTTATTATCAAATCGATGGTTTAGTCAACGACCAATGGCTGTGTATGATCTTCCATTTATTATTTTCTTCGAGCCTGTAAACTTCAGTGCAGTTCTCTTTAAAGATTATTTGACCAGAGTAGCAGTGCAGATTATAGGTCAAGACTGCCATCTTGCCGGATTGTTGAACTACAGGGTTCAGCATTTCGAATCTGTCCGTTTTTATTGTACCACGCATTGATTCGTACAATTCCTTTATTCTATCCCAACCGTCAAGACGGCGTTCATGGGCAGGATCGAAATAGGTGAAGTCCTTTGTATAAAGTTCGAGATAGGGGGAGGGATTGCCATCGAGCCATGCCTCGAGAGCAGCTGTCTCCAATGCAATGATTTTTTCTTTAGTGCTAAGTTTATCCATGATTATTATGATTAATGTTTATTTTATCCATGCATGTAAAATTGTCATCTGCAGGCTTTTATTCCAAGCCTGGTGAAAGAATTCAATACCATCCTGTAAACAATGGTCCGACTATTGGACTCAGTATCTTGCATTTGCCCTGAGTTTTTCAATCACGGCAGAGCTGATCCAGTAAATATCAGGATTGCCGTTCTGCGGCGAATTGTGTGAATTCCGGAGCATCTCTGTGCTCAGCTTCCCTGGGCTGATGTTGCCCTGCCTGTCTGACATGAAGAAAATGTATTTTCCGTCTGTTGAAACAGAAGCTGACCATTCCCTCTGGAACGAGGAATTTATTTGCGGGCCCATGTTTACAGGCAGACTCCATTTGTCGAGGCTGTTGCGGAATGTTATATAATAATCAGTGGCGCCAAAACTGTCAGACATGCCGTATGCCGGGATAATAATATAGCTTTCATCAGGTGCAACAAAGGCATTGTATCTTGCTTTGCCAATGTTTACGTTTGGTCCCAGTTTTTCCGGATCGAGGTATACCCCGTTGACCAGCCTCGAGCGGTAAATGAACTCTTCGTTGGCGACAGTATCAAGGTGAGTGTAATAAATGGTGCCATCTGCTGTCACGGACGGGAAAAACTCCTTGCCGGCGGTGTTTACCGGAGCACCCAGGTTGCGGGGTTCCGACCATTTGCCATCTGTCTTTGTGCATACCCAGATGTCTTCATTGGATTCTGATACAGAGTCAACCGGCATGGTGGAGATGAAAAATAACTTTGTCCCGTCAGGTGATATGTGTGGTTCAACATACTTCCAGGCAGGATTGGTACAAAACATAAAAACCTCCGGAGGTGACCACACATCGTTATCCCTCCGTGAATAGAATATTGTAACATATCTGAAATTACCGGCTTCGCGGCTGAAGAAGATCTCGTTGCCGTCAGGAGTGATGGCGAAATCACGTTCAGCCAAACCTGTAGAGATGATACCGGGGGCAAAAATCATGGCACTGTCACCCGGAGCCGGTTGTCCAAAATAGTCGCCCCGGATTGCCCCGGGGTTCCCGGGTTCCGGGTAGTTTTGCCGGCAGGCAGTGAATGTTGCGGCAATTATTATTGTAATCCAATGGCATCCTTTCTTCATAACTACGACTTTTTATTCATTATCGGGGGTTTTATTTATTTCTTTATAATTTTAAGTCAGCTTTTAATTCTGATTCATGTCTCAGACTAACGGGCTGCAAAATGTAATACATTGGAATCCAAATCATTGTTTTTAATGCGTTAAACTGATGGTCACCATCTGGCATTATTGAACCCGGAAGGTTTAAAAGTCTGACCAGTAACCTTGCAGCTGTCGTTTGTAAAAAGGATACCTGTGCCACTGTCTGTTTTGTTGAATTTGATAATAAGTTTGCCGGGCGACAGATAAGACTCGTGCCAGACCTCGGCCGCTAAAATGCTGTCATTCCTGCAATAGAAAACCTCCTGAGGGAAACAAAGGGTCTCATGCCAGTTTGATTTGTTTGCATTGTACATCTGTTCGATTAACTCATACCCGTTTTGAGGTTTCCGGGAACATGATGAGATTGTTTCCAGGAGAGTGAGGATAATTAATATCTTCTTCATGTAAAAACAGCAGCTAAAATTATGGATCTAATGGTCAGGGTTCTTATCATGCCTTATTGATTTATGAGGATTTCTGTATGGCCTGTTCCAGCTCCGCGATTCGCCGGCTGTTGATTATTTTCTGATAGTAATCCTCTGTGACAGGTATCTTTCTGTCGAGTATTAGCCTCAGGTTTTCCAGATTGTGTTTCCACCTGTCAAGCACTGCCTCCGGGACTTTATGGCTTCCACCCGGGACAAACATACGGTCAGGTATCAGTGGGTCGAATCCAGGAATTTGCAGCTCTTTTCTTATCTGAGGGATATGGTCGCTTCCGAAGACGAATACTATTCTCTGTGCATCTCCGGCAGCATTTATCCCGTTCCAGGCAATCCTCCGGTTACGTTCACGCCAGTTACCATGAGCTATTTCGGCAACAGAGTCTTCACCAATGATTTTCTCAAAGACTGAATCAATTATTGCAATGTTTGTCTCGTTGTGGATTGCATCATATATTGACTGGCCGGCAGATTCATTCATCCTGGTAAAATAATTGTTTTCAAAAGGTTCGAGTTTCTTCTTTACGGCTGCCGGGTAAGCACTGTCAGCCCTTGCCTGGGTGGCATAATCAAGACGCCAGTCGGCGGGAACAAAACGGTATTTCAAAACCGGTGCCATCTCTGCCAGTAAAGCTGCTTCGGGAGGGAAGTAACCTTCAGTGGCCCGTTCATATCCATCGGGAGCAATCTCGCCGCATACCAAGTCGGGTTTAAGAGCCCGGATCTGTTCCATAAGATCAACGATTGAATAGTGATAATCGGGATTGTAATGCATCGAGTGAATTGACCCGATTATGAAAATCTCCGGTTTCCCGGCAGGATTTGACTGAATGAAATCACCATGGATTGCTGTACTGCACAGCATGGCGATGAATAGATGAAAAGCCTTTACCAACACTGCTGAAATAATTTATTGTTGACTCTCATAAAATTACTCAATAATATCTTTATCCCTCACTCTTGTTCCAATTAACAGCAGCGTGATTACAGAAAAGATCGCAACACTGTCAGTTTTAATCTGCATCGGTTTCGCACTGTTGTTCATCATTGCAAAGGTTGAAATTGCATCCCGGCACACAGCCAGCATTAAGATTGTCATCCGGGCCGCAAAACTGACTGTAGAGAGATTTTTCGGAAATCCCATGATGAACAATGTGATTCCAAGACGGGATTTTCGATACCGATTATGTGCCACACCTATGTAAATGCAGCTTTGACATTATCCTCAATCCCCGAATTATCCAATCCCTTCAGAGTGGTTGTGATTCCGTTAACAGTTCTGATTTTTCAGAAACGAGTTTATGACATTGGCTTTGGCTAATAATTGTTCCCATGTTGTTGTCTGTAATGCTTCGATCTTTACAAACTCGGTGATTACTGTTGTCTTCATAAATTTTGGTTTTAAAATTATGCTGACAAAGTTATCGGGCCGGACAACGGGAAAATAGTACAGGAACGACAACTAGACCATTTTCCCGATCTGCAAAATAGAATCATTCTGACTGACGAACATCCCGGGAGTGTATCCGGTGAAGCGTTTGAACTCTCTTATAAAATGCATCTGATCAAAGTATTCATTGTCATAAGCCAGGTCGGATAATTTGGAAAATCTTTTATCAAGGAGTTGGTTTACACTGACATGAAACCTGTTAAGGGCATTGTATGAAGTGGCCGGCAGACCAACATATTTAATATACATGCGTTCCGGCTGGCGTATGCTTATGTTGTTTTTCTTACAAAATTCATTAAGGTGAAGTGACTTTTCCTGTTTTAATGCATTGAAAATTGAATGAAATCTGTCGGGTACAACATAAGAATCGTCGAGAAGTGATAACAGCTCACTTTCAAGAATTGCCAGCCTGTTTACTGTATCAGATGCTTCTTTAAGCCGTTCACTTATTCTTTTTGCTGCCCTGAACCCAATTTCATCAGCGCCCACTATCTGATTTTTGTATTCTGAAACAGGGGATTTCAGAAATGGATAGACTCCGTATTCTTTAAAGCATATACCCAGGATATTGACATTGCCGTCCAGTTTCAGGTGAGAATTGGTATACCGGGTCTGCAACTCCGGGAAATAAACATCTTCAAGCCTCTTTTCCTGATTATTGAATGAAACATAGTGGGGTGTATCGCTCAGATTTATCCTCATATTGATATTTCTTTGAGGTATTAATCTGTGGTTAAGATGAACGTGGTCAATTCGAAGCATCCAGAAAAACCTGATATAGTTTTTCAAAACGGCGCTTTGCACCTGGCACCTGGTTATTTGATTCTGCATCAGATTTTGATTTATCTATCATCAAATCCCATTAACTGGCGAATTTTGTCAGCGTTATTCTTTGTTGTTAAATTCTCCAATAACATAAAAGCAACATCTGTCGCTGTTGAAGGATTCCATGAAGTTATAATATTGTCATCTATTACGATTGGTTGATGAATTACATTGACGCCAAATTCTTTTAATGCCTCCATCCTGACCGGGCTATTGTATACTGTCCCTTTTTTATCTTTTAATACTCCACTCTTTCCAACCGGCAAAGCTCCGACACAAATTGATGCAATAATCTTATTATTTGATTTAAAAGCCCTGATTAAATCTAAGAATTTGTCATTATAAGCATCATCATAAAATCCATAAATCTCAAATCCGCCCGGAATTGCCAATGCATCAAATGAATCAACATCAATTTCATCAATCAGGTAATCCACGATGAACCTTTGGTTAAATGAACTTTTAATTTCTTTTTTCAATCCACATGTAAATAACTCAGTCGAGTTATCACCTTCTGCAAGATTCCATCCGATAACATCAATAAAGACGCTTGCTTCAATAGTCTCAAATCCGTTTGCTAATAACAACAATACTTTTTTCATCCAGATTCAAATTACAATCAATTTTTATATCGTTTTTCAATTGGTAACAACAGGAAATTGCCAGATAACTCATTTATGTTTCCTGGTCTTCCTCCTCTTCCTGGAATTTCTTTTGTTACTATCGGGGCTTTTTTTCTTTTTTACATATCTCTGTCAGTTTACGGACATTTGAAAATCATGGTCCAATACAACTTTCTTGATAGTATTGAAGTATTTTTTAAGTGAAAAGTTCTCATGAGAGGAATCATCGTTGACCTGTAAAGCAAAAGCAATATTACAATCGGGCAGATACTGAACATACGTGATGTAACCAGGGGCGAATCCGGTATGACCATAATAAGCAGTTGTATCTGTTCTGCCAACAAAACTTCCAAGCCCGTAGCCGGCATCTTCAAACAATGCTGTCGGGTATGGTGCCGGGGTCAGCATAAGCTTTTTTGTTTCGGGTTTAAGGACATCCCCTCCATATAACCGGAAAGCCCATAAAGTCAGATCGGATACTGTTGACACAAGACCGCCGCCGGTCCACTCCAGTTGAGGATTAAAGGCATACATGTTGTTATTTAGCACCTTATGGGGAAGAAGGAATTCGTCAACAAGGTTTGTATAACCCGGAATTAAACCCGCGATTGATCTCCTGTCGGAGTGGAATGTGTTATTAAGGTTGCACGGGCCCAGGATCAGCTCATCAAGCACCTCGTAGTAGGATCTTCCGGTTACTTTTTCGATGATTAAACCCAGTATCAGGTAATGCGAATCAGAATATGCCCATCCTTCACCGGGTGGGTTGGCTGGGGGATCATTAATTATATAAGACAGTCTTTCTTCAACACTCCACACTTTATCCGGATTTTCCTTTATTGCCTCCCACAGTTCTTTATGATAAACATACTCAGGGATACCGGCAGTGTGGTTCAGAAGCATCTCAACCGTTATATCAGGTGCATTCCCGATCCTGAGAAACCAGTCGGTATCCTTCAGGATGGAGATGACTTTTGCCTTCAGATCGATGAGACCCTGTTCGTATAGTTTGAGAATAACGGCAGCAACATATGTTTTACCGACACTGCCTGAAAACATGAGGTCGTCAGGCTTCATCGGGATTTTCTTCTCAACATCTGCCAGGCCTGAAGCAAGCGAAATATTTGTGCCGTCACCGAACCTGACCGAAAGCGTGGCACCCGGCACTATCCGGTTGCCGGTGAGCGAATCTAACCTGGCTTGCAACAACCTTGTAACTTCCTCCATCGAGTTATTTTTTTTCAGCTTATTATTGCCCGGCATACATGCAGGTGCCAGGACAGAAATTGCAAGGACCGGAAGGTAAAACAGCTTCTTCATTTTTAACGAATTTCAAGGCAGGTGTCATTCCATATCTGACTTTTAAATAGCAAATAAAACCTAAGATAAACAAACTTGTTTTAAGGACCAGGATATGTTTAAAAATGATCTTTGTCTTAAATATTGACTGTCAACGACATATATGTTATATCATATATAGTTGCATACTTGCATGTAAGTTCAGCCACAGATACATGGTATTCCAGGCTTTTTCAATTCCTGTCTCATTAATTTCAAGTGGCCGGCTGCATATTTCATGCCCTGCGATTTCATTTTCCCGGTCCCGTCAGAAATCCGTCAGAGCCTTGTAACGTTTTCCCCAGAATTTATATTTAGTCAGGGAAGTATATACAATCAAACGTTCGAAAAATCTGAAACGGATCAGATAATGAACGATGAGATGGAAAAATCCAAGAAACAGCAGGAACAAGGCAGTTTCAAGAACAAATCTTATGAAGCCGTACGGAATGACAAACAGCAAATTATTGAAATAATAAAAAAATAAACCTGTCAGGACCGGTGAAAACAAACAATATGAGATGATAAATCCGTGAGCTGTTTCAATGCTTTTTTTAGGACAGTTGCTCATGCAGCGCATACAACTTTCGCATTTGAACGTCCAGAAAGGTCTGTTGTCAATCTTTATAATTGCCTTGACCGGGCAGTTCTTTACACATATGTCGCAGTTGTTGCAATCTCCGGATGAATAAAATGTTTTCGCAAAAAAGAAGCGGCCTGCCAGGTAATACAGCAATGATACCGGGGCAATTATGAGATCTGTAATAAATTCAGGTAAAGAAATAAATATCTTTTTCCCTGATAACACGGCTTCTCCAAAATCCATAACCTTTCCCTTATGTCTTTCATGAAGCAATCTGACAGTCTTTTCGTTTAATCCGGGATGAAGGGATATCCAGTTAGATGGTAAATCCACCGGCTTAATTCCCGCAATTGAATATCCCCTGATTCTGAGTATCAATGAAGCAAACAGGAAAGTTGCGCCTGAAAGTCCCGGAAGGTTAAAATTCCCGATTAACATCCCGGCTCTTGTATCCATCAATATTACCTTGTTTCTTCCTTTCGGGAAACGGGTGATAAAACTGAGCATAATTGGTGGATAATTAAATCCGTGTACAGGTGAAACAAAAACAATCAGTGTATCGGCCGGCTCTGGTGCCAAATGATTCCGGTCGATGGCAGCAATATTAATTATTGAACAATCAATATTGTTTTTTTCGGCTGCCAAAGACATCCACCGGGCAACATTTTTAGAATTACCTGTGCCGGAGAAATAGAATATTTTAAGTCTCCGATATGCCATAAGTATTTTTACCAAATATAATCAATCAGTTACTTCTCAGCCTTACACAAACCTGCCGTGCAGGTGGCAAAATACAGTGAACAATAGGTTATCTGTGCAGTTGTGGCACCGGTCGTTTCAGAATCAACAAGCTTTTTTATGGGGTTTCACGGGGATCAGGCGCGTTGACACAAACAAAATCAATTAAACAGATGTTGTTGAAATATATGAACCGGTCGATTCCGATCCACTGCTGTACACGGGCAACCGGATGCGACGAAAAAATGCAGGCAGTTTTGCTGATCCCGCCAAACGCCGGCTATGCCAATGCCGAGTGGTGTGCCATCACAAGAAGAATAACAAATGTTCGCAGGTTATCGGTCCGGTGCGGCCTGTCTTTAACAGGACTGTCCTTATTATCGCTGTTAATTTATTTTTCATATATCGTGCCATCAGTTCCTCTGTTTCCTTCTTCTCCATGTCGGTCCCGGTGATCCCAGACAACCCGAAGCAAATTCAAATGCCATGCTTACTGTTGAATAAATCAGGATTCTGTTTTTAATTTCTGTTCCGGGATTTTCCAGATATTACTTTGCTTTCTTGAAGTGTGGAAGTTTAACATAATTGCCGGTGGTATCTTATAGCATGTTTGCTCAGGTTACATTGCCCTGAATTCCTGATACCGGGGTCTGGTACCCCGTAAACGCCGGTGTCGGGTACACTTTGTTTTATTCTTTCCTGAAGTTTATTGTATAATTATTCTCATTTCCAAAGAGTTTATCAAATACAAATCCTGACCCTGCCAACAGTTCTTTTACTTCACTGATCGTCATTTTGTCGGGGTCACCCCTGAGTTCGGAGATTGAGAGTATTCCTCCGGTTTTCAGCATCCGGTGGAATTCTCTTATATATGCGTTTTTGTTTTCAATTTCTCCGATCACGGTAACAAGAAAAACAACGTCAAAACTTTCGTCAGGTAACAGGAAATTTTCCCCGTTGCATAAATAGAATTCAACGTTGGATATGAGCTTTCGCTGTATCCTTTTCTTTGCTTTTTCAAGCATCTCCTGCTGAATATCAGCCAGTACCAGTCTGCCTTCAGTCAGTACTTTTGCAATATGAGTGCTGAAGTAGCCCGGGCCGGGGCCAACTTCAAGAACTTCAGAGTCTTTCTTTAAATCAAGTCTCGAAATGAGTTGTTTTGGAGATAAAAACAGATTTCTTGCCGGTATCAGCAATGTAAATGCCATCTGATACGGGAATACTCCTTTTTTAACCAACCGGTTATAGATTTCTGATCCGGATCTTTTACTCATTTGATAAGTGAAATAAAATGTGAATTTACTGTTTTCATGGAACAATTTCTATAAATGTTTTCAGTGTAAAGGGCCTGCATACGATTGAACCCGACAGAATGGTATAAAATCAGCCGGTGTCATCAGAGCAGAACCCGGACCGATGGAGGCAGGCGACGAGCGTCGGGCGGAGAGGGGAGGAGATGGCCGCTGCGTATCAGACAAATTCATTCTTAATGGGAATCATCTTGTTGAGGTCAGGTTTTAGTTGCATTTATTCAGGATATCACTGTTGATCCTTGTCTGATTATTATTCCGGTCATAACGTCAATGTACACTATCTGATAATTCGCGCAGACAGATCATCCATGCGACTCCTAATTCAGTCTTGTCAGGTAAACTGACCGGTAATTTTCAGACCTGCAGTGCCATTTTCAACTGAAGATTTTGATATTGTCTGAATGTATTGGCCTCCGCGCTGAAATTATACTTGTCAGGAATAAAAATGTCAGCGTACCAGTTCCCTTCTCAGTTAAGCATCCCGGTCTTGTTTTTTATTGTGAAACTTTTAACAGCATTATCTTATTCATTAACATTTTATTAAGGAAGTCCGTTCTAACTTTGATATATAAAATCGGGGATACTATGAGAATGCTTCTCAAAATTATCGCTTGTTCATCTTATATCCTTTTTTCTCATGGCACTGTGGAAGCACAGACATACAAAAATCAATCTGTCGGGATACAACTTAATCCTTACATTGATTCTGATTTAACTGACGGGACTTTTATTAAGCCGGTTTTTGCTTTACGATATGCCTGTAATTTAACGAAGAACTTTTCTCTTGGTCCGGAAATATCAGGACATTATGTTACCAGTTTACGGGATCAAACTGATTTTCATATTTCTGCTATTAACGCCGGGGCCTTTTTCCGGTATTCAATTTTGCATGGCTCCGGAATAAAACCTTTTATTGAGATAAGCCCTTACTATACCATTCATCATTTTAAATCGGGTGATATTGTCACAACGGAAGGCACGGGCAGAGATGACAGGAAAGAATACTTTAGCGGATATTTTAGTCCAGGGATATCATTGTATTCAAAATCACAAAGGTTAAGCCTTGATCTGATGTATAAGTTTTCGGATAAAGAATTTGTTAATGGTAAAAAATCGGTGTTCTCCTACAGGTTGAATATCAACTTCTAACCGGTTTCTGTCAGCTCCGGTTAAACTTTAAGTTTTGAATGCTCTTTGGCAAACATCAACTGTGCAGGTGGATTTTCGGGTCCTGGATCAACAGGGATTGTGAATTATTTCGTGTTTGCCGGAGCTGTACAGCTGCGGGATGCAGCAAGGACTCTATGTCATGCTTTCGCATAAATATTTCGCACCATTGTGGTGAGATCACAGGTCACATGACAGAGGCAGGATTCTTTGATATAATGGTTTTTTTACGGGGTAGTGCTGACGAGTATTAAATGCTTTCAGCTTTGGCTTTTAATTCACCAAGATTCTTTTTCATTCCTTCAGTAAGTGATTTCTGCATCAGGGAGGATACCGGTCCGGTCAAAGACTCCTCGACAATAACTTTGGTTTTTCGGTTTTCATTAATCAGATACCAATTATGTACAGCCTTGATCCACCATATCCTTCCGGTCCACCCAATTTCGGAATTCATATTGACTGTGTGCAGTTCCGAATTAATATTCAAGCCTCCTGCCTTCCATTTGAACTTTGTTCCGGCTGCAACCGGGCCTGTTATCTCAGTATGAGTGACATTGCTTTGCCATGATGGCCAGTTTTTGATGTCGGATAAAATTTTAAATACATGCTCTATGGGAGAATCAATTATTATCTCCTCTTTTGAATAACATTTGGTTGTCGGATCTGCCTCTATGTTCATCTTTTGTGATTTTGTCTGATTAAATATCAGCAAAAAAATAATTGCTGCAATAACCTTGCCTTTCATCTGAAGATTTTTACTATCAAAACAATCGGGAGTATTGTTTTGTTTCAATATACGCTACTGATTTTTCCCGTGAAATACACCTGCTCTCATTACGGTTATTATCTTTTGCGTATAGCATTGTCCCGGGGGCTCTGTTATTGTAAAGGCTTTAGAAACAACATATTTATCCGGAATGTGCTTTAAAAATGATAAACAGATTCATGAAGACGTTAATGTTAAAACTCCATTGTATCCGCCTCAGGGCCTTTCTTTTCATGGCCGGTTTTGTAAGTCAGCCTTACGAACTTCAGACATTCCCGGAATTTCATAATAAAAGTCACTGTAAAGCCTTAAGATGATCCATTGGGGATCAGACAGGTACACAAAAAGGGAAGAAAGTACCTCATGCACTCCTTCTTCGTTATTGTTATGTTTAGGTCTTCATTTTTGGTCTTGAAGCGATTGCCGCACCCTGATCATTTCTAATAAATCATCGGAATCAACTTTTTTGTCACTTTCGGGTAGTCACGATATTTTTCCCCCATCTGTTTCGCCCAGAATTTTTTCTAAATATTCATGCGCCTGAGATATCCAAACAAGACCGGAACAATCGTGAGCATGATTGATAGCCAATTTGATAAACAGGCAGATATGCCGGGAATAATTATCAACTGTCCAAGATACCCCGGATGCCTTATCTTTTTATACAGCCCGGTCGCAATTAGCTCATGATCCTCAATCTTTGCCACAGTATATGTGAATTGTTGCCCGAGAGTCAATATTGACACTCCCCTTATCCCCTGATCGGGAGATTTCCCTTTTGCCTTTTTGCCTCAGACCCATGAACATTTCAAACAATCCATAGATTTTTGAAAACGCAGTTATCAGAATCAATTTAACATTCATTGTTCAACAGTTTCTTTAACTCCTCGTCAGTTGTCGGGCAGATTTTATGTTTTTCAGTCATGCAGTGGTTTAAAGTCCGGTTCGAAATATCTGTTTCTGCCGATTGTGGATCCACCGTATTTTTGATAAATAGATTCGTTGGGGCACAGATTAGCACATCTCATACATTGCTCGCAGGTTGATAACCATACAGGGGTTTTATTTATGATCACAATACTTTTTGTGGGACATGCTTTAGCGCAGAGCTGACAACTGTCGCAGGTGTCATAAGTTTTAAAGGTCCGCCAAAGATACTTAATTCCCAAATGTTTAAATAGTAAAAACTCCCGGTACAGTCCAGTTTTACTATATCTTTTTGGTATGTTGAAGATATGATATTTTCTGACACCATTCAGAATATCGTCTGCGACAAGTCGGGATTTTTGTTCAACGTTGCTGATAATCCTGAGGGCATCTTCCTTATTTGGAGGATTCATGGCAGTTATCCAGTTTATTGGCATCTGAATGACACAGGAATAAATTATATCACAATTCTTTTTGCTTAATATATCAACAGATTCTTTTATTGAAAAGCCAGATTCATCCGGGTCTCCTGCAGTAATAATTATAAATGCATTTTGTCTGTTATTGAATTCCGGAAGCTTTTTCAGATATTGTCTTGCTATTCTCGGGATTCCGAAGGCATATACAGGGAAGCAGAATCCAATGATATCGCATTGAGGAATAGTTTTTCCAACAGTGATTTTTGAGATTTGAACGAGGTGGTTTGCCTCATTAAAGACTGATTTTACAGTATTAAGGATTTTCAGAGAGTTCCCGGTTCCGGTGAAGTATCTAAGTTGAATTTTCATATGTTTTTGTATCTGAAAGAATGCAAGTACGGCATGTAACAATCTGATTACAAACCCTTCCACGCAATAAGACGGATATCCTTACTATATAAAACAGCAAGTGATTGTGGCTAAGATATCAAGCAGGCACATCCCGCTGTTTCAGGGCGCTGTCCGCAGGTTGAATTTATTTGATTTATAGAAGTTTACAGCAGAAGATTTTTGTATTTGGCATGCAGTGATAAATGCTTTTCACAGAACCGTCAGTGCCAGGTTCAGGCAGCAATTATTTTCTTGTCAATCATGTTATTTTACCTCCTTTTTCATTTTTATTAAAGCCGTTGGTTCCGATTTTTTGTCGTATCTTTTCTCAATTTCATAAGGGGCATATCCTAATTTCGAGTACAACAATAATCCGGTCACGTTCTGATTAAAGCAGGAAATATGAATCTCTTTTACCTTGTATTTACTAATTGCTTTCTTTTCCATAATGTTGATCAGGTAAGTTCCAACACCTTTTGATCGAAATGCCGGGCTCACGATCACATTTCCAATCGAACAGTGCAGGTTCTCTGTCACTTCATAAAAGTTAGCAAATCCAACAACAGTTTCATCATGTAAAATAACAGTAGAGTCAAAACGACTATCGATAGATGATTTTAACTGATCAACCGTCAACGGGAATTTTGCTTTTGGATACATAAAGAATAATTCATTCTCGTCACGGGGGAAATTGCATATTGCTGGTATGTCTTCAGGAGCAACTTCTCTGTGTTTATATGTTTGAATCATAGTTAAATGAAATTTCCGGTAGAGTTCGGGTTCGCAACTTATAGCATGCAGATAAATGGAAAAAATATCTGGGTAAAGTGTCCAGGTTATGGGGGGTTAAGACACTTCTGCTTGTTTTCATAATCCAATGTAAAGTTAAGTTAGTTTTTCAACTTACCAGTGGTCTGGATTTTGGGTAGTGTTATAAAGTCGTCTTTAAGGATTTCATTCACACTTTTGGTTAAACTTTTCAAGTACTTCTCAATCTTAGTGTTCCAGTTTTTTACTGATTTGACATATCGTTGATAAATAGCATAATCTTTTCTAACCGCTTCCTGAGGGTGTTCGCGCATTGAAGCATTGGGGTAAATCATTTTATCGATTTCTTCGAAATCTTTTACCTTTTTGGGGCCTTGTTTCAGGTTTTTATAATTGTCCTCAACGCTTTCGGTGCGGCTTATTGTATTGATTAAAAGGTATGGGAAAATCTCGTCTTCGAACCAGCCAAAAAGGTTATTTTCTTTTGAGTGTTTATATGGTGCAGCCTGAAAATAACCCTGTAATTCAGAAAATCGCTTGCCATGCCACTCTCTCGAATTGCAGAATTGCCTTGAGCATTTATGATTGTTGTGTCCTCAGCATTTATTAAATATTCAGTAGCATTTCCGGTATTATCTTTTAGAAAGGCTTTAATAAAAGAGTTATGTTTCTTGGGCGCATTAATGTTAACTAAACCAAATTCATTGCCTTTTGTGAAGTATTTCTGTATTTTGGTTTTACCTTCTTCACCATATTTAAACGCACTTTCCAAGAGCGTGTACAATGCCCAGTAAATGGTCGATTTTCCGCTTCCGTTTTCGCCATAAATCAGCAGGTTTTTACCGTCAATTTTTAGCTGGGGGCTGTGTGGGTCTTGCCTGGGAAAGAACTTAAAGTTATTGATATGTAATTCGTGTAACCTCATACTTTAGTGGGTGCTTTGATTAATGCGTTTAATTATCCAACTGCGGCTTTCCGA
>DAOOUQ010000005.1:0-142477 GCA_035390825.1 Bacteroidales bacterium | reverse complement strand
GTTAAGTGCCCTTCCCTCCGAAGTTATATTATCTCCCACAGGAGAAGCATTTCCGTATCCCTTGTATGCGAGCCTTCCGGCAGAAACACCATTTGCGACCAGATAATCCACGACTGAAAGGGCCCTCTTTTCCGATAACATAAGATTATGTTCGTCAGTACCTGTCGCATCGGTATAACCCGATATTTCCACTTTCAGCTGTTTATTATCTTTAAGAAGGCTGCAAAGCCTGTTCAGTTCGGTCAGAGATTCTTTTTTAAGCTGCCATGAGTCGATCTCATAAAACACATTTGAAAGAAGCATCTTCTCTCCCACCCTGAATGGACTTAAGAGTATTTTCTTTATGAAAGGTTCCATTGCCGAATGTTTTCCTTCAAACGTAAAGTTCTCAGAATAGAAAAGATAGCCTTTTTTGCTTACACTTAATCCATAATTGAACCCTGATGGCAGACAAACCAGAAAGTTTCCGTTATCATCAGTTGAATTGCTGACGACAGTTTTCCCCGAGGAGAGGTTTACCAGTTCATATTCAGCAATCAGCATTTTCCCTGTCACTTTATCAGTGACATTTCCTTTGAGATAAGCAACCGGATCGGGCCTGACTGCATCATAAAGCTGGAAAGTGTATATATTTTTCCCTTCATTTGCTTCTCTTTGAGATGAAAAATATGCTTTCTGACCGCCCGATTCAATTGTCAGTCCCATCTCATCATTGTAAGTATTGATTGGATATCCGAGGTTTACCGGTTCTGACCAGGTGGTGTCGTCATTCATTCTTGAAAAGTAAATATCCAGTCCACCCATGCCCACCCTTCCGTCTGATGAAAAATACAGTGTCCTGCCGTCGAAATGAATAAAGGGGGAGATCTCGTCACCGGATGTATTAATGGTATTTCCAAGGTTTTTCGGGACTGACCACTTTCCGTTCTGCTTATAAACCGAATACCACAGGTCTTTTCCCCCTGAACCACCGGGCCGGTTACTGGAGAAGAAGAGCATTTTGCCGGCTGCATTTACCGAAGGCTGTGTCTCCCAGTATCGGGTATTTACAGGGCTTCCGAGGTTAACAGGAATTGACCATTTCCCGTCATGCAGAGATGAAAAGTATATGTCGCAGCTGCCGAGTCCGCCGGGCCGGTCACAAGCCGTGAAATACATATAGGTTCCGTCTGACGAAAGACTCTGTGCCCCTTCATTCTGGCTGGTATTCAGCGGAGCACCTGCACTGACAGCATTCTGCCATTTTTTGTCCTTAAGGTAGCTTATATAAAAGTCTTCCTGCGAGTAATTACCCCTGCCCTGATTGGATTTTTCCTGCTTTATCTGCCGCGTGAACATAAGTGTCTGTCCGTCAACAGTTATTGATGGCCAGTATTCATCATCAGAAGTATTAATGCCGTCGCCTACACTCACCGGGTTGAAAGGAACGGGGTTCTTCATAGCTGTAATGGCAAACTCACAGTTCTTAACGTTCTTCTCTGCCAGTTCCCTGTTCTTTTCAAGGATGTTTTTCTGTTCCAGATATACTTTGTAATGCACGAGAGCCCGTGAGTAGTCACCTGAATAAAGTTCCGAGTTCGCGAGTGGGAAAAAGACCTGAGGCCAGGCGAGCGAGTCTAACCTTACTGCTTTCTGATAGTTTAGTGCAGCCTCATTATAGCGCTTTTGCTTTGCCAGCAGTTCTCCAAGCATTAAATAAGCTTCATAAAAATCACCATCAGCCTGGATGGCCTGATTGAAAAAATGTTCGGCATTTGCATAATCGATGTAATCGAATGCAGTCTGGCCCATTTTGTACGCCTTGAGAGCTTTGGAAGAAGTAGTATGGTATTTTTGTGAAAACGATTTCTCCGTGAAAATAAAGGTCAGAATTAACAATATGGCGGATATCATCATTTTTCTCATATGATCAGGGAATATGCATATATTTATGAGCCTGAAGCGATATTTTCCACCAGGGATTCTTTTTAACATATTCAACAATTTCAGGAACAATGATATCGAACCTTCCCCATTCCGGCTGCAGGAACAGCCTGCAAGATGGTCCGACCATTTTTCTATGCCTTTCAGCCCAATTAAAGTCATCCCTGTTTTCAATAATTACTTTTAGTTCATCAGCTACATTACAGATGTCGCCGACAGGAGGCATATTCTTTTTCGGGGAAAGACATATCCAATCCCATGTCCCGGTCAGCTGGTATGCACCTGACGTTTCAATAAACGTGCAGATTTTATACTTTTTGAGTCCCGAGCATAAATAATCAAGGTTCCAGAGAAGTGGTTCCCCTCCGGTGACCACTACAGATTTCGTGCCGGATCTGACCGCATTGTTGATGATCTTATCTGTTTCGACCAGTGGAAACATATCAGGATCCCATGAAAAGCGTGAATCACACCAGTTACATCCAACATCGCAGCCGCCAAGTCTTATGAACCAGGCCGCCTCTCCGGCATGATATCCTTCGCCCTGAATTGTATAGAATTCTTCAACAAGAGGCAACATAAAACCCTCAGGATAACTTTTTTCCCTTAATTCCATGTTTCAAAACGTTTTATTAAATCATTTATTTTCCGAACAACAGATCATAATCGACAGATTTGGCCTTACTTAACCATTCTTCAGGGATTATCTTCCAGTTGTTGTAAGCAAATGGACGAACAGTGCCTTTTTTCTCAAGATCTTTCAGGATGTAATATCTGAGGTCCTTTTCGGTTGATTTGACAAGACGCCGTGGAAGTTCCTCCCCTGGGATACCCGCACCTGCTGTCAGATGACCACCGCCTCCGTTCCCGCGGTATGAATTTATTGCAACAGAATAAACCCTGTCATTTTCAAATGGTCTGCCATCTGAAAAAGATTTTATCACAACTCTGGTTCCTTCTTTCCTTCTTACATCCACAGTGTAATCGATTCCGACCGCTGAATCAAAATTGTACGGCTGATTCCTTAACCATGCCTCACCGTTCCTTATGACAGGCCTGCCCTTATCATCGAGCCTGAATTTAAGAAGATGATCATCAGGGCCTTTCATTGTATTGAGCCAGTCAGCATATGAAAACTCAAGATATCTTTTTATTTCGGAACCGCTCATTTCCATCGTGTACAGAAGATTCTCAAACCTGTATAGCTTGAACATATCACCAACAGTTACAGGGCCGGCAGTAATGCTTACGTCAAATGAAAGAGGGGCTGCAAATGAAATATCGGCCCCGGTAATGGCAAGTTGTATCGAATGAATCATGTCGACAAATGGAGATGATCCAAAGTATGATTCTCTCGTACTTATAGTTGCCTCAGAGACGGCAATCTTCCTGTTCACGTAATCGAGCAGGGTGTTCTTCTGTCCCTCAAATTTCTTCACGAATCCCGGATCAGGTCTGAAATTTCTGACATCAATCAGTTTCCCCGTGATTTGTTTTCGGAGATGTCCGTTTCTCTTATCCTTTGAAAACCGAACATCAGCCCGTCCGATCTTCTCAGCTCTGCTTCCGGCTTCAAGAACCATAACCGAGTCGCCTTCAGAGTTGACTATCTTTCTGTTTATTACATTATGGTTATGACCGCAGAGGATAATATCAAATCCCGGGACATCATGGGCTATCCTGTACGCGCCGTTTTGCTCATTATGGCTTCCTGCATTCCCGCCGTTGTCCGGTTCATCCCAACCGGTATGGAACAACCCGATAACAATATCCGGTTTTTTGCTGCGTATTTCGGGCATATACTGAATTGCAGTTTCATAAAGATCCCTGAATTCAATCCCTGAATAAAGTTCGGGAGGAAGCCATCCGGGAATTCCGGTTGTGATCAACCCAAGGACTGCTATTTTCATTCCATCCTTTTCGATAATGGTATACGGTTTGAAATAAGGCTTGCCTGTTTCGGTGTTTACAGCATTTGCTGCAAGCAGCGGAAATTCATATTCGCCAGCGAGCCTGTCGTAGACCGGATGGCCGGCTTCAATATCATGATTGCCCACAGTTCCTGCATCATAGCCCATGTAATTCATTGTTCCGGCATTAATGTGCTGCGACACCGTATCAATGAAATTGGAATAATATACAGTTGGTTGTCCCTGAAGATTGTCGCCATCATCAAGAAGTATAACCGTTTTGTTCTCCTCCCTGACTTTCCTGACATACGATAAAATCCCGGCCAGAGAGACATCTGTTTCCTTCTTCTCGATAAAATCGTAGGGCAATATCACCCCGTGGACGTCAGTTGTATAAAGGACAACGACTTGTCTGTCGGGCTTGACAGAACACGATACAAGGGTCGTGAAAAATAAAAATATGATCAGATATTTCAATTCGGCTTTCATGTTTATAAAACTTTAAAATCAGACCTGAATTAAGACCGTAAACATAAAAAAGAATATTTACTTTCGGTGTCACAATTTAGTGTTAAAGATCAATTAACGGACCATTGTTCAAAAACAGACAAAAACGGATAATACATGGTACTTACCGGATTGGAACAGATCAGAATGACCTTTCCCTCAGAACTGAAAGGAAAGAATGTCGGAGTTTTATGCCATGCTCCCAGTATAACATCCGATTTCATACATATAACAGACCTGCTGATAAGCAGCAGGGAGTGCAGGCTCGTTTCAATTTTCGGACCTCAGCACGGACTTTTCGGGCAAACGCAGGACAACATGATCGAATGGAGCAGCAGTATTCATCCCGAGTTCGGAATACCGGTTTACAGCCTTTACGGGGAGCACAGGAAACCGACCGGTGAAATGCTGAACGGCCTTGAAGCATTTATTGTGGACCTTCAGGATGTAGGAGCCCGGTTATATACATATATTTGGACTGTCAAACTATGCATGGAAGCCTGTGCAAATGCCGGCATTCCTGTTTGGATACTCGACAGGCCCAATCCGGTGGCAAAGCTTCCGTTCGACGGTCCGGTGCTTAAGGAAGAATATTTCACTTTTGTAGGTGGAGCCTCAATTCCACTCTGCCACAGGATGACAATCGGAGAAATGGCTTTGTGGATAAAGGGAAAGTACCTTCCGGAATGTGATCTCAGGATTGTCTGGATGAAGAACTGGCATAGAAGTTCTTTGTTCAGTGAAACAGGTCTGCCCTGGGTCCTTCCTTCACCAAATATGCCGACACTTCAGACAGCTCTGGTGTATCCGGGGACTGTCCTTTCGGAAGCCTTGAATTTATCGGAAGGAAGAGGCACAACAATCCCTTTCGAACTGCTTGGAGCCCCATACGTGAATACATCCGGGCTTATGAAAAACCTGTTGTCAAGGAATATTCCGGGGTGCGCATTCAGAGTACATAATTTCATACCCACTTTCAACAAATATTCCGGTCAGTTTTGCAACGGATTTCAGATACACGTCACAGATCCTTCAGTTTACCGGCCTGTGGCAACGGCTTACGAGATCTTCGATGCAATTTTGGAGACCTCGCCCGACGGTTCACTGAAATTCAATCCGCCTCCGTACGAATATGAATACAAACTTATGCCATTTGATATCCTCTCGGGAGATTCGGTTATGAGAGATTCCCTGGCCGGCCGAATCGATCCAAAAGTTGAATTTCAAAGGTGGGAAAGCGAGATATCTGAATTCACGGATGAATTCAGACAGGTTGCCTGTTATAAGGAATGATACCCATCAGTAAATACTGCCGGATTTCTTTCTTACCGAACTCACAAGCTTCTCAATAAGCTGCTGGGGAAAGATGGGCTTTACAATATAATCATCAAATCCCGAGGAGGCAATTTTCTCCCTGTCACCAAGAAGGCTATAGGCAGTCTGGGCTATAATTATGACGTCTTTGCGGAACTCTCTTATTTTTCCGGCGGCTCCGTAACCGTCGATGAAAGGAAGCTGAATATCCATAAGGATTATATCGATTCCAGGGTCAGATTTTGCAATATCAATAGCTTCCTTCCCGTCGCATGCACTCAGGAGAACGGCCCCTGTCCTTTCAAGTATCTTATTCAGATACAAACGACTGGAAACGTCATCTTCCACAATAAGGATTTTTTTGGTCCGGAGATATTCATTTTCCATATTGAACCGGTTTTATTCAAACAATCCTTCATCACGCAGAAGCAGCAATATTGCAGACTGAGGAACTACCACATATTTTTCCTTGTTGAACTCAATCTCAATAGCACTGTTCTGCAGATATACTGCCTGATCGCCTTCTTTTGGCTGGAGCGGAACATATTTGGGCTCATCGGCACGGCTTTTCCATGGCTCATCGCTGTCGTTGACAGTTGGAATAGGATAACCGGGCCCCACCTTAAGGACATATCCCACCTGTACCTTCTCATTCTCATTAACTCCCGGAGGCAGGAAAAGACCGCTTTTGGTCTTTGACTGCGGCACTTTGGGTTTTATCAGAATCCTGTCCCCTATCACGATCAGCTTCTGAAGGTCTTTTTCATCAAGTAATACACTCATTTCTGACATCCGTTTAGGCAAAAATATCATTTTTAACTTTAATCAGAAACCGTCTTTCAATATTTGGTTAATATTGCACACAGATATGAACGCCGGATCTTCATCTTTATTTTACAAATGGAAACCGATGCTTACCTGACAATAAAATCGCCATCTGAGGGTCTGTACAAGGAAAAAGGGAGCAGGTTTATCTCCTATGCATTCCCTGTTACAACACAGGAAGACATAAAGACACATCTTGAGACAATCAGGAAACAGCATCATGCGGCAAGACATCATTGCTATGCATGGATGCTTGGATGCAGCAGGGAGAACTTCAGGGCAAATGACGACGGTGAACCATCAGGAAGTGCAGGCAAACCAATCCTTGGTCAGATAAATTCATTCAATTTAACAAATGTCCTTATAGTCGTTGTAAGATATTTCGGCGGAAAGCTTCTTGGGGTCCCCGGCCTTATCAACGCCTACCGGACAGCGGCTGAATCAGCTATCAGGAATTCCGAAATCATAAGAAGTGTTGAGCTTGAACATTTTGAAATTGAATTTCCATATTCGTCACTTAATGATGTAATGAAAATATTAAAGGATGAGGATGTTGACCATGCAAAGCAGAAGTTTGAGATGGTATGCTCAATAACAGTGAACGTCAGGCCGTCAGAAACAGAAAGAATAAAAGGTCTGTTCTCAAGGATCGTGGGTTTAAAAATTCTGCCTTCAGGTGAAGGTGGAAAATGATGTTCCCCAAAAGTTGTTAATTAATTATCAACATGCCACAAACCGGAGCCATTTCATAAGTAAATTTGATAGTATTCGCAACAGGCCTTTTCAAAATCATATCATGATGAAAAACAAGAGTTTAGTATCGATCGATGATCTTACCACAGATGAGATCATGAAGATACTTGATGATGCTGCTGAATTCGAGAAAAATCCTGTCCAGGACCTCCTTCTCGGAAAGGTAATTGCAACTTTGTTCTTTGAGCCTTCAACCCGTACCCGTTTAAGCTTCGAAAGTGCAATAAGCCGCCTTGGCGGTAAGATTGTCGGATTCTCGGATGCCGGAGTATCAAGTGTCTCAAAGGGAGAAACCTTGCACGACACAATAAAAATGGTCAGCAGTTACAGTGATCTAATTGTAATGAGGCATCCGATTGAAGGAAGTGCCCGGTATGCAAGTGAGATCTCTCCTGTCCCCATCATTAACGCCGGCGACGGGGCAAACCAGCATCCTACCCAGACCCTCCTTGACATGTATTCCATCCGTAAAACCCAGGGGACGCTTGACAATCTTAATATTTTCATGGTCGGCGACCTCAAATACGGAAGGACCGTACATTCACTGATGATGGCAATGTCGAGATGGAATACGACATTCAATTTTATTTCTCCCGAGGAACTCAAAATGCCGGAGGAATTCAAGCTTTACCTTGACAACCTCGGATTGAAGTATTACGAACATCTTGACTTTACCGATATCATCTCAAAGGCAGATATTATCTACATGACCAGGGTACAGAGGGAGAGATTTTCAGATCCAATTGAATATGAGAAGGTTAAAAATGTCTATGTGCTTAAGAATTCAATGCTTGCAAACACCAAGCCCAACATGAGGATACTGCATCCTCTGCCAAGGGTCAATGAAATTCATACTGACGTTGATTCAAACCCGAAAGCTTATTATTTTGAACAGGCTTTAAACGGAGTATACACGCGTCAGGCCATACTTTGTTCACTTTTGGGAATTAAATAAAGCATAACATGAAAGAACCCAAACAGCTAAGCGTAAGCGCTATTCAAAACGGAACAGTCATCGATCACATTCCGGCAAAAAACCTGTTCAAGGTAATTTCGATCCTTGGCCTGGATCACATTGATAATCAGATTACTTTCGGCACAAATCTTGAAAGCAAAAAATTAGGAAGAAAAGCAATCATAAAGATCTCCGACAAGTTTTTTGAGGATGCCGATATAAACAGAATTGCACTGGTTGCCCCGGATGCAAAACTTAATATTATCAGGGATTATGAAGTCGTTGAGAAAAAGGTTGTTGAAGTACCTGATTCCATCGTCGGAATTGCCAGATGCATGAACCCAAAATGCATTACGAATTTTGAACAGGTAACCACAAGGTTCAAGGTTGTTTCAAAGAAAAATGTGGCACTCAAATGCCATTATTGTGAAAAGATTACAACACAGGAGAATCTACACATAATCTGAATTCAGCGAAGCCTGTCGTAGGAGCGGACCAGATCATCATCTTTTCTTATGCCCCGGTGAGCCAGCAGGCAAAGAACCGACACTGCAAAGGGTATAAACATCCTCAATCCCGGGATAACCGACACTTCATAGCGGCCGGTTATATATATTATATAAAATATTGTAAGAGCAGCCGAAGCCGCTGTCAGCAGGCAGAGTATTTTGGCAAGAAAGAGCTGGACCTTTCTTTTTCTATAGAGAAAAATGTCTGAAACAGAAATAATGCCGATGAAAATAAAAAGGATCGTAAGAATGAAATGATTCCCGGTCCTGACAAGTTCCTCGTCTCCCCCGGATTTCCACAAGCCACTGGAGTCCATCATTATTCTTGTTCCGGCATCATTGCCGAAATTAAAAAAATCACCCCCGAGGAATATTACAGACAGTAAAAATGTCAAAAGGAGATAAATGGATTGAATTCTCTGGATCATTTGTATTATTTTTTATGAAAGTTGCAAAATTAGCTTGTTTTATTGAATCCTTAAAAAACTTAACCATGAATATGATAAACCTTCCAATTTCCTCATTTTATGAATATTTAACAAATTTTCGGTTTTTCTGCCTCATCTTGGATTTTCAAATATTCTACATTTGTGATGATAAGTAAGGCAATGTTTATACTGAACTATCTGACACATGAAACGTTATTATCCAAAAAATCCTAACATAACATATTGATTTGAAAATGAAGAAGAATAAAAATGCCATCATTATTATACTACTGGTACTAGTTGCAGCGGTCATCGTTTTGTATCCGAAGTTGAAACCCCTTCTGGGCTCAGGCTCAAAACAGGGCATGCCGTCTGCCGGTCAGGGCGGAGGAAGAGGCCCGGGGGGGCAGGGAGGCAGACAGGTTCTTAATGTGAGTGGATTGCTGATTCAGCCAACTAAATTAAGCGATCTATACAGGAGTATTGGAATACTTAAGCCTGATGAGGTTGTTGAACTGGCGTTTGAAACATCGGGCAAGATCGTGGGCATTAATTTCACTGAAGGGACCAGGGTCAAAAAAGGCGATCTGCTTGCAAAAATAAATGACAGGCCGCTCCAGGCTCAGCTTGAAAAGCTGGTGGCCCAGAAAAAGCTTATTGAGGAAAAGGAATTCAGGCAAAGGAGCCTTCTTACAAAAGACGCCATCAGTCAGGAAAGCTATGACCAGATTGTTACGGAGCTTCAGACAAACCAGGCTGATATTAATCTTGTGCTTGCAAGGATTGCCGAAACAGAACTTCGGGCACCTTTTGACGGGATCATTGGCCTGAGATATGTGAGCGAAGGAAGCTATACCAATCCATCCACCAAGATTGCCAGGCTTGTTAAGATCAAGCCCATAAAGCTTGAATTTTCAGTTCCGGAGCGGTATACCAACCAGGTAAAAATCGGTTACCCGGTAAGCTTCAGTGTCGACGGGTCAGACAAAACCTATAATGCCTCGGTTTATGCCATTGAACCACAAGTCGATGAGGCCACCGGAACAGTGGTAATCAGGTCAATATATCCAAACTCAAATGAGGAGCTGACAGCCGGACGGTCTGCTACAATAACACTTCTTCTTTCCGAAATAGACAATGCAATTGCCATTCCTACTGAAGCTCTTATCCCTGAGATGGAAGGCGAAACAGTATTTGTTTACAGGAAAGGGAAAGCACAATCGATTAAAGTGTTGACGGGGCTTCGCACCGAATCGCTTATCCAGATAACCGACGGCCTGAAATTCGGGGATACACTTCTGACAACCGGGATTCTTCAGCTTCGGCATAATCTTCCGGTAGTGTTGGATTCTCTTATCAGGAAATAATTTTCAGTTAACAGTAAGATTATGAGCCTTTCATCAACAAGTATAAATCGCCCGGTACTGGCAACGGTATTTGCCATTGTCATTATGCTGTTCGGGATTGTCGGATTGACATTCCTGGGTGTCAGGGAATTTCCCAGCGTCGATCCGGCTATAATAACAGTCAATACCTCATACCCCGGTGCAAACTCCGATGTTATAGAAACCCAGATCACCGAACCTCTTGAGCAGTCAATCAACGGGATACCCGGTGTACGTACCCTTACAAGCGTCAGCAGCCAGGGATCGAGCAGGATCACGGTTGAATTCGAACTCTCGGTCGATCTGGAAACAGCGGCAAATGATGTAAGGGACAAAGTTTCACAGGCGCAACGAAGACTGCCTCAGGATTGCGACCCTCCGACAGTTACCAAGGCAGATGCCGACGCCAACCCTATCCTTTTCCTTACCGTTGAAAGTACAAAAAGGTCGTTGCTCGAACTTTCAGAGATCGCCGATCTGACCCTTAAAGAACAGTTACAGACCGTTTCAGGAGTAAGCGCCATCAACATTTTCGGAGAGAAACGTTACTCAATGAGGCTCTGGATCGATCCTTCAAAACTGGCCGGCTACGGTCTCACTCCGATGGACGTAAGAAGCGCAATTTCAAGGGAGAATGTGGAGCTGCCTTCAGGATCGATAGAAGGAACAAACACTCAGCTTACTATCCGCACCCTGGGACTGATGACAACCCCCAAAGAGTTCAATGAACTCATAATCAAACAGACCGGCAAGCAGATTGTCCGGTTCAAAGATATTGGAAGGGCAGAACTCGGTCCAGAAGACATAAGAGGGATCCTTAAAAACAACGGCGTGCCGATGGTTCAGCTTGCGGTCATACCACAGCCGGGATCCAATCATATTGAAATAGTTGACGAAATATACAGGAGGCTTAACTATATCAGAAAGGACCTGCCGGAAGACGTAAAGGTCGATGTCAACTATGACAATACTGAATACATACGTTCATCAATCAATGAAGTCAAGGACACTATTTATATAGCATTTGCCCTGGTAGTAATAATCATCTATTTCTTCCTCAGGAGCTGGAGGGCGACAATTATACCTATTCTCGTCATACCCGTCTCACTTGTCGGGGCCTTTTTCATAATGTATCTCGCGGGATTTTCAATCAACGTGCTCACCCTTCTTGCAATAGTACTTGCGATAGGCATTGTTGTTGACGATGCCATCGTGGTGATGGAGAACATTTATGTCAAGGTCGAATCGGGG
Organism: Bacteroidales bacterium; assembly: GCA_035390825.1. Lineage (GTDB taxonomy): Bacteria > Bacteroidota > Bacteroidia > Bacteroidales > VadinHA17 > LD21. The sequence continues at coordinate 130,717 of DAOOUQ010000005.1, read as the reverse complement.
ATGTCACCGATGGAAGCCGGCCTGCAAGGTTCAAAAGAAATTTATTTTGCAATTATTGCGACAACAATAACACTTGTATCGGTCTTTTTCCCCATCGTTTTCCTTCAGGGTATGTCGGGACGTCTCTTCAGGGAGTTCGGCATTGTTATGGCAGGAACAGTAACTATTTCGGCCTTCCTGGCCCTTTCACTGACACCGATGGTCTCAACAAAGCTTCTTCGTCATGAAACGAGCCATACATGGTTCTACAGAAAGACCGAGCATTTCTTTCAGAAAATGAATGACTGGTACAGGAATGCACTTTCAGGCTTTCTGAAACACCGCAGGTTTGCATTCATCATTCTTGCTGCATCTATCGGCCTCATTGTATTGCTGTGGGTATCGATACCAGCCGAGATGGCCCCGCTGGAAGACAGGTCGCAGGTTACAATAAACACGTCGGCCACCGAGGGTGCCACATATGAATTCATGCTGTCGTATGCCGATGAAATTGCTGATATAGTTGAAAAGACGGTTCCTGAAAGGATTAGTTATACAACAATGGTTCGTGGTGGTTCGATGGCAAATATAAGGGTGAACCTTGTCAAACCAGATGAACGTAGCAGATCGCAGCAGGAGATTGCCGATCAGTTGGCAGTTGCTGTCCGGACAAGAACACGAGCCAGGGCATTTGTCCAGCAGCAATCAACCTTCGGGCAGAGACGTATGGGCATGCCTGTCCAGTACGTTCTTCAGGCAACATCCATCGACAAACTAAGGGAAGTGATACCGGAATTCATGAGTAGGGTAAATGAAAGTGACATTCTGCAGATGGCTGATGTCAATCTCAAATTCACAAAGCCCGAACTCAGAATCCATATTAACAGGGATAAGGCAATCACCCTTGGAGTCTCGACCCAAAGCATCGGGCAGACCCTTCAACTTGCCTTGAGCGGCCAGCGATTCGGATATTTCTTCATGAACGGAAAGCAATATCAGATACTTGGAGAACTTGCACGTGCAGACCGCAACAAGCCGCTCGATCTGAAGTCACTTTATGTCAGAAGCAGCACCGGCAAAATGATCCAGTTCGATAATCTTGTAACACTGTCGGAAGAGACAGCCCCGCCACAACTATACAGGTACAACAGGTTTGTTGCGGCAACAATATCTGCAGGTTTGGCAAAAGGAAAAACGATAAGTGAAGGAATTGAAGAAATGGACAGAATTGCCAAGGAAACCCTTGATGATTCGTTCAGGACTGCACTTGCCGGCGATTCAAAGGACTTCATGGAAAGTTCTTCGAGTCTCATGTTCGCCTTCACTTTGGCTCTTATTCTGATATTCCTTGTACTGGCCGCCCAGTTCGAGAGCTTCAAGGATCCTTTGATTGTTATGATGACTGTTCCCCTTGCTTTGACAGGAGCTCTGATATTCATGTGGTATTTCGGTGTAACAATGAATATTTTCAGCCAGATCGGACTGATAATGCTTATCGGACTGGTTTCGAAGAACGGGATCCTGATTGTCGAGTTTGCCAACCAGAGAAAAGCCGCCGGCTTATCCAAATTTGAAGCAATTAAACATGCTGCTGCATCAAGGTTCCGTCCCATCCTGATGACAAGTCTGGCCACAATACTGGGTATTGCTCCTCTTGCCCTGGGTTTCGGAGAAGGGGCTCAGAGCCGTGTTGCAATGGGTATCACTGTGGTGGGTGGAATGTTGTTCTCAACCTTCCTTACCCTGTTTGTAGTTCCGGCAATCTATACATATATCTCAAGTGAATCTAAAACGAAAACTGATGAAAACAAAGCTTCTGCTGTTTAGCATTTTAATAACTTGTTTAAGCTTATCTGTCAGGGCTCAAAAGGTTTATAATCTTGATGATTGTATCAAAACCGGTCTTGAGCGCAACTTTTCCCTTCTTATAACCAGGAACAATGAGGCCATTGCTAAAAACAATTACACGTTAGGAAACGCCGGTTTCCTGCCGTCGCTCGACCTCTCAAGCAAGTACAGCGGTACTTTGAACGATATCAGGCGCGAGATGACTGACGGAACCGAAACAACTTCAAACGGAGAAAACAATACAGTAACAACAGCAGGCCTCACGGCAAACATGACTATTTTTAATGGTTTTAATGTTGTGACCTCCTATAAAAAGCTGAATGAGCTCAAACAGGTTGGGGAGCTTAATACACAGCTGTCGATAGAAAACCTTGTAGCTGAAATTATTTCGGCGTATTATAATTACATTCAGCAGACAGAACTCCGCAACAACCTCGAATATGCAGTTGCTCTCTCGAAAGAGCGCCTCAGAATCGATGAAGACAGGTATCTTCTCGGATCCAGCTCCAAGCTTCAGGTGTTGCAGTCACGTGTATATCTGAATGCCGACAGTTCAAGGCTTTCCAGGCAGCTCGAAGTAGTAAGGTCGGCCGAGATAAGGCTCAATGAACTGATGGCCGTGGAAGATCTGAGCCAGAAATTTCTGGCCTCCGATACTTCTGTCGTGGTAAAGCCTGACCTGCTTTATGAAACGCTCCTTGAGGAAACCCTTGCAAAAAACACAAGCATTCAGATAGCATCCAAAAACAAAACAATATCGGAATATGATTACAGGATAATCGCTTCACGCAGCTATCCATATCTTAACGCGTCAACAGGATACACATATTCCCTGAACACCTATTCATCAAGCCAGACCGACAGGCAGCATACCAAAGGATTAAATTACGGATTGACATTAGGGATGAACCTTTTCGACGGATTTAATCAAAGAAGGAGTATCAGAAATGCTGCTATCGATATCAATAATAAAGATCTGAGATTAAAGGAAATTGAACAGGGAGTCAGGGCTGATCTTATAACTCTTTACAGCGCCTACAGTAATTATCTGAGGCTTATCACTCTCGAGAACCAGAACCTTCAGACAGCAACGGAAAACCTCGAAATTGCGATAGACATGTACAAGCTGGGCAGCCTTTCGGGACTTGATCTCAGAGAGGTTCAGAAGAGCCTCCTTGATGCTCGTGAAAGTCTGTTCTCGGTAGAATACCAGGCCAAGCTTGCCGAAATATCCCTGATGATGATTTCCGGCAGGATAATGGAGTATCTTCAGTAGCATCCGATGTGCCAATTGCCTATATTTGTATTTCATTATTTATCATGGAAAAGAAAACTGAACTGATAACAAACAGTGACGGGAGCATTTTCCATCTCCATCTGCTTCCTGACGATATTTCCGATAAGATAATAATTGTCGGGGATCCTGCCCGGGTCGACATGCTTTCATCTCTCTTCGAAACCATAAGGGTCAGAAAGGAGAACAGGGAATTCAGGACGGTAACCGGCAGCTATGAAGGGAACGAGTTCACAATTATTTCATCAGGGATTGGAACCGACAATATTGATATTCTGATCAACGAGCTGGATGCCCTTGCCAACATTAATCTCCGGACAGGTGAAGTCAGGGATGATACTGTTTCACTTACTTTGATAAGGCTGGGGACTTCGGGAGGCATACGATCTGATGTTCCTGCCGGTTCGTGTGTTATGGCTGAAACGGCCATCGGATTTGACGGCCTTATACATTTTTATGAAGGTTACGACTGGCTACTCGACAATATCCTCACCTCAGTACTGGCCGATTACCTTGAATGGCCCGATACCCTGCCGTTTCCGTATGCCGTAAATGCCAGCAGCGAACTACTTGACCTTTTCAGCAAAGAAGATTTTATAAGAGGAATAACGGTTTCAGCCCCTGGATTCTATGCTCCACAGGGACGAAAGCTGCGATTGGACCCTTTTGACGGAGAGATAAACGAGAAGCTGGCAAAATTCTCATTCAGAGGAAAGACTATAAGTAATTACGAGATGGAAAGCTCGGCAATATATGGCCTCTCGGGCTTGCTGGGACATAAAGCTCTGACTTTTTGTGCAGTAATCGGGAACCGGGCCACCGGAGAGTTCGTAAACGATTACAAACCACTGATAATGAATATTGCCACACGGATTATGAAGACTATCTGACGGTTCAAAAATGTAACAAATGTTACAAATTTGTTTTGTACCATCTGACTGCTTCAGCCATTCCCTGCCTGACATTGAATAATGGAGTGTATCCGAGCAGTCGTTCGGCCTTTTTTATTGATGCAAGTGAATGAGGTATGTCGCCTGCCCGGGAAGGCCCGTAAACCGGATTGATTTTAAGCACCATTTTATCAGTTTCACCAACAAGCTCCCTGATCATGTCGAAAAGTTCGTTGAGTGTTGTCCTTTCCCCGTGCGCGATATTATAGACCTGGTCAACAGCTGATTTATTTGATGCAAGAGCGGCAAGATGATTGGCCTGGACCACATTATCGACATATGTAAAATCGCGAGAATAACTGCCATCCCCGTTAATAACAGGAGCTTCATGCTGCATCAGCTTCCGTACAAATAATGGAATCACGGCCGCATAAGCTCCCAGGGGATCCTGCCGGCGTCCGAAAACGTTGAAATAACGCAGCCCGATAGTTTCAATCCCGTAAATCGCAGCAAAATTGGCTGCAAAAAGCTCATCAACGTATTTTGTTATTCCATAAGGGGAAAGGGGGTTACCTATTTTCTCCTCTACCTTAGGCAGGTCGGGATGATCTCCGTATGTGGAAGAGCTTGCTGCATAAATGAACCGCCTGACGTGAGCTTCCTTTGATGCAAAAAGCATTTTTACGAAACCTCCTATATTAACATCGGCAGATGTCATTGGATCACTGATAGATCTTGGGACTGAACCAAGGGCCGCCTGATGGAACACGTAGTCAATTCCCTGCACTGCTTTTTCACAGTCATGGTAATTTCGTATGTCGCCTTCGATCAGTCTGAAATCCCTGTTTTTGGTAAATTCCCGGATATTCTCTCTCTTTCCCGTGGAAAAATTATCAAGACAAACCACATAATTACCAGAGTTAAGAAATGATTCGACCAGATTCGATCCGATAAAGCCTGCACCTCCGGTCACAAGGATACGGAAGCCACTTAAGACGCGATTCATGAGAAGAGAATTTTACAAAAAACGACCGATGCACATGATTGTTGCCCGTGCATTACTTTTAATCATCTTTCAAATAAAAGAAGTATCTCTTTAAGAATGAACTCTGCCGTTTTGCCGTCGCCATAAAAACCAGGATACTCAAGATTATGTCCCGACTGCATGAATCCGTCAAATTCACTGCGGATCAGTGCGGGATTTGCATCGACAAGTTTGACGGTGCCGTTTGCAACGAGTTCAATCCATTCGGTTTCCTTACGGAGCACAATGCACGGCTTCCTGAAGAAATGAGATTCCTTCTGCACTCCTCCTGAATCTGTAATAATCATGTTGCAGTTTTTTTCAAGAAGAATCATGGTGAGATAGGAAACCGGAGGTATGATCCTTATCCATGGGGATAGTTTCATCTCCTCAAACAGGTTATTCAATCCCGATTTCAGCGAGTTTATTGTCCGTGGATGAAAAGGCATCACAAAGGGAATCTTATTTTCTTCGGCAAGACTTTTCAATGCAGAAAGAATTGCACTCAGACGGCTTTTATCGTCGGTATTAATATCCCTGTGTATGGTTACAAGGACGAACCTGTTCTTTTCAATCGACATCGATTCAAGTATGGAAGATTTTTTCCTTTCGGCAAGCCCTGCAAAAAAGAGGGAATTGTCGTACATGATATCGCCTGTAAGATAGATCTTTGGATTGTCGATGGTATATGGCGGACTGTTCTCGGGGCGGAAACCTTCATTTATAAGATTCTTGAAGGCGGCATTGGTTGGGGCAAAGAGCAGAGTGGAAGAATGATCGCTCATTATCCTGTTGATCTCTTCCGGCATTGTCTTGTTGAATGAACGCAGGCCCGCCTCGATATGAACCAGGGGAAAATGAAGCTTGGAAGCTGCAATTGCGCCGGCAAGGGTGGAATTTGTATCACCGTAAAGAAGCACGGCATCTGGTTTCTCCTTAAGAAGCACCTCTTCTATTCCGGTTATCATGGCTGCAGTCTGGCGTCCGTGATGTGCTGATCCCACGCCAAGGTTAAAATCAGGTCGATGGATCTCGAGCTCATCAAAAAAGACTTCCGACATTTCCTTGTCATAATGCTGACCGGTATGGAGGGTCAGCTCTGTTATGCGGTCGGAAAAATTCAGCCTGATGGCACGGCTTATAGCTGAAGACTTTATTATCTGAGGTCTGGCACCTACGATATTCAGGAGCTTTATTTTTGACATAGACCGGGTAAGGTTAAGATTAGCGATCAAAAACACGTTTATTTGGCATAATTTACAGCCCTTGTTTCACGTATAACGGTAATTTTGATCTGCCCGGGATATGTCATCTCATTTTGTATCTTCCTTGCAATTTCGAACGACAGATTTTCGGCTTCCCTGTCGGAGACTTTTTCGGCACCGACAATAACCCTAAGTTCCCTTCCCGCCTGAATCGCATAAGTTTTCATTACTCCGGGGTACTGGAGGGCAAGTGATTCAAGCTCCTTCAGCCTCTTTATATATGATTCCACCACTTCGCGCCGGGCACCGGGACGTGCTCCGGAAATTGCATCGCAAACCTGGACTATCGGAGCGATCAGAGTTGTCATTTCCGTCTCATCATGATGAGAACCTATTGCGTTGCATATTTCAGGCTTTTCCTTGTATTTCTCGGCCATTTTCATGCCAAGTATTGCATGCGGAAGTTCAGGTTCATCATCTGGTACCTTGCCAATGTCGTGAAGCAGACCGGCTCTTTTGGCAAGTTTTGGATTCAACCCGAGCTCTGCTGCCATTATTGAAGCAAGATTTGCAACCTCTCTTGAATGCATCAGAAGGTTTTGCCCGTATGACGACCTGTATTTCATTTTACCAACAAGGCGTATAAGTTCAGGATGCAGGCCGTGAATGCCAAGGTCGATTGTTGTTCTCTTTCCGACCTCAAGGATCTCCTCCTCCACCTGCTTTTTTGTCTTCTCGACAATCTCCTCAATTCTGGCCGGATGGATCCTGCCGTCGGTAACGAGCTGATGCAGGGCAAGGCGCGCAACCTCCCTACGTATGGGATCGAAAGCAGAAAGTACTATGGCCTCGGGTGTATCATCAACAATAATTTCAACGCCTGTAGCTGCTTCAAGTGCCCTTATGTTTCTTCCTTCACGGCCGATGATCCGGCCTTTCATCTCATCCGATTCAATATGGAAGACAGTAACTGCATTTTCAATTGCATTTTCAGCGGCAACCCTCTGTATAGTCTGAAGGACAATCCGTTTTGCCTCCTTGTTTGCAGTCATCTTTGCTTCATCGAGAATCTCATTGATGTATGACATTGCTCCGGTTTTTGCTTCTTCCTTCAATGATTCGATGAGATGGTTCCTTGCCTCTTCGGCCGAAAGGCCGGAAATAGCCTCCAGCTGATCGACCTGCTGGCGGTGAAGCTTTGAAAGTTCCTCATTTTTCTTTTCAAGAAGTTCCATCTGCGCAGTAAGGTTATCTCTTATTGAATCGGCTTCATTTTTCCTGCGCTGTGCTTCCTCTATTTTCTGGGAAAGAGTCAGTTCACGCTGTTTGATACGGCTTTCTGCAAGAGCGATCCTGCTGTTTTTTTCGTTAATAACCTTTTCATGTTCAGCTTTCAGCTGAAGGAATTTCTCCTTGGCCTGAAGAATCTTCTCTTTTTTTATTACTTCTGCTTCAGTTTCTGCTTCGCTGATTATCTTGCGGCTTTTGTTCTTAAGAGCCTGCTGCCATATCAGGTAAGAAGCGCCGGTTCCGAGCACAAGAGCCGCCAGGCTGAAAACAAGAGTTAATCCGTTTATCGTTCCGTTAAGTAAAATCATCATATTCAATATTATATAAATAAAAAACCCGCAAAGTCTCTTCAACTTTTATAAAACCCCATATCTTTATGGCTGGAGCCCCTATTCCAGCTCGAACGTCCACTGATCCGCCCTTCGGCAAATCCCGACGAATCGGGTGAGGCCTGTTCTACCTGAACTAAGGATAGCTCCAAAGTTTTAAGTGTTGAGTTTCAAAAATGAATGAAGAAACAGTGCGGGCAAAAAGTTTGTAATATTTAAAAGAACGCTGTTACTCTTAATCCTCCAGAACTTTATCAATTTTATCAATAAGTTCCTTTACATTTCCCGTCAGGTGATCAGAGGTAATCTTTTCCTCATCCTCAATCAGCCTGATCACATACTGAAGAGAAGCCATTGCCAGAAAATCCTGAACATCCTTGTCGGTGTACCGCTGCTTGTATTGAAGCACCTTTTCATTGATCATCCTGGCCGCCTTCCTTATTTTCTCTTCATTCTCCCGTTCCACCTTCAATGGATAATACCTGTCAGCCACATTAACCCTGATCGAAAGCTTATCATCCATTGCTATATTTTATCTGTTCAAAAGAGCAACACATCTGTCTATTTCCCGCACTAATTCATTAATCCTCTTTCTCGCCTCGGCCGCGTTACGGCCTTCTCCCATTAATGCTCCCGTTAATTTTAACCTTTCGTATTTAGCTTCAAGATCGTTAATCTTTTCATTCTTTGCCTGAAGGTCCCGTTTGAGAATCTCAATTTCGTCCTTCAGTTCGCAGTTTTTAGCCTTAAGCCCTGAATATCTTTCTAACAATTCATCTATTTTTTTGTTCAGAATATTCAGTTCCTCAAGACCCTGACCGATCATATAATCATCTTTACTGCAAAGGTAACACTGTTAATGATATTTTCAAAAATTTAACCTAAATAGTTTGGAAGAACGAGACAGACAGATAGTTTTGCAGCTCTGATTTAATATTTTCCAAAGTGAAGATTTTAGTGCTGCTGATATTTGTTCACATGCTTTTTTCCGGCAACACCGGTGACGAGCCAAAAGATCGTACCATATTTATTCAACCGCTCCGGATACCATTGTCGCTCTCGGCCAACTTTGGAGAGCTGAGGGCCGATCATTTTCATTCAGGCATAGATATAAAGACGCAGGGAGTAACGGGCAAGGAAGTTGTGGCAGCGGCTCCGGGCTATATTTATCGGATAAGCGTTTCTCCCGGAGGATTCGGCAAGGCTCTTTACCTGAGGCATCCCTCGGGTTATTCAACGGTTTACGGTCATCTTGACAGGTTCACGCCCGAAATAGAAAACTATGTTAAATCGAGACAGTATGAGGAAAAAACTTACATGATAACGCTGTGGCCCTCAAAAGACAGATTTCATTTCAACAAGGGTGATATCATTGCATATTCAGGCAATTCTGGTAGTTCATCAGGCCCACATCTCCATTTTGAGATCCGGAAGTCAGATGAAGAGATACCTGTAAATCCTCTTCTTTTTGAATTTGGTGTTACTGATAATTTCAGGCCGGTAATTGAAAAGTTATGCATATATCCTGTTGGCCGCGGGAGTTACATTAATGGAAAAAACAAACCTCTGATGCTTAATGTTTCAGGAGGAAACGGCAATTACCACATCTCGTCAGACAATGTGATTTCCATAAATGGTGAAGCTGGATTCGGGATAAAGTCGTACGATATTCTCAACAGTACAAATAACAAATGCTCCGTTTTCTCCATCGTGATGAGGATTGACAGCATCGTTGTTTATAACTACAAAATGGATTCTTTCAGCTTCAATGAATCAGGATATATCAATAGCCATATTGACTATGAATCCTATATCCGGGAGAAGGCTTTTTATGAAAAAACCTATACTCTTCCGGGCGACAGGCTAAGCGTTTATAAAGACATTGTAAACAGAGGCATTTACAGTTTCACCGATAAGAAAAAACATCAGGTTGAGATAACTGTTTCTGATATTCACGGCAACCGGTCAAAGCTGACATTTAATGTCAGATCGGTAAATCCTCCGGAGAATTCTCAGTTGTCGCCTGAACCCGATGATGCAACAATGATGCCATACGGAAGGAACAACAGGTTCATTTCCGGAAATGTTTCCGTTACCATCCCTGCCGGTGCTCTCTATGATACGTTGTGGTTCAGATTTTTTAAAACAGAGGCACAGCCCGGTATGTACTCGGAATTGTATCACCTGCACAACAAATACACTCCTTTGCACAAGGCTTTTCATCTCTCAATAAAACCTGATGATATACCTGCCGGCAAGAGCACGAAGCTTCTGATAGTCAGATTGACCGACGAACGGAAAAAAATTCCGCTTGCCACATCATGGGATAATGGCAGGCTTACGGCAAATTCAGGCAGTTTCGGAAATTTTTATGTCGGCATCGATACCATTCCCCCTTCCATAAAGCCCGTCGGATTTACTCCGGGATCTGACCTCAGAGGAAGGGAGAGCCTCATGCTGAGAATCAGGGATGATCTTTCGGGAATAAAGACCTATCAGCCCGAGATTGATGGAAAATGGGCTTTATTTGAATACGATCAGAAAAATGAAATCCTGATTTACAGGTTTGATCCCGAAAGGATCCGGAAAGGCACAAAACACATTCTGAACCTTTCTGTTACAGACAACAGGGATAATATCAGAACCTACGAATGCGGATTTGAATGGTAAAAATTATCAGTAAATGCGTGCCGGATAAATTCCCTTTCTTATCATATTCTTTATGCTTTCGACAACAAATGGTTTATCCTCTCTGTAAGTAACACCAAACCACCGTTCGTTGCTCATAAGTATCTGGATTGTGATTTCTCCGCTTTTCACAAATTTGTCAACAGACGTCGGAATGTCAAGTTCCGATTTCAGATCCATTCCATGGTTATGTATGAAGTTACGAAACTCTTTTTCGAGAAATTCATAGCATGTAGGCTTGAATCCCCAGAGGTTCATTGACACAATTTCATTCCCGGTGAATTGTATCGGGGTGCCGTCAGGCCCTGGGGCGACAGCTCCCGTTTTGGTCTTTTCGATCTGACGTGTTTCAACAATGTTCTGCAGGAATCCGTCTGCTCCGGCACTGCATACTCCCCTGTTTACATGTCCGTGATCCGACAGCGTATTTCCGAGTTTATACCCAACGATGCAGTAATTCACTGAATTCTTATCATTTACAAGGAAGTCGTGAAGTATTCTGAATGATTCCATACCATAAAAGTCGTCGGCATTTATCACTCCAAAAGGTTCCTTAATTTTATCCTTTGTAACCAGAATGGCATGGCTTGTACCCCAGGGTTTTGACCGTTCGGGTGCTACTTTCACACCTTCCGGCAGGTTGTTAATTTCCTGAAAAACATAATCAACATCAATTTTGCCCTGAAGCCTGTCGACGAACCTCTCCTTAACCTGTTCCTCAATATCCCTGCGGATAACAAATACAATCCTGCCGAAACCGGCACGTATCGCATCATAGATAGAATAGTCAATAATAGTTTCACCTGAGGGTCCAACTTCATCAAGTTGCTTGTTACCCCCGTAACGTGTGCCCATTCCGGCAGCCAGTACCAATAGTGTCGGTTTCATATGATAATAGTTTTGCCACACAATAATACGGAAAATATTGTTACTTTTATTAACCTGAATGATTTTTGTAGATGAACTGCAAACTTGAAATTTGTGTCGACAGCATAGAATCAGCGCTTAATGCACAATCAGCCGGAGCATCAAGAGTTGAATACTGCGACAATCTCATTGAAGGTGGCACAACGCCGAGCTACGGTTCAATTGTCGCGGCAAGGAACAATCTGACCATTGGGCTTCATGTCATCATACGCCCCAGGGGGGGTGATTTCCTTTATTCCGTAATTGAATATGATATCATGAGAAGAGATATTGAAATGTGCGGAGAATGCGGTGTTGATGGCATTGTAACAGGTATTTTGCTTGAAGGAGGGAACATTGATGTTGACCGGACAGCCCGGCTTTTTGAATTTGCTCATCCGATGTCTGCCACCTTTCACCGGGCATTTGACCTGTGCAATGATCCTGTACGCGGGCTGGAGGATGTCATTGATACCGGGGCAGAACGGTTGCTGACTTCAGGCTTGAGGAACTCGGCAAGGGATGGGATAGAAATGATCAGGAGCCTTGTTGTTCAGGCCGCTGACAGGATAATTATCATGCCGGGAGGAGGAATTGACGAATCAAATGTTGCCACGATAGTCACAGCCACAAAAGTGAGTGAGATCCATCTTACAGCGCGCAGCCCTGTTGACAGCGGCATGATATTCAGGCGCCAGGGCATAAATATGGGAATTAAGGGTCTTCCTGAATTCTCAAGAAAAGTAGCTGATACGGACAGAATAAAAAAAATCGCAGGTATCCTCAAAATGATATGATATCACTTTGAAATGTTATCTGTCTTCTTACCTTTGCAGGTTTCAGTTAATAATTAATTCATTATCCAATATTTCTCTTTAATATGAAAACAATACGATTCATAGGGATGGTTTTATTGTTTGCCATGTTTTTGCAGGATAATCAATCGTTTGCCTGCACGAATTTCCTTATAACAAAAGGGGCATCAAAAGACGGTTCAGTGATGATAACCTATTCAGCCGATTCACACGTTCTTTACGGTGAGTTATACTATTGGCCGGCAAAAGCCTGGCCTGCAGGATCAATGGTTGATGTTTATGAGTGGGATACAGGGAAATTCATGGGAAAAATCCCACAGGCCGCAATTACATATTCAGTTGTTGGCAACATGAACCAGCATCAGCTTTCCATTGGAGAAACCACATTCGGTGGCAGGCCGGAGCTCTCCGACACTACTGCAATAATTGATTATGGTTCATTGATATATCTTACCCTTCAGAGGGCCAGAAATGCACGGGAAGCCATCCTGAATTTCTCACAGCTGGTCTCGGAATACGGTTATGCCAGTTCAGGAGAATCTTTTTCAATAGCCGATGCCAACGAGGCATGGATCCTTGAGCTTATCGGGAAAGGCCCCGGGAAAAAGGGAGCTGTATGGGTTGCAAGGAGAATTCCCGATGGATATATCTCCGGACATGCCAATCACCCAAGAATAACAACGTTCCCGCTTGCCGACGGCGTAAAATCCATTACTTCCAGGGACCTGTCCAAAATATTCAATCCCGAGGTTGAAACCGTATATGCATACGACGTAATAGATGTTGCACGCTCTTATGGCTGGTTTAAAGGTGAAGACAGGGATTTCAGCTTCAGTGACACCTTCGCCCCATTGGATTTCGGCGCAGCCCGTTTTTGCGAAGCAAGAGTATGGTCAGGATTCAACATGGTGAACAGTGATATGGGAAAATATCTGGATTATGCCCTTGGCGAAAACCTTAAAAACAGAATGCCACTGTGGATCAAACCTGACAAAAAGCTCGGTGTGAAAGATGTAATGGGTATGATGAGAAATTATTACCAGGGTACAATTATGGATATGACAAAGGATATCGGCGCAGGTCCGTATAAAAGTACAGTAAGGTGGAGACCCATGGAATGGAAAGTCGACGGGGTTACATACATTCATGAAAGGGCAATTTCAACCCAGCAGACAGGATTTTCATTTGTCGCACAGAGCAGGTCGTGGCTCCCCGATCCCATTGGCGGAATATTCTGGTTTGGTGTCGATGACACGTATTACACGGTCTATTCGCCGATATATTGCGGAATAACACGCGTCCCTGAATCGTATGCAGTCGGAAATGGCGATATGATGACATTCAGTGAAAATTCAGGATTCTGGGTCTTCAACCAGCTCACAAATTTCGCATACACGCGTACAAGCCTGATGATTGATGAAATACAAAAAAAACAGAGCGAACTGGAGGATGGATATATGGCCGAGATCCCCGGTGTTGATAAGACAGCAGAAGAACTTTATAAAAAGAGTCCTAAAAAAGCCATCCGGTTTCTTACCAATTATTCAGTCAATGCAGGCAATAATACTGTGAGCCAGTGGAAGTCATTCTATCAGTTCCTGTTTACAAAATATGTTGACGGCAACGTAAAGGAGAAACGTCCTGTCCCTGCCGGATACAAATATATTACCCCGAAAGTATCACAGCCTGGCTACAGTGAAGAATGGTACCGTGCTATTGTGAAGGACGCAGGATGGAGATTAAAGGAGAAATAGTCGCTTTGCTGTTGAAATAACTCTTGATAAAGATTTTTGCAAGTACAATTTATTATGTAAAAGATTTTTGTATCTTTGCGACCTGTTTTAAGTATATGAAAAATAAGGAGAGATGAATTTAATGGATGTTGTTCAAAAGGAATTTGCAGTAACCAATGAGTTTCCCAAATTTATTGCAGGAGACACCGTTACTGTTCATTATAAGATTAAAGAAGGTAACAAGGAAAGAATTCAGCAGTTCCGCGGGGTTGTCATTCAAAGGAGCGGAAGCGGTCATACCGAAACTTTCACTGTAAGAAAAATGTCGGGAAACATCGGTGTTGAAAGAATTTTTCCTTTTTCATCTCCTTCCATAGATAAAATTGAAGTCAACAAGCACGGCAAGGTACGCAGGGCAAGAATATTCTATCTGCGTAATCTTACAGGCAAAAAGGCACGTATCCGCGAAAAGAAATTCTGATATTATCTTTCGGATAAAAAAAAGACTGTTCGTTTCGGACAGTCTTTTTTATTGATATATCAGGTTCACTGAAGTTTATCAAGCATATCCTGACGTTTTGCTTTTGCCTCATCCACCATTTTCGTTGCCTTGGCGTCAGCCTCCTTTACAATCTGGCCGGCTCTTCTTTCAGCTTCCTTTCTGACAGCATCGGCTGCCTTTTGTGCAGCCAGCCTGGCCACGGTTCCCTTTGGCTCTGCTTCCTTTATCAATTTCTGCGCCTGCTGGTCTGCTTCCAGTTTCATCTTCTCTGCCGACCTGGCTGCTTCCTCCCTTAATAATGACGCCTTATCTTCTGCTTCACGCACAAGCCGGTCGGCCTGGATTTCAGCTTCGCCTCTCACCTTCTCCTTCACCACGACTGTATGTTCCTCCACCGCGTTCTTCACTGATTCCCTGACAGTCGACGTAACTCCCGAACTGTCTGGCGATGCGCTCCCGAATACAGGCGTGACAAGCGGCTTCAGAAATGTCCCGGTAATCTTTACATTGACCTTAAGGATGTCAGAAGGTTTAAACGCCAGACCAAATGATGATGCCTGTGCCGAAAGGTTATTAATCAGAGCATTAACCGAGTTACCGAGATCGGCTCTCGGGATTTCTGTTTTAACGATATAATTTATTGTCTGATCGATACCCTGGTCACCGCTGATATTCATTTTGATATTACCAACTTTTGTGTTGAAAGGGCTGACAATTATCCTGCCATCACTTATCCTGAAGCTGATATTCAGATCCCTGAAAGTGTTGGAATAGTTTTCGTTCAGCTTAAGAGTTTCTTTTATCTTGTTGTATGCAACCGATTCAACAAGTGTTACCTCATTGGTGGTCAGTTTACCGCTGCCGCTTATTGAAGATATAAGAGGCATGAAGTCTTTGCCGAGAAGGCTTGAGTATGAAAGCCTGATCCCGACTTTTCCGTTAATGCCTTTTGCTGCCGGGGCAAGTTTCTGGATTGTATTGAAAGAATTGAATGCATCTTTTACCCCAATGTTCTCCATGCTGAAACCGGCCCTAACCATTGGTTTCAGAGAATCGCGGGTATCATAATCGGCATCCATTGCTATTTTCCCCCCGAGAAAATCCATTCCGGCATCCTTAATACTAAGCACACCGTTTCTGACATTTATGTTTCCCTTTAAGTTCTTAACATCTATGTTGTTATATTTAAACCGGCTGATCGCAGCATTAAAGTTGAAATCGATGTTTTCCGGGATTTTTATCACCGAAAGGGAAGATGTGTCATTCGTTGTGCTGTCCGGCTTCATTCCCGACATTATTTCAGTCAGATCAACAAGATTTGACTGAAGTGATAAGTTACCCCTGATTATTTCGCCCTTGAATAAATAGGGAATAAAGTTTTCAAGCTTTCCGGCAAGTGAAAAATCGCTATTGTTGCCTACACTTATTTTTGTGTCCTTAAGCAGGGCATACGAAGGTGATATCTCAAAACCTGCCTTTTCAATCTTTATGCCGGGGTAGCCGGTCATTTCCACCGCCATATTGCTAACGTTCAGATTTCCAAGTGCACTGAACCGGTCGTATTGTTTATTATCAAGCATGGACATCTTTCCTGCCATTTTAACTGCAACATCGATTAGTCCCGACAATGAAATACTGTCGAGGGGCACTGCCTTTGATAGTGCGGTCAGGTCGATCTTACCGTTCACAGAGGCATTGAAATCAGGATCACTCATTGGTGTTTTAAGCGATAAGCTCATATCGAACGGATTCCCGGCAAGCTCCATATGAAATTTGCTTACGTCGACTGTGGTTTTATCCATATCCCTGCCATCGACATAGACATCGGATTTGATATTTATATTACGGATCTTTTCAGGCAATGAGGGATAACTTACCAATCCTCGGCTTACATTGAGCGACAAAGCCACATCAGGAATTGTGCTGTCAGCATCACTATAAACACCTTTTGCCGTTCCCTCGAAAGTGAATTCTCCTTCAGTACGGAGATTTTCATAGCCCGACATATAAACTGAAGGGATTAGCGACATGAGTGATTTCAATGAAGTCTTACCTGATTTAAAAGCAAGGTCTGTTTCAATATCATCGCCAGGCATTGCAACCATCCCTTCGAAGTTAAGCAGCATATCATTCAGCAGCAGGTAGTTGTCGGCAAGGTAGAATTTCATGCTGTCGAGATTGGCTTTCAGGTGAACATCTGCATCAGCCACGGCTTTATTTAGATACCTGATCCCATCCATGAGATAGGTAACGTCACCGACCTTCATCCTGATCTCAAGATTTGTGACGCTCGAAGTAAGATCGCCTGACATGGAAGCATTTAAATCCCGCAAAAATGCTTCCATGTCAGATTCCTTATCGATATATGCAATTGAGGAGTTAAGTATTTTAACCTGCCGGAGAAGAATTTTCACAGCCGATTCAGTTTCGCCGGCAGGTGTTCCGGTTTCAGATTCACTTTCCTTCATTATGTCCCAGTTTGGCTTACCATCCCTGTTAACCATCGCAAGGAGAGAGGCGTCCTGCAAGACCAATGATTTTACCTCATAACCGGTTTTTTTGAACAGGCTGCCAAGGTTGAATACAAGACTCACCGATTTACACCGCAGCAATGTATCGCCCTCAAACTCATCAATGCCTGATAATGAAAGACCATCAAGTGAAAGCGTCAGTTTTGGAAAATTCCTGAAAAAGCCAAATTTATAATCTTCAATACTTAATTTGGCATTTACCGATTCACTGACTGATTTTTCAATGGTTGTCTTTATTTTATCCTTGAAGACCACCGGAACCAGAAATAAGAATATAACAATGGCAATAACCAAACCCAGTAAAATCTTCAACACAATGCCTGATGCTTTTTTCATGATTAAAGGTTTTTCGTATGAATTTTCCAACGATATAATGTTTAAAATATTTTGCAGTATCAGAAATATTAACCGGGAATAAAATAAGGATAAAATTTTACTATATTTGCCCCCTGACATGAAAAATGGTCCCGTAGCTTAACTGAATAGAGCATCTGACTACGGATCAGAAGGTTGTGGGTTTGAATCCCGCCGGGATCACAAAAATGCCTGAAAATCAATTGATTTTCAGGCATTTTCATTTATATGGGTACTGTTTAGCTGATTTCTTCAGAAGCTATCCTACTTTTTTCCCTGACTGAAATGTTTTTCAGAAAATGACCGTTGCTTTGTTCTTTTGAAATTTTATATTCCGGTACCAGTTCTTCGAATAATTCAACGATTTCCCGCTCAGACAAGTCATAAATATCCCTGAGTGCAACGATAGCTTTCAGAACTTCCTTCCTGTAATCATTTTTCTCCACTTTGGCGATTTTGATCTTTTCATGGAGAGTTGAGGACATTTCTTCATTGCTGGAGAGTATTTCCTCATAAAGTTTTTCACCTGGTCTCAGGCCCGTATATTCTATTTTAATATCCTTGTCAGGCTCAAGTCCGGAAAGTCTTATCATATTTCTCGCCAGGTCCTCTATTTTGACAGGTTTCCCCATGTCGAAAACGAATATTTCCCCTCCCTTACCAATGAACCCCGCTTCCAGAACGAGCTGACAGGCTTCAGGAATTGTCATAAAGTACCTCGTGATTTCAGGATGTGTGACAGTTACCGGTCCTCCTTCTTCTATCTGCTTCTTAAACAATGGTATGACGCTTCCGTTTGAACCAAGGACATTGCCAAAGCGAGTGATAACAAACTGAGTCGAAATGCCGTTCATCATTGATTTGGTCTGGATTATCATTTCGCAGAGACGTTTTGAGGCTCCCATGATATTAGTCGGGTTCACTGATTTATCGCTTGATATCATTACAAACTTCCTGACTCCGTATTTCACCGAAAGCTCGACAAGTATCCTTGTGCCGCCAACATTTACCCGGAATGCTTCATGAGGATTATCTTCCATAAGCGGCACATGCTTATAAGCCGCAGCATGGAACACTATTTCTGGTCGGTATTGCTGGAAGATCCGCTCCATTTTGCTTGCATTGGTGATATCCGCAAGGTGAATCCTGAATTTAACATGGCTGAAGGATTTCTTAAGTTCATTCTCGAGGTGGAATGAAGGCGTTTCAGCCTGGTCAACAAGAATTATTTTCTGGACAGAAAATCTTGAAAGCTGCCTGACTATTTCGGAACCTATTGATCCTGCAGCGCCTGTCACAAGAATGGTTCGTTTTGAAAGGCCTTTTCTTAAAAGTTCCATATCCAGTCTTATAGGCTCGCGTCCAAGAAGATCTTCAAGTTTGACTTTCTGTAATTGCTTAAGCTCAAGTTGTCCGTGGAGCCATTTTTCGATGGCGGGTGTCTCAAGTATTTCAAGATTGTTGTCGATGGCGATTCTGATAACATCGCTTTTCCTTACAGGCGGAAAATTGCGGATTGCCAGGATCAGAGTCTTTATATTGTGCCTGGTTATAAATGGGGAAGAAAGAATTTCAGGGCCGAACACCTGAATCCCATTTATCTTTTTACCCTGCAGCATACGGCTGTCGTCAATGAATCCGGCAACATAAAAATCGCCACGCGGATCACTCATCAGAACTCTTTTGACTACAAAGCCCATCTCTCCCGCACCATAAATAAGAACTTTCCTGACATTGATCTTAATTGAACTTGTTGCAAACCTGAAAAGAAGCTTAACCGAAAGCCTCATTACAAAAAGGTAAACAGTCAGCAGGAAATAGTGAATTAACACTATTGACATCGGAATCCGGTAAAGGGCCGAAATGCCAAATGCATCCTCAATTATCATCAGGCCTAAAAGTACAAGTGTTGCCGTGCTGGTGGCAGCGAAAACCAGGGTCACATCAGTAAGCGTTGTATGCCGTATAAGTCCTGAATAAGACCTGTATCCAATCATTGAGATGGTATAAACCGCCATTGTGATAAAACCGTGGACAAAAACTTCGTTCCACGAAATATCATGAATGATAAGGTTGAAGCGCAGAAGATATGCAACAAGGAAAGTTGCAAAGACAGATGAAATATCATGAATGAACAGCATCCATCTCGGAACTGAGTATTTATGAAAAATTCCCGACGCTTTCAAGCGAAGGTTTTCCCTTGTAACAGGGTAATTCTTAAACATCAGTATAAATTTATCAAAACATAATCTGTTGTACAGTATACTATTAATCTAAAATACTTGTCTTTCAAAGTTAGTCTATCCCCGGGTCCTGTCAAAATTCCGGGATTTCCAAAGCGCCTGAAACCGGGGCTTAAGAACATGGTTAAACATAAGATTTCGTTCATATACCATACGAAGACGCTCGTTCAAGTTAAAAAAATGACCGTTCATCAAAAAAATGACCGCAATTGAATTTTCTTTTTTCTTAATTCTGACAGAATCATGACAAATGACTTCTCAGACTTTAGTTTTTAGTCAGCATGCCTAAAATCCAGCTTTGCATCTTATTGTTTTGTTCGGGATAAGTCCAGTGTCCTGTCTCCAGAAAGAGATTAAGATTTTTTTCTGCACTTATAAGATTATACGCGGCATACATTGATGTTGGCGGGCATGTTTCGTCATTGAACCCCCAACTGTAGAAACCAGGGACTTTAATATTTCTCGCAAAATTCACAACATCATAATAGGCTATTGTTTCAAGCTTTTCCCTGGTGTCGTGGAAGTTACGACTATTTTTGTTAAAGAAATGAGGCCAGCCTCCTGCCCTTCCCGATAAATAACCGGTAACATCGCACAAGGCCGGATAAAATGAGCCGAGGCATTTAACCCTCGTGTCGAGTGAAGCCGTTATAATCGAGAGTGCCCCCCCCTGGCTTCCTCCAGTCACGGCAAGGTTTGCACCATCATATTGTGGAAGCGATGTAAGAAAGTCATTTGCCCTGACGCATCCGAGATAGACTCTCTTGTAGTAATACCTGTCCCTGTTATCCATATTAAAGGTCCAGTACTCACGTAAAGCTCCGTTTCCAAGATCAAGATAAACACCGGGGTCGAGGTTGACAGGAATGCCATGGATCCCGATTACAAATGTTATGACACCGCGTTCTGCAAGGCTAATGTCAGGTGCATAAGCTCTCACGCCTGCACCAGGGACTTCGAGTATTGCAGGATACTTGCCTTCCTTTCTGGGAATGGAAACGATGCCGTAGATTCTTGAGTTCCCTATATTCTGAAGGCTGACATGATATACATTTACATTTTCCGTACATCTTTCAGGCATCAACGTCATTCGGGCATTGACAGGAATCCCGGAAAGCTCTTTTTTTGCCGCATCCCAGAATTCCGTAAAATCTTCAGGGAGTTTTACAGTAGCCCTAATCTGATCAACATCGAATCCTGCAGTCGCGAGCCCTCTGTATTTCTTCCCCTCATATTCTACTGTTACAATGCATCTCAGGAATCCGGGAGACTTAAGTGTTCCGGCATCAATTTTGAAAGGCTTACCATCAAGGATCAGAGAGTCTTTTTTAAAAGGATCAAGCTTTTCAGGGCCGACTTCATACCAGGCTTTTGCACCCTTCAGATAATTCATATGGCAGAATACCTGAACAGTGAAATTCGCTTTTTCTCCGGAATTATATTGCCAGTTTTCATGATCCGGAGACACAACAATCTTAATAAGCTGCTCCGGCAACTGGGCCTGCAGAACGACGGAAAACAAAGACAGGATTATTGTTGCAAAAATGGGAAAAGGTCTTTTCATGGGCTCTTGATTTATTTTGTCAGAATAGTTTTTCATACAGCTAATTTCCTGTTTTTTTTCAACGATTCATAAAAATCGTCATACATTTTCACCAGATAGTTGCACATTTTACGATGATCATGTTTAAAAAAAACACAGGATTTCTCCTTTATTTTTTCCCAGGGAACAACAAACCGCCTTTTAAAATTAACAATGCCTTATTTTTAATTAAATTTGGCCCTGTTTTTATTTTCAGCTATGAAGGAAAGAGTAGAAAAGATATTTGAAGTTGAAGCTTCGGCAATAAAAAACATTCCCGTTACCGATAGTTTTGATAAGGTAACAGAAATAATCTACGAGCATGTTCATAAGAGAAACGGCAAACTCGTAACCAGCGGCATGGGAAAAGCGGGGCAGATTGCACATAACATAGCCACTACTTTCAGTTCGACAGGTACACCTGCAGTTTTTCTTCACCCCAGCGAAGCACAGCATGGTGATCTCGGAGTTCTTCAGGAAAATGATGTTCTTCTGGCAATATCTAATTCCGGAAAAACACGTGAAATCATTGAACTAATTGACCTGAAGAACAGTCTGTTCCCTTCCATGCCGGTAATTGTCATCACAGGCAATGATACAAGCCCTCTTGCCCTGAAAGCCGACTATTTCATTTCCACGGGTTCTCCATCGGAAGTATGTCCCCTTGGGCTCACGCCAACGACCTCCAC
Organism: Bacteroidales bacterium; assembly: GCA_035390825.1. Lineage (GTDB taxonomy): Bacteria > Bacteroidota > Bacteroidia > Bacteroidales > VadinHA17 > LD21. The sequence continues at coordinate 108,815 of DAOOUQ010000005.1, read as the reverse complement.
AACCGTGTTTACGGTAATCGGGGATGCACTCGTGGTGCTTATGATGGAACGGATAGGTTTTACAGCCGAAGATTATTCAAAACGTCATCACGGAGGCTACCTGGGGGTAAAATCGAGGGAAAAGTCAGGTCATTAAGGCAAGGTAACCTGATTTTATTTTGCAACCTTTCCAAAAAAGACTAGATTTGAAAATTCTGATTGTTTAATAAACAAAAACCACATTATGGCTAACAATGACACTGCAAACGGCATCAGTAAAAAAGACTATTTGTTTTCAATAACTGTTATCGGACTCTTCTTTTTTATTTTTGGTTTTGTAACATGGCTCAACGGGGTGCTTATCCCATTTCTTAGGACATCCTGCGAACTAAATGATTTCCAGGCATATTTCGTAACTTTTGCGTTCTATATTTCTTATTTTGTGATGGCACTTCCTTCATCCGCAGTGCTGAAGAAAACAGGTTTCAAGAACGGCATGGCAGTCGGGTTGTGGATTATGGCAGCAGGAACGGTAATTTTCATCCCGGCTGCACTGACAAGGACTTTCGGATTATTTCTCACCGGTTTGTTTGTTGAAGGGACGGGTCTTGCTCTTTTGCAGACCGCATCGAATCCTTATGTAACGATCATTGGACCGCGCGAAAGTGCCGCAAAAAGGATAAGCATTATGGGTATTGCAAATAAATTTGCCGGTGTCATTGCTCCAATAATTCTCGCCAGCATAATACTCAAAGATTCCCATATTCTTGAAGAAAAACTTGCCCAGGCGGCAGATCAGGCATCGCGGGCCGTAATACTTGATGAGATGGCCCGTAATGTAATCATGCCCTATATTGTTATGACAGTTATACTGCTGCTCCTGGGGCTTCTCCTGAGATATGTGCATCTTCCTGAGGTGGATACAGATGCCGAGGATGAAGCAGTAGGTATGGCAAATCTGAAAAAAACCAGCATATGGCAGTTTCCACATCTTATTCTTGGAGTGGTTACACTGTTCTTCTATGTAGGAGTTGAAGTTATCGCAGGTGATTCAATAATAAGGTACGGACAATCTCTCGGAATAGGAATGGATTCGGCTAAATACTTTACCTCACTTACGATGGTTGCAATGATCATCGGGTATTTAGCAGGCATAATATTAATACCTAAATACCTGAAACAGGCTGATGCCCTGAAGATTTGCACGATACTTGGAGTTATCTTTTCACTCGGAGCCGTATTTACCCCAGCCGGCAAAGTCTTTACTATGCCCTTTATCGACCTTGTGACATTCAAACCGCTTCAGCTTGTTCTGCCGGTAACGGTACTTTTTGTTGCACTCATGGGACTGGCCAATTCACTTGTATGGCCCGCAGTATGGCCTCTGGCTTTGAACGGCCTGGGGAAATTTACAAAAACAGCTTCAGCTATGCTTATCATGGCCATAGCAGGAGGCGCCTTACTGCCGTTGCTCTATGGCAAGCTTGCCGTTTCCTTTTCCACACAATCGGCGTATTGGTTATGTCTTCCATGTTATCTCGTCATAATGTTTTATGCATTTATCGGACATAAAATAGGCCTCAGGAATGAAGCATGATATTAGAGAGATCTTCAGTTTTTTTGATACGGAGGGAACTTTTTCTGATGCTGTTACATGCGGTAGCGGACATATTCATGATACCTACAGGATAATAAATACCGAAAAAGACAAGGATGATTATATTCTTCAGAGAATCAACAATAATGTATTCAGGAAGGTTCCTGAGCTCCAGCAAAACATCGAAAGGGTAACGAGGCACATTCAGTTCAGGTTATCGCAGATCCCGGGTTCTGACATTAAACGTGAATCACTAACATTGATCAGGACAAAAAAAGGAGGATCATGGATAAAGGATGAAGACAACAATTACTGGAGACTCTTCATTTACATTGCCGACCACAGATCATACGACATAGTTGATTCTCCGTCAAAAGCATTTGAAGGAGGCAGGGCTATCGGACGGTTTCAGGCCATGCTCGCTGATCTGCCGGGTGAGCCGCTTCACGAGACAATACCATTTTTTCATCACGTCGGAAAACGGCTCGACACTTTCCTGAACAGTGTAAGAACCGACATTGCAGGAAGAGCCGCGGGTGTATCAGAGGAGATCGACTTCGTGCTTAAACGAGCCGAGGAAATGAAAGTTATAATCAGCCTTGGTGACGAGGGGAAAATTCCGCTCAGGATCACTCATAACGATACAAAGTTCAACAACATCCTTTTCGACAACAATGATAAGGCACTGTGCGTCATCGACCTTGACACCGTAATGCCGGGCTATGTCCATTATGATTTCGGGGATGCAATAAGAACTGCCGCCAATGTTGCATCTGAAGACGAAACAGACCTTTCCAGGATCAGAATGAATATTGAGCTTTACAAAGCGTTTTCAAAGGGATATCTTTCTGAGGCCGCAGACACTCTAAACGATGTTGAAAAGGAATATCTTGCTTTTGCACCAAAGCTGATAACCTATATTATGGCTGTCAGATTTCTGACAGATTATCTCGACGGGGATGTTTATTATAAAATCCATCACCCTAATCACAATCTCGACAGGGCAAGAGCCCAGATGAAGCTGGTGAAAAGTATGGAGGAACAATACGCTGAAATGCAGAAAATAATAAGGAAAATTATCTGATGCAATCATTTAAAAGCGGTTAAGTTGTAAGCAGAGTAATTATCAAAGATGGGAACACCTTATTCTGACATCAAATGGAGCGACAGTGAAATAAAATTCCTTGAAAGTTTCACAAATCCCTGGTCAGTACAGATATACCTCGACTCAACAGACTATAATCCGGATTATGAATGCAGGTCGCCAAGGTACGTGATGAAAAGTAAGAGGGCACACTGTTTTGAGGGAGCATTGTTTGCAGCTGCCGTTCTCGATTTTCTTGGATTTAAACCACTGATTGTCGACATGAAGGCATGGAACGATGATGATCATGTAATTTCTGTCTTCAGGCAGGATGGCTGCTGGGGAGCGATTGCCAAATCGAACTTCAGCACTCTTCGATTCCGGGAACCCGTATACAGAAGTCTTCGTGAACTTATCATGTCGTATTTTGACTTTTATTTTAACGTCAATGGAGAAAAGACTTTACGGTCGTATTCCCTTCCATTTGACCTCACGGCATTCAATTACAGAAACTGGGCCACAACAGATGAGGATCTGGAATATATTGGTGACAAAATAGAATCCCTGCGTCATTTTCCTGTTGTAACCGATAAAATGATAAAAAATCTGAACCGGGCCAGCCAGTCGCTGATAAGTGCCGGATTGCTAGGATCAGATGAAAAAGGTTTGTTCAAACCCAAAAACTGATTCAGGACGGTCGAAAAACAAGTGCTGTTAAAGTATTCACAGCGAACAATATAACCAAAACATTATATTCCCGTTCGAAAGTTTTATTTGGAATTATTCTGAATATGTATATTTTTGAGCCTTCAAAATGGCCTGAATTGTAAAAACCAATTGTTTTGATTCTGGTCATTGCATAACAAATTAAAAGCAGGATATGGATCTTTCAGGGAAACATTACAAAGCTTTTATAGAAAGGCAGGAAGCCATAAAGAAACAATACAGCCCGGAGCAGGCCGCGAAGCAGCATTCGAAAGGCAAACTTACGGCATGGGAAAGGATTAACCTGTTATTTGATTCCGGCACCTTTGAGGAGATTGATGCGTTTGTAACGCCTGCCGGCCAGCCGGTTGAATTCGGCAAAGTTGAAAAGTCATTTGGCGACGGAGTCATTGTAGGCCACGGGAAGATAAACGGACGGCTTGTGTTTGCTTATGCCCAGGATTTTACGATCATGGGCGGGTCGCTTGGCATTGTACATGCAAAGAAAATAGCCAAGATCCAGGAAATGGCCCTGAAAATGGGATCACCCATTATCGGCCTTATCGATTCGGGAGGAGCCAGGATACAGGAAGGTGTTGCAAGTCTTAGCGGTTATGCAACTATTTTTCAGAACATTATCCACTCGTCGGGTATTATTCCACAGATTTCTGTTATCATGGGGCCCGCCGCGGGAGGGGCCGTTTATTCACCTGCCCTGACTGATTTTGTCTTCATGACAAACCACACAAGCTACATGTTCGTAACAGGGCCCAATGTTGTAAAGGAGGTGTTAAACGAAGAAGTCACATTTGATCAGCTGGGAGGCGCAGAGGTTCATGCCCGCAACAGCGGAGTCGCCCATATGATTTATGATGATGAGGAGAACACCATTCTTGCACTCAAGAAATTTCTTTCCTATCTTCCTTCAAATAATGTGGAAAATCCCCCTGTCGTCGCTGACGACGGAACAATCCCCGACATCAATCCAAAACTGCGTGATATAATCCCTGATGATCCTTACAAGGCCTATGATGTCAAAGATGTTATTACCCAGATAGTAGACAGGAACAGTTTCCTTGAGATCTCTGAACTTTTTGCACCTAGTCTTGTTACCGGTTTTGCCAGGCTTAAGGGAAAAACAATAGGTGTTGTTGCTAACCAGCCAAAAGTTCTTGCAGGGGTTCTCGATATAAACTCGTCAACCAAAGGAGCAAGGTTCATCCGTTTTTGTGATGCATTCAACATCCCATTGCTCACACTTGAAGATGTTCCGGGCTTCCTTCCCGGAGTCGACCAGGAACATTCAGGGATAATCAGGCATGGTGCGAAGATGCTCTTTGCATACAGCGAAGCGACTGTTCCGAAGATAACGGTCATTCTCAGAAAGGCCTATGGAGGTGCATTCATTGTGATGAACAGCAAGAACCTCGGAGGAGATTTCAGCTTTGCCTGGCCTACTGCAGAAATCGCAGTTATGGGCCCGGATGGCGCGGTGGCAATTCTTTACCGCAAGGAACTGGCAAACTCAAGGAATCCTGACGAACTGAAGAAAGAACTTGTAAAAAAATACAGGGATAAGGTCGCAAATCCGTTCATCGCCGATGAAAGCGGGTACATAGATGAGGTTATTGATCCGGCATTGACAAGGAAGAAGATTGCTTCAGCTTTGTCGGCTCTGAACAACAAATGGGTTAAGGTTCCGGCCCGCAAGCATGGCAACATGCCATTGTAAAACTGGCTGCGCATGCCGTGAGATTTTGAATTACCGAAATCAAAAACAATGAAGATAAAAAGGATACTGATAGCAAACCGTGGTGAGATTGCAGTAAGGATAATACGGACAGCCCGGAAGATGAAAATAGAGACTGTGGCCGTGAAAACTTCCGTTGAGCCAAAGGCGATGTACCTGTCAGATGCCGATATTATTTATGACAATACCGAGGATGATTCTGAAATTCCTGTATTTCTGAACATTGAAAGGCTTATCGAAATTGCCCTTGAAACAAAATGTGATGCGGTTCATCCGGGGTACGGATTCCTGTCAGAGAATGCCTATTTCGCTCAGAAATGTATCGACAACAATGTTAATTTCATTGGCCCGTCACCTGATGCCATATACAAAATGGGCAACAAGACCATTGCACGCAAGATTGCCCTTTCAGCTGGTATTCCGATGGCTATGGGAAGCGAGGGGAATATAGGCAATGAGGAAGAAGCCGTTGCAATTGCAGACAAGATCGGGTATCCTGTAATTATTAAGGCAGCTTCAGGCGGTGGCGGACGCGGCATGAGGATAGTTCGAAAGCCCGAGGAGATGGAAAAGATGTTTATCATCGCCAGCAAAGAGGCTGAAAAGGCCTTTAATGATCCGTCAGTATTCATTGAAAAATACATTGAAAATCCAAAACACATCGAGTTTCAGGTTCTTGGCGATAAAAAGGGGAACATTATCCACCTTGGTGAAAGAGAGTGTTCAATACAGAGAAAGCATCAGAAGCTTCTTGAAGAGGCTCCCTCTGCTGCCCTCGATGACAACCTCCGGGATACAATGGGGAGAATTGCAGTTCAGATAGCCAAAGCAGTACACTATTATTCCGCCGGAACGGTAGAATTTCTGCTTGATTCTGAAAAGAACTTCTATTTCATGGAAATGAATACCAGAATACAGGTTGAGCATCCCGTAACCGAAGCAATCACGGGCATTGATCTTATTGAGCAGCAAATCAGCATAGCCGCCGGTGAGGTTCTGAAATACAGACAGGAAGACATAAAGCTTACCGGCTGGGCAATAGAATGCAGGATTAATGCAGAAGATGTTCAGTCGGGATTTGCACCTGACCCCGGCAAAATAGAAAAGCTAAGTATGCCCTCAGGGTCAAATATACGTGTTGACACAGGAGTACAGGCAGGATCAGCAATTGTTCAAAGTTATGATTCAATGATAGCCAAACTTATCGTCAAAGGGAAAGACCGGAAAGACGCTATAAAAAACTGCAAGCTTGCCCTTGACAAGGTATGGATAAAAGGAACAAAAACCACGCTTCCGTTTTTCAGAATGCTGGTCAGAAATCAGAAATTCCTGAACGGAACCTTCACAACCGCCTTTATCGAAAAAGATCTCGACAAATACTATCTGAACAGCGAATATGAGGAAATGCTTGCCGCCTGGCTTGCCACAAAACTGTTCGTTGAAGAGAACCTTTTGGATAACAGCATCAATGTTGATTTCGAAAACAGCAGGGAAATGAGCCCCTGGCTTCTTAACAAAAGAATTAATCAGTTTTAATTATGACTGCCACCGGATCAAAGGTAAAGAAACTGTACGCTCTTTCATCTGAGAATAAAAGATTCTGCTTTTCACAACCGCTTAAGCATTCGATAAGAATAGGAAAGCACGATTATGAGGTGAAGCTCAAGGCTGACGATAAATACGGAACCTACATACTCTGGAAAAACCGGAAATACCCTGTTGAAATAGTCCGTTCGCGGCAAAATAAATATGAAATCCTGTTCAATGATATAAGCTATACTTTTACCGTCGAGACCCCATTTTCGATGCAGAGAATGAAAGTATTGAATGCATCAAGGGGAAAGAACGAAAAGGAGATACTCAAAGCGCCCATGCCCGGAAAGATCATCGATGTTCTGGTGAGGGAGGGTTCAACAGTACTGAGGGGAGAACCGCTTGTAATCCTTGAAGCCATGAAGATGCAGAATGAGATCCTCTCCCCTGTCAACGGTCAGATCTCCAGGGTACTGATAAAACCAAACACCAATGTCATGAAGGACGATATGCTTATCGAGATTAAGGTCGACTGATAAGATGAATGTTGCTGGTGCAGGTTGCAGGGTGTCTGATGGCTGCGCCGGTCAAACAGAACCCGGCAACCTGCAACCAGATTATTTGACCGGAACCTCCTTCAGAGTTTCGCAAAGAAAATCATAAAACTTCTTTACTGTCGGAATATTCACCTTTTCATCCGGTGAATGCGGATGCTTGATTGTAGGCCCGAAGGATATCATATCGAGGCCGGTGTAAGTGCCTCCGAGGATTGCACACTCGAGACCTGCATGAATGGCTTTTACCTCGGGAGCATTTCCGAATTTCCTCTTATAAACCTCATTCATGGTTTTAAGAATGGGTGAATTCATGTTTGGCTTCCATCCGGGATAGCTTCCCGAAAGCTTAACTTCTGCACCTATCAGATGGAAAACAGCAGCTATTTTCCATGCCGTTGCTTCTTTTGATGAATCAACCGAGCTTCTTGTAAGACAATGTGTTTCAAATTTTCCATTCAAACATCTTACTATAGCCAGATTGTTTGAAGTTTCAACAAGGCCCTTCATGGCCTGGCTCATTCTCTGCACCCCGTTTGGGCAGGCAAATACGGCACGTATAATCTTATACTGGTCAGAGGATTTCATGACCATGGCCGGAACATCAACTTTTTGTGCCGTGAACGACAGGTCAGGTTCTGTCTCCGAGAATTCAGCCCTGTACATTTCTTCATAGCCTTTAATAAATTTCTTAAAGGAAGATGCCTTAGAGGCCGGCACCAGAACAACTGCATATGATTCCCTCGGAATTGCATTTCTCAGGTCGCCACCTTCAGCTTCAGAGAGCCTTATGCCAAAATCTGATTCAGCCTGCATGAGGAAACGGAATAAAAGTTTGTTTGAATTGGCTCTTCCAAGTGCAATATCAACACCTGAATGTCCTCCCTTAAGTCCTTTGAGAACAACCTTATATGCTTCCATATCCTGAGGTGTCTTTTCGCGGCTGAACTTTTTCACAGCGCTCACATCAATACCTCCGGCACAGCCCACACAAAGTTCACCTTCGTCTTCAGAGTCGAGATTTAACAGTATCTCACCTTTCAGAAGGCCTTTCCTGAGTCCGAATACGCCAGTCATGCCTGTTTCCTCATCTATGGTAAACAGACCTTCGAGAGGCCCGTGAGGTATGTCGGTTGATGCAAGAACGGCCATTGTGGCAGCCACTCCAATCCCGTTATCTGATCCCAGTGTTGTTCCGTTTGCCCTGACCCAGTCACCATCTATTATAGTTTCAATCGGATCCTTTTCGAAGTCATGCTTTTTATCCCTGTTCTTCTGGGGAACCATATCAAGGTGTGTCTGCAGAATAACCCCTTTTCTGTTTTCCATCCCTTTTGTAGCAGGTTTCCGTATTATGACATTACCCGCTTTATCAACAACAGTTTCAAGATTATTCTTCTTCCCGAATTCCTTCATGAATTCAATTATTTTCTGTTCTTTTTTTGAAGGATGAGGGATCTGGGTTATGCTGTGGAAATAATTCCACAGCGGTTTCGGTTCAAGATCGCGTATATCGTTCATATTAATGTTTTTAAATTTATAAATGTTTACCTGTAAAAGTACAAATATTTTTATAATTTTGGGCACCTTAAAAATTTTAAGGGCACAGGCAAATTCGATAATTCGATTCTGAAGACAAATGGCAGTGGAATGAAATCCTTATAAAATCTTTAAACCCGGTTATGACATTTTTGTATGTAGTTATTGTTCTGGTTCTTGTTTTCGATTTTATCAATGGATTTCATGATTCTGCAAACTCAATTGCAGCAGTAGTTTCAACCAAGGTTTTATCACCGATTGCTGCTGTTTCGATGGCAGCTTTCTTCAATTTCATTGCATTCACTGTTTTTCCGATGAATGTTGCGCACACTATCGGGAAAGGAGTCATTGATCCCGATGTATTAAATCTGACAGTTATTGCTTCAGCACTGGTTGCGGCGATAACATGGAATTTATTGACATGGTGGTGGGGGTTTCCCTCAAGTTCTTCTCATACTCTTGTGGGAGGGCTGGTTGGCGCTGCAATTTCTCATGCCGGCACAGGGTCAGTCATCGTTGGAGGGGTGCTTAAGATAATCGCCTTCATATTCGTTGCTCCTCTTCTTGGCTTCTTCCTTTCATATGCAATCTCAAATCTTGTGGTCTTTATCTGCCGTAAGCTTTCTCCGTTCATGGTTGATAAAATATTCAGAAGGCTTCAGCTCGTTTCATCATCATCATTCAGCCTTGGGCATGGAGGAAATGATGCCCAGAAATCGATGGGGATAATCTGGCTGGCTCTCATCATCCAGGGGCTTACAACAAAGGATGATCCAATAGCGCTTTGGATAAAGTTATCATGCCAGACAGCAATCGCTCTCGGCACCATGTTTGGCGGGTGGAGGATCGTAAAGACAATGGGCCAAAAGATAACCAAGCTAAAGCCTTATGAAGGTTTTTCGGCAGAATCAGCCGGAACCATGACCCTGTTCCTTGCCACGTTCTTCGGAATCCCCGTAAGTACAACGCATACAATTACCGGAGCAATAATGGGTGTTGGCGCAAGAAAAGGAATTTCTGCAGTTAAATGGGGCATCACTGCCAAGATTTTCTGGGCATGGATATTAACAATACCTGTTTCGGCTGTAATCGGAGGATCAATGTATTTCGTCTTTAAATATCTTTTCCCTTTTGCTTAATTTTGAACAAAAAATTAAAACCTGTCAGATATGAATATCGATAAATTGCTTAAGTTTTTCGTACCGAAGGACCATTCGTTCTATCCTCTTTTTGAGGAAGATGCAAAAAACCTTGTAAAAGCTGCAGACCTTCTTAAGGAGTTGTTGTCGACCGAGGACAATCAGGAACATGAAAGGATTTACCAGGAAATAAAGGAGGTTGAACATGCCGGCGACTTGATCACAAACAATGCCTACAAACAGCTTAACAAGTCTTTTATAACTCCTTTTGACAGGGAGGATATTCATGAACTGACTGCAAATATCGACAATGTTGTTGATTCAATAAATGGTATAGGGAGAAGAATATGCCTTTACAGACCGAAGAAGCTGATGCCTGTCTATGCAAAGATGGCCGACATGATAGTTGAAGCCTCAAAACAGATCCAGATATGTGTGCATTGTCTTAATGATGCGGCTGCAAACAAGAATGAGATAACTGCCGCCTGCGATAAGGTAAAGGATATTGAACACATGGCTGACGATTATTACTTTGTTGCTGTTTCCGAATTATTTGAACAAGAAAAAGATCCTGCCGAGCTCCTTAAGAACAACAAGATCCTTGAGATCCTTGAAAGATGCGTTGATGAGGAGGAAGATGTCACCGACACCATCAAGGCAATACTTATCAAGATGGCATAAAGTGAAGCCGGGGATATTGATGCTCTGAAGAATTGTAATCAGTCAGGCATCCATATCCCCGGCCTTATTGTCCGGTATCTGTTCCTATTACTTGATATTAGGCATCTCAAGCCCGTATCCTTTTTTCTTATCTTCAGCTTTAAGCAACAGGGCAAATACAAATGCAATGATTCCGAAACATGTAAATATTATCATCGGAATTGTATAATTGTAGCTTGGGACACTGACTCCGTCAATCATATGCGTTCCTGTTACGCAGAACTTATCGAGCACCCAGCCGATAAGGGCGGGCACCAGCATTAATCCTATATTCTGCACCCAGAAGATAAGTGCATATGCAGTACCGAGTTGTTTTTCGGGAATGATTTTTGGAACAGAGGGCCACATTGCAGAAGGAACAAGCGAAAATCCAATACCCAGAATTATTATCAGCACTAAAGCGATTGGTGTTGCAGTAAGAAATGGTATTGAAAACATCGCGTGTACAAAAATGAGAAGAAAAGCTCCAAGAATCATTATTGAGGCTCCTTTGCCCTTTCTGTCATACAAATTTCCGAAAAGTGGAGTCAGGATCATTGTACCAAATGGCAACATACCTGGAATAATACCGGCAACTTCAGGATCAACCTGAAACTTATTAACCATCAGGTCGGTTGCATATTTAAGGAACGGGAACACTGCAGAATAAAACAAAACGCAAAGAAGTGCAATATACCACCATCCTTTGTTTGTGACAATCCTGAAAATATCCTTTACGCTGAAAGATTCTTCACCTTCATTAACATTATTCCTCTCAGCTTCCTCTGCAATTGTTTTATCAAGTCGTTTATCCATAAATGTATAGACAATGAAAGATATAAGGCCTATGCAAAGCATGATAAGGCATACGAGAATGGGTTTTGAAACCCCTCCCAGCGCCCTTGCAATCGGTACTGATGTTGTCAGAGCGAGTGTTGTGCCTATACGGGCTGTTGCCATTTCAAGACCCATTGCCAGGGCCATTTCCTTACCCTTGAACCATTTCACTATTGCTTTTGACACTGTGATACCTGCGGTTTCAACTCCGACGCCAAATGTCGCAAACCCAAGACCTGCAAATACAACCTGTGATTTCATCCCCAAAATTGTCTGACCATCGAGCGAATGAGTCGAGATAGCCCAATATTTAATTGCAGTGCCGACAACCATAATTATTGCCGACATTATGCCAGTGAACCTTATTCCCATCTTGTCGAGAATTATCCCTCCAAAAATGAGCATCAGAATAAACACATTGAACCATCCGTAAGCACTTGTAAAAAACCCATATTCGGAGCTGTTCCAAAGAAGCTCTTTTTCAAGCATTGGCTTCAGGGGAGCCATAACGTCGGTTAGATAATAGCCACATAGCATCGTGAATGCAATCAGAGACAGTGCTGACCATCGGGCAACTTTGGAGTCGCGAAGTGTATTTGTTATTGTTTCCATAAAAATTGATTAGTACCTTTTAAGTCCGGTAAATGTAGAAAAATAATTTTATCAAATTCCTGTTATAAATAACATAAAATGAACATCAGCAGCTAATATTTGTTATAATTGATGAAATTATTCCGCGTATTTGCTGCCAGATTGAATATGAATTTTTGCACGATTTTTGAACTGTTAATTCCTTAACAATAAAATGAAGAAAGTATTCACTATCATGTTTTTATCTATCATTGCCCTGCCGGTTTTCGCGCAGAACGCTTCAGTTAAATGGTACACCATTGAGGAAGCCGAGAAATTAAGCAGGCAGTCGTTCCGTCCGCTTTTCATTGATGCATATACCGACTGGTGCGGATGGTGCAAGAAGATGGATCAGGAAACATTCACCAATCCTGTCATAGCTGAAATCCTGAATACAAGCTTTTATCCTGTCAAATTCAATGCTGAAGGTTCCGAAAGCATAAGCTTCTTTGGACAGACCTACATTAACGACGGGAAGTATGGCAAAGCCCACCAGCTTGCCGTTGCCCTGCTGCAGGGCAAACTGTCGTATCCTACTGTCGTTTTCCTTACAAAAGATGACGACAACAAACTGTCGGCATCACCTGTTCCGGGGTTCAGACAGCCCAAAGAAATGGAAACACTTCTGAGATTCTTTGCCGATAAAGCATACATAACCCAGAGCTGGCAGGATTTTCAGACAAATTTCAAAGGAAAGATTCAGTAAGCTTCTTTCTATTTTCCAAGGATATAATTCTGAGGCATCCTGATAACCTCACCAAACTGGTAGATGAGTTTTCTTGACATGTTAAGGGCTTCATTCCCGAATGAAATCCTTATATTCACGATATCAGGCACTCTGTAGAACAGTTTGTCTGTTGTTCCTGATGATTTTGACACTGACCTCGCATAGTTCACCTTAAGTCCGGCTGTTTTAAGCTCGGGAACAAATTCCACGACAACAGGCTTGCCGTTTTTATCAGCAGATGTTACGGGGCCCGAGGTTTCAGAAAAACGGCATAAAACAGTCGGGCTGCCCGTCATCTCTTTTTTCGGAACAAGCTGATACCTGAATGTCTTCTTTTCTTTGAAGGTTTTGCCGGTGAAAAGTTCGGTATACTCCTTTTCAAGACGGTTTATCTCATTCAACGCAGCATCACTCTGTGGAAATATGTTCGTCTCTCCGGTGAGAATCAGGTGCTTCCCGTCTCTGAGTTCCATCAGCCGGACAGCCGCCTTTTCTGCAAGCTGGTCAAGGGTGAGCTTTTGTTTCTTCTCAACGAGATAAGGGATCCTGATAAAAGCGGTATCTACATTTATGACTCGGAATAAGGTATCTTTTCTGTTCCTGAAATACTCATCTGACCCAAGGTCAAAACTTTTCAGTTTACTGAAATCTGTTTCTGCATCTGATATTCGGCCTGAATTACAGTTGTAAATGTCTGGACTGATATCAAGTATCAGGCCTGATCTCTTTAGCTCAAGTACATTTGAAAGAAACATGCCCTGAGCTTCAATCACGTAAAGCTGCTCAGGATCAAGCTCCTGATGTGTACCAATGTTAACGCCGGTAATGGTCCAGTTTTCACTTTCGGATCTTATGACATCTGTCAGGCCAAGAAGGTCAGAAGCATATTTCGAGTACGGACCAGGCTTTTCAATAACATGTTCGGCCTCAATTTCCACATCAATGACCGTAAGCGGCAGGCCATAGATAAGACTGCCGTCAGTAAGGGAGGCATTGGCTGACAAAGGAGAAACAATGCCTCCGGAATTGCTAAAGTTTCTTCCAGTAGCGCAGGCCCCGGCAATCATTGCCATGACCAGCAAAAAAGATATTCTGTTTATCATGATGGACTGTTTTTTATGATCACAATGATACTATGTTTTTTAATTTAAGAAACGCGTTTCCTATATTATCAATTATATCGGACGCCGTAAGTGCTTCCATCCCTGTTTCTGACACTGCAATATCGCCGGCCAGGCCATGGAGATAAGCTCCCAGGATGGCTGCCGGACCAGGTTGATATCCCTGAGCCAGGAGAGAAAGGATAATGCCCGTAAGTACATCCCCGCTTCCCGCAGTTGCCATACCGGGATTCCCGGTACTGTTGAAGCTGACTTTGCCGTCAGGTGTCACGACAGATGAATAAGCACCTTTAAGCAGAACCACGCAGTTATACCGTGATGAAAATTCAATCTGCCGCTCAAGCCTGGCGTAACTGTTTCCCGAGCTTCCTGCAACCCTTTCGAATTCTTTAACATGAGGGGTAAGGACACAATTCCAGGAAAGGGCGTTAAGCCATTTGCTGTTCATCCCGAGGATATTAAGGCCATCTGCATCAATAACGATCGGTTTGTTCCTGTTCAGTAAAAACGAATGCAGCGCCTTCTGAGTTTCTTCACCGGTACCAATACCCGGGCCTATCCCGAGTGAATCATATATATCAGTACCTCCGATTTCGGTAACTGTCAAATCATCTTTGTCAGCATGTACCATGGCCTCCGGCACAGTTGACTGAAGTATCTGATAACCGCATCCGGGAACATGGCAGGTCAGCAATCCTATTCCTGTTTTCATGGCAGCCTTGGCCCCTAGAACTGCCGCGCCTATCCTGCCATATGATCCTGCAACCAGTAATCCATGGCCAAACCTTCCCTTGTGATCAAACTTCTGGCGTTTCTTCAGCAACGAGGATACAAAATCTTCTTCAATATAATGATAAGGTGTCTCAGCCGCCATCACGGCTCCTTTATGGAGGCCAATAGGCAGCACTATCCACTCCCCTGTATACATGGCATTTTCAGGGAACATAAAGCTGAGCTTGGGGAATTCAAAACTGAGTGTGTAACCGGCTTTAACAATTGAGTCAGGATCGTTTGCAGAGTTATCCTCTCCAAAAAGACCTGAAGGCATGTCGACAGAAATAACAACAGAACCGGAATGATTTATCTTCTTAATAATTTCGGAAGCCAGACCAGTGACGGGTCTTGTCAGCCCTGATCCGAAAATTGCATCAATAATGATGTCATCATGACCGATAAAAGGAAACTGGTCTGAATTCTCCAACGAATTAAAAATTACAGGAGTCTCATGTATAAGTCGCTGATAATTAAAGTTCCAGTCATCCGATGTTTTGTCGGAGATTTTAATATTAAACACTTCTGCAACAAAACGGTTGGCCGACAATAATCTGGCAAGTGCAAGACCGTCGCCGCCATTGTTGCCCGGCCCGGTGAAAATAAGCATACGCCTTGTCCTGTCAAAATTCCTGACAATCCATCTCAGAAGCTGTTCGGCAGCTCGTTCCATGAGATCGACTGACCTTACAGGCTCGTTTAATATTGTAAGCTCGTCAATCCTTTTTATCTGATCTGTCCTGAATATTTTCATAAGACCTGTATGTAACGCAAATTTCGGGTCTATAAAATTAAGCATTCGGTCTCAATTAATCTAATTCTGACTTAAAGCATGCCTGAAAAGGATGATGTACGGCATATCGTCCAAATGTGTCAGTATTTTACATTAAGAAAACAAAATCAAAAGGACAATTCGGTTCAGGCCGTCGGACCCGTGGAAAATCAAATACAGTTTTCAAATGTTAAAAAGATTAATATATTTGTTGTCAGCAGTATTTGTCACAGGGTTGACTGTTTTTCTATCCGCCTGATAATAAGCATAAGAAAGAATTAATAAACATTTAAATAAAAAAATGACATGTTAAAGAATCATCCCAAAGGCTTGCTTGTTGCATTTTTCTCCAATATGGGAGAAAGATTCGGATTTTACACCATGATGGCCATTCTTGTTTTGTTTCTGCAGGCAAAATATGGTCTTTCTGCACAGGATGCAGGAAATATATATAGCTGGTTCTATTTTGCCATTTATGCCCTGGCCCTTGTTGGTGGAATAATAGCAGATTCATCGAAAAAATACAAACTTGTCATCCTGGCGGGAATCATAATAATGTTTGCTGGATATCTTATTATGGCTGTACCGGGAATGAGTCTGACTGTCACGATAGCCGGCCTTATGACAATTGCCCTTGGCAATGGCCTTTTCAAGGGGAATCTTCAGGCAGTCGTTGGCCAGATGTACGACGATCCCAAATATTCCAAGCTGAGGGATACTGCCTTTATGATCTTTTACATGGGGATAAACGTGGGTGCCTTTTTCGCCCCGTTTGCTGCAAACGCAATGCGCAACTGGTGGCTGAAAACCAACGGATTCGCACATGACGGAAGCCTTCCTGCACTTTGCCACCAGTACATTAAAGGGAACATGACCGATACCACAGTATTCCAGCAGCTTGCCAACAATGTAAATCTTACGGGACCTGTAACTGATTTGTCGGCTTTTGCCAAAAGTTACCTGGAGGTGTTCTCGAAAGGTTACAATTATGCATTCGGCATCGCTGCCGGTGCAATGATTATTTCGCTACTGGTTTATGTTATCTTCAACAGGCTCCTTCCGAATAAGGAAGTCAAGGCCACTGCCGCGTCATCTGAGAAGATCGACTTCAAACCAGTACCATTCGTCGCCGCCATTGCCGCGATGGGTATCACCGCATTTGGTCTCCACTTCATCAGGCAGGTAGGATGGGCAGCAGGATTTGCATTCGGACTTTTTGCCGCATTCGTCACATGGATAATCCTCTCTTCAAGGAAAGAGGAAAGAGCACGGATCACAGCCCTTGTGCTTGTATTCTTTGTAGTGATATTTTTCTGGATGTCATTTCATCAGAACGGACTCACACTAACTCTTTTCGCAAGAGATTACACGGCAAAACAGGTTGGCCCGTTCACAAACCTTTTCTTCACTCTGCCCTCAATGCTGGCAGCGATCGGTTCAATAGCAGGCATTGTCATCATTTTCTATAAAGGTGTCAAAACTGGTACAAGAATCTTCGGGGGAGCCCTTTTCCTTGTAGCCTTCCTTCTTGCCGCATTTTTCCTGACCGGCTTTGATCCGACGACGCTTTTCGGAAGGTGGTTTTCATCATTCGGCTCCCAGAATTCAATAGCACCTGAAGTGTTCCAGTCATTCAATCCTCTCTTTATAGTAGCCCTCACTTTCCCTGTGATGGGGCTGTTTGCATGGATGAACCGTAAAGGTATGGAACCCAGCACTCCAAAAAAGATCGGCATCGGTATGATCATTGCGGCGGTTGGCTTTATACTTATTCTCATTGCTTCTGTTGGGGCACCTTCTCCCGTTTCCCTCGCCGGAGCTCCGGTATCGGATACCGACAGGGTATCTCCATACTGGCTGATGAGCAGCTACCTGGTTCTTACAATAGCCGAACTCTTCCTGAGTCCTATGGGATTGTCGTTCGTCTCAAAGGTTGCCCCTTCACGTTTCCAGGGGCTTATGCAGGGTGGCTGGCTGCTTGCAACTGCCGTCGGGAACAAACTGTTGTTTGTGGGAACTCTTCTCTGGGATAAAGTTGCACTCAGCACCCTTTGGCTCGTTTTTATAATTTGCTGCCTGCTATCGGCTACTTTCATATTCAGCATACTTAAACGGCTCGAAAAAGCTGCATCAGGTGACGCCTAAAATTCAGCAAAAGCAAGGCACATCTGGTTAAATGTCTGTTAATCCTCAGGGCCGCAAATTTTAAATTTATTAAAAATTGCGGCCCTTATTTTTATGTTTATAAATCACAAACATTAGTTTAATTGAATTTTATTATTTTTGCACCTTCATTTCACAACAAAAAGAAAGATAAAGAGATATTACTGACCAGTAATGAAAGTACTGAAATTTGGAGGATCATCAGTTGGAGACGCCGAGAGGATCAGGATTGTTAAAAAAATAACAGAAAAAGAATCGCATCCTCTTGTGGTTGTTGTTTCTGCTTTCAGAGGTGTCACCGACGCCCTTAAGGCAGCCGGAGAAACGGCTGCAAAACATGATCCGCGATACAAAGATCTTCTTGGGGAGATTATTAGAAAGCACCGGACAGTATGCGACGAACTTTTACCGGTTATCACCACCGATACTGTCAGGCCTGCGGCAGAAGAGATTTTCACTGAACTGGATGAGACACTTAGCGGATTGTATCTGCTGAGAGACTTGAGCAATTACTCGCTCGACAAACTTTTAAGTTGCGGAGAAAGACTCTCTTCTCTTATTGTTTCAGCGTTTTTTGAAGGATCCACTCTTAAAGATGCCCGTGAAATAATAAAAACTGACAACAACTACGGCAATGCAAATGTGGATTTCGAACTTACCAACCAGCTTATAAAAAAGAGCCTTGGCAGGATTAAAGGTCTTGTCGTGGTGCCCGGGTTCATTGCAGCAACAAAAGACAATGAGACAACAACACTCGGCCGGGGAGGATCAGATTACACTGCAGCAATAATTGCAGCTGCACTGAATGCTGAAGCCCTTGAAATTTGGACCGACACCGATGGTTTCATGACAGCCGATCCCAGAAAGGTAGATAAGGCGTATACAATAGAAAGCCTGTCTTACCCTGAAGCAATAGAGCTTTCTCATTTCGGCGCAAAGGTAATCTACACTCCTACCCTGCGTCCGGTTTATAAAAAGCTGATCCCGGTATATATAAAGAACTCCTTCAATCCTTCAGCAGCAGGAACACGGATTGGTGAAAAATCACATAACGGAAGCCGGAGCCTTATAAAGGGAATTTCATCCATCGACCATATCGACCTTATAACATTGCAGGGCCCTTCGATGGTTGGCGTATCGGGTACATCGATGCGCCTTTTCGGCTCTCTGGCAGGCCGCAACATCAGCGTAATCCTGATTACACAGGCATCATCCGAATATTCAATAACATTCGCAGTAAACCCACCCGATACCAAAATGGCTGTTGAAGCCATAAACAAGGAGTTTGAAAGAGAGATATCCTTCAGAAAAGAGCTCAAACTTCTTGTTGAAAGGGACCTGTCGATTATTGCAATTGTAGGTGAAAAGATGAAGAACACTCCTGGCATATCTGCAACGCTTTTCAGGTCACTGGGCCGGAATGGCATCAATGTTGTTGCAACAGCACAGGGATCATCAGAGCTGAATATTTCTGTCGTCATCAGGAATGACAGTCTTAAGAAAGCATTGAATGTCATACATGACGGATTCTTCCTGTCAAAATACAAGGAGCTCCACCTTTTCATCGCCGGAACCGGATTTGTCGGAACGAGCCTCATTAATCAGCTGAAAAAACAGTCAGACATACTTCTCAGGGAACATAACCTGAAAATCAATCTGTTTGGAATAACAAATTCAAGAAAGATGCTCATAGGGAACAAGCCTGTCCCTCTGGAAAACTGCAGGGAACTTCTCTCAAATACCGGAGTGAAAAGCGATATTGATTCATTTATGGCGCAAATGACAAAACTTAATCTTAGAAATTCAGTGTTTGTCGACTGCACTGCCGATGCCAATGTCGCTTTAAAATATGGCTTTGCCCTTGACCAATATGTTTCGGTAGTTACAGCAAACAAAATAGCGTGTTCATCGGAATATTCATATTACCAGCAACTTAAATCGACTGCCGGCGAAAAAGGAATTCGTTTCATGTATGAGACAACAGTAGGAGCCGGACTGCCAATCATCAAGACAATCAATGATCTGGTTGTAAGCGGCGACAAAATACTGAAGATCGGCGCTGTCCTTTCAGGAACTCTGAATTTCATTTTCAACAATATCGGTCCGGAAATGCCGCTTAGTGAGGCCATCAGGACAGCAAAGGAAAAAGGGATATCTGAACCTGATCCACGGGTGGATCTCAGCGGTACCGATGTTGTCAGAAAAATACTTATACTGGCGAGGGAGGCGGGGTACTTAATTGAAAAAGAAGATGTTGAGGTCATTAAATTTCTGCCTGATGACTGTTTTAAAGGCAGTCTGGACAACTTTTACGCCAGGGTCAGGGAACTTGACGATGATTTTGAAAAGAAGCGTAAGATGCTTGCAAGTCAGAATAAGAAATGGAGATTCTTTGCCTCGCTTGACAACGGGAAGGCATCTGTGGAACTTATTACTGTCGATTCGACGCATCCCACATTCGACCTGGAAGGAAGCAACAACATTGTTCTCCTAACTACAGAACGCTACCGGGAACTACCAATGGTGATAAAAGGGTACGGAGCAGGGGCAGATGTTACGGCAGCCGGGGTCTTTGCAGATATCATGAGGGTAGTCAATGTTTAAAAAAGTCATTGTGAAAGGAACAGATATAAAATACATTTCAACAAATCTCAATGCCCGGCCGGTTTTATTCAGGGAAGCCCTGCTGAGGGGCCTGGCTCCTGACGGAGGCTTATATCTGCCTTCATCAGTACCGCTTCTGAATTCTGATGAAATGGAGTCATTGATGGGAATGGAATATCCGGAACTTGCTTCAAAAATTGTCGGGAAATTTACAGGCGATGACATCTCATCGGGAGAACTTGAATCAATATGCAGGGAGGTTTACAGCTTCAGCCTGCCTGTTGAACATGTTAAGGGCTCATCATATATTCTTAGGCTTGACCGTGGGCCTACAGCCTCTTTCAAGGATTTTGCGGCCCTCCTCATGGGAAGGCTTATGCAGCATTTTCTATCCAGGGAAAACAGGAATATAATTATCCTGACTGCTACTTCAGGAGACACGGGAAGTGCCGTTGCCAATGCATTTGCAGGACTTGGAAACATCAGAGTGATAATACTGTATCCGGCCGGAGAGGTGTCGGATTTGCAAAGAAAGCAAATGACTACTTTTGACGACAATATCAGTGTGATTGAAATCGGCGGAAAATTTGACGACTGTCAGAAGCTTGTTAAAAAAGCATTTATGGATGAATCGCTTTCAGTGTACAACCTGTCGTCGGCAAATTCAATTAATATCGGCAGGCTTTTGCCACAGTCGGTGTATTATTTCAAAGCATGGGCAGAATTGGCAAAAGGCATAGCTGACAAAATAGTCTTCAGTGTTCCATGCGGTAATTTCGGGAACGTGGCAGGAGGTCTGATTGCAGCCAGGATGGGGCTGCCAGTCAGGAAGTTTGTTATCGCAACTAACGAGAATAATGAAGTTCCCGAATTCCTTTCAGTCGGAAAATATGAACCAATTGCCCCCTCAAAGAACTGCATATCAAGCGCGATGAATGTGGGCCATCCAAGCAATTTAGCAAGGATTGTATCGATGTATGGAGGAATAATGGATGAGCATGGCAGGATAACAAAAGCACCTGATCTGAACCGCATGAGGAAAGAACTTTTTGCAATAAGTGTTTCCGACGAAATGACAAGGGCTTCTATGAAACAGTTTTATCATGATTACGGAAAGCTTCTTGAACCTCACGGAGCTGTTGCATGGCATGGACTTTCGGAATACCTGAAGACCATAGAAAACACTGAAAACGAAGGGATAATAAACGTAAGCCTCGAGACTGCCCACCCTGCAAAATTCAGGGAGGAAATCAGGTCGCTGCTTAACGTTGATCCTGTCATCCCTGATTCTCTGAAGACAATTGAATTCAAAAAAGAAGAATATATATCTTTAGAGAATAATTATCATTTGCTAAAAGACTACATAACTAAAAATTATTAATCATTATTACAGAGTTAAATGTATATAGTTTGCAGTGATCTTGAAGGAGTTCTTGTCCCCGAAGTGTGGATAAACGTCGCGAGATGGACGGGAATTGACGAATTAAAGCTTACGACACGCGATATAAGCGATTACAATGCATTGATGAGGCGAAGGCTGGAAATCCTGAAACAGCATGGAATTACGATTAACGACATTCAGAAAGTGATATCACTGCTTGAACTCATGCCGGGAGCGCTCGATTTTATCAACTGGCTGCATGGAAAGGTTCAGATGGTGGTTGTATCTGACACCTTTCGCGAATTTGCGGATCCGCTTCTTGCAAAAATGGGCTGGCCCGTACTGTTCTGCCATCACCTCACAATCGACAAGGACGGAAACATAACAGACTTCAATCTGCGCCAGAATGATGCAAAAAGGAAAGTTGTGGAAGCCATCCAGGATCTCAATTTCAAGGTAATTGCCATTGGCGATTCCTATAACGACATATCAATGCTCCGTCAGGCAGAATTCGGGATCCTGTACAAACCCCCGCAGAACGTAATTGATGACAACCCTGACATAAAAGCAGTAACATCCTATTCGCAGTTGAGACACCTTGTTTCTCAGATACTCGAAAAGGATAGCTTACAATAGTCCACATTATATTAAAATTGCCGGTCGTGAAAGCCTTGCGTTCTCTTTTTCTGCTGTGTCTCTTGCCTGTATGCCTGAATTCCCAGGAACTGCAGGAAGACCTTCTTACCGATGCCATGCATTCGATTTCAAGCCACGAACTGTTACAATATGTTCTCATTCAGTGTGACGAAAAATATCAGGGCAGGCTGACCGGGACTCCTGAATACCAGGAATGCGCGCAATGGCTTGCCGGGCAATTCAGAGACTGGGGTATCAGTCCGGCCGGAGACAACGGCTCATGGTTCCAGTGGTTCAATATTCCATACACTCTTGTCTTTCCTGACTGCGGGGTTGAAATGCATCTTACTCTGAAGGACGGGAGTGTAATTCTAAAATCTTATAAATATGTTACCGAATATATGCCGGGCTCAACTTCAGGCAACGGAGTGATTACTGCCGAAGTGGTTTATGCCGGCTATGGGATAACTGCTCCCGAGCTTGGTTACGACGATTACAGGGGAATCGATGTAAAGGGCAAAATAGTGCTGATTGAAAGGGAAGCTCCTGTTTCAACATCGGAAGGCCCTGACAAATTCAATCCGTGGTATGAGTATTCCTTTCATCAGTATAAACTCGCAAATGCTTTAAAACACGGAGCAGCAGGAATGCTTTATAACTATGGCCCCATTGCAAATCCCAACAACGACTATTATGACAACTTTATTTATGCACATGTCGGCGACTCAGTTGTAAGGGATGTCTTTGCCGGAACAGGCAAGGTTCATAATGAGCTCGTTGAAAGGATCAATCATACCCTTAAGCCACAGTCATTTAACACAGGGAAAAAAGTCACAATCAGGATGAGCACAAAACATTTTCCCGATGGCAGAGGCAGCAATGTCATTGGTATAATAAAAGGGTCGGATCCTGAACTGAGCAGTGAGGCCGTCATCATCGGAGCTCATCTCGATCATATGGGCAAATGTTATGAACTTATACCCGGGGCGAACGACAATGCATCAGCAGTGGCAGTCATGATGGGTGTTGCCAAAGCTCTTGCTGTAAACAAGATCCCGGTCAGGAGGTCGGTGGTTTTCATTGCCTTCGGTTCTGAAGAACAGGCACTTCTTGGGTCAAGGACTTACGTAAAGAACCCGGCAGTACCACTTGAAAAAAGTGTTTTGCTTAATATGGACGGCGTAGGTATTGGTCATTCTGTAAGTGCAACAGCAGGCATCGATTTTCCGCTGATGTATAATTTCATAGAAGAAGCCAATAAAAAGTATGTTCACAGAAGGATCAATGCAAGTTCATTTCCCAATCTTGGCAGGCCCCGCCTCGATGCAGCGATATTCCTGAGGGCAGGAGTTCCTTCCATCAGTTTTTCGACATATGGTTCAGAGAATTATTATCACGTTCCCCAGGATAACCCCGGTATAATAAAACCTGAGATAATGGAAGATCTTGCCCGGATTTTGTTTATCTCTGTGGTCAGGATGGCCAACAGTGCGGGTCCCCTTCGGTAAGCTTTTTTCCAATACAATTATTTCAGTATTTCAGAGGTATATCTGTCGGCAATATCTGACTGGTCTTTTGCAAGCCCGGATATTATTACAATTTTCCTGTCTTTCCATGCAAGGAAAATTGAGCCGTTATACCCATCAGTAAGAACAAACTTGTTGTCGGCCGTTTCCACGGGAGAAATACCTGTTGAGGCAATATATGTTTCCGCAGTCTTTCTGGCATCATCAGCAGAATTGCTCTCAATAATAAAAATGCTGAACACATCATTTCCAACCTGATACGAAGCCTTGAATCCCCTGTTCAGGAAGCTGTGCCCCAGGATGCTTTCATTAATATATACTTCTTCATTTTTTTTCAGGCCGTCTGATGGAAACAATGAAAGCATGGGCGGCATTGCTGCTTCGCCCTGAAGCATGGCTGCAATCCTTGCAGCCAGATTTTCTTCTTCATGCAGTACCTTTTCCTTTTTTGAGTATGTTTTTATTTTAACATAATAGTTTCCCTTGAAGAAATTAATGGCTCCGTCTGCAATATAACCCTGAGAACCAAGGTTCACAAACCGGAATGACGGGGAACGTTCTGAAGAGTAAATTCCAAATGCCATCGTATTATCGCTGTGCCTGTAGATCTCGGCTTTTATGACCGCTCTCCCCTTTTTATATTCTGCGACATGGACATCAATAAAACCATATGCAAGATAATTGTCAGCTGCGCCATCAATGAAATCCCACAGATTTTCCCTGACATAAACAGGATAGTCGGTTCTGATCTTATATCCTTTCAGTGCCGGGAAGGTAATGTCCTGAGCTACTGATGAGAATGAAGCGAGGCACAGAGTCATAAGACTAATAATCAGCTTGTTCATAGTTTTCAGGTATTAAAGGATAAACTTATCATGCAAGAAATTCAGCCGGCACATCACTGAGCCTTGAAATGTCGGCAATCTTGCTCTTTACATCAAAATTCCTGGAACATCGAACTGTACAATGCGAGGTGCAGCCTTTACACGGATCATTTCCATATCCCAGTTCCCTTATCAGTTCTCCTGCCTGGGCAGTGTTGTTATAGCCGTAAGCGTACATATATGCCCTCATGAGATCAGGAATTGCCAGTCCTTTCGGGCAGGCAGCAAGGCATTGCTGACAACCTGAGCAATAGAGGCCTTGTCCGGCGGCAGCAATGAGAATATCCTGTTTTTCCTGGTCAGTCATTGTAATATTACTCAGGATCTGGGCATTGAGATCGAGCTGGTCAAACTGGGTCATTCCCGGGATCGTCGTGGTGATATCCTCATTGGAAAGCACCCATTTTATTGCAGCAGTGGTATTTATGGGCTTTGTCTTTTCCTTGTCCATAAATCCCCCTCCTGCCAGAGTCTTCATGGCGACAATGCCTATGCCGGCTCCAGCTGCCTTATGAATGGCAGCATCCAGTTCTTTTCTGTACGCCTGCTGGAAATTGTATGATGTAAGAATAACATCCCATAGTCCCTTTGAAGCGGCAGCATTGATAACAGTGGCTTCATTCCTGTGGGTTGAAAATCCGATAAAACGCGCCTTGCCATCCTTTTTCAGCTTCTGTACCGCATTCACGACCGGTTTATAATCGAGCATTTCAGGATTACTGATATCATGAACATAAAGAATATCAACATATTCCATCTGAAGACGCGCAAGGCTTGCGCTGAACTTAGCCAGGAAATCATCAGCAGTGGTTTCCTGTGTAGGGGCTCCATCCCTGGTTATGCCAGCTGCTTTTACTTTGGTTGCAAGGAAAAAAGTATCACGGGGATAACTTTTAAGAAGGTTTCCGAGCATTGTTTCATTGTTTCCGTTCTGATACCCGTTTGCAGTGTCAAAAAGCCTGATTCCCTTATCGTAAGCAGCTTTGCACAGACCCGGGTTATCGGATCTCATCACCCCAAATGATACAACAGGGATTCTAAGCCCTGTTCTTCCAAGGGTTCTGTAAATTATATCATCAGAGCCCCGAGGCAATGATTGTGTTGTTGTTGATGGTAACAAAGTAATACCCGCAACTCCTGCAATTCCTGTTTTAAGAAATCCGCGTCTGTTAAGGTTCTTCATATTTGTCATTATTTCAAATTACGTATTCTGACTTCAATACTTGTATTTTTAAGCAATCTGACAAGCTCATCGGTATTCGTATCGCCATAATGATAAGGATATAGTATTGCGGGCCTGAATTCATTTGCAGCACCGGCGACCATTGCAGGCGTCATAGTATATGGCAGGTTCATTGGAAGAAACGCTACATCAATACCCTTAAGGTCTTTCATCTCGGGAATGTTTTCCGTATCGCCGGCAACATAAAACCGTTTATCTCCTATTGTCAAAATATACCCGTTTCCTGCTCCTTTCGGATGATATGGCTGGCCCTTCGATCGCTCATGAATGATGTTGTAGGCAGGAACAACTTCAATTTTGACGCTTCCGGTCGTCATTGTGTCACCCGGTTTTACTGCCTGTGCCCACGGAACCCTCGATAGGGAGGCATTGTTGCATAACATCACTGTCTCCGGTTTTCTGAGAGTTCTTATGAGATCAGCATCAAGATGATCATAATGCTCATGTGTAACCAGTATGAGATCTGCCTTTGGCAGATTATCGTAATTACCCGAACTCCTTACAGGATCGATATGAATGATAAAGTTACCGGTTTTGAACATCAATGAGCCATGTCCTATGAAGTACATTTCAACATCTCCAGCCGAAGTGCTGATTTTGTCAACTTCCGGCTGATTCCGGGAAAAAGCCTGACTAGTCATAGCCACAAGAATTAAAGTTAAACTTAGATTTCTCATTGCACATATCTTTTAGATTGCCAAGATAATAATATTTGTTCTACTACAGGATACCGGCAGAGCCTATTTGAAGAATTGAACAGAGAAACGATACCGGGGTAAAACAACAGAGATTATGCCAAAAACAATAGCCTGTCAAAATTGTTACACAATTACAGGGAAATATTGAAATTTTAAATAACTTTCCGTCAGAATTCAGGTACAGTGTTAATTAATTAACATTGATGTATTTAGGGTATAAAGGAAAGACAGTCGCTGTTTTATTTCTTCTGTTCACAATTGCTGCAAACGCTCAGACGGGTAGCGGGTACAGATATATTTTCGGGGCCGATCTGCATAAAGGCAATATAAGATCAGATGACCGGACGATAATCATTGATTATTCACTACCTGAGCTTTACGTTAACAGCCTGACGGACAGGAACGGATCATTCTACAGGCTGGCAGTGCCGGGGCATTCTCTTTCAAGTGATCCGGGGAAGCCCGAACTTCCTGTATTCAGCAGGCTCATCACCATTCCGGATGGCGCTTCAGTTCATGTTAAAATATCAGGCGTAAAGTCACAAAAGATCACTCCGTCGAGGAATAATATTCAGGGAATTCTATATCCTGCCCAGCATGGTGAAACCAAACAACAGGAAGGGCGGGAACCGGAATTTGTTTTCGACAGGAAGGTCTATTCGGCCAGAAAAACCATAGGATCAGATACCGTTTCAATCGAAACTCTTGGCAGGATAAGAGGCAAACAAATCTCAAACCTGGTTATATCACCCGTAAGGTATAATCCCCGGGCAAACCTTCTGGAAGTAATTACTTCCATGATCATAGAGATCAGATTTACAGGCGGTACTAATAAAGGAGACCCCTCTCCTTCCTCAGTCTCTGACCTTTTTAGTGAAACACTAGAAAAAGGTGTGCTGAACTATTCTCCCGCCGGCCTTATTACGGGTTTCTCCACTGAACCCGTGGGAATGATAATACTTACAGACACCACATTCCGAAAATGCCTTGAACCATTTTATAAATGGAAAACTCAAAAAGGGTTTAAACTGAATATCCTCTACAGGGGGGAAGGGACAACCGGTACCACATATTCTGAAATGAAGGAGGCTATTTCCAGGGTTTATTCGGAGGCACTGGCGAATGGACACGCTCCTGAATATCTTCTCATAATTGGAGATATATCGAGGATACCATATTACGGTACCGACAATATCACAGATATGTATTACGGTGAGACTGACGGTGGAAGCGATTACCTTCCCGACATGTATATCGGAAGAATACCGGCTCCGGATACCACATCAGTGAAAATTGCAGTTGAAAAAATACTGCAATACGAAAGATTCGAATTTGCCGACACCAATAAGTTCTATTCAAAAGCCCTGGTTTTTGCAGGCAAGGATGCTACTTATGCCAGCTATATGAATGGACAAATAAGATATGCCATTAATAATTACCTCAATGCAACAGGAAATATTTCGGAACGACATTTTTTCTATCCTGAAAGCACGACAAAGAAGGATTCAATATTAAAGCTGATTACAAAAGGAGTCTCCTTCATAAACTATACCGGACATGGCTCACAGTTCGGGTGGCTTCACGTAGACATTAAATCGCCTGATATAAGACTCTTGAAAAACCAGAATATGTATCCCTTCGTCATAAGCAATGCCTGCAGGACCGCCCAGTTCAATGACACAACGTCATTCGGGAATAAAATGCTGCTTTCCAGGGGAAAGGGAGCAATAGGCTTTATAGGGTGTTCAAACGATTCATACTGGGACGAGGATTTTATATGGGCCGTTGGCCCCGGCACTCCGGGACCCGACCCGAAATATTCATCGACAGGACTCGGAGCTTACGACAGGTTATTTCATACGCACGGCGAATTGCCATCCGACTGGTATATTTCTCTGGGGCAGGTCAATTATGCCGGTAACCTGGCTGTGAGTTCTTCCTCTTCCCTGAAGAAGAAATATTACTGGGAAACTTACACAGTACTTGGAGATCCCAGTCTGATACCATATATTGGGATTCCGCAACCATTTACCGTAACCATTCCTGACACGCTCCCTAACGGAATAAAATCGCTTTCACTGACCCTTGATCCATTTTCATATGTTGCTGTTTCACACGCTGGCCAGCTTTGGGATGCAACTCATGCCAGCCCTTCAGGCACGGCTGTGCTTGACATGCCCGGAATTTCAAATGACTCATGCCTTGTGGTCATCACGGGCCAGAACAGGATCCCGCTGATAAAGACTGTACATTTTGCCGACATTAACGACGAATTCATAAATCTTTCCGGTTCCGGAATATATGATCCGGCCGGCAATAACAATAACAAAGCCGATTACGGAGAAACAGTCAATCTGAGAGTTAAGATCAGCAACCTCGGATTGAAGGCGGCAAATGACGTGTCGGCATCCATCTCATCTTCGTCAGCCTGGGTGACAATAAACAAAAACAACGCTTTGATAGGCACTCTTGATCCCAAGTCAGAAATCACACTCAGCGACAAATTCAGTCTTACAATAGCTGATGACGTTCCCGATATGGGAATTATCACTGTCGATCTCACAATCAGTGACAGAACGACAGAGAAAAAGTACAGGATTGATTTCAGCGTTCATTCTCCCGTTCTCGAAATTTTAAACTGCGTCATTGATGATTCAGTCAACGGAAATAACAATAATGTTGCTGATCCCGGAGAGGAATTCGATCTTGTGTTCCAGGTGAAGAATAACGGCAGCAGCAATACATCGGGTCGGATAACTGTATCCAGCCAGGATTCCAGGCTTGAAATAATTGACTCAGATGTCAAATCAGGTGTTCTTCAGTTCGGTGAAATCTCGACAATTCCGGTTGCAGTGAAACTCTCGCAAAATGCCAGGCATGGTGATTATTTATCATTTCTTACACGGCTTGACTGCAGCCCTTACATTGTTGACAAGAATTTCCAGTTCAGGGTAGGACGCATAAGGGAAAGCTTTGAATCTGCTTCCTTTGAGGTATTTCCATGGATCAACCTGAGTGCAAAACCATGGGTGATCTCTACTGCCAATACATTTGACGGAGTTTTTTCCGCCAGGTCCGGAAGCATATCCCATAATTCGAGCTCTGCGCTTATCCTGAGAACATTCTTCCCTGAACCCGATACAATGCGTTTCTATTACAAAGTGTCCTCTGAGCTTACATACGACTATTTCCAGTTTAACCTGAACGGATCAGAAATTGTCAGGAGATCAGGTGAAACAAACTGGATAAAACAGTCTGTTCCGGTCCCTGCAGGCTATAATAAGATGGAATGGATCTATAAAAAGGATAATTCGGTATCACAGGGAGCTGATGCAGCCTGGATTGACCTGATCGATTTCTCAGGAACCGCAAGGGTAAACTATATCCAGAAGGACCTGGAGGTAGCCCGAATTATCACTCCTGTCCAAAAAGAGATTTATGGTCAGGAAGTCGTTTCTGTGAAAGTACTTAATGTTGGAACCGATACGCTTAACGGGTTTAACCTTGCATATTCAGTTAACAACAAATATCCTGTGATACAAAGCTTTAAAAACAAGATCACCCCTTACCAGGACTCGGTCACGGTTGTTTTTGACAGAAAAGCGGATATGGATCTGGGTGGTATTTATGAGATTTCCGTATTCGGATATGAAAATGAAGATGACTACATGCTTAATGACACTCTGAAAATCAAAGTTGTTAATGATGAAATAGAAGAATCTCTGACAGTTTTCCCTAACCCCTTTGCTGAACAGTTAAATGTGTCAGTGAACTCGAGGATATTCAGAAGAGTAAGGATCAGCCTGGCTAATCTTGCCGGCAAAGAGGTCTTTGTTGAAGAGCGGGAACTTGCTGAAGGTGAAAACCAGCTTACCATAAACACAAGTAATATTAGTCCGTCGATGTATGTTCTTCAGATCACCGGCACCGGCTTTTCAAAGGCAATTCCTCTGATTAAATTAAAACGGTGACAATTTTGATACATTCCTCCCTTCCTGTATTTTTGTTAATCCAATTAACCTTTTATGAGCAATTATATACCGACCCGGGATCAGGCTTTTGCCCTGTTCAGAAAGTATAACAATTCGGAAAGCCTTACAAGACATGCACTGGCTGTTGAAGGAGTAATGAGATATATGGCACGGAAAGCCGGTGAGGATGAGGAGAAATGGGGAATTATAGGGCTTATCCATGACCTTGATTATGAAATGTATCCGGAACAGCATTGCAGGATGACGGAGAAGATACTCCGGGAGAACAACTGGCCTGAAGAATATATCAGGGCGGTTTTGTCGCACGGATGGGAACTGGCCTCTGATGTAAAGCCGGAAACCAGGCTTGAAAAGACAATCTATGCCATCGATGAGCTGACCGGGCTTGTGGCTACCAGTGCTTTGGTAAGGCCTACCAGGAGCGTTCTCGACATGGAGCCAAAATCGGTAAAGAAAAAATGGAATGACAAACGTTTTGCGGCTGGTGTCGACAGGTCTGTAATAGAAAAGGGAGCTGCCATGCTTGGGGTAACACTTGATGAACTCATCTCTGACTGTATAGCAGGTATGCGCGAAGTGGCAGAAGAGATAGGTTTGAAGGGTTCCGTTTAGAAAATCGCCATTAAATCATTAAAAAAACAAGAGACGTCCTGGCCGGACGTCTCTTTGTTAATTATTTAACAGATGGGGAAAATTACATTTCCTTGATCTTGATATTCCTGAACCACACATCGTTTCCATGGTCCTGAAGGCCTATATAGCCTTCTTTTGCAGGATTGACGAACATTGGCCAGTCTTTGAATTTCGAATTTGCAACCATCTGTTTCCAGGCATCTGTCCAAAGATGGAACTCAACAACATTGGCTCCGTTCTGTTTGAAGACAACAGTTCCCTGGTAGCAGATTATTCCGACCTGGTTCCATTCACCTGCAGGTTTTGTATTCTGCGGATTGGCAGGAATGAGGTCATAAAGGGAACCTGCCATACGGTTGCCATTGGTTCCAAGTTTGGCGTCGGGATGACGTTCATTGTCGAGGATCTGCATTTCAGGTGCAGATTCATAGATCGGGGTACCGGCAATTTCTTGTCCGAGGATAAAAATACCGCTGTTACCTCCGGGAGATATCTTCCATTCAAGAGACAGTTCAAAATTGCTGAACTTCTTGTCATAGATAATATCACCGCCAGCGCCACCGGCTTCACCGGCGCCCGAACCAATACAATGAAGTGTGCCATCAACTATTTCCCAGCCCTGAGCGGGAAATGTCGGTTTATTATAACCGCGCCAGCCTGCAGTTGAAGTACCATCAAAAAGCACTGTCCAGCCTTCATCAGCAGCAGGAGCAGCCTGTTGTGTTGTTGCAGCTTCCTGTCCGGCCTTTTTGCCTTT
The DNA here is from genome assembly GCA_035390825.1 of Bacteroidales bacterium. Classification (GTDB taxonomy): domain Bacteria; phylum Bacteroidota; class Bacteroidia; order Bacteroidales; family VadinHA17; genus LD21. Next base: position 76,861 of record DAOOUQ010000005.1, on the reverse strand, counting down.
TGAACCACATGATGTTGCAAGTCCGGCGACCAGAACACATGATAAAAGAATGTTGAATAATTTCATTTTAATCATCGTTTATGTTAATACTCAGGCATTGTCGATATTCCTGACACTATGCAGGCATCTCAGGCAATGACCAGGGAGCACGGTAAGTGTGCTTGATCATTTCGTTTGCAAATTCACGTGCATTGATTGTGATATTCGGCCTGTCAAATTTAGGATCACCGTCAATGATTGTGAAGTTATCTGAAATTGTCAGACGGACCTTGTCATCGGCAGAAATGTTGGTGAATTCCATTTTTTCACCATTCCATTCGAGTTCTTTGTTAAGACCCTGGAGACGAACGGCAAGAACACCCATAACAACCATTTCATTGAACGGACCTGCTTCCGAGAAGTCTGATTTTGTCTTGACTCTTGTTTCCGGGCTTTCCTTGCAGGCACGTACCCAATCCATTTCATGGCTTACTCCATCCGGAAGTCTGCGTTCAGTCTTGGGAGCAGTGGGAACGCGTCCTGAAAGCAGCCAAGGATCCCTTCCGTAGCAACCGCAGATGAGTTTGTCTTTTGTACCATGGAAAATAACACCACCACCGGCATTGTTCATGTTTTTGCCTGCGGGCCATCCGGCCGGTTTCATTGGCTGAAGGCCACCATCATACCATAAGACTTCAACTTCAGGATATTTTACTTTTGATCCTTTTGGAGCAACTCTTGCAGGATATGTAAGTTTTACCATTTGGGCATTTGGTGCACAGTCGGTAAGCAGCAATGTTGAGTTGCCCTGTGCCTTGATCGGGTACTGAAGTTTAAGACCTTTGAAAACAGGATGCAGAATGTGGCATGCCATGTCACCAAGTGCGCCTGTTCCAAAATCCCACCAGCCACGCCAGTTCCATGGTGTATAAAGGCTGTTGTAAGGACGCATTTTGGCTGGACCGATGAAAAGATCCCAGTTAAGTGTATCAGGAACCCATTCACCCTTTGGAACATTAAGTCCCTGTGGCCAGATTGGTCTGTCGGTGAAAGCTTCAACGAGTTTAACATCGCCGATTTCTCCGTTATTGAGCCACTCAACCGTCAGGTTGACGCCTTCACCCGATGAACCCTGGTTACCCATCTGGGTCGCAACCTTGTATTTTGCGGCAAGTTTGGTCAGAAGCCTTGATTCATACACCGTATGTGTAAGAGGTTTCTGTACATAAACATGCTTTCCAAGGGTAATAGCGGTGGCTGCAATGATTGCATGAGTATGATCAGCTGTTGCAACAATAACTGCATCAATTGATTTACCCATCTCATCATACATTTTTCTCCAGTCCCAGTAACGTTTTGCATTAGGATTGGCTTCAAAAACTTTCTTTGAATAACCCCAGTCGACATCGCAGAGCGCTACAATATTTTCAGTCGGAGAAACGGCTTTCAGGTTTGAATTACCCATACCTCCGATACCGACGACAGCAATATTAAGCTTGTCGCTTGGAGCCCTGTGGCCCAATCCGCTGACAACCTGGCTGGGAACAATTGTGAGTCCGGCAGCTACCGCTCCGGTTGTTCCGATAAAGTTGCGGCGTGTGATCTTGTTGGAATTCTCTTTCATTGTCAGGTATTTTAAGTTTATTGTAAAGATTGGATTTATTTGTAAAATTAATAAATTCCGGATGAATGCAAGTAATAATTGATTAAGATACTGGATGCATGTTTTCAGTATTTGCAAATTGATTTTTAATCATCAGGTCGCAACCTTCAACATGCATCCTTCAAAATGAATCAGTGTTTTTACAGTTCTCTTATCCAGATATTTCTGAAAGCAACAGGATTTCCGTGATCCTGAAGCACCAGTGGCAATGCACCATGTTTCTTTATCGAATATTCAGGTATTCCAACATACAAAGTTGGCCCTCTCAGACTTACATTGTTCTGGATCAGAACTCCGTTCTGGAGAACAGTAACCCTTGGAGGGGTGAAATATGATGTACTGTCGTTGCCGAAGCGAGGTGCTGTATAAATAATGTCATATGATTGCCATTCACCAGGTTTCCTGCAAACGTTTACAAGGGGTGCATACTGCTTGTATAGAGCGCCAGCCTGTCCCTGCCTGTATGTAGGATTGTCATAGCTGTCAAGCACCTGTATTTCATAAAGGCTCTGGAGATAAACCCCGCTATTACCCCTGCCCTGTCCGCTTCCTGTCACATTTTCCGGAGTCTTCCATTCAATATGAAGCTGGAAGTCGTTGAATTTTCTCTTTGTCTGGATAACACCGGATCCCTTGACACAAACAAGTGAACCATCCTGAACAATCCATTTTGTCGGATTTCCCCTGCTGTCTTCCCATTCCTTGTTGACGTCAGTGCCGTCGAAAAGGATTATGGCATCTGAAGGAGGCATTCCGACCTGGGCCGGGGGTTCAATAACTTTCACCGGAGGATCGAAAAATTCAGTCATCTGAGGAGTCATGCGTGCCGGGTATTGCTGAGGTTCGGCAGTCTGGCCGGGCTGACCCATTTGTGCAGGAGCCTGACCTGGCTGGCGTGACTGGGCCGGACGTTGCCTTTCCTGGGCTGTCAGGGCCAAAGCCGGAAAAAGAAGTAAGGCAAAAAACAGAAGTTTTTTCATTTTGTTAAAATTTTAAAGAATTAGTATTGATACTAAGGGTAACTTTCAGATCAGTTGACAATCATTTATTTAAAGAATTAAGAGGGTGATTTGAGTGACGGATTATTTTTGTCCCGACTCAAAACACCCTCTCAAAATTAATCAGATTTTTACTGGTTAAACTACACTGTCATAGTTTTAACTTTTTTTAATAACCCGGGTTCTGCTGTAAATTCGGGTTTGCATCAATTGCTGTTTGAGGAATCGGGAACAGAAGGCGGTATTCAGGAAGTCGCTCTGATCTCCATCCGGGAATCGGGTCCAGGAATGTTCCGAATCTGATCATGTCTTGTCTGCCCCAGTTTTCCCATGCGAGCTCAAACCTGCGTTCGAGGTAGATATCATTAAGGGTGACACTGGTTTTTAGTTTGGCAGGATCATCGAAAGCTCTTTTCCTGAGCTCATTGACAAGCCTTGTTGCTTCTTCATTATCCTGGTCAAGTCGTACCAGACATTCGGCTTTCATGAGGTAAACATCTGCAAGCCTGTATATAGCGCAGTCGTTTTCCATGGCAGTTGCACCTTTTTTGTACTCCCACTTGTTGCAGCGTGCTCCGTCTTCCTGCTCAACCTGTCCCCAGCCGTCAGCATCAATCGCATATTTCATGGTTACGTCAACCGTGTGGATCAAAGGACGTCCGTGAGCCGTTACTATTACCTCTCCGGTCGACGGATTTATCATCGGGCCGATCAGGAAACTTCCAAGATATCGTTTATCATCAGGATCAAATGATTTCACATAATCAGGCATTGCGCAGATACCATTGTTGGCACTTCCCGGAAGCCCAAGAGCTATAGGATCCAGATAATGGAGGGTGTAGCCGCGGGCAGGGAAGGAACTGGTAATACTGTTAACAGCAACCAGGATGGCTTCTTTTGAATTCTCGTTATTGGCGCTGAACTGACCTTTCCAGTCGGCCTCAAGTTTATAAGGCAATCCCATAATTACGTTGCATGCATCTATACATTCCTGCCATTTAGGGCCACCTGCAGGATTCCACACCATAGCATTAAGATACATTTTTGCAAGCATGAAATAAACTGCACCCTTTGTGAATTTGCCATAGCTGGCAGGGGTAACGTCTGCCCTGATCTTATCCTTAATATCATTAAGTTCCGATAGAACCCAGTTATAGACTTCTGCCCTTGATTTTGTAACAGGTTTGCTGAGATCAGTAAAGTCTGTCACAAGGGGAACATTTCCGTAGCAGTCAATAAGTTCAATATACCTCATCGCCCTTGCAGCCCTGACCTGGCAGAGATATGGTTCCTTGTCAGCTATAGCCTGGCTCTGATTGATAAGGTATATGATCTGGTTGAAGTTAGTAATTCTCGAGTAACTGTCGTTGTAGATTCTTATAGCAGCACTGGTTTGAGGCCTCCATTTTCCCTGGGTCATTTCCTTATATGCACCGCCATCCCACCAGTCACCACCCCTTCTTGTAGGGGTAACTGACATATCGGTGCAGTTTTCCTTGGGGGCAGGACTGCCAACGCAGTTAAAGTCCCTCAGACGGGTGTAGATAGGAGCTATAAGCGAGTTGATCTCAGCTTCTGTAGTTCCATAGGTATCCATAGGTATCTGGGTATATACCTCCTCATCAAGATTCGTACATCTTACTGTCATTAATCCAATGAGCATCAATAATGCAAAGTATAGTGATAACTTTTTCATAATCATTCAATTTTAAAGTTAAAAAGTTACATTTATGCCCAACAGGAAAGTCCTTGATTTAGGGTAATATTCCCTGCCTTCAATACCTGGATCAAGTCCGCTCATTGACACTTCAGGATCAACTCCCTGATATTTTGTTATTGTGAACAAATTATGGGTTGTAGCATATAATCTTATCCTGCTGATTCCCAGCATATCCTTAGGCAAAATTGAATATGACAACGTCATATTGTCAAGTCTTGCGAAAGATCCTTTTTCAATGTAATAGCTGTTATAGAACGGGCTCTGTTTCAAACCAAGTGTCAGTCCTGCATACAGTGCATTTGCACCTGGCAGCCACTGAAGGTTGGCATATGACATTTTTGAGAAGTTAAGCACATCGTTGCCATAAACGCCGCGGATAAAGAAATTCAGATCCCAGTTCTTGTATGTCAGGTTGTTGCTGATACCATAAGTCAGTAAAGGCTGTGCCTTACCTATATATGTATAGTCACCAACTGTGAATCCGGGAATTCCGTCAACCATGTCGTTGAGAATATATTTTCCGGCATCATCAATTCCAAGACATTCAGGGCCAAAAAACTGTCCTACCTGGTAACCTTCCTGGATAATATGGGTTGTATTTGTTGAACCTCCCCTAACCCATGCGCTTCCTGTCTTTATAACAGAAGTGGTGAATTCTTCATTGGAAAGGGATACAATTTTGTTCTTGTTATGTGCTGCGTTTACAGACATTGTCCATCTGAAATTTGATTTTCTTATGACATCACCGGTAAGTGTAAGTTCAATACCCTTGTTGCTCATTGATCCTACGTTAGCTGCCATTGTTGAATACATATATGGAGGAACGGGGACTGCATAGTTGTAAAGCAGGTCATTGGTAGTCTTGTCATAGTATTCAATTGTACCGCTCAATCTTGCTTTGAACAGGCTGAAGTCAACTCCCACGTTGAACATCGATGTCGTTTCCCACTTAAGGTTCGGGTTCGGGTTCTGGCTTACAGAATAAGCTGTGTGCCATTTGCCGTTATCATAATACAGTCCTGATGAACCGTACAGCGACATTGACTGGTATGGAGCGAGACCGCTCTGGTTACCTGACTGGCCGTAGCCAACACGCAGTTTCAATTCATCGAGCCACCCTTTTGTACCCTGCATGAAATTCTCATCAATTATTCTCCATGCGAAAGAAATTGAAGGGAAGGTACCCCATTTATTGTTCTTTCCGAATTTTGATGAACCGTCACGACGTATTGCTGCTGACAGGATATACTTATCAGAGAGTGAATAATTCAACCTTCCGAAAAATGATATCAGCTTACTCATATCTGCATAAGATGAAACATCACCTGTCAACAGGTTTTCACCAGCGCTGAGGTTATTGAATCCGAATATGTTAGTGACAAAATAGCGGTTTCGTGCAAATGCCTGCTGGTAATGGTTCTCCTCATATGAATAACCTCCCAGAAGGTTTACATCATGGTTCCCGAATTTTTTCCCGTAGGTAACGGTGGTCTCGAGAAGCTGTTTGTCATAGGTTCTCTGTTCGCGTGATGCAATACCATTGTCGGCTCTTCCATATCGGGTCCTTGAATCGGTATAGTCTGCATAATCGCGCGATTCACGTTCCTTATAGAAGTTTACTCCTGCGGTTAGACCTTCGATGATAGTGAGGTTTGCCTTGCCATTGACATAGATAAGTCCGGTTTTCTTCGGGAACTTGTTGTATGTCATGTTTCTGACCGGATTACCCTGGTCATATTCATCAGAATCCCACCATGTACCGTCTTCATATTTTACAGGGATCGTAGGCACCACGTTATAGCACAGCACGAAGTTCCTTGTATCCGTAGCCTGATAGTCTCTCTGGTTCAGACCTCCTGAAACGGAAAGATCCAGTTTATTTTTCAGTGCTTTCTGATTTACTGCGAATCTGGTATTTAAACGTTTCTGGTAATTATCCATAACAACACCTTCCTGGTCGAGGTATGAAAGAGAAACCCTGTAACTGTTGGTAGCACCAGCACCGGAAATTGAAAGATCGTGGTTCTGGGTTATACCGGTTCTCATTATCTCGTCAAACCAGTTTGTGTTTGCGCCCTTATCAAAAACGGATATATCAACATTATTGTCCTGAGCCCATTTTCTGTATTCGGCTGCTGTAAGAACATCAGGAGTGTTTGAAACTTTGTCAATGGCAAAATAGCCATTATAATCTACTGTTGTTCTGTCCTTAGTGCCTTTTTTGGTTGTTATAAGGATAACACCGCTGGCCGATCTGGAACCATAGATGGCTGCAGCAGAAGCATCCTTCAGAACGCTGATTGACTCAATATCCTGGGGAGCAACTGAGTTCAGGCCCAGCCCCGGTACACCGTCAATAACAACAAAAGGCTCGCTGCTCCCGGTAAGGGATGATGTACCCCTTAACCTCATTGATTGTTCTGCCGTAACATCCCCTGTTGATGTTGTAATCGTCAGACCAGCAACCTTACCCTGGATAAAGTCGGCAGCTGTACGGGTCACTCCTGCGTTGAAGCTTTTCTCCGCGACGTTCGCAACTGAACCGGATATTGCTCTTTTCTGCTGTGTTCCATAACCGACCACAACAATTTCATCGAGTCCGATGGCACTTTCAGCCAGTGTAACATTAATTGAAGACTGTGAACCTACGGTGACTTCCTGAGTCGTGTACCCTACAAATGAGAATACGAGTACCGAATTGGCGGAGGCAACATTCATCGAAAACTTTCCGTCAGCATCTGAAATCGCTCCATTCAGGGTGCCTTTCTCAAGAATATTTACACCGGGCAAGGGCTGATTGTTTGCATCAGTGATACGGCCGCTTACCGTTTTTTGCTGATCTTCCGATACAGAGGCGGCAGAAATCTGAAAAGTACCTGACAATAATAAAACAATTGCCAGTCCCATTAGCAAAACGTGTTTTTTTAAACACGTCAGCAATGGAACAAAGTGTGAATTTTGTTTTGTCATTAAGAATAAATATTAGGTTAGTAAAAGGTTTTGATGGCTATAAAGATAGCGACAAAAAAGACCGTATACGGCCGGATTCAAGATTCGTTTTGTTTCATAGGCTTCGGTTTAGGTTAGTAGGGTAAAATTTTCCGAATACAAAATACTAAAAAAATATTAAAAAAAACAATACTTAAAAACATATTATGTAAAATAGTACTTTTGGACACTCAGCCATGAATTGGACGATGAGCTGTAATCCTGAACTTCTGTTTATTGAAATTTAATTATTCTGCCGGTAACACTCTGATATGAAACATTCTGTAATCTTTTTACTTGCATTTTGCCTGATCGGGTCCTGTAAACCCACCATGAATGAAGAAAACAAACTTTTGACATTGCTTCCGCCTTCGGAAACCAATGTTGACTTCGTGAACAAGCTTACAGAAACGGAACAGTTTAATATGATCCAATACCTCTATTTCAATAACGGGGCCGGAGTCGCTGCCGGGGATATCAACAACGACGGCCTTGTGGATCTTTATTTTACATCAAATCAGAATCCAAATAAGCTCTATCTTAACAAAGGCAACTTTGTATTTGAAGATATCACCGGAAAAGCAGGGGTTGCAGGCCAGGGCGACTGGAAAACCGGTGTTACAATGGCAGACGTAAACGGAGACGGGTTCCTTGACATATATGTTTGCCAGGTAGGAAATTACAAAGGCATTCATGGCAGAAACCAGCTCTTCATAAACCAGGGAGATCTTACATTCAAAGAAGAAGCAGAAAAATATGGGCTTGACTTTCAGGGATTTTCAACTCAGGCAGCATTCTTCGACTACGACCGTGACGGTGACCTCGACATGTACCTTCTGAATCATTCAGTACACACTTCCCGCAGTTACGGGGCCAGCGATCTGCGTTTTGAACACGATTCGCTTGCCGGCGACAGACTTTACAGGAACGATGAGGTCAAGGGAAACCGCTACTTCAATGATGTAACAACCCAGGCAGGCATTTTCAACAGTCAGATAGGATATGGCCTTGGAGTCAACATTAACGACATCAATAATGATGGCTGGCCTGATATTTATATTTCAAACGACTTTCACGAGGACGACTACTTTTACATTAACAACGGTAACGGTACTTTCACTGATAAATTCAAGGATTACATGCGGCACACAACCCGATCATCGATGGGGAATGATGTTGCCGACTTCAATAATGATGGCCTCCTCGACGTGATTGTTCTGGATATGCTTCCTGATGAAGAAAAGATACGCGTCCAGTCGGGTGGAGAAGATGAATATGACTTATACCTTATGAAGATAGGCTACGGTTATGGTTATCAATTCGTACGCAACAATCTGCAGCTTAACCTGGGAGACGGAATTTTCAGCGAAATCGGGAGGCTTTCCGGAATATTTGCAACTGACTGGAGCTGGGGACCTTTATTCTGTGATGTTGACAACGACGGACTTAAGGACATTTTCATTGCAAACGGCATCTACAGAAGGGCAAATGATCTGAACTATGTTAAATTCTTAACTGATAATGAATTTTTCTCTGCCGAGGATAATAAAAACACTCCCGATAAGGTACTGTACGAGAAAATGCCCCTGTATCCCTGTTATAATTTTATTTTCAGGAACAACGGCGACCTTACGTTTACAAATATGGCAAAGGAATGGGGCTTTGACACCCGTTCATTTTCTAACGGAAGTGTTTATGCGGATCTCGATAATGACGGTGATCTCGATCTTGTCGCAAACAACATAAATGAGCCGGCTTATATCTACAGGAATAATGCTTCCGAAACACGAGACAATCATTTTTTGTCGTTTGTTCTGAAGGGTAAAGGTCTGAATCCATTTGCTATCGGAACTCGTATCACGATATTTTCAAATAAGGAAAAACAGGTTGTCGAACAATACCCCACCAGAGGTTTTATGTCGTCAAGCCTTGGTGCACTTCATTTCGGTCTGGGCAGGAATGATAAAGTTGATTCAGTTGTCGTCCGCTGGCCTGATATGACAGTTGAGGTTATAAAAGATGTTGCTTCCGACCAGATCCTGACGCTCGATGCAGTCAATGCCGGTAAACCACGGATTGATACCGGAACCGGAAACAAAAATGACCTGCTGGTATCCCGAGCAAATATACCAGGGCTTGATTTCAGACATCAGGAAAATCAGTATTACGACCTGAACAGGGATTTTCTTGTACCACATACTCTTTTGTCAGAAGGGCCCGCACTTGCCGTTGCTGATGTCAACGGCGACGGTCTTGAAGATATTTTCATTGGAACTGCCAGTGAGCAGCCTTCAGCCTTATTTGTTCAGCAAACCGACGGATCCTTCAGGGATAAGCTACTGCCGGTATTCATCAAGGACCTATATTCTGAAGATGTTGATGCCGTATTTTTTGATGCAGACGGCGACAGGGATCAGGACCTGTATATTGTCAGAGGTGGCTGTGAAGCCTCCCTTGGAGATCCGCTGCTTGCCGACAGACTGCTGATCAACGACGGTACGGGTGATTTAAAGGAAAGTGAAAAAGGATCTCTTCCATTCACCTCCAACAACGGCTCATGTGTTGCAGCCGGCGATTTTGACAATGACGGTGATATAGATCTTTTCGTCGGATCAAGGGTGGTACCAGGCGCTTACGGAATCTCTCCAAACCAGCTTTTGCTCGAAAATGACGGGAGTGGCCATTTTAAGGATGTCACTGAAAAAAGAATGAAAAAGCTGAAAAAGCCCGGTATGGTAACCGACGCTGTATGGGTTGACTATGACAAAGACGGTGATCAGGACCTGATACTGGTCGGCGAATGGATGAAAGTGACCGTATTAAGAAATGACAATGGATACTTTAAAGATGCAACAGGCTCAGCCGGTCTGAAGGAGACCTCAGGATGGTGGAACAGTATATATGCAACAGATATTGACAACGATGGTGACACTGACCTTATTGCCGGGAATATAGGGCTCAATACCAAGATGAAGCCTTCCGCCAAAGAACCCGTGGAAATGTATCTCAATGATTTTGACGGCAATGGGACGCTTGATCAGATCATCTGCGCATATGAGGATGGAATTAGCTATCCTGTTGCACAGGTCGATGAATTGAAGAAACAGATCCCAGGTCTTGATAAAAAGTACCCCAACTATTCTGATTTCGCCGGAAAAACAGCAAAGGATATCTTTGGCAGCAAAGCTATAAACCGGTCGTTAAAGAAGAAGGCTGTTATGTTTGAAAGCTGCCTGTTCCTAAACGACGGAAAGGGAAAGTTCATTAAATCAGCGCTGCCAACAGAAGCCCAGTTTTCTCCTGTCCGTGACATAATATCACATGACCTTGATAAAGACGGGAAGACAGATATTCTTCTCGTCGGCAACGATTACACTGCCAAACCGAATTACGGGCGCTATGATGCAAGTTATGGATGGTGCCTTCTGAGTGATACGGCAAGTACCTTCAATGCCCTATTCCCATCGGCAAGCGGATTCCGAACAGATGGCGATACTCGGAAAATCGTAATGTTGGATGCAGCTGGTAAAAAATACTTTGTTGTCGGAGTAAACAACGGGAATATTCAGATCTTTAAATGCCTTAGATAAATTTAATCTTGTTCCATCAGTCAGGGTTATTGACCTGTCATTTTAAATACCTGCACGGGCGCATTGCTTCCCGCAGCGACCAACAGTACATCTTTTTTTGTTTTCAGCTTTATAAAGTCACGGATCTCTCCTTCCAGCCTGAAACCTGAAACCTTTGCCGGTATGTTTTTAAATCCGCCTTTCCCGTTACCCTGCAGAAACGTACCATAGCTGGAATCATAACGACCTGTCTCGGGCTTGGCATTGAAAAGATTTCCTCCCAGCAGAATATCAAGGACTGAGTCGCCGTCGATATCACCAACAAAAGCCGCATAAACGGGAGAAAACTGTGCTTCAACAGGAAGGTCACCTTTTGAAAACTTACCTGAACCATCATTGATAAAAACTGAGGTTTCCATCAGGTATGCCCTGAGTTGAACCGAATTTTTCAATTGTTCAGGAGAAAAGATATCGGTTATTTGCTGATCCTTATACATTTCATATTTGGGATATTTTCTCCCCAGGGCTGGTATCTGACGGGTAAGATCATGCTTCAGAGCAAACGGATAGGAAAGTTCACCATCAAAGGCACATATTATCTGTTCAACTGTACCGTTAAGATCAAAATCATTGACATACATACTTACAGGCTTGTTCCCGGATGCACGGAAGCGGGAATTCAATCCGTGGTTACCGGCAATAAAGTCGATATCACCATCGTTGTCAAAATCACCTGATGCCAGACAGTTCCACCAACCTTCAGTACGTAACTGGCCAAAAGCATCCTTTTTCTCTCTGAAAACACCTTTGTCATTAATAAAGACCTTCAGCGGCATCCATTCCCCGGCAACAATCATATCTTTATCGGTATCTCCGTCAACATCTTCCCATAGCATATCTCTGATCATGCCAATATTTGTCAAATCAGGAGCCAGTTTTGATGTCACGTCAAAAAACTTTCCTTTGCCATCATTTTCGAGCAGGTAGCCATTTGCCGGAACTCCGTATGCAAAAGGCTTCAGCCGTATTCCGGCAAAAATCTCAATAACACCGTCATTGTCAAAATCACACGGCTTTATACAGGATGTGCTCTCATATCTGCCGGCCGGCAATACCTGGGCTGATTTTATGAAACGACCTTTCCCGTCGTTTAAATACAGGCGGTCGGCGAGGGCTGAAGAACTTTCCGGAAACTCATTCCCTCCACTTGCAACATACAGGTCGATATCTGAATCACCGTCAGCATCGAACATTGCACAATCAGTATCTTCAGAGGTCTTGTCTTCATAAAAAAGGCTTGTATCGGAAGGAATGAACCTGCCATTTGCCTGCTGAATCAGGAGTGCCCCGGGCTGATCTTTTGCACCACAAATAAAAAGATCTTCAAGACCATCGGCATTCACATCCCCGCTGCACATATGAGGTCCCTCCGTCGACATCATGTGGTACAGGAGAGGATCACGTTCAAAATCATTAAACTCATTTTCAATATGAACAAAGTCGATAAGTTTGCCAGTGCTTATATCTTTAAAGTATTTGTCGCCTCTTCTAAGTGAATCCGCTGAATGATATTTTAAACCCAGAGCATCCTCCTGTTTCAGTTCAAGAGTCTGTCCGGCTGCCACATCTTTCAGTATAGTCACTTTGTCATCAGGCCATTCAACGATCAACGAATCAAGAATGTCAATAGAGCCAAGGCCAAGGTTGGGGCGGTTGTCGCTTGTTGAAAGATAACCGCGCATAGGCATCTGTTCCAGATAAAAAGTTCTTCCATTGCTTTTTGCAGTGATTTTGGCCCCGATAGCAGACGTATTCAGACCCGATCCCCTGAGGATAATCTTCAGATAGTGATTATCCGGAAGAAGTCTGTCTGTTTCGTTACGATAAATAAAGACCGGCATATTAACGTTATTGACCACCAGGTCGAGATCTCCGTCATTATCAAGATCACCGTAAGCTGAGCCATTCGAAAATCCGGGCTCGTCAAGGCCCCACTCTCCGGCAACATTCCTGAAGTTATAATTTCCATTGTTTTTAAAAGCATAACTTGGAATTTTCACTGAAGGGATAGCATCGATGAGTGCTTTGTAATCAACTTTGTTATCGGTGATTATTGACATCACCATGTCGCGGTTTGAAAAATACTGCAGGTAATCCTGATCTGTAAGGTCCTTATATATTCCGTTGGCCACGAAAATATCCTTCAATCCGTCATTATCAAGGTCCATAATCAGCGCGCCCCACGACCAGTCGGTGGCATTAACTCCTGCGAGCCGGCCTATTTCGCTGAATGTTCCGTCTCCATTGTTAAGCTGTAGCATATTGCGGGTAAATTGCTGGTAATAACCATTTCTGATATTCGCCGAATAGCTGTTCCAACTGTCAAAAGTAGTTTTGGTCTTGAGGCGGTCATTATGCTCAGGCACCATATCTGTTGCAAAAATTTCGGGGTAGTGATCGTTGTCAATATCCGCCATATCAGCCCCCATCGAAGCAGCCGATATTGATCTGATCATTTTTGGAAGAGTTTCTCTGAAGGTCCCGTCATGATTGTTCAGATAAATATAATCCCTTTCAAAGAAATCATTCGATACGTAGATATCCATCCAGCCGTCCTGATCGATATCTCCCACTGTAACTCCAAGGCCGAAACCAATTACGCTTCCCAGGATGCCTGCTTTCTCACTTACATCAGTAAAGTGATTGTTATCGTTTCTGAAAAGCTTGTCGCCCCCGATAGAATCTCTCACGTGCCTGAGGTTTTCTTTCAGATTGAAGCTTCCTATAGCCCTTGATGAATTGTTAAGAAGATACATATCAAGGTCCCCATCCTTGTCGTAGTCGAAAAAAACGGCATGTGTCGAGTAACCACGGTCGTCAAGTCCATACTCATTCGCCCTTTCGGTAAAAGTCCTGTCACCATTGTTTAAATACAGCTCATTGTGCCTGTCATCACCTTCGAGGTTACCTGAATTACAAACATATATATCAATTAGCCCGTCGCCGTTAACGTCGGCCATGGTGGCTCCTGTAGACCACTGACCTTTCCCTTTTATACCTGCACTTTCTGAAATATCTTCAAATTCAAAGTTTCCCTTATTCAGATAAAGTGCATTGGCCCCCATGTTTGAAGTCAGAAATATATCAATAAGACCATCATTGTCAACATCCCCCAGAGCCACACCGCCTCCGTTATAAAAATTCCTGTAAGTATAAATATTGAATTTGTTTTTCAGCTGAATATCGTAGTTAAGCTGATTCACAAACCCTGCATGAGTGGCCGACCCGGGCATGGATGTGAAGAGTTTTCCCCTGTTATTTCCGCCAGGCCGGCCGCAGGCACAAAAAGACATTATCAGAATAACGATATATACAATTTTAAACAGTCTGATTCTTCCGGTTATCATATTCTATTTCTGTTCTTCATTACTTCCGAGGTGAAACAACTTTTCCCAGACTGTCATTTACTGTCTGTTTTACAGACATATCGGTAAAAACTGCCCAGACCGTCATCTCATTTTCCCTGAAAATGGTTATCCTGCGGTTGCCGGTGATCTTGACATAAGCAGATCCTTTTTCCGGATGATTAATTTTCAGGAACCGATCACCATATTTCTTCTCGAACCATTTCAGAACATCTATCTGAAGGCTGTCCGATGATAAGCTCTTGTTCCATGGTGCCCATCCGGTATACTGGAATTTTACAGGCATCTCAGATATCTTTCCATCAGTAAAAGAAGGATAAAAGTTCATCGAGGCCGGATATTTAAGTTCATCCTTCATAATGTATTCAACGGTGGTATTGCTGGGACCCTGTTTTATGAGTCCCTTGTGGTTCAAATTCCAGCAATGGACATAGAATTCCTTTTCAGGCATTCCAAGATACATTCCCATAAACAATGAATCCTGGCGCACTCCGCTTGACAGTTCGTGTTTTAATTTCCTTTCGTACCTTGACCTGGGGGTACAGGAGACAACAATAAGTCCCGCTGAAAGTGCGATCAGAAAGATACGGATCAGACTGTTCTTCATATAAATATATCAGTATTTGTAAAAGTGTAAATTTTCGTTGTTTCTTGCAACAATAATGACGGATTCGTTTCCTGTCCTGACAATCTTCATGTCTCTTATATCTCCCCTTGTAAAAAAGCCTGAGGCCAGAGGCGGGAGCGGTTTCCATGTCGAGGCAGTATCGCCCAGAAGCAAGAGTCCGAATCCTGCTTCATAGATACCAGTCTGGGGTTTGGCTTTCGACTGGTTTCCTCCAATAAGAATGTCCTTTTTACCATCTTTGTTAAAATCATCGACCATTGCCGACCAGACCGGGAATAATTGGGCTTCCGCTGGCAAAGCGACCATCTTGAACGAACCCTGCCCGGTATTTATCAGAACTGAGTTTTGCATTATTCTGGCATTAAGCAGCAAAGATCTCTCAATTACCTGTTGAGGAAAAATATCCTCAATCGTCTGATCAATGTAATCGGCGAACTTAGGATATTTTGCTTCAAGGGAAGGGATCTGCTTTACAATTTCATCCTTTCCCGCCAGAGGATACGCTTTATCACCCTTATAAGTGCATATGATCTGCTCAACATAACCATTAAGGTCAAAATCATTTACATACATCATCACGGGCCTTTCGTCTGAAGCCTTAAAAAATGAATTAAGACCGTGATTCCCCAGAACAAAATCAACATAACCGTCGCCATTAATATCTTCGGCTTCAATTGTATGCCACCAGCCCTCTGTATTTTTCATCCCGGATTTTTCTGATTCATCTGTAAATTGGCCGTTGTTGTTTATGAGAACTTTAACAGGCATCCAGTCACCAACAATCACCATGTCCTGATCGCCGTCATTGTCAATGTCCGCCCAGGTCATATCTGCAATCATACCTATGCCTTTCAGGGCCGGAGCCCTGTCACCAGATACATCTTTAAAATATCCCCTTCCATCGTTCTCAAGCAGATAGCCGTCAACAGGCAATCCGTATGCAAACGGCTGGAGCCTGGCTCCCACAAAGAGGTCAATATCACCGTCATTGTCAAAGTCGCAGGGTTCGGCACATGACGTGCTTATATATGCAGCGACGGGGAGTATCTGCGATGATTTTGAAAAATTCCCGTTACCGTCATTTATATACAGACGGTCGGCCAGTGCAGATGAACTTGATGGAAATTCATTTCCCCCGCTTGTCACATACAGATCGCTGTCACCATCATTATCGGCATCAAAAAAGGCACAATCGGTATCTTCAGAAATCCTGTCAGCTTCAAAAGCAGCCTGATTTTTCCTGACAAAGCCTCCGTTCCTGTTTTGCACAAACAAGGCCCCCGGCGAATCCTTTGCACCACAGATGAAAACATCTTCAAGACCATCTTTGTTAATATCGCATACAGCTATTTTCGGGCCTTCGTAAGAAAGCATGTTGAACAGAAGCCCGTCGCGGTCAAAATCGCTGAATTCGTTTTCAGAATGTTTGAAAATAAGACCATTAATTTCATTCATCCTTTTGAATACCGTATGTGAGACTGATGCCTGCTTCTTTACTTCCTTTTCGGTGGATTTTCCCTCTGCAATTGTCAGGAACTGGTTTGCCTTAACATTATTCAATACTGAATGTCTTCCATCGGGCCACATTATTAACAATGAATCAACGGTTTGTAATTGGCCCAGCCCAAAATGCAACCGGCAGTCGACACTTGACTGGAAGCCACGGGCTGGAACAAGTTCCTGATAACTAATCAGGCCATCGGCAAATAGCATGGCATTGGCCCCTACAGCCCCGGTGTTTTTGCCGGTTCCGCAAAGTTTTAAAACAAGATAATTTCCGCTTTTTCTTTCCACTGTTTCATTACGGTAAACAAAAGGGGGCATATTTACATTATTCACCACAAGGTCAAGGTCACCGTCATTATCAAGATCACCGTATGCCGCCCCGTTTGAAAATGAAGGAGTATTGAGTCCCCATTTCTCAGAGAGGTTTGTAAATGTGAGGTCAGCATTGTTGTGAAATGCGTAATTGGGAATCTTCACGGAAGGGATCATTTCGATAAGCCGGAGAATGGCCGACTTTTCGGTCTTTATCATTGACCTCATTATTGAAGGGTCTGAATATATATCGAGGAAATCCCTGTCGAGAAGATCCTTGTAAATCCCGTTTGCCACAAAGATATCTTTCCATCCATCGTTGTCGAGATCCGTAATAAGGGCACCCCAGCTCCAGTCTGTTTCAGCAACTCCGCTGTACCTTCCGATTTCGCTGAATGAGCCGTTTCTGTTATTGAGCTGAAGTACATTACGTGTAAACTGATGAAAATATCCCCTGGTTTCTTTCTTTCTGTAAGTATCCCAGGTATCGAACAGGACTTTTGTTTTCTGCCTGGCATTGTCCTCTGCTGTCATCTCTGTAGCATAAATTTCGGGCCATGTGTCGTTGTTCAGGTCAGCAACATCGGCGCCCATTGCTCCCTGGCTTATTTCTGTCATACAGTCTTCGAGTGATTCGGTGAAAGTGCCGTCGCGATCATTTATATAAAGATAGTCGCGCTCGAAAAAATCGTTTGAAATATAGATGTCGGGCCAGCCGTCGCGGTTGATATCGGCTACGTTTACACCCAGACCGAATCCTATCTTGCTTGAGTAGATCCCTGATTCCTTTGTAACATCCACAAAATGGCCGTTATCGTTCCTGAACAGTTTATTTCCTCCCAGAGAATCAGGTATTTCTCTTTGTCCCGGTATCATGTCAAAGCCTGTAACCGACCTGTATGAATTGTTAAGCAAATAACAATCGAGGTCGCCGTCTCTGTCATAGTCGAAAAAAGATGCGTGGTTTGACAGTCCGAAGTTGTCAAGCCCGTATTCCTTTGCTTCGTCGGTGAATGTAAGGTTGCCGTGATTAATGAATAATTCGTTTGACCTACCCTGTCCGCCTGAAACTCCCGATTTACAAACATAAATATCATTCCATCCATCACCGTTTACATCTGCTATTGTAACTCCTGTCGACCATGATCCGAGGCAACCGACACCGGCCTTTTCGGTTATATCTTCAAATTTAAAGTCTCCCTTGTTCAGGTAAAGTTTATTTCCGGTTTGGTTGCTGCAGAAATAAATATCGATAAGACCGTCATTATTTAAATCGGCAAGGCCGACTCCGGCTCCATTATAAAAGTTTCGGTAAGTGTACGTATTGAATTCCTCAGTGTAATCGATTTTGTTTATAAAGCTGATATTTGTAATATCAGGGTTAAGGAGAGTGAATATAGTCCCGGCGGCTGAGTTATCAGGCCCTCTCGTGCATGAAGCGGTCAGGGCTGAGATCAGAATCACTGATTTTAATAATTCTACTCTGAAGCTCATTACTGTAATTTCATAAAAAGAGAGCAGGCAAATCTGACAACTGCCTGCTCTACTGAAAGAGACAATCCGGTAAAATTCCTAGTATCCCGGATTTTGTGTAAGATTTGAATTTGCTGAAATTTTATCCTTGTGTATCGGGAACAATTTTGTAAATGCACCTGTTTCAATTCTGTCGCCCGGATTATAGAAAGGCAGAACCCATTTCTGTACATCTGTAAAGAAACCCCAGCGGATCAGGTTTGTACGCTTGTGGTTCTCAAATGCCATTTCACGGCCGATTTCGTTGAAAAGTTCACCACCCGGAACAACCGGACCGGTCATATCATAGCTGAGAGGGCCATCGAGTGATGTGAGAGCCGGAACGCCTGCACGTGCTCTGATCTGGTTAACAAGTATAAGTGCCTGATCTTCGTTTCCCTTTCTGAAAAGTGCTTCAGCCTTCATGAGAAGAACATCGGCATAGCGGAAAACAGCATAGTCATTGCTCATATTCTGTGGTTGTGAGCCAAGTGCATATTCCCATTTGCCAATTCTGACACCTGCCTGGCGATAAGCCTGAGGTCCAAGCTCATTTATCTGAGGCTGTGTTGAACCAATGTTACCCAGGTTCAGAGGAGCACCATCTGGATCACCAAGCAATGGAACCGGCTGGCGGTTTGGCTGCGGAACTTCATATCCATCGTCCATCACAAGCCCTCCTCCTGCCTTCCACTGATAACCAGCAAGGAATGTACCCCTTTTTGTTGCAGGTCCTGTCAGAGTACCTGCATCTCCTTTTCTGATATCGGCATCATCGAACGAATTATAAAATTCTTCAAGGGAGCAGAAGCCATTCCAGGGCTGTGCAGTGAAATTATATGTATCCTGGTTTCCATAATGAAGTGATTTTATTCCGTACTGGAAACCCTGGAAGAATACCTGATCATATGGTATTGCAAAAATGAACTCCTTCGATCCCGAATTGTTCACATTGAAGTTTGCAAAGAAGTTGTTCTCGAGAGAATATTTACCCGAGTTAATTACCTCATCACAAGCGGCAATAACCTTGTCCCACTGTGCAGTTCCGCTGTAAACCTGAGCATTGAGGTATAATTTTGCCAGAAGGGTTTTTCCTGCATAGTAATTCATACGACCGTATGTGGTACCGTCAACTGCTTTTGACAATTTCGGAACTGCTGCTTCAAGGTCGCTTACAACAAAGCTATATACTTCGGCCCTTGGTTTTGTTGCAGGGGCCGATTCAGCATTTGCAAAGTCAGTGACAAGAGGAACATTTCCAAACATGTCAATCAGCTGCCAGTAGAAGAAGCCGCGTACAGTCTGGAGTTCGGCGATGAAGGCGTCTGCAAGTTCCTGATCAACCTGACCGCTCCCGACGAGTGTCTGGAACTGGTAGATCAGACGGTTTGCAGTGTTAACACCTGCGAATCCAAAGTCCCAGCCATTGCTCATCTGGTAGTCTTCCTTGGTCCATGAGTGCAGATGGAGCCTTCTCCAGTTTCCTCCGTCATCCCAGTCCTGACCGCGTGTCGGAACAACCATTTCGTCGGTTGTAGTTTCCTGCAGAGCCATTGTTCCGTCGGAGGTAGCCCAGTCGGCAAACCGGGTATAAGCGGCTCCCAGTGCTGAAATAAATTCTTCCTGTGTTGTAAAGAAGTTTGAAGGAGTAACTGAATCATAAAGCTCCTCATCCAGGTTGGTGCACGATTGGTTAATTATGGTCACCAGTAATGTAAATATCGTAACTGTACTCAGTACAAGATATTTTTTAATTCTGCCTATATACATTGTTTTCATGTCTTATACTTTTTCAGGATTAAAATACAAAGTTTGCACCAAAAGTAACCGATCTTGTTCTGAACCAGGTATTTCTCCTGTCGACTCCCGGTACCAGAGGATTGTTGTTATCTTCGATATCGCCGTATCTCGGGTTTGGATCGACGCCTTTGTAGCCTGTAATGTAAAACAGGTTATTACCTGCAAGGTAGAGTCTTATCTTGTTGAACTGACCTCCGGCCGGAAGTTTGAAGTTATACCCGAGGCTCATGTTATCGAGTGCGACGAAGTCTCCGTTTTCAACATGATAGCTGGAAAGAATGCCCGATGAGTTATTCAGGTAAACACCAGTTTTCGGGTTCTTCATATTCTTTGCAGTCTTCGGAAGGTTATAAGATTTTATCATCTGTGGCACTTCATAGAAAGCACGGTATGAATTAATAAGGTCATGTCCGAAGACACCGCGGAAGAATATGCTCAAATCCCAGTTTTTATAGGTAAAATTATTACCGAATCCGAGAAGCAGTTTGGGTAATCCGTGTCCTACCACCTGTCTGTCAAGAGGGTCTATGGTTCCGTCTTTATGTACATCCTCAAAGATCAGGTTTCCGTTCTCATCTATTTCCTTATATACAAGTGCCCAAAGCTGTCCGATAGGTTTTCCTTCTTCAGCCCTTACAAGAGGCACTGAACTCTGGCCAGGAGCTCCCATGCCCCCGAGGTCCCTTGTTCCGTAACTAAGTTCAGCCCCGTTATAGGTTCCTGAAAGTGATACCAGTTTATTTACAAGGTTATATGAAGGCGTAAGTGACATATTGTATGTGAAGTCGCCACTTTCGACCGCGTTCCAGGTAAGCGACAATTCAAGTCCGCTGCTTCTGATCTCACCAAGATTTACAAGGGCTCTTGTATAAAGGTTCGGCGGGACAGGGACTTCATATTCGAAAAGAAGGTCAGTCGTTGTTCTTGTATAATAATCAAGGGAACCATAGAGTTTCGAATTCAGAAATGCAAAATCGAGGCCGGCATCAAACTCAGATTTTTTCTCCCATTTAAGGTTCGGATTTGCATTACTAACCGGAGCATATCCAGGAACGAATTCACCGTTATAGAAGAAGTTACCGGAAGGTCCAAGCCTCAGAAGGGAAAGATAGCTTGAACCCGGCTGGTTACCTGTGACCCCGTAACTTGCACGGAGTTTAAGCACATTAACAGCTTCGTTGTTCAGGAAATGTGCCAGGTCGACACCACCGCCCAAAGCCGGGAACAACCCCCATTTATTGTCAGCCCCGAAACGTGATGAACCTTCATATCGTGCGCTGGCTGTAACGAACCAAATGTCCTTAATGTTGAGATTAAGGAGTCCGAAGAATGCAATAAGTTTGTTGGAATTCTTATAACTGCTTACACTTCCGATACCGTTTGCAAAGTCGAGTGCAGCTTCCAGATTATTATAAGTGAATGCATCAGTCAGAAAATCTCCGCCCTCTGCATATGCACCCTCATACTGGAAGTCCTGGTATGAATAGCCACCTACAGCGTTAAGGTTTACCGAAGGTGCTATATCGCCTGTCCACCTCAGTGATGATTAGAACAGTTGCGTCATGTTAATGTCAAAACCTCTTGCGGCGAGACCGTTCCTGTCCCTGCCAACCCAGTAACTGTTTTTGTCGTAATACCGGCCTCTCAGGTAATTGGCATTTTGCCTTGAATAGAACGCATCAACAGAGAGGCCTTTCATTATCTGGTATGTCCCTTTGACAGCCATAAGAAGCAGCCTGTCTTTTCCGTCATTCCTGTTTTCCTCAAGTATCTGAACGGGATTATAGTAATCGTAAAGAACCTGCTGGAAATATCCGTCATAAATCTGATAAGCAGGATCGCTGCTTCTGACCGGAGCTGTCGGGTTATACACTGAAGCATATCTGAAAGCATCGGCAAATCCGTATTTGGCGATTTTATCGGTGGCTCCCAGGTTTACATCAAGAGTGAACTTATCGTTCATCGCTTTCTGGGTGAAGTTAATTCTTCCGTTAAGCTGCTGAAATCCGGTATTAAGTATAACACCCTGGGCATTGTGGTAGTTGATGGAGGCACGGTAACTCGAATTCTCACTTCCCCCTGAAACAGAGAGGTTGTGAACATGTGAGATAGCATTCTGTGTCGTTTCCTTGAACCAGTCGGTGCTGTATCCGAAATCTGTTCCGGCGCCAAGTTCCTTTGAAAGGGCCCTCCATTCTTTTGCATTCATAACCGGAGTTGATTTTGCCACTGTTTCTGTCGTTACATACCCGTTATACTCCACGACAGAAGTACCTTTCTTACCTTTCTTTGTTGTTACAATTATAACACCGCTTGATCCTCTTGTTCCATAAATAGCCGCCGCTGAACCATCCTTAAGGACGCTTATTGATTCTATATCGTTGGGATCAACATTTTCAAGCGAGGCACCGATAACGCCATCAACAACAACAAGCGGCTGGGTATTTGCCCCAACTGTGTTCAACCCCCTGAGACGAATGTTAAAGCCCTCGTTGGGATTACCGCCGGGCTTGCTGATCGACAATCCTGCGACCTTGCCAACGATGAGCTGCTCAGCCCTGTTGACGTAGCCTTTGTTAAATTCGTCCGACTTGACATTGGAAATTGAGCTTGTGATCTCCTTTTTCCTTTGCTGGCTGTACCCTGTAACGACAATTTCACCAAGGGCGCTCAGGGCAGGTTCGAGTACAACATTGATTCTGTTCTGGTTACCTACAGTCACAGACTGAGGATTATAACCGATATAACTGAAAACCAGGACAGCCTGCGGCCCGGGAACTGCAATTGAATAATTACCGTTGATATCCGTTGCCACACCTGTTGACGTTCCCTGAACAACAATGTTGACACCTACAAGCGGCCCTTCTGTTGCCGAACTCACAGTCCCGGTCACTGTCCTCTGCTGTGCTGCTGCAAAGGAGACCGCAAAACTGAGCAAGAGAAAGGAAATCAGACTCCTTCTCTTTAGATGCACTGGATTGGTACTGATACGCATAATTAGATTGATTTAGGTTTTTAAATCAGGAATGTCTGCTAACGGTCATGAAATGTTTACCGATAACTAAAGGCCGTGCGGCCGAAATGTTATTTGACATAAGAACCAGGTTAGTTAGATTCTCAAATTTAAAATAAAAATATGATTAAAAAAAAATTAAAATGATATTAAAACGGAAGAAAATAAATAAATGTGAGCAGAGAGCTTAACGGGATGCAGAGTCATTCTTTAAACAAAGGCAGAAACACTCTGTCAAAACAAGGAACACAAAAACCGCAAAGTGTGCACGCATACTTTCAGGGATTCTAATAAACTGATTTTTTTATGTTGTCAGAGCCCCGGGTAAACTTTGCACACCTTGCGGTTTCACGGATTCCTGAAACAGGCTCTTGCTGAGTGCCTGATCAATGAATTCTGGATGATTCAGATTTTCATCTCACCCCAACCTTTTCTGTATTCTCTTTTCACAAACCGGTTTGCTGCTTCAAAGTTGGTTATTCTCATGTTTTCTCCATCCCATTTGTAACTCATATATCGTCCGGGGAAGACCATTCCCTCCATTTCGCCATACACAGGATCCTTCCTTGATATTTTTTTCTGGATGTTAAAACATCTGAGCAAAAGGTTTCCCATGAGAACAGTTTCGGTAAGCGGACCGGCATATCCGACAAAGGGGGAGTCTACTTCCATATTTCCGTAGCCCGCAATACAGGCATCTATCCACTGCCACCAGTGACCATCCATGTCGCCTTCCACCCTTGGATATTTCTCAGGGATTTTCAGGTCCTTGTTAAGTGAAAGAGGAAGCAGAATCGGATTCCTGCCCCCCCATCCGCATGCTGCTTTGCCCTTTGTACCTATAAACAAGGTAGCGCCTTCATAATCGTTCAGCCCGGGCCAGTCACCCATAACATCATTCATATTAAGGTCAGGCTCAATTTCATATGGCCGTTCAGGTGTGATTCCGCCATCCATCCAGTAAAGGTCGAGGTTCTTTCCATTTTTGAGATTATATTTGAATCTGATGGAACTTGAAACCGGTCCGCTTTCCGGGAAAACACCCTCTTTGAAGATTCCTGTATAGACAGTGCTTGCACTGCACGACACTTCGACAGGATATCCCAGGTCAAGAAGCTTAAACGGTGGTCCCATGATATGGCAGCCCATGTCGCCAAGGGCACCGGTTCCGAATTTCCACCAGCCCCTCCAGTTAAACGGTACCAGGTTGTCAATATAGCCGGTCTCTTCTGCAGTGCCGAGCCAGAGATCCCAGTTAAGCTCTTTGGGGACGGCGGGATGTGACTCGGGCCATGGTATACCCTGAGGCCATACGGGTCTGTCGGTCCAACAGAACACTTTTTCGATTTCTCCCAGGACACCGGCTTCAATCCATTCCCTGAGAGTTCTCATCCCCCCGCAGGATGCACCCTGGTCGCCCATTTGTGTTACAACCCTGTATTTTTCGGAAGCCTTTGTCAGAACCCTGGCTTCATAGATATCATGTGTAAGCGGTTTCTGAAGATACAGATGTTTCTTCAGCTGCATGGCGGCAAGCCCTACAACCGCATGGTTATGATCGGGGATTGCCACTGAAACGGCATCGAAATTCCTGCTTTCCCTGTCAAACATTTCACGCCAGTCGTGATAAAATTTTGCCTTAGGAAATTCTTTTATCCTGGGGGCGGCCTGCCGGTCATCAACATCGCACAGTAATGCTATTTCAGCATTTTTCTTTGGGGCAATGGCATAATGACGGATATCATCGGCTCCTTCTCCGCCGCACCCGATAGCGGCTATCAGCAGCTTGTCGCTCGGAGCTTTATGTCCGAGCCCGCTTACTGCAAAGCATGGAACAATTGTCAGGGCTGCGGCCCCGGAAGCAGCTGTCTTTACAAAGCTTCTGCGTGACAGGTCCCTGTTGGATTCAGGGAAATTGTCTGATGTCTTCATACTTCAATAGGATTATTATAATCAGGTCAGAATGTTATTTCTTCTTAAGAGGTTTTACTGCTATCTCCCTGAAAAACACAACATCGGCATCGCCGTGATTCTGAACGCCGATATATCCTGAATCGGGCCGGGGTCCCCTGTATGGCTCAAAATCGAATTTTCGTTCCGGAACAGGGTCGCCTTCAGTATAATCCGTTACCTTTTCCCCATTTACATATACTATGGTCCGCGGGCCATCGAGAGTGATCTCCGTTGTATTCCATTGAGGGCCGGGTTTCCCGGGTTTGGCCAAAGGTTTTGTAAGCGAATACAAGGTGCCTGTATAATGGTATTCGTCTTCATCTGAGAGTTCGGGCTTATTGTCAATCTGAACCTCATAACCGTAATGTACGGGCATCCATTCCTCACGCGGCTCGATCGGTACGCGGATGAATATTCCTGAGTTGCTGTTCTCATCACGCATCTTCCAGACGACCTTTATCGTGCAGTTGCCTAATTTCTCACCGGCCCAGTATAAAAGTCCCATTCCGCCGTTTCCTCTTATCAATCCGTTTTCAACTGTCATATAACCAGGGCCGGCATGCTTCCACCCGGTAAGATCCTTTCCGTTGAAAAGCTGCCTCCAGCCTGTATCCTGGGCCTTGCAGGACAAAAGGCTTATCAGGAGGAACATAGCAATGGCAGCAGTTAATACCGGTGCCGCCATAATAGTTTTTCGGGCTTTTACAGCCATGATCTGATTTTTTAATTCATTTCTTTCCATATTGCTGATTATTAAGGGCAGTTTTGCTTTTTCGTGTAATTGTTGCGTTTTTAACTATCGGTTTTGCCCAGAAACTGAGGCTGAGAATATAGCCCATGGTAAGATAAAGAACCGTCATTCCCGCCTGCAACCCAATCAGATCTTTAAGTTTGCCAATCAGCAGGGAGACAATAGCACCACCGGCAATACCGGTGCAAAGAATCCCCGAAAATGAACCATGAGCTTTATCCACACTGTTCAATGCAAGGGAAAAAATAATCGCATACATCACAGAAAGGCAGAAGCCAAGAGCAGGAAATCCGAAAAGGGCAAATCCCGAACCGCCGAAAAGTGTAAATGTCAGAATTATAAGTCCGGCAAAAGTGAATATCCTGAGAACGATTTTACTGTCAATAATTTTAAGCAGAGCCAGGCCGAGAAAACATCCCACTGTCATCAACCCCCAGAAAAGTCCCACCGTGCGCGCGCCTTCAATTTCAGGCGTAAGGCCGTGATATGTCCTCAGAAATTCAGATATCCAGTTTGCAATACCCTGTTCAGTTCCCACATAGCAGAATATACCGAAGAAGAATGCGATTACCTTTTTCTGTCTGAACAGTTCCACATGTGTTTTCCATGCTCCGACAACTTCTTCAGCCTTAAGCTCAACCTTGGGAAACCTTGTGGCAACAATTATCAGGACCATCAGCAGGCTGACAAGTGTAAACAGAAGGTATATGGAAACCCATGGAAGGTCAGGAGGAGTCATTGTTGCCGCGAATTTTATCAGTTTATCATTTGTGGCAGCGCTGTTTCCGAGGCCGAGGACAAGATATGAATAGACGAATGGGCTAAGAAACGAGGCAGCTCCGAATACAAGCTGGGCAATTACAGAGTTAAAGGCAAAATGCTCCTCTCCCCCTGCGACTCTCAGCAGCGGATATATTGCCACCTGCATTATGGCCATCCCGCATCCTATCATAAAAAGCGAAAAAAGAAAAACGGGGAACACCGGGAAAAGTGAAAAAAGCAAAGCGCCTCCGAATGATAATATCCAGGCGACGGTAAGACTCCTTTTCTCCTGGTATTTTTGAATTATCATTCCGGCAGGGATCGACATAAGCCCGTATGCAATGAAAAAGGAAAACGGAAGCATTCCCGTCATTGTCCCGGTAAGTGAATAACTGTCGCTGACATTAGGATTTATTGACCCGAGAATGTTTGTCAGAAATGAAATAGCAAAGAAAATCAGGAAGATAAGTGAGATCAGATAATAATTTCTTTTCATAGAACAGTTTTGAGTGGTAAGTATTTAAGTAAATTTGCTGAATAATAATATTATAGTCTATAAAATTAGTAATATTATAATTCGACAGGATAAATGAATGGAAATTACTTTTCACTTGAAGTAAGCAAAAGCAACAGGCTTACAAGGATATTTCAGCTCGTACTGGGGATTCTCTGCATAATAATCGCCTTTGGCTGGCTTATAACTAACTACAGTTCCTTTGAGGCAAACAGATCGCTCTGGCTGACAATTATTTTCCTCCTTGGATTCGGATACTTCCAGATCAATTCAGGCGTGGGAAAAGGCGACAAATTCATTGAAATCGGTGAAGACAGCATCAGGATGAAAAGGAATTCGGTTCTTCCTGTCAGGGAGTTGCAGGCGAAAGAAATATCAAAAACGGAAATATACCCGCTCAGCGTTGTTTTCTTTATGAAATCGGGGAAGAAAGAAAAGGTAAGGTTCGGCACAACCTATCCTGACATAATAAATCCTGTCAGGCAGAGCATCCGCGATTTCTGCTCAAGGAACAATATAGAATCAGAGATCAGGAAGGAAGAACTCTGAGCTTCTTACAGGGAAAGAATATGATCCCAAACCTCTTCATTCACCGGAATCCCGTCTCTCAGATTCTTGTTTCTCGATCTGATCGTATTCTCGCCGGGAAATCTGGGTTCATTGCCTGGCACAACAGGATCGGACTTTTTCAGGTCAGCGATTATTTTGTTTATTGTTTCCTGAAAGTCCCTTCCCTCGGGAAGGTTTTTCATGTTTATGGCTATAAACACCTGTGAAAGGGAGCATTCCGCGTCTTTTTGTGATATCTCACAGGTTGAAAAACCTCCTGACAATGATGCAGCAAAGATGTCGAGCATGAGAGAAAGGCCTGATCCCTTCCAGTAGCCGACAGGCAGCACTCTCCAGGTCTGAAGTATCTCCGAGGGATCATCAGTGAGGTTGCCATTTGAATCAAATCCGCCAGGATATGGCAGCTTTTCTCCTGCCAGTTTATAAACTTCAAGTTTCCCGTATGAATACAGAGACATGGCAAAATCAAGTACTATGGCTTCTTCCCCGTAAGGGATGGCAAAAACCAGGGGGTTGTTGCCGATGCGGCAGTCTTTGGCTCCCCATGCCGGCATGTTTGCCATAGTATTTGTCCAGCACAGAAAGGCAAATCCCTTTCCAGCCGCATTCCAGCCGTATGTTCCGCCTCTCATCCAGTGATTCGTGTTCCTGAGGGTCACCATCCCGATGCCGTGAAATGAGGCAAGTTCCGTTGCCCTGTCAGTTGCCTTAAGTGCATTCAGGGGGCCCGGACCCAGGTTGCCGTCCCAGTGTTCCGCCGCACCTGAACTCATGATAAGCGAAGGTTCTGCAGCAGGCTTTACGATCCCTTTCGCTATATACTCGACGAACCGGGGAAAGCGGTTGACACCGTGTGATGAAATGCCTTCAAGTGTGTTCATCATGAAGATCCTGGCACAGATGTCTGCTTTTTCCTCAGTAAATCCATTCCTTATCAGGACTCGTCTGAATTCCGATCTCATGGTATCGGCCTGTATCAAAACCATTGTCATATTATTTCAGAGTTTTATCGCTGAAATCCATGAACCAGTTCCAGTCCTTTAGAAGCAGGTTATGGACACCGTCTCTTATATGATATGCTGCTTTGCCGCTGATGACCGGAGAATTAAGCGGGGGCATCTGTCGCGGAAGTGTCATGTCGGGATAATAAAGCCTGTAAACAGGCATCGAGTTAAAAAGTGAAAGATATGATCCTCTCGGATCGGCCCACAGATCCTGGTCAGCCGAGGTTATATAAACGGCCCGTGGCGCAATAAGCGAGATAAGCATATGCATATCTACCGGCATGGCATCTTCATTGTTGTTCCACTTTCTGTAATTAAGGCAGAACCAGTGGGGAAATACCTTGTTTATTCTGGCAACCGTTTCGCCGTATTTTCTGCGAGCAAGTGCAGCTCCTCCACAGCCTGATTCATTGGCGACAGCCATGGCAAAGCGTTTGTCTTCAGCTGCGGCCCAAAGTGCTGTTTTGCCCCCGCGGGAATGTCCGACCACAGCCACTTTCCTGCTGTCGATATCCCTGTCTGTCTCAAAATAGTCCATGCAGCGGCTTGCTCCCCAGGCCCATGCAGCCAATGTGCCCCACGAATCATCACTTCTTTCCCCCCTGTCGAGAATTCCATGGATCCCGTTCCGGAAATCATCAAAATTATCGGGATCAACGTCGTCATTGTAAAAGGCTGAGATCGCGTAACCGCGTGCTATGACCTCCTCCACCGGCCAAAACTCACTCCTGACCTGCCGGGCAGGATCAGTATTCTCCGGATCCCTGTTATTGATCAGCAAAAATACCGGAACAGGGTGTGACGCATTGTTAGGGATAAACAATGTAAGATGTATTGCAAGTTCCCGGCCATCGCTTTTTATCATTATCTCTACCTGCTTTAAAGTGGCGGCCCCTCCGATGGCGTTCCTGTCTTCATTCACCACCCTGAAGTCCTTTGTATATGGAGTGGATGGAACTCTTCCGTAAACATTTTGTCTGAAAAGTTCAAGCACCTCCTGCCGCCTTTCAGATTCCCACGAATATGAATTCTTAATCCTGCGGCCTTTTGAATCAGTCAAAACCTCAGGCAGTTTAAAATGAGGAACAATGTCTTCCTGGTAATTAATATCAGGCTGGCTTTTAGAAAGCCTCTCAACGGTGGCGGGATCAGCCTTCCATCCCTGAGCCGGTTGTGACATTGATGAAGAAAACAAGCTTAACAGAATAAGTGTGGCAAATACATTTAATAACGGGAACCTTTTCATCTCATGTTGTTTTATGGTTGTCATGTTAATTATAAAAGTATCAAATTTTTCATCCATTTTCCTTAATTAAAGTAATTTTATATACGTTAAACAGTATTGACGTGAGACCTCTTTTCCTAAAGTATGACAGGTACATAGAATGCCGGCTTTGTCCGCATTTCTGCAAGATTGCTCCGGGTAAGACAGGTATCTGCGGAGCAAGGAAAAACACAGGTGATACGATCGAGCTCATCACCTATGGCGTGACATCCGGCTATTCAACAGATCCTGTTGAGAAGAAGCCTCTTTATCATTTTTTCCCGGGCCATTCCATCCTTTCCGTGGGGTCATACGGATGCAACATGAAATGCGATTTCTGCCAGAACTGGCATATCTCCCAGGCATTTCCGGGGAAAATGGTCCCTGACACAGATCCGGGGAAGCTGGCAGCTGAGGCTGCCTCATCGTCCGGGAACATCGGACTTGCGTTTACCTATAATGAACCCGTGATATGGTTTGAATTCGTAAGGGACACTGCTATTAAAATCAAGGAAAAGGGAATGTTCACTGTAATGGTTACCAACGGATTCATCAACAGGGATCCGCTGAATGAGCTCCTGGAGGTAATAGATGCATTCAATGTTGATCTCAAGGCATTCAGCGACAGCTTCTACAAAAAACTGACCGGAACAGAGATTGAACCTGTCAGGGAATCGCTGAAAGAGATTGCAATGGCCGGAAAGCATCTTGAGATCACAACTTTAATAATTCCCGGGAAAAATGATTCAGTTGCCGGAATGGAAGATGAGTGCAGATGGATTGCCGATGAACTTGGCGAGGTGACGCCCCTGCATCTCAGCAGATACTATCCTGTATATAAAAGAAATGATCCGCCAACCAGTCAGGAGAAGCTGGAAGAGTTATATGAAACCGCAAAAAGATATCTGAAGAATGTTTATCTCGGGAATGTGGCCGGCAGCAGAGGACAGGACAGCTTTTGCAGCTCCTGCGGAACCATTGTCACGAAAAGAAGCGGTTATGCCATAAAGCTTTTAAATCTCTCCGCCAACGGGAAATGCACAAAATGCGGGAACCAGGTTTACAGATATTTTACTTTTGATTCGCGTGGAGGGCGCTGAGCCGTGAACAAAGTTTATCGGTTTCGGCAAAAAGGTCTTTTTCAATAAGCCTGTAATGCAACCTGACAGCCTTCGGGTCCGCGTTGCCTTCCCGATTGTTTACCCTGTGAATAAGATCATTCCGTAACGTTACCGCATCGGAGATAATGCCTGAGACCTCGTCAGCCTGATTGTCGGGATGAAGAGTGCCAAATGTAAAACAATCGGAGATCACCTCAAAAACGAGGAGGTCAATGTCTTTTTTTAATTTGCGGATGCTTGACATAGCTTTTTTTTTGTGCCTCAAAGATAATAAAATATCTTCCACGTGATCCTACCTGCCTTCCGTAAACTTCAGCACACTCTCCATCGCTTTTTCGACGTACAGTGTCCGCAGTTTTTCGATGACCGGCACCGGTACTTTGAAATGAATATCATTTATGCAGCAGAACTGCAGGACCATAGGTGAAGTGCCTGTCATGAAAACCGCATCATAGTTTTTCAGCGAATCAGCCGGAACACACCTGTAATCAATGCGGATGTTGATATTCCTGCAGATTTCTATTATGTATTTTCTTGTTATGCCACATAGTATTTTATCATCGGGTGCCGTAACAAGACTGTCGCCCTTCAGGAAGAAAATATTTGACCTGCTTCCTTCGGTTATACAGTTTTGTTCGTTAACAAGAAGCGCTTCATACCCTCCTTCAAGGATCAGTTTATGATAAATTGATGAACGCAGCTTGTGGTTGATAACTTTTGATTCCGGGTTCCTGCGTTCCGCGTAGAACAGAATCCCCCTGACACCTTTCCTGTATTGCTCATCAGAAGGATATATCGGTTCAATAAAATAAACAAGGTAATTGAAAGAATCCCTGTTATAATTAAAAACTATTTTAAGATTAATATCCTTTCTCTTTTCTGTTTTCACCAGGTCTAAAACGTCTCGCCTGAGAACAGCCTCATCAGCGAGCATCTCTTTCTGCTGAAGCCTCACGCTTGATTCGAGCCTCTCCATATGGTCGTGAAAGAAGACTGGATTTCCCTTAATCATCCTTATAACTTCATAAATGGAATCACCATCATAGACAAGAGAATTGTCGAAGTTCTCAGAAGGCTGTATCTTTCCGTTAAGCACGAATTTCCTGCCATAACATTCGTTCATTTCAGTAAGTTTTTATTTACAAAAATAGTAACAATAAGGTTTTCGGGCAGCAATTCTGCATATATTAGCGGTTATGAAAGAAAAAGTCGCGGAAATTAATGTATGCGATCGTCGATATTGAAACCACCGGCGGCAGTTCGCTGATTGAAAAGATTACCGAGGTTGCTGTCTTTCAGCACGACGGCGAAAAGATCACGGGGGAATTTGTTACTCTGATCAATCCTGAAAGAAGCATACCTTATTTTATCACAAACCTCACAGGTATCTCAAACGAGATGGTTGAAGATGCCCCCAGGTTTTACGAAGTGGCAAAGCAGATCATTGAATTTACAGAAGGCCGGACTTTCGTGGCCCATAATGCCAGATTCGACTATTCATTTATCCGTCAGGAGTTCAAATCGCTGGGATATAATTTCAGGAGAAATATTCTTGACACGGTAACACTGTGTAGGAAGCTCATACCGGGGCACAGGTCTTACAGCCTCGGGAATATCTGCCGTGATCTTGGAATAACAATAAACGGGCGCCACAGGGCTGCAGGTGACGCGCTTGCCACTGTCAGGCTTTTTGAAATCCTGATTCAGAGAGACAGGGAGATCCATGGTGAATACTCGGGCCTCATGAGGAACACAAAACTATCCAAACTGAATCCAAAGCTGGATGTAACAAAGATCGACAAAATACCTGAGGAACCGGGAATCTATTATTTCTACAATGAAAACCACGACCTGATTTATGTGGGGAAAAGCCGGGACCTTCAGCAAAGGATAAGGACCCATCTTTCGAACAATACCACCAGCCGCTCGATGGAAATGCGCGATCAGATAGCATATATTGACTGGGAGGTCACCGGAAGCGAGCTTGTTGCACTTCTTAAGGAATCGTCAGAGATAAAAAGGAACAAACCTGTCTATAACAGGGCACAACGGAGAACAGGTTCGCACTGGGGTATTTTCTGCTCCCCTGACAGTAACGGATACATAAACTTCAGGTTCGGAACGACAGATTGTGATGATAATCCGGTGGCTGTTTACACGGGTCGGGAAAAGGCGAAATCGACACTTGAATCGCTTGTGGAAAAATATGATCTGTGTCAGAAATTATGCGGATTATATGAGACAGCGGGAGCCTGCTTCCATTTTCATGTGAGCCTTTGCAAAGGGGCCTGCTGCGGCAAAGAGACACCTGAATCATATAACGAGAGGGCAAGAAAAGCCCTTGGTGAATTTGTATTTGCACAGAAGAATTTTTTCATCATAGACAAAGGAAGGGACCCTGACGAAAGAAGCGCAATAAAAATCATGAATGGAAAATATTCAGGTTACGGCTATTTCAACATTAACGACATGGGATTCGGGCTTAATGCGGTCCACGACTGTATCATGGCTTCATCTGACAACAATGATATACAGTCGATCCTCAGGCAATATCTGAAAGGCTATAAAATCGAAAAGATCATTGAATTCTGACCATCATAAAGTATATTTGTTAAAAACCATATTGAAATGGCATTATTCACCCGTACAACTAAAAACCTGATTCTCAAAATTGATGAATTCTTTGATAACATCGATCTGGGTCTCGTGGTTTTCAGGGAAGGAATCAAATCGTACCTTGACAAGGATATCGATGCTTTCGAAAGGCATATCCGGAAAGTTGAGCAGCTTGAAAGCAATGCCGACAGGCTTCAGCGTTCAATCGAAAATGAGATGATCACAAATTCGATACTTCCGCAGCACCGCGGTGAGGTAAGCTCGCTGATCGACGTTCTGGATGAGATAATAGATACTATCAAGTCCACATTGAACGAATTCCGGATCGAGACTCCCGATATACCGGCTTCGCTAAATCATAATTTCATCAGCATCACCGAATCATCAATATCGGCCGGGGAAGAGCTTATTCCGGCTGCAAGGGCCTATTTCAAATCACCTTATACAGTCAGGGAGAAACTTCTTAAAGTTTATTATTATGAGAGCGAGACTGATAAAGTATCGAGGGAGACGAGGCGCATAATATTCCAGGACATGAGTGATCTCGACCTTGCCCGGAAATCACATCTCAGATATATAATAAACCATATAGAAAAGATATCGGATAATGCACAGAAGGCTGCCGACCTTCTTTCAACAATGGCTATTAAGATTTTAATGTAATGATCCTTCTTTTCCTGACCAGCGGACTTTTTCTCGGGTGGTCGCTCGGGGCAAACGATGCCTCGAATATATTTGGTTCTGCAGTAGGCTCAAGGATGATAAGCTTCAGAAAGGCAGCGATAATTGCCTCTGTCTTCGTTATTCTCGGCGCTGTTCTGCAGGGATCGGGAGCCTCTGTCACACTCGGAAAGCTTGGAGCTGTAAATGCAATAGGTGGTTCATTCACCGTCGCGCTTGCTGCCGGCATCACTGTTTATCTCATGACTAAGTTTTCGCTTCCGGTATCTACTACTCAGGCGATAGTTGGTGCAATAATCGGATGGAACATATTTACCGGTAATCAGACCGACATAAAAACCCTTACGGAGATAATATCCACATGGATAAGCGGACCTCTGCTGGGTGCCTTATTCGCTGCTATCCTTTATATTATTCTGAAATCTGTAAAGAAGCACTCCTCAATCCATTTAATACGCTTTGAATCATATGTCCGTACGGGTCTTGTCGTTGTAGGAGCATTCGGGGCATACAGCCTTGGGGCCAACAACATCGCAAATGTGATGGGAGTCTTTGTTCCGGCTTTCAAACTCAATGATCTCGATCTGGGTATTATCACACTGTCATCTTCACAACAGCTTTTCCTGCTTGGAGGAATAGCTATCGCTACCGGCATCCTCACATATTCAAACAGGGTAATGGAGGTCGTTGGAAACCAGATAATGGAACTGTCGTCAGATGCTGCCCTTGTTGTTGTACTGGCTCAGGCATTTGTCCTCTTTATTTTCTCATCATCAGCATTTTCTTCCTTTATTGAAAGAACAGGTCTGCCCCCATTCCCCATGGTTCCTGTATCCAGCACCCAGGTGATAATCGGCGGCATTCTCGGGATTGGGCTTTACAAGGGTGCACGTAACATCAATTTCAGAATAGTGGGAGATATTGCAAAGGGATGGGTTCTTACTCCTGTGACCTCAGGACTGATAGCCTTCTTTTCACTGTTCTTTGTAAAAAACATCTTCAAAATTAATGTCGGGACGACAGTCGCTGAAAACGGAGACTCCATTCTCCGGGGCACAACTTATTCTTCCTCCGCCATGGGTATATCTGAGATAATGGGCTTTTTGATCACAGGGCTTCTTGCTGCTGGCATCATAATAGTAGTGTTATATTTTTTTGCTGAAAGAAAGAAGAAAAACGAGCTGAGAAAGTCAGAGGAAAAATTCTGGAAAAACCTGAAATAAAACAATATAGCCCTTTAAAACAATATTCCCGACAACCTTTTGAGATATTATGGACAAACCTTTTTACTTAGGAATTGACATTGGTGGCACAAAATGCTCGGTGATAGCAGGCACTAAAGACATGGAAATACTCAGGAAAGTCACTTTCCCCACCGAAACCGACAAGGGACCATATCATGCAATCAATCTGCTCCTCAATCATGCTGAGGAAACAGCAAATGCCCTGGGCCGGACAAAATTAAAGGCCGCCGGTATAAGCTGCGGAGGTCCGCTCGACAGTAAAAAAGGTATTGTTCAGTCACCCCCGAATCTTCCCGGCTGGGATAATATCCCCATTGTGCGTTTATTTAAAGAGAAGCTGGGAATACCTGCCTACCTGCAAAACGACGCCAATGCCTGTGCACTCGCTGAATGGAAATACGGAGCCGGAAAGGGCACGGGAAACATGATCTTTCTGACATTCGGCACCGGCATGGGAGGCGGACTTATTCTCGATGGCAGGCTGTATTCGGGAACCAACGACCTGGCAGGTGAGGTTGGACATATTCGTCTTGCCGACGATGGGCCAAAGGCTTATGGCAAAAAAGGTTCTTTTGAAGGGTTTTGCAGCGGGACAGGCATCGCTCTCATTGCAAAAAAAATGTTGTATGAAAAATTCTCGCTCAGTCAGCCGGTTACATTCTGCCATGATATAGCCGATGTTGACAGGATAACAGCGAAAGATGTTGCAGAAGCGGCATGTGCCGGCGACGAGACTGCAATAAAGATATTCGGGATATCAGGTGAATACCTTGGAAAAGGCCTTGCAGTCCTGATCGATATTTTAAATCCCGAAATGATAGTCATCGGAAGCATTTATGCTCGATGCCGACAGTTCATTGAACCGGCCTGCCTGGAGGCAATCAGACGTGAAGCCCTTGAACCGGCAGGCAAGGTTTGCAGGATAGTCCCTTCCAGCCTTGGCGACCAGGTAGGCGATTATGCAAGCCTTAGCGTTGCAATTGTCGGAAATGAGAAAGACTGAATTCTAATACTATAATCCCTTTAACAATGAAACCTGATCGGACAGCCAGAAACCGGAATGCAATCAGCCGGAGGGCCTTCATTAACAAAACAGCGGCCGGATCTGCCGGCATTGTTTTCGGACCCTTCATTGCAATTGAATATCCAGGACAGATGCAGGCTCCAAAATGGCCTGAAAACGCCGGAAAATACAAATTCCATCTTATCGGGCAGGCGCATATCGATCCTGTATGGCTCTGGCCCTGGCATGAGGGTCTGTCGGTCGTTCACAGTACTTTTCGTTCAGCCCTCGACAGGATGAATGAGACTCCGGATTTCACGTTCACTGCCAGTTCCGCGCAGTTCTATGAATGGGTTGCCGACAATGATCCTGAAATGCTCAGGGAAATCAGGAAACGTGTTGAAGAAGGAAGATGGAATGCCGTTGGCGGATGGTGGGTGGAACCTGACATGAACCTTCCCTGCGGTGAAGCCATGGTCCGCCAGGGACTGTACGGGCAGATGACATTTCAGAAGCTGCTGGGCAGAAGAGCCACTGTTGCCTATAATCCCGATTCGTTCGGACATACAGGCACCCTTCCTCAGATAATCAGATCGCAGGGAATGGAGAACTATGTCTTCATGCGCCCTGGCCCGAAAGAAAAGGATATTCCTTCCGACCTCTTCTGGTGGGAGAGTCCCGACGGAACAAGAGTCCTGACATACAGAATACCAATAAGCTATAACGACAGCAGGTCAGTCAGAAACCGGATTGAACAGGTGCTGGTTCAGCTTAAAGATCAGCCCTTCAAGACTTTTATGACATATTACGGCGCCGGTGACCACGGGGGAGGTGCCACAAAGGAAAACATCGGATCAATAAACGAGATACGCGCAGAAAAGGGGGCACCTGCAGTTGTCTTCAGCACACCCGAAAAATACTTCAGTGAGATCCGAAAGGACAGCACACTCAACCTCCCTGTTATTCAAGATGACCTGCAGCATCATGCTACTGGCTGCTACACTGCCGAGTCGTCAATTAAAAAGTATAACCGTCAGGCTGAGGCAGCCCTTATTGCTGCAGAGAAGGTTGCATCAATAGGATCGGTAATTTGGAAATATAAATATCCTGCCGCGGAGCTCACGGCGGCATGGAAAAGGGTTCTATTCCTTCAGTTCCACGACAGCCTCGCGGGATCATCGCTCCCGTCGCATTCAGAATCGGCGAGGGAGGGTTACGGCTATGCCATTGATGTCGCACACAATGTTCTCTACAAAGCCGTTCAGAAGCTCGAATGGCAGGTGGCAGCTGAGGATCCGGCTTCACAATATCTGCTTGCATTCAATCCTCATGCCTGGGAAGTTACTGCCAGTCTTGAATATGACCTCGACTGGGATGAGAGGAATCCTTCTGTCGCGGAGGATGAGACAGGAGAACAGCTTGAACATCAATGGACCGCTGCGACAACTGAAACTGGAAGGAGGAAAGGACTTCTCGTAAGAGCCACGCTGCCTCCTTTCGGCTACCGGCAGATCAGGATCCGCCAGGGCGATGCCGGGTCAGTTAAAAATCGCGTTACAGTCGAAAACAATATACTTGAAAACGAACATTTAAGAATTTTCTTTTCTCCTTCCGGAACGATCGGAATCACTTTGAAAGAATCGGGAAAGGAGCTTTTCAACGGGGGAGCTACGGGTTGCAGGGCTGTCATAATCGATGACCCGGGCGATACATGGAGTCATGATATAAAAGCTTTCGACAGAGAAACAGGAGAATTTGGCAATGCTGTCGTGAAGGTCATTGAAAGAGGACCGCTCAGAGCTGTTGCAAGGGTATTTACATCCTACGGCGAATCAACATTGGTAAACGACTGGATCCTCTATTCAGGTTCTAAGATTGTAGAATCACGTATCACTCTCAACTGGCACGAAAAGCTGAAAATGCTGAAATTTTCCTTCCCGGTCAATGTTATTACTCCTGTTGCAACCTATGAGACCCCATATGGTTTTATCCAAAGGGCAGCTGACGGGAATGAGGACCCCGGGCAAAGGTGGATTGATGTAACAGGGTTATTGAACGGACAAAAATATGGCCTGACAGTGATAAATGATGCCAAGTACGGTTACAGCGTGAAAGAAAACGACATGAGGATATCTGTCGCCAGGTCGGCAGTTTTTGCCCATCATAATCCAAGGGTGCTTGACATGAATTCCGAACATATATGGCAGGACCAGGGCCTGCAGACATTACGCATGCTTCTTGTCCCCCACGAAGGCAGCTGGCAGGCCGGGCAGCCGGTAAGAAGGGCATCAGAACTACTGGAGGCACCTGCAATTATTTACCAGGGAATCCACGGAGGTTCCATGCCAAAATCAGCATCGTTCCTCTCGGTTGATAGCGATAAAACAGAAATATCTTCTGTCAAGAAGGCAGAAACAGGGGATGATCTGATCATAAGATGTGTTGAGACTTCAGGTGAAAATGTCAAAGCTTCCGTCGATTTAAAATTCATCGGCAAAAAATGGGAAGGCAATTTCAGGCCATGCGAGATTAAATCATTAAGGGTAAACATTAAAACCGGGGAAATCAAAGAAGTAAATCTGCTTGAAGAATAATTAAAGACAGGTGTGACACCGTTTTTAAATAAAATCAATGGCAACTTACTGAAAGAAAGCAAAAAATGAAAAGTATTCCGGAAAGGATAAAAGAAGATCTGATAGCAAATTCTGACGAGCAGACAAGGATCTCGGGTGAACGATTCTTCAAGGAAGATGTTAAGCTTTACGGCGTTAAATCGGCTGTAACTGAAAGGATCGCAAGAGATTATTTCAGGGAAATAAAAGAAAGGCCCAAAAACGAGATTTTCGTTATGTGTGAGGAGTTGTGGAAGTCAGGTTATCTGGAAGAAGCGGGGGTTGCCTGCAACTGGTCGTATTTCGTGCACAGGAGTTACGAACCGGCAGATTTTGAAATATTTGAAAGATGGATAAGCAACTATGTAACAAACTGGGCAGCCTGCGACACATTGTGCAATCATACGGTAGGGACCCTCATGGAAATGTACCCTGAGAAAATAAATGATCTGAAAAAACTTGCATACTCAAAGAACAGGTGGGCAAAAAGAGCATCAGCTGTGAGCCTGATAATTCCTGCAAGGAATGGAAAGTTCCTGAATGATGTTTTTGAAATTGCCGAAATCCTCCTTACCGACACCGATGACATGGTAAGGAAAGGTTATGGCTGGATGCTCAAGGCAGCAAGTCAGGCGCATCAGGACAAAGTATTTGATTTTGTAATGAAGCACAGAACAATAATGCCAAGAACTTCTCTA
The DNA here is from genome assembly GCA_035390825.1 of Bacteroidales bacterium. GTDB lineage: Bacteria > Bacteroidota > Bacteroidia > Bacteroidales > VadinHA17 > LD21. The sequence goes on along the minus strand of DAOOUQ010000005.1, from coordinate 36,955 downwards.
AGATATGCTATTGAAAAGATGCCGGCCGATTTTAAATTAAGGGCAATGGCTAAATAGTGGACCCAAACTATTAACTTTGCCTCAGAAGAATCTAAACTATGATCGTTGTGAGAAGGGAAATTTTAGCAATTACGTTGCTTCTGATTCCGTCGTTGTCATATCCTCAGGACAGGATTACAGGAAGGGATTTTGCAACCCGTTCCGAGGTTATTGCACAGAATGGAATGGCGGCAACGAGCCAGCCTCTTGCCACACAGGCAGCGCTTGATATCCTCAAAAGGGGGGGCAATGCCATTGATGCCGCAATCGCTGCAAATGCTGTTCTTGGGGTTGTTGAACCTACAGGCTGCGGTGTCGGCGGTGACCTGTTTGCAATAATCTGGAGCGCCGACAAACAGAAACTTTATGGACTGAATGCAAGCGGCCGGTCGCCGCGGTCGCTGAAGCTTGAATATTTCAAAAACAAGGGTCTCAACTTTATCCCGTCAACCGGGCCGCTGCCTGTTACTGTTCCCGGATGCGTTGACGGATGGTTTGAAATGCATGATATGTTCGGCCGCCTGTCCATGAGAGAAATACTCCAGCCTGCCATAAACTATGCAAGGGATGGATTCCCGGTAACCGAAGTGATAGCCAATTCACTTGAAACGGGCACTGCCGCGTTGAAACAGTATCCTAATATCAAAGAAACATACATGCCGGGAGGAAAATCTCCCGCAAAAGGCGAGATTTTCAAAAATCCCAATCTTGCCAATACTCTTGACAAAATTGCCAAAGGAGGAAGAAACGAGTTTTACAGGGGAAGCATAGCAAAGTCAATAGCGGCATTCATGAAGTCACAGGGCGGTTTCCTTTCCTTTGAAGATATGGCCCGTCATACGTCTGAATGGGTAGAGCCAGTAAGCTCTTCATACCGGGGATATGACATATGGGAACTCCCTCCAAACGGTCAGGGAATTGCCACAATACAGATCCTGAATATACTTGAAGGATTCGATCTCGCAAGGATGGGATTCGGTTCCGCCGAATACATACATCTTTTCACTGAGGCCAAAAAGCTTGCATTTGAAGACAGAGCAAAATTCTATGCTGATCCGCGGTTCAGCGCTGTCCCTGTAAGTCAGCTGATTTCGAAGAAATATGCCGTTGAACGCCGGAGGATGATCAGCCCTTCAAAAGCTGCAAAAAGATATGACCCCGGTAAAATTGAGGCAGGCAATACAATTTACCTTACCGTTGCTGATAAATTCGGGAACATGGTATCACTTATCCAAAGCAATTACAGAGGCATGGGTTCGGGCATGTGTCCGACGGGACTCGGGTTTGTGCTACAGGACAGGGGCGAAATGTTCAGCCTCGATCCTGGTCATGCAAATGCTTATGCCCCGGGTAAAAGGCCGTTTCATACTATAATACCGGGATTTATAACCAAGAACGGGAAACCCTGGATCAGCTTCGGTGTCATGGGCGGCGACATGCAGCCTCAGGGACATGCTCAGATAATAATAAACCTGATCGATTTCAAAATGAACCTCCAGGAAGCCGGAGATGCTCCGCGAATTTATCATTCGGGATCTTCTGAACCGACAGGACAGCAGATGACCGACGGAGGCATCCTTTATCTTGAGAGCGGATTCAGGTGGGAAGTCATTCAGAAGTTACTTTCAATGGGTCACAGGGTTGAATGGAACCTTGGCGGTTATGGAGGTTACCAGGCCATAATGAGAGATGAGAAAAACAAGGTGTATTATGGTGCTTCCGAGTCGAGGAAAGACGGCCAGGCTGCAGGATATTAATACCGGCTGCTGCAAATATTACCTTAATCCAAGCAAATCCATGACCCCATTTATGAAAGTCAGCGGATGGGCAGGATTACCGGGAACATAGAGGTCCGGCGCATGAGTATCGATAAATGTCCTGTCAAGGGCTGGAGAACTGCTGAACATTCCTCCGCTTATTGCGTCCGTTCCGACAAGGATGATCACAGAAGGTTCAGGTACCGCCTTGTAACATATTTCAAGAGCTTCCGCCATGTTCCCGGTAACCGGGCCTGTAATCACTATGCCGTCGGCATGGCGCGGCGATGCAACAAACTCAACCCCGTATCTCCCGAAATCAAAATTCACATTACCGGATGCATTCAGCTCCATTTCTCCCGAATTATCGCCTCCTGCCGAAACCTGCCTGAGCTTCAGTGAGTTCCTGAAAAGTTTCCGGATGTCTTTTCTTATTGCTGATTCGTCAAGCCTTAAAGGTTTGTCGTCGCCAGGCATTATAACAAGATCCTCCCTTTTATTGGCAGCGATCCTGTAGTCATTCAGAAACCTGATCCTGCCTTTAAGAAGGAATTCACACTCTCTGCAAAATACACACTTTCCGAGATCTATTGATCCGTCAGTGTTACTGATGGCTCCCGACGGACATATACCGCATGCGGAGACTATCTCATCCCGGGAAATGTCACTGCTTATCACGGGTCTTCCCCTGAACAGTTCAGAGACAGGCTGCCTCCTCAGGTCTTTAATATATTGCCTGCCCTGATGTTTTAATATTCTTAACTCTTTCAACATTCTGTTTGCCTGTATTATCAAAGATCGTTACCGCAATAACTCAGGTTAAAACTCTTGTTGCACACGGGGAAATCTGATATTTCCTGATTACGGACTGCCAGGGCAAGGGCCATCCAGTTATGGAACGAAGGATCCTTAACCTTATAATTAATTATCTTTCCCCGTGAATCAGTAATTACCGAATGGCATATTTCTCCCCTCCAGCCTTCAACAAGCGACACTGCAAGCATTTCCGGTTTCAGCTTTTCGGTATAAACCGGCCTTCCGGAAGAGCCTGTCTGATGACCCCATATTTCAGCAAGGTCTTTTATTGTTTTTATCGATTCAGCAACCTCAAGTTCCCTTAGCCTGGCTCGTGCCAAAACATCGCCGGAACCCGTGGTAACCGGGTTGATACCGTATTTTCTGAAATACTGAAAAGGGTGTGATCTCCTTATATCCCTGGGAATTCCGCAGGTTCTTGCAGCCATTCCTACTGCCCCGATTGCCGATGCCTGAGCGGCAGTTACTGTTCCGATATCCTCAAAACGTGCAAGAACACTTGGCACTGAGAAAATCCTTGCAGTAATTTCAGCATATTTTCTGCCGGTATCATCAAGGGTTTTTAGAATTGAAGCCAAAAGACTGTCATTCAAGGGATAATTAGTGCCGCCCGGACGTACCAATCCTTTTCCGAAGCGGTTTCCGCACCAGTTCTGGGTACTGTTAATTATTGTGGTCCTGAGGGCCTCACACACTGCCTGGCCAAGCTGGTAGGCAACATCGCCGCACAAAGCAGCCATATCGCCAATATGAACCGCGATCCTTTCAAGTTCGAGGGCCATTGAGCGCTCGATCTGAAGTTTTTCATCAGGGACAATTCCTGAAAGTGATTCGATTGCCTGAACATGGGCAATGGAATGCCCCACTGATGTGTCGCCTGCAATGCTTTCGCTTAATATGCATCTCTGAAGAGGACTTAAATCTCCGGAAAGCAGTGTTTCTATGCCACGATGCTGGTATCCCAGATGTATTTCGAGGTGCAGTACCTTTTCGCCGTTACAGATGAACCTGAAATGACCGGGTTCAATTACGCCGGCATGGATCGGGCCCACTCCCACCTCATGCAGTTCCTCGCTTTCTATTTTGTAAAAAGGATAATTGTCCATCACCTTATCCCTGTTCTTCCTGTTAAAAGGGTATCTGACAGGTTTCAGCCATGGATGCCCGTCAAAGCCAATGCCCAGGTTTTCATGGATCTCCCTTTCAAAAATATGCATCGCCGGGCATTCTGTTGTTAACGATTTCACAGATGAGATTTCCCTGCCGACACTGAAAGAAAATGCCCTTACCTTCCCCGAACTGTCATCAGCGATCAGACATATGAATATAAGATCATTGTCCCTTTCAAAACCAAAGTACGACAGGCAATGATTCGACCCATTCCGTAGCAAATCCCTGACTTTCGTGTAAAAACTTTCGTACTCAATTACCGGGACCTCATTGAGGTCAACGGCTGAAGGATTCTTTTCTATTTCAAGATATGAGTTATCCATATTTTATCTTGGAAGCAGGCTGAAGCTCTGGTTAATAATATCCACGAGGAAATGAGGCTGATAAAAACAAATCATAACAACGATGCCAAGAAGTATGAACTGGGTAACTGTCTCAACTGGTCTGACCTTCACAGACTGGGTGAATTCGGGATACTGGCGCGGATTTGAGAATATTATATGCATAAACCTTGTGCTCATTGCATAGATGACAAAACACAACAGAATTGTAGCAGTTATTAGAACGAACCATTGGTTATTGTAAACAAGTCCCTTCATAATAAGGAATTCAGATATAAACAAACCAGAAGGAGGAATTGCAAGGATGGATATCAGTCCGGTTATAAGGACCAGGGATCCTGCAGGATATAATTTCATATAATTGCCGCAGTCATCAAGCCTGAAAGTACCGAGCACCCTTGACAGCTGGCCCATCTGGTAAAAAAGGCTCGATTTGGCAAACGAATGAAGCACGATAAGTAAAAGCGCGGCATAATAACCCGATCCGCCAACACCTGTTGCAATAGCTACCAGGCCCATATTCTCAAGACTTGAGTAGGCAAGCATGCGCTTCAGATGTTTTGCCTTGAGCATATATCCGGCAGCAACAAGAAGTGAAAGCAGCCCTGCAAAGATCAGGACATTGTTCATGAATGGCAGTACCGATGACGAAGAAAACAGTGTATAAACCCTGTAAATAGCCAGAAAACCGACGTTCATCAGGGTTGTTGAAATAAGGGCGCTTACAGGAGGCGGGGCAACCGAGTGCGCATCAATGGTCACCGTATGCATGGGGAACAAACCCATTTTTGTGCTGAATCCGATAAGAACGAATAAGAAGGCTATTTTCAGATACATCGGATTGGCCTGGTTGATCAATTCTGAAAGAGATGAGAAGGTCAGGCTTGCCGCATCTTCCCTGCCATAAATGAAGCCTAGGAAAAGAATTCCCAGATATGCCAAAGCAATCCCCGCAGAGCAGATAAAAACATATTTCCATGTTGCTTCAAGGGCAATTTCGGTCCTGTCGTGATAAATGAGCAGGGCAACTGCCAGTGTTGTTGCTTCTACAAATATCCAGAGTACGGTCATTCCGTTTGCCAGATACGCGCCCGACATGAATGTCATTAAGGTTATAAGGGCACCATGGTAGATGTTAAATTTCTTCAGGTCGTCATCCCTTGTGTAGACGAAACCATGATATATAGTGGGAATTACCAGCACTGACAATATCGAAAGAAGCAATACTCCGGTACTGTTAAATGTGAAATATCGTAACTCTGTCGCGTCGGGGTTGCTCCAGCAATAGAGTGAAAGGAGAATATGCATTACGGCATACCCCGCTGCAATGAATTTAGTAATCGTCCTGTTCCTGAAAAGGAAGATCAGGATAACCATTATAGCCGTTATGATAAAAAACATTAAAAGCATGTCAGTCTTTCAGCATTGTCAGTTCATTAGTATGAGGTTTCAGGCGAAGGCCAAAGAATCCAAGAATAAGAACTCCCACAAAAATGTCGAGCAATATGCCTATGTTAATAAGCATCGGCATCTCGCTGCCAACTGCCAGTGAAAATATGAATACTGCATTTTCAATGATTAGAAATCCTATAAGATGTGATATTATGAGACGGTGAGTGACAATTAAAATGAATCCGGTGAAAAGTGTATAAAGAGCAATCGTCATGAAAATTGTATTAATGAACGGATTGATAAGAGAATTTGCCAGTACGACGCTCAGCAACAATGCAGCGATTGAAAATAATATAAGATAAAAACCGGGCAATGCCTGGCGATGGACTTTGGTCACCCCCGATTTCCGAATAATTGCTGAAAGAAGATAAGGTATAAGCAATGTTTTGAAAAGCAATGTCTCTGCAACTATAAATATCAGGTTTGCCGTATTTACATCCTTTAGTTCAGATATCGCGATACCACACAGCAGAAGCCCCTGCAGACCAATCAGCCGTATGTAGGTCGCAAGGCGTTCCGCGGAAGCGAAGTATATTAAGGTCACTGCAAAGAATACAATAAGGTAAATTACCATGGTCAGCTAAAGAATAAATTTGTCAGTAACGATCAGTACCACCAGAAATGCTATCAGCGCGATTGCTGACAACGCAAGTATGAACTTGGGATTCTTGTTCATTTTATTCCTTGCACGGAACGATTCAATAAGTCCCACTATCACGGCAAAGACTGCCATTACAAAAAGGAACAGACCCGCCTGGAGGAAAACATTCCAGCCGGCAGGCACTGTAATATTAAAGATCAGTGCTCCGTAGACAGCGAATCTGAGCCAGCCTGCCACATGTATCAGAGCCTTGTCAAAACCGCTGTTGTCAAGGATCATAACCTCGTGTATCATTGTAAGTTCCAGATGCGTTTTAGGATCATCAACAGGCACGCGGCTGTTTTCAATAATTGCTATCTGAACCAGAAGGTAAAGACCTATAAGGCTATATACAAGCACATAATGATTACCGGCGATGAAAAACCCCCTGAATATATCAGAAAATGAGGTATATCCTGTAAACATTGCAAGTGTTGCCATCAGGATAAAGAATGCGGGTTCGGCGAGCATTGAGAAAAATGCTTCGCGGTTTGCGCCCATTCCTTCAAAACTGCTTCCTGTGTCGAGAGCGGAGATAATTGAAAAGAACTTGCCCAGTGCAAGCATATAAGTAAAAAAGATGAAATCACCTTCAAAGGAAATCATACCTTTCATATTTCCGAAAGGGATTACAAGAATCGCGGTAAAAATCGCAGACAGTGAGATTACGGGGGCCACACGGAATATCAGTCCTGTTGTATCACTGAATACGCTTCCTTTTCCAAGCAGAACAAGCACATCCTTAACAGGCTGAAAGACGCCGGGGCCTTTCCTTCCAGAGGCAATGCTTTTTGTCCGGATTATTATTCCGGGGAACACAAGAGCCGAAATCAATATCAGAAAAAAACCCGTCATATTATGTTAAACCATGTCAGTATCAACACAACAAGCATGAAAACAAAAGCATACAGAATATAATCCTGTATCCGGCCTGTCTGCATTACAGCGATCCTTTTAAGCAAGCCTGAGATCAGGTCAACAGGCTTGTCAATAAGGTACTTTTTATATACATCCTCACTTTCGAACCTGAATGATCTTTGTCGGGGGAATATTTCTTCCTCACCTATTTCGTCCATAATTTTCTTTGTCTGAAGCACCGGTTTCGCCAGATGGTTAAAATTATATGCATAAGAGGTTGAAGTATACTGCAGCCCGGGTGAAGGAGCGGTATAGCCGCATCCCCAAGTGGGCCCGCACCCGACAATTTTTGAGCTGAGATGAAAACTCCTGTAAATCAGAAGCAAAGTCACTAATAATACAAAAAAACCGCTGGCGATGCTTATCCCTGTAAGGTTGTCGATAAAGGAGGCCGTCAGCAAGCCTGTATCAGGCAAATTGAATGCCGCGGAGATTATCTTCAGCACCGGGTTTACAAAAAGTGGCGAAGCCAGGCCTATCACGACAATAAGAGAAACAGTAATGAACTGCGGCCAGATCATCGAACTTTCTACTTCTTCTGCCCTGGATGCCTTTTCAGATCTTGCCTCACCAAGAAACGCAATGCCAAATGCTTTTGTAAAACAGAATATTGCGAGCCCTCCTATAAGTGAAAGCGCCACCAATGAGCCCAGAATAACTATCGACTGGTATAAACCTGATGATGTCAGACTTTTGAACATTCCTGAATAGATAAGGAACTCCGAAACAAATCCGTTGAAAGGAGGCAGACCGCATATTGCCAGAGAGCCAATCAGGAACAAAACGGATGTATATGGCATTTTTTTCATCAAGCCACCGAGCTGTTCGGTGTTCCTTGTATGTGTGGCATTATATACTGATCCCGCATTAAAGAAAAGAAGTGATTTGAAAAGAGAATGATTAAGAACATGCAGCAGGGCTCCGCCAAAACCCAAAAGGCTCATGACATTGTTCCCGGTCCCGATCCCAATTGTTCCAAGGCCCGTTCCTATGCCGATTATGCCGATATTTTCAATACTGTGGTATGCAAGGAGCCTTTTAAGATCATGCTGGACAATAGCCATCATAACGCCCATGATTCCCGATAAAACCGATACTGCCAGAATAATCAGGCCAATTGCTGTCAGGTCGTGCTGAACTGACATCAGGACTCTCAGAATGCCATAAATTCCCATTTTGATCATTACTCCCGACATGACGCCGGAAACATGTGACGGGGCAGCAGGATGCGCCTGCGGCAACCATGTATGTAATGGAATGAATCCGGCCTTAATGCCGAAACCAATGAAAAACAGCAAGAACAGAAAGATATTTGAATGCCCTGAAAAATATAGTGCAAGGGAGTCAAAGCTCATTTCTCCTGTTTCTTTCGCGGTTATCAGAAAGGCGATCAGGAGAAAAAACATGCCCGCGTGCATCTGGATCAGATAGCTAATACCTGTTTTCATCACAGAGGTATCTTCTGCATCAAATATCACAAGGAGGAATGATGACAGTGCCATGATTTCCCAGGCAATCAGGAAGGATAATCCGGAGCGGATCATCACAACCATCAGCATTGAAAGATACAGCCACAGGTATGAAAAATAATGTATTGAAAACCTCAGGGAATTTTTGGTAGTGTAATATTTCTTTAGGTAACCTTTTGAATAAAGAAGGCCGACAAGGACCGTTATATTGATCACCACGATGAAAAAAGCACTCAGCCTGTCGATTACAAATTGAGGTACAGTGTCGGGGAAAGGAATTCTGCATGTAACTGTTAAAGTGCCGCCGGTACCGGAAAAGACCTTATAACTCCAGAAAGAGGTGAGCAACACTCCGCAGCCCAGTACCAGAAGGCTGTAGAGGTATTTGTAACCTTTCGGAACAACGAACACCGGGAAAGTAAGAAAGACTATTAGAAAAAAGAATAAAGCACTCATCAATCTTTTTTATATAGATTGGATTTTGTGACCGCAAAAGTAAAAAAATAAATTACTTTTTATCCTTCCTGATAATTTCCTTTCCGGTAATTTTATCCTAAGAATTCCGGTGGCGACGACTGATCATTTTACATTCATCTGAAGTTTTTCCTTTTCATTCACCACCTCAAGGACTTTTGTATTGCCTCCTTTTTCAAGGTTGATGTCGTGAGGCTTGTTGGTCTTCCACGAACCTCCTGTAAAATCAGGCACCCCGATTGATTGCGATTTGTTTGCCACCGACCATTCGCTGAGTGGTGCTATTGAACTCCACAGGGCGCCGTCATAAACATCCTGATCGAGAGGAAGGCCGTTTCTGAGGCAATCAATCATTCTCCAGTCCATAATAAAGTCCATTCCGCCATGTCCGCCGACAGCTTTTGCCAACTCTCCCACTCTCTTGATTATTTCCGGAGTTTTCTCAGCCCAGAGGTTTGCCATTTCCTCATCATTCAGCCATTCTTCTCCAAGGGCTATCAGCTCGCGGGGATATTTGACAGCCATGCCTAAGGTTCCTTTAACGAGGTGTATCCTTGAATAAGGCTGGGTCGATGAAACGTCGTGCTGGACCATAATGGTCTTGCCGAGGGATGTTCTTATAATTGTTGTATTCAGGTTGCCCCTGAAACCTGAGTTTTTCCATGGTTCATAGAAAGGATCCTGAGAGACAAGTTCTTTTTCACGACCGGCCATGGAGAAGTCATTTGTGGAAACGGAAGAAAGATATTCAAGTCTGTCGCCACGGTTCACATTAAGGACCTGGCATATCGGTCCGAGACCATGTGTCGGATAGAGGTTTCCGTTGCGGGTCGCATTTTCCTTCAGCCTCCACATCCCGGTATAGGCTCCATCTGTCTGTCTGTCGTCGATCGGCTTTTTAAAGTTATACCCCATCAGGTTGTGTATATATGCTCCTTCGCCGTGGATAATATCACCAAACATCCCCTGCCGGGCCATATTAAGGGTAAGCATTTCAAAGAAATCATAACAGCAATTTTCGAGCATCATGCAGTGCTTCCTGGTCCTTTCAGAAGTTTCCACGAGTTGCCATGCTTCGTCAATAGTCCGTGCTATCGGGACTTCGCAAACAACATGCTTGCCCTGTTCCATGGCATAAACCGCCATCTGGGTATGCCATACCCATGGTGTGCATATGTAAATAAGATCGAGGTCGGGTAATTCCACAAGCTTCTTCCATATATTTTCATCGCCAGAAAATTCCTGTGCAGCCGGTCTTCCTATGCTGGCAAGGTATTTTTGAGAACCGTCAACTGCCGCTTTTCTGAGATCGCCGAGTGCCTTTATTTCCACGCCCTCAATATAGGAAAGACGCTGAACAGCGCCACTGCCTCTGTCACCAAGTCCGATATGACCTACCCTAACCACGGGAATAGCGGGAGCTGCATATCCTGACATGTTGAATTTCTGGGTATGTTGCTTATTTACTGCCTGCAAAATATTATCGAGATTTGACGCAGGCTTTTTTGGGGAGCAGCCCGAAATAAATCCACCGGTCAGTGCACCGGCACCTGCCACAGAAGCTGCTTTAAGAAAATCACGGCGATTGCTTTTCATAATAAAAATATATTCAGGTAAGGTTAAAATAAATCACACCTAAAATACAACATTATTGAGAAAATCCAATCCGTCCGGATTTGAAATACAAGACCCCTGATAAATTCAGAGGTCAGGCATCAGGCTGAACAGGTCCTGACCGACAGTAAGATTGCGGGCCTGCTTCTTTTAAAGAACCTCCTGATCAGTAGTGACAGCACAATGATTGTTAATAACATAAGCCAGATGATTTGCTGATATAACGCCGACACCGTTCCATTTTACGGAACCGTCCTGAAAGAGCATTAACGAAGGAACGCTCCTTATATTGTATTTGACCGCCAGATCGCGGTTTCTGTCAATGTCAATTTTAATAATCCTGATTTTGTCACCCATGATGCTCTTGAGCTGTTCCAGCACAGGCTTCATCATCTTACACGGGCCGCACCATTCTGCTGAAAAATCAACAAGAACAGGGATCCTGCTTCTGATGATGCTGTTAAAATCTGTTTTCATGCTTTCTTCCTCTTTTTAAAGCTTTCGGCTAAATCACCGGTGAGGCTGCCAAGGATCCATCCGACTGCCATACCATAAATGGTACTCATATACCATACCGATTTTATAATGCAGGTTCCGGAAAGACATCCGACAAATTTCCAGTAAAGAAATCCGGCAATACCTCCTGCGATGATAAAGACAATTATCAATAAATGCTTTTTGATGAATTCTTTCATTGCCAATTTTTGTTCAAAAATCGGCTTATCGCGGATCATGGTCTGTGACTTAGGTCACAGAGCAAAGGAATTTTTCACAAGACCGGAATAATCTATTGAATTTCTTTCTGTTACAACAAGGTTCTTTTTTTCAAGATTTCCAAGAAGTCGGGAAATTACTTCCCGTGAACTATTCAGTTGAGAAGCTATATCCTGATGAGTTCCGCTGAAATATGATTTTCCGGTCGACCGGTATCTGTCCTCAAAAAAGCGGATAAGCCTTTCATCAAGCTTCATAAAGGCAATTGATTCTATTGTATCCAGAAGTTCCTCAAACCGCTTCCTGTAGGAATACATCATGAACTCCTTCCATGTACGGTATTCCGACATCCATTTTTCCGGCTTGTCAACGGGTACAGTAAGTATCAGACTCGGATCTTCCGCTACCATTTTAATGTTGCTTTTCCGGATTCCCATACAGCAGGTAAGCGACATGGCACATATCTCGCCCTGGTTAAGATAATATAACAGCAATTCGTTACCTCCGGCCGAAAGTTTTGTCACTCTCAGACAACCGCTGATGACAAGGGGGAAAGATTTGATATAATCACCTTCCCCAAGCATGCTCTGACCAGGAAGGAGTTCTGTAAAAGACGAGGATTCGGCCAGTTCATTCAGCAGTTCCCTTTCAAAAAACGGGAATGTCCTTTTTAGTAGTTCCAGTTTTTCCATTATGGATATTTACCAGGGAATAAAATTACAAAAACCTTCGTTATCAGAGGGTAAATGGCGTCAATACAGAATAAACAATTTTAGTTCCTATAATTTCATTTGCAAAACAAAATTTATATTTTTGAAATACACTATCTGCTCATCTCCGGCATTAATTGAAAAAAATGATTTACGAAAACGTTTCGCTGAAAAAATATAATACATTCGGGCTTAACGTAAAAGCCGACAGGCTGGTTACATTCAGACATGAAGAGAATGCAATTCATTTTTTCGAGCAGAACAAAGGCAGTAACCAGAAACTGAAGGTACTTGGAGGCGGCAGTAATATTTTATTTACAGGCGACTATCACGGAACCCTGATTCATCCCGAGATGGAAGGAATAACACTGGAAGGCAAAACCGGCAATGATGTGATAGTCTCAGCCGGAGCCGGTGTTATCTGGGATAAACTTGTTGAGTCGACTGTTAATAAAGGGATAGGAGGGCTGGAAAACCTTTCATTGATTCCCGGGCTGGTAGGTGCCGTGCCTGTTCAGAACATTGGTGCTTATGGGGCTGAGGCCAGCAAAACGATCGAGAAGGTACGGGCTGTTAATGTCACTGACGGGACCTTACGCGAATTTACACCTGAAGAATGCAGGTTCGGCTATCGTGATTCGATCTTTAAAGGCGAACTGAAGGGCAGATATCTGATTACACGTGTGTACTTCCGGCTCTCAACGAAACCAAAGCTCAGTCTGGAATACGGCTCCCTTAAATATGAGCTCAGCAAGATGGGTTCCACTTCTCTGGGCAATGTCAGGAAGACGGTCATCAATTCGAGAACAGCCAAGCTTCCTGATCCGCAACTGATTGGCAATGCGGGCAGTTTTTTCAAGAATCCTGTTGTCTCTCCTTCGGTCGCGGAAGAGATCAGGTTAAAAAACCCAAGGGTTCCTCTTTTCAATGATCCGTCGGGCGGCATCAAGCTTGCTGCAGGCTGGCTCATTGAACAATGTGGATGGAAAGGAAAAAGGATCGGGGATGCAGGGGTTCACGACAAACAGGCGCTTGTAATTGTAAACTACGGAAATGCTACTGGTTTGGAACTGTTTGAATTATCGGAAAAGGTAAGAATATCAGTTGCCGAGAAGTTCGGGATAAACCTTGAAAGAGAGGTCGAGATTATCTGATTCACCTGTAGATTTTACGTCTGTTCAGCTCTCTCCGGTACTGGGAGGCATACCTGTTGTGCTCAGCCAGAGTTCTTGAGAAATTATGATATCCCGAAAAATCAGGTTTTGCGGCAAAATACAGGAAATCATGCTTTTCAGCATTCAATACGGCATCAATGCCTTCAACGGTCGCACAACTGATGGGTCCTGGAGGAAGGCCTGAGTGTTTGTAGGTGTTATAAGGAGATTCGGTTTCAAGATGTTTGTAAAGTATCCTGTTCAGTGTGAAATCATTAACAGCAAATTTCACTGTCGGATCTGCCTGAAGGGGAATCCCTCTTTTCAGACGGTTAAGGTATACGCCGGCGATTCTTGGTTTTTCATCTCCCCTTGAAGCCTCCTCATCGACAATTGAAGCCAGAACAGAAACTTCAACAGGAGTCAGACCGATTGTCTGACTTTTTTTGATCCTGTCATCATTCCAGAATTTCCGGTATTCCCTGAGCATCCTGGAGTAAAGTTTGCGTGCCGTCGTGTTCCAATAGAGCTCATAGGTATTTGGAATAAAGACAGCAATTACATTTTCCTTCGTGAACCCGTCATCAGCAAAATTGTCCTGGTCAGAAAAAAAGTCAATTATTTCGGCGGAATCGGCTTCTATCTGCCCTCCTATCCTGCCGGCCAGTTCATTGAGCGTCCTTAATTTGCTGAAGGTTATTTCAAGAGGGGTTTGCCGGCCACCGCGCAAAATATTTATTAATGTATTATAGCTTACGGGCTTTTCGAAAACATATCTTCCCGATTTTACCGAGTGAGGATAATTCTTTCTGACAGCCAGCCATCTGAATATTCCGGAATTTTTTATCAGGAGAGCGGCTTTTACGGAATCCAATGCCTGATCAAATGAGGCACCATCAGGTATATAAACAATTGCCCTGCCTGAAACGGGCTTAACATTTGGAGCAAGAATCAGGGAAAAGCCGGTATAAAGAACAACTGTCAGAATTGTTGATACTGCAGCAAAAACCGCTATGGTCTTCTTAATTTTCATCTCACATAAGAACGTGTAAAATTATGCATACCCGGGGCAAATGCCAAAATGAATAAATGTTAATTTTGTGTCCGGCAATCAAATATGAAACAACCAAACTATATTATATAATGACAACAAGTGTAATTTTATTGCTTATCCTTATCGGAATTGTTACAGGATTTACTGCCGGGATGCTGGGAATCGGGGGAGCCATTATAATGATTCCTGCTCTTGTATTTTTCCTTGGTTTAGGCCAGCAGAATGCCCAGGGGACAAGCCTTGCCGTCATGCTTCCTCCGGTTGGCATACTGGCAGCATATAACTATTACAAAGCCGGAAATGTCAATATCAAATTTGCACTCATCCTCGCTGCAACATTTATAATCGGATCATATTTCGGGTCAAAACTGGCAGTAAATCTGCCCCAGCCTGTCCTGAAAAAAATTTTCGGCCTTTTGCTGCTTCTTGTGGCAGCCAGAATGCTCTTTACAAAATAAGAGCGGTATCATCAGGGTACCGCTCTTATTTCGCAAATTTCCCTCAGAACATTACACCAACGCTCAGAAGGAAAGCATTGGGTCTGTCGTCGAGGCTAATATCATTTCCGGCAAGGTTCTGGATCTGAGTCTGGTATTTCTGAAGGCTGCCCTCATACCTGAGGTCGAGTGTTATTCTTTTAACAATATCAAATCCTATACCTGCCTGATATCCGAAAGTCAAATCCCTGTACATGGCTTCAAAATCGGGATCATCGATCAGATCGCCCGGAGAATCAATAAGAAGCCTTGCTGTAGGACCGGCATTGATCCTTACAGGCCCGAATTTGCCACCGAGCATGACCGGAATATCAATGCGGTTGAATTTTTGCTTTTTTATTATCTCTGATGCAGGATTTTCGAGATCGACAATTTTATATTCGTCAGTACGGGAGGCAAAAAGAAATTCAGGCTGGATATAAAATCCCATCATGCTGAACCTGATGAAGGCTCCGCCATGGAAACCGTAATTTGCACCTTTAAGCACATCAATTGTATAATCAGTGTTGCCCGAAGAAAGGGTAATCAGATCATCCATTTTCAGATTCGTCGTGCTGAGGCCTCCCTTAAGGCCGAACTTCACCTGGGAAAATGCGGGCAGGATTATGAAAACTGAGAGAACAATTAAAATAAACTTTTTCATCATTTCTGGTTTTTGGTTGAACATTAGTAAAGATCAAGTAACCTTTTTACAGACATAACTCGCATGTATAACGGTCAAAGCCTCAAAAAAGTTTCAACCTGCCTTCAATTTTAAAATTGAAAAAAGCCGGAAAGTCTGAATTTCTGTGATTATTTTTTTGAGAGTTCGGCAAAAATGACGGTCTTCATCCTGTCAAATTCCTGCCTGTCGAAAAGGCGGGTCAGAAAGATTATTCGGCCCGACCTGTCGATGATGACATTTCTTGTCACACCTGCTTCCCTGAGTGCATATAATCCGAAAATGCCGGCACCGGGATCCAGCGCAAGAGGATAAGTTATCTTCATATCGCTTTTGAATTTATTTACTTTATCAGCCGGCTCATCCCTGTCGATTCCTATAACGTTGAGCCCGGAAGATTTGCCAGGCGCCCAGATTTCCTTTTCAATAAAAGGCATCTCCTGACGGCATACGGAACACCAGCTGGCGGTAAACTGAAGCATCACAACCTTTCCCCTGAGATCCGAAAGCTTATATGACTTTCCGCCCGCTTCATTAATAACAAAATCAGGTGCCATGTCGCCCACTTTCACAAGATAATCATCCTTGTACACGGTTTTTTGCTGAGCAAGAGTGCAAACACCTGTAAATAATATCATTAAGCCTGCCAGGGAAAGTCGTTTCATATGGTAAATTTTTGTCAAAGATAACGGAGAAAATGAAATTTGAAAGAATGCAATACTTTTAGCTCAGGTTAAAATAAGTTAATGAACACTTTCAGGGTAATATTTGGACAGATTATTCATAATATTGAAAGAAAATTTACTTACAAAGTAAGAATTGCCACAATGAGAAGAAATTTTATGAGCGCAGTCGCATTTTTGTTTGCCGTGCTTTTACTGCCGGCGCAGGAAAATGACTCCGGCTTCATCAAAGCCTTCAACAACATAAACGGGGCAGTACTGAAGGCTCAGCTAGGATATCTGGCATCAGATCATATGGAGGGAAGAAAAGCCGGGGAAAAGGGCGAGATCATCTCATCTGATTATATTGCAAGCCAGCTTCAGATGTTCGGAGTGGCTCCCGCAGGTGACTCTGCCCTGGTGAATGATTCCGATGATCCATTCGTTGTGAACGGAAGGACTTATTTCCAGAATTTCAGCATCATAAGGACCACTCCGGGTGAAGACGCGGAGATGACGCTGATAGCAAGGGAAGGTGCGGCTACAAGAAGAATGTGCCTTAAAAACAATGTCGATTTTTATATCAGATATCCCGATAAGACAATTGAAATTGAAGCTCCCGTTGTCTTTGCGGGTTATGGATTTAAAAGTGAAAAACTGAAGTGCAACGATTTCGAAAAACTGGATCTCAGGGGGAAATTCGTTGCCAGGATCTCGGGCTACCCTGGTTTTGCACTGGAGAAACTAACACTTCCTGAGCTTGCCGCAGCCTCACGCGATGCTGAGAGCACTGCACGTCAAATGGGTGCTGCAGGGATCATTGAAATAAATCCGGAATCATCAGCCGCAGGGTTCCGGCCAGCGGGAAAATCAACGAATCCTTCCGACAGGGAGCAGCGTCCGTACGCCCCGCCACTGACAGGAAGTTACAGACTGGCGGAAAATGCAAACAGTGATACGTTTATTAAAATTTATGTCAGCTCCGGTACAGGCAATGAATTATTAAAAGATTCAGGGTCATCACTGTCTGAATATATTTCCAAATCACGATCTTCTTATGTAAGTCAGCTGCCGGCTATCAAAAACAAAAGCATTACTGTGAAAACCGATGTCAGGACTGAGGAGATAAAGGTCAGAAATGTAATAGGAATTATTGAAGGCAGAATAAAGGATCAGTTTATTGTACTTGGTGCCCATTATGATCATTTGGGAAGCTCAGGGGGGTATATCTGGAACGGGGCCGATGACAACGGATCGGGCACTGTAGGCGTCATGACTATAGCCAAGGCGATAATGGAAACCGGGATCAGGCCCGGAAAGTCGGTAATAATTGCATTATGGACCGCTGAAGAAGAAGGGCTGCTGGGTTCCAGATATTTCGTACGGAACCTGCCATACTCCAAAAACCAGATACGCCTGAACATGAATTTTGACATGATCGGAAGGCATGTCTCTGATGATGAGCCTGACAAAGCCGTAATCACATATAATGGATCCCTTCCCATTCTCAGGTCAGTCACTGAAAACAACCTGAAGAAATACAATATCGGGCTTAAACCCGATTTTCAGCCTTCTGACAATCCACAGGGCGGTTCCGACCACAGGTCGTTTGCAGAGAGCGGGATACCCGTCTTCAGGATCAAACCCGGCCACAGGGAAGAATACCATACCCCATTCGATGAAACAAGGGTTATAGACTGGGACATTATGGAAAAAATTGTCAGGATAAGTTTTGCCGATGCATGGGAGCTGGCAAATACTGAGTGGTAGAGGCAGTGCGGGAATGTTATGGAACATAAAGGATGAAACATCTTGAAAGTTTAAAGCCTTTTAAATATATTCGAAACTTTAAAACTACTACAACCATGAAGATTTTTAAATCAATTTTATTGGGTTTGTTGCCGCTAGGGACCAGTGTAATGGTTCAGGCCCAGCAGGCCAAGACAGACAACAGACTGCATGTAATAATTATCGGAGCTCATCCTGATGATCCCGATGAAGTTGGCGGAACTGCCTACAAATGGGCACAGGCTGGAGCCGATGTGCTTATGGTATCTCTGACTAACGGTGATGCCGGTCATCAGACGCTCGATTCTGAAACACTGGCAAAAGTCAGAAGGGATGAGGCAAGGAGAGCAGGAGAAGTAATCGGAGTAAGGTATATCACCCTTGACAACCATGACGGACAACTTATGCCTACATATGAAAACAGGCTGCAGGTGATAAAACTTATCAGGGAGCAAAAAGCAGATATAGTCATTTTCCCGCGCCCGTATGATTATCATCCTGACCATCGCTATGCGGGGCAGCTTGTTCTTGATGCCGCCTATATGGTTACAGTTCCGAAAATACTCCCCGAAGTGCCGTTCCTTGAGAAGAATCCGGTGTTCCTGTATACATATGACCAGTTTGTTCACCCCGAACCATTCAAAGCCGATGTCTGCGTTGCAATAGATGATGTAATAGATAAGAAGATCGACATGTATCACCAGCATACATCACAGATGTACGAATGGCTTCCTTTCAACAGGGGAGAACTTGACCAGGTTCCGAAAGGTGAAAAAGAGAGAAGGGAATGGCTTGGAAAAACCTGGTCGAGAAGATCAAATGCAGAGCCATTCAGGGATATACTGACAGAACACTACGGAAAAGAAAAGGGATCAAAGATAAAATATTGTGAACCATTCCAGGATTCAGGTTATGGAACACGGCTCACGAAGGAAAATATAAAGAAATATTTTCCTTTCTATTGATAAATCAAATACCTGCTGTTATACTTCAGCTCGATAAAATCATTTTCCGTTTCCCTGTATCCGTATTCGAAACAATACTGATATTTATCCCCTTCTGAGGTTTCGATTACATGGGTAAAAAAGCTGAAGTTATAACCGAGCGCAAATAAGGCATCTTTGTGGATCCTGTGCCGGCCTTCATCATAAAGGTCGGCCAGGATCCGCCTGTTTTTACGGAGCAGCCCGTGAACATTCCTTACAAAATTGTTTGTATCACGGTTCAGCCTGTTGTTGTAATTATTCCTGCACTGGTCAGAGCAGAATTTCTTATCGGTACGGCCACGAATGACATCGCCGCAATCGAGACATTTTTTTTCCACAGCACTCTAATGTTTTGATAAAGTTACAAAAAAACGTTTTCAAACGTTTTCAAACGACATTAAATTCTTAACATCCGTCTATAAATGATTATTGACCGGGAAAGGCAAAAAAGGGGTGGTAAGTTTGTCGGGTAATAACCGCATGTTGAATTAAAAAACTGAAGTCATGAACTCATTGAGGAACAGGGTTTATCTGATCGGAAATCTTGGTCAGAATCCGGAAATGAAGAACCTTGAAAACGGAAAGAAGCTGGCACGTTTTACGCTTGCCACAACCGAGGAATTCAAAAATTCTGACGGGCAGAAAGTGAAGGAAACCACCTGGCATAACATTGTTGCATGGAACGGTACGGCCGATCTGGCCGGGAAATATCTCAGGAAAGGACGGCAGGTGGCAGTTGAGGGAAGGCTCGTGTACAGAAGCTATGAGGACAAGAACGGGGCCACGAAGTATGTTACCGAAGTCGTGATCAATGAACTTCTGTTTTTGCAATCGGGCAAGGAACAGGTTCAGGGCAAAGACGAATAGCCTGTTAAACAAGATCCTTCACTGCATTTCCTGAATGGGGCTGTAATATAAATTACAGCCTCTAGTGTTATTTGATATTTTTTTTACATTTGCAGGCTTTGCAGAATCTAAGCGTATTCTAAATGAAACGGTCGCACAACCTGCTGCTTTTTTTAATTTTCTCCTGGCAGACAGTTTACAGCCAGACGTCCATGCCGGCGGGGCATCCTGTTGCTGAGATATTTACCAATTTTCATATAAACATAGATGACAAATCAGGAACGACCGGATTCGAAATTACCAGAGCTTATCTGGGATACGTTTTCACTCCCGATACCCATTTCTCGGGAAGCTTAATAATAAATCCGGGCACCCCTGATGACCTTGCTCCAGGCTCATCCCCCAAAAGGTATGCCTATTTCAGGGAAGCTTCCATATCTTATACAAATAACGATTTCAGGATTTCATTCGGGATAACAGGGACAAGATTGTTCAACTTCCAGCAAAAGTTCTGGGGCAAGAGATATATTGCAAATACCTACCAGTCAATAAACGGCTACGGCTTCGTCGCTGATGTGGGCGTTGCCATTGATTATAAAATCAGCGACATCCTGAAGGCAGATTTCACCATCATGAACGGCGAAGGGTACAATAATGTGCAGCTCGACAACAGTCTGAGAACCGGAGCCGGAATAATTATCACTCCCGATGAGCATCTTGCTTTCAGGATTTATGGTGATATCACCCGTGTTGAGGGTTTGTGGCAACCTATGTTCATCGGGTTTGCAGGTTTCAAAAATGAAAAGGTGACAATAGGCGGTGAGTTGACCTATAAATCAAATCTTGACCTTATCAGAGGACATCATGCATGGGGATTTTCCACAACCGGTGCCGTGGTTGTTGCAGAAAATACTGAACTGTTTGCCAGGTTTGATTATTCTGCATCGATAACACCAAAAAATGAGCTAAGACACTGGAATTATCTGATGGATGGCAATTTTCTCATAGTCGGTTTGCAGCACACCTTTAATGAGAATGTCAAAATTGCTCTCGATTACCAGGGCAGATATCCCTATAATCATGACTATCAGCCAACAGATATGGTATATATCAATGCCCTCTTTAAATTCGGGGCTTATTAGCAATAAAACCCTTGACGAATTATTCCGGATCGTAACAGAATTTTTCCCGGCTGTTACCGGTTTTAAAGATCGGACCTGAAGCTTGAAAGCACACTTTCTTAAACATAAGTTATTCCCGTAATTTCAAAGACAGTATTACCCTTTGGCTGTTTCAGAACGATTTTATCACCTTTTTTCTTGTTTATCAGTTCTCTGGCCAGAGGCGAAATAAACGATATTTTGCCTTTTGAAATATCAGCCTCATCAACTCCAACGATGCGGCAGGCATGTAATCGGCCTGAAACTTCTTCTTTCAAAGACACAGATGCCCCGAATCTTATTTCATCATTTGGCTGCTCATCAGGAGATATAACTTTTGCACCGGCGATCCTTTCATTTAAAAGCTGCAGTCTGGCATTTATCAAATTAAGCTCTATGCGTCTCTCATTTTCATTTGTGTTGTCAATTTTCTCCTTCTCGCTTATAAGCATCTTCTTTTCCTCCAGCAACTCATCCATACCCGTCTTTGTTACGAAGTTAGGCACTCCGTCGGGCAAGTAAGCCCGCTGAGGCACCATCGGAGTTTCCTCCTGATCATCCTCCTTTACAAATCCCCTGCTCATAGATTTTTAATTATTGAACAATCACTTCACTTCCGTCAAGGAAAAGTATAATCAATCTGCAATATTTCTGACCAAAATTCCGATTCGTCGGACAGACAGTACGCGCGAACTTATAAACTGATGACGTATCAGGTTATTTCGAGTCGTCGATGTTTTCCACATGAATTATATGCAATATTCTGTGAACTACCGGTGAAAGCAGTATGGCCGAAATGCTAAGAAATGCTATCCCGCTGTATAAAGCATATAATGATGAAAATATCTTACCGGCTGAAGTGTTGATTTCAACCACCGGCCCCATACCGGTAAGTATCATGCAGGACATGTGGAAGCTGTCGAGCAGATTAAGTTTCCCTGTATAATGGTATCCGACAATTCCGATCAAAAGGGAAAACAGGATCAGTATTGAAGAGATAAGCAGGAATCTGCCTAACCTGAGCAGAAACTCAGGGAAAGGCAGGACTTTCTGCCTGCGATGTTCAAAATACACTTTCATAGCCGGCCATGATATTTGTTAAATGTGATTTATCAATTCAATACCTGTCGTATTTACCATCAACAATCACATCCCTGACAGCTTCCAGATACCCAAATCCATTAAGCATGTCGGGTAAAAGGTAACTGCCTTCAACCCATTCATTCCAAGCATTAATTGTGATCAGCCGGGGCTGTTCGGGGTGACTGTCGGCATAAAGCTTTGCTTTGGAAAGCAGTGCCGCAAAACTTTGCGGAGTGTTGTTATAATGCACAACATCGTGAATACCCTTGGCAGGGAAACGGGGCGTATCGTCCCATCCTATTGAAACACAAGGAAAGACCGGCACAGTAAGGGTTGAATCCATTTGTTCCCTGATTCTTATTGAATTTGTGCCATAAGCAATATAATCCTCCTGCATCCCGCCCATGTTATACATGGCAACACTGTTGAATCCCATGGCCTCCACCATTTCGGCAAACTTCCCGGCCTGATCTTTCGACATAACAGAACCTCCTCCCTGATTCCACTGGATATGCAAACCCGGGAAACCTGCCTTTTTCACTTCATCGCGAAAGTAATCAAGAGCTTTGCGTGTTTCTTCAACGCTGTTCCCGAAGCTCTCCATCAATTTGCCGACACTGAAAACAGAAAACACTGGTTCTCCATTTATTTTAAAATAGTTTGGCCGTTTGAAGTATTTATTTATGATTCTGTCAACTATGATCCTGTAATTTTCCCAGTCGATTCTGGCATTCCAGAGGATATCGGTATTGTCTTTATACAGGTGGACATTCCAGTAATTATATTTCACATCATGATTTGCCCACATGATGTAAAATTGCATTTTTTCATTATTCCTTGCCTTCAGAAAACCGTCGTTAAGTGCGCTTTCAAGAAAAGGAAAACCATCGTACCAGTACCAGTCGTAAACGAATACATTAACGCCATGGTCTGTTGCTGCATCGATCCATTTTTCAACGACTTTAGGATCGTTGTCCATTTCATAGCCCCAAAGCGGCTGGCGTGGCTGGTAATGTCCGTCGAAACGGGGATTGCCTTTTTTAATGACTTCCCATTCCCCAGTCCCATCGGGCCATAGTTTTGCCCTTCCAAGGGAGTCGTCGTGGCATGAGGGCCAGATATAGGCTGCTACGTAATAATTGTTCAACGATTTCTTCTCCTGCAAATCGGGTTTAGAGGCTGATGAACATCCGTAAAAAAAGACCGGAAATGAAATTAAGGTCAAACTTATAAATGCTTTTTTCATTGGTTTGATTTTAGATCAATCTGATTGTACAAAGTCGAGGTGGTAATGAATCATTAATACCATCACCGTAAATATATCAAGAATGCCTGATATTAATCTCAGAAATCTGAATGTTTAGCGATGCAAAATCTTGTCCATTTTCTTTCCCCTGGCCAGTTCATCGACCAGTTTGTCGAGATACCTTACCTTCCGCATCAGAGGATCGCTGATTTCTTCCACCCGGGATCCGCAGATCAGGCCTGTGATGAGATGAGCATCGGGGTTTAAGGAAGCATTCCGAAAAAATGTATCAAATGTTACATTTTCTTCTATCAGTTCCTGCAGTTTCCGGTTATTGAAACCTGTAAGCCACTCAATAACCTGATGCAATTCTTCTTTTGTCCTTCCTTTTTTCTCCACTTTTGCAAGGTACAAGGGATACACAGAGGAAAAAGTCATTTTTGCTATTCGCTGGTTGTCGTTTTTCACGGTTCCAAAGAGTATCAATGATTCAGGCCTTCTGTTCCCGGCCTGCATGTAAGGCTTTGATATTCAGGTCAACAATTTCCTGACCCTTACGGCCGAAAAAAGACCTCACTGCGTTCTCCAGGCTGGAGAAGGGAATTTCAATAAAAGGAGATGCAGCGCCCAGGATCACCATGTTCCCTGAACGAGGAGAACCAACGTTCATTGCAATCTGGTCCGCATCAATGATTTTATGGCAACTGATTTTTCTGATCTGGTCAAGAATCTCTTCGACAGGCGGATAATCAGGAATATTGATATAAGGGGTCGAATTTGTGATAAGCCAGCCGCCGGAAGACAGCCATGGAAGATATCTCAGCGATTCCATTGGTTCAACAGAAACAATAAGATCGGCTTTCCCGAGAGGTATAAGATCTGAAATAACAGGTTTATCTGACAGCCTGAGGTGCGACTGCACATCACCGCCCCTCTGGCTCATCCCATGAACTTCCGACTGTTTCAGGTACAGTCCGTTTTCAATGGCCGCCAACCCTATTATCGATGCAATGGAGAGTATCCCCTGCCCTCCCACTCCTGATAAAACAATGTCACTTTTCATCACATTTTATTCTTTGCTGATATTTTCGGATGCTTCGGCTTTCTTTCTTCTGGTTGCAGTCTGTATGCACTCCCTTGCAGAAATTACTACCGACACTCCCCTGTGGCCAAACTCCTCCGTAAGTATACGCACATTTTCTTCATGATTTTTCCGTAACGGCACAATCTGTCTTATATGTTCAGGTTCAACGCCCAGTCCCTCACAGATCCTGACAAGGCGTCCCGTTGCATGAGATTTCTGTCCCCCTGTCATCCCCGTTGTGGAATTATCTGATATGATGATAGTAACAGGTGAATTTTTAAGAACAGCATCCAGAAGGCCTGTCATTCCCGAATGAGTAAAAGTTGAATCGCCTATTACGGCCACCGAAGGATGAAGACCGCCGTCGGCGGCCCCGACAGCCATTGTAACCGATGCTCCCATGTCGACACATGAGTTTATGATGTTATATGGAGGAAGCGCCCCAAGTGTGTAACATCCGATATCCGAAAAGACGCCGGTTCCGTTGAATGGTCTAAGAGCCTCCATAACAGCATTGAATGTATCAGCATGTCCGCAACCCTTGCAGAAGGAAGGAGGACGGGATTTCACTATGTCAGGGATTTCCGGACCTGTTTCGGGTTTCAGGCCGATTCCTTTTGCCACCAAAGACGGATCAAGCTCACCTACCCTTGGTATTGCTCCATCCATTCTCCCCGAAACTTTAAGGTTACAATCGGGGATTCCCCTTATCAGTTCTTCAAGCAAAGGATATCCTTCCTCAAGGATAAGCACCTCTTCGCATCTGCTTGTGAGATCACTTATCAGATCGTTCGGGAACGGATATGCCGAGATTTTCAGGACAGGGAAATCCGGTCCTTCACCCTGAAAATTTTCCATCAGGTAATTATATGCGATTCCGCAGGCAATGACTCCGAGTTTCCTGTTATGTCCATCCCTGAATATGTTGTATCTGGAAAGCCTGTTTTCATACCTGAGCGACTCATAAGCGGCAAGAAGGGCGCTGTATTTCCTTCTTGCAATGGCAGGAAGAAGTACAAACTGCCTTGGATCGGCCGGAAGCCGGAAGGGTTTCTGAGGTTCTGCCTGCTTTCTCGCAACAGCGGCACGTGAATGTGCAAGGCGAGTTGTAATGCGCATCATGACAGGGAGTCTGTATTTTTCAGAAAGCTCAAATGCATCCGACACCATATTGTAAGCTTCCTGCTGATCGGCGGGTTCATAGACAGGAACATATGCGAATTTCCCGTAGAAGCGTGAATCCTGTTCATTCTGTGAAGAATGCATTGAGGGATCATCGGCCGACACAACAATAAGGCCGCCGTTTATGCCCGTGACTGCCGAATTGATAAAAGGATCGGCAGCAACATTAAGACCAACATGCTTCATTGCGACCATAGCCCTTTTTCCGGTATACGACAGTCCCAGTGCGGCCTCAAGGGCTGTCTTCTCGTTTGCCGACCACTCCCTGTGAATTCCAAGGGCTGCAGCTTCCTTTGAAGCCTGGATATATTCCATGATTTCTGTCGATGGAGTACCCGGATATGCATACATGCCGCTTAAACCTGCATCTATGGCGCCAAGAGCAATGGCTTCATCTCCGAGTAAAAGTAACTTTTCCATACATTTGTCTTAATCGTTTCCTTTGCATACATGTTTCCCACAGGAACCGGCATAAAATTACCTTAATAACTTTAGATTTGAAATTTATTTAAAAATAAGTTAAATGTTTTATCGTTCCGCTCAATAATGCTTACTTTGCAAACACTTTATCAGTAAATTAAGTTGGAAATTACATAAGATTGGCTTGATCAGGTTTAAATATACTTTGATATTATTACTGCTGCCTTTTTGCATAACAACCGGTCAGAATCAGCACACTGAAAGGTTTTTCCAGGTGACGGGGCTGATAACCGACGAGGATTACAGACCATTGCCGAATGTTGGTGTTGTTTCATTCAGGCTCAGGCGAGGGACCTTGAGTGAGAAGACCGGAATTTACAGTATCACAAGCACTCCTGGCGACACAATATTTTTCAGGGCTCTCGGTTTTAAGAAAAGATATCTGGTCCTTCCGGAGAATTTCGAAGGAAGGCTCTTCACGCTGGATGTAGCCCTTGAACAGGATACCATCCCTATTGATAACGTTGTTGTAATGCCGTGGAAAACTTACAGCGAGTTTATAAAGGATATGTCAAAGGCATCTCCTCTATCGCCTGAAATTGAAAATATGAACAGGAATCTGGAATCGGTGGCTGAGGCCGTTACAAATGCAAAAAACGTCAGGATAACGCCTGAGGCCGGTTACAGGTATGCCATGCAGCAGAACTTCAATATGACGGCCACAAGGGGCCAGTACCCTGTGAACAATCTCCTGAATCCGTTTGCCTGGGCTAAATTCATCAGCGGAATCAAGAATGGCCTTTTTAAAAATCAGGAAAGCGAAAAACCTTCCAAGAAAGCAAAAACAAACAGGAAGAAGAAAACCAGGTGAAAAAGTACAACGGCAAAATAGTTGGTCTACTCGGCACAGTTATAATCCACCTTCTTGCAGGGATAATCTTCATGTCATTCCGGCTCCAGTCGTTAAAAACTGAAAAAAGAAAGACTGAAAAGTTTGTGATCGAATTTGACGCACTCGAACAAAAGAAAGCTGCTGAAAAACTTCCTGCCCCTGCTCTTCCTCCGACCACCGTCGAGAACATACTTCACGACGATGCCGAGATGTTGAACATTGCAAGAAACCTTTCGAGCAAAAGCGAGGTAAAGATCGACAAGAATGATTACATCGACCAGGTAAAAAACGAACTCATTAAAAGCGGCAAACTGGGAATTGATAATTATATCGACAATCCCAGAAATATTAATGAAGAGATGACTGAAGACCGGGAGATAGACCTTCGTGAGAAGCAGAAAAAGGAGAATGAAAAGGATAAGCAGAAGGAATCCACAAAGATGGCAGCCAATTACCAGGGACCGACTAGGATTTATTATGATCTTCAGGGCAGGAATCATACTTATCTCCCTATACCGATCTACAAATGCCAGGGGTCGGGCAAGGTAGTACTTGTCATTGAAGTGAACCAGAAAGGTTATGTCGAGAATGCATCAGTGTCACAGGGAGAAAGCACAGCCAGCGATGACTGCCTTGTTGAAACAGCGGTTGCCACAGCCCTTATTTCGAGGTTTGAAGCCAATCTAAATGCTCCAAGGATACAGAAAGGGACACTGACATATATTTTTGTGGCACAATAGAGAAAGGATGGGGAGATGGAGAGATGGGCAGCGGAGAGCGAAGTGAAGATACTAAAATAATAATGAATCGTTATTCCGCTGATAAGGCCTGATGACTTCAGGCGTGTTCCTGTTTGCTGTCCGGTTGTTTACAAGATCGCTTATGGTATGGGCCCTGAGAATTTCGGAGGGGCATGGTCTGAGCAGTGAGAATGCCTCGTCATCATCTGTTTTGTGGCTTATCCATTTTGTTTCATCATTCCTGTCAAGGATTACAGGCATCCTGAGCTTTGAATTATGGATGAATGCCATAAGGTCATTTGCATCGGTCGTGATAATCGTAAATGTATTAAACACTTCTCCTGTATCTGTCGATATCCATTTTTCTGATAATCCGGCAAGCGAAAAGATTTCTTCAGTTGCATGATAAATGTACCACGGGATTTTTGTATTTCCTGAATGCTGCCACTCGAAGAAGCCTTTTACAGGGATCAGGCACCTGCCGGTGCTGAACGGTTTTGAAAAAGAAGGTTTGGTCCTAACGCTTTCGGCTCGTGCATTAAAAGTATTGTACCGGATCTTTTCCGCGTCACCCTTACTTCTTATCCATGAGGGTATCAGTCCCCACCTGAGCAGTTTAATTTCACCCGGCGATTCTGAACACAATGCAGGAAGTTCAGGAAGCCCGAATGCATGATAGTAATAGCTTGGCTGGTAACGGCCATGATCAGGGAAAGTGGCGCCATACCTGTTCTCAAGCTCATCCTTAACGAGATTAACGTTAACGGTGAAACACATCAGCAATTCAGTTTATGCCTGCAATATCCAGTTTAATCGGTAAAGGAAGGGAATTGTCGAAAAGATCATAATCGGGCCACAGATTAACATGAGCCAGCACATTCGACATCATACGGTTCATGTATGAAGTAATTTCAGGTCCGTTCCATGCGCTGGAATTAAACAGCACCACCCATGAGATTCCGTCTGGCTGGCGCTTAATTATCCCTGCAGTACCTGAGAATGAACCTGTTCTTATCCAATTTCCGTCGATAAGAGTGGCTTTCCAGCCAACCGGAGCAAAATGGTTATTCTGGTCAGTCATGAAATGGATGCTTTCATGGCTGAGTATATCCTCGTTGTAGTTAAATCCGTCAAGGGCCAGAAGCAGACGCATCAGATCCGGTGAAGTTGCAAGCCACCCTCCTGCCCCGCCAAGAGTCTCGATATCATTTCCGCCATAGGGTGTGGGAACCAGATCCCCTGTCCCGTATATTGAAGGTTTTCGCGGCCATCCTGCAGGTTCGTAATATGTAACTTCAAAAGGAGCCTTTTGGTTTGCAAGGTTATGGGCCGGAACCATGTCATATATACCGAGAGGTTCAAATATCTCTTTCCTGCAGTATTCGGTATAAGGAACGCCTGACACTTTTTCAACCACGAGCCCCAGTATGCTGTAACCAAGGTTTGAATATGACCTGGAAGTACCAGGAGTGAAATGCAGTCTTTTGCTAAGAGCAAACCTGATAATTGTATTCAAATCAACCGGAAGGCTTGTATTCATTTGGCTGGCAATAACATGGGGCATGAACATCTGATCTCCCCATCTTTGTGACCAGCCTCCTTCGTGACTCAGCAGGTGTGCAACAGTTATATCAAATACCCTTTTATCCCTTGGATGGCAATAAACTGAATCATTCAGAATGCCCTGAGGGCCAAAAACCCTGTCATTGACAGATAATTTGCCTTCCTCCTGCAGTTTCATGATTGCCGTGGCTGTGACCAGTTTTGAGATACTGGCAATCCTGAATTTGCTGTATGGCTGAACCTCTGTTTTTTCAGCAGTATCGGCATAACCATATCCCCTGGCATAAACAAGTCTTCCATCTTTTGCAATTGCGACAGATGCTCCCGTAATTGACCATTTATGCATAAACGATTCAACAATCTTGTCGCATTGCGAAAAATCTTCAGAAGAAGAAAATGAGTTTGTAAGCCTTATATTTCCAGGCACGATTTTGTCGGGCAGACCTTCAGTCTTTTCTATGGCTCCCGGGTTATAACTTACTGCCAGCGAAAGCAGTGCAACTGTTATTATCTTTTTTGGACCGATCAAATGCACTTTTTTAAAATTGCGTAAAAATAAAAAGTTTTCACAATGTTAAAATGCCATCTTGGAATTTTAATATGAATTTAACTATTTGCTGTTGCAAATATTGTCTTTTTTGTTGCTGATTTTTAATTCTGATCGGACCAAAAAATTAACTTTGTGAACATGTTGTCAACAAGGAAATTTGTTTTTTACCTTTTTCTGATACTTTCTCTCGTGCTTTCAGAAAGCCCAATTTTCTGTCAGCGTTTTATAATTATTGACACAACTGATTATCTTCCATATTATTATGACGGTGCTCCTGAGAACAACCTCATGGTTGCTGCATCACGGGGATATGTAGAGCAAATTGAAAAGCTCATTGCACGAGGGGCTGATGTCAACGCTGAAACTGCTGAAGGAGCGACACCGCTTGTTTTCGCCGTTGTCAATAATCAGGCTGAATCTGTAAAAAAGCTTTTGGAATATGATCCGGAAATAGACAAGCTGACTGCAGCGGATGAGACTCCGCTGATCATTTCCGTAAAGAACAGGAATCCTGAAATTGCAGAAATACTTATACGGGGAGGGGCAGATCTTAATCTGCCAAACAGCAAAGGTGCAGCGCCGGTTCATTTTGCAGCCCTGAATGGTGACCTTGAAATGACTGATCTTCTGGTATATTACGGGGCCGACATAAACTTAAAGACAGTTGACGGCACCTCTCCGCTGATGGCGTCGATCCTGGCCGGCTACCAGGATGTATCAGATTATCTTATCCGGAATGGTGCCAACCTTGAGGCAAGGGACAGGAACGGATTCACTCCTCTTCTGATAGCGGCACAGAACGGAGATACACTGTTGATAAACCTTTTACTTAAACAGGGTGTCGACCTTTATGAGAAGAATTATTTTAACTACAATGCCCTTGATATTGCCATCGAATCGAACCACAGGCCTGCGGTTGAAATGCTTCTTGAAAAAGGAGACAAATGGACTTCATCTGAAAAAGGTGGCCTGAATCCGTATACAATTGCCTCATCATTCGGAAGAAAAGATATTATTACCCTGCTTGAACAGAAAAATATTCCCGGACGTATAGGCTTCAGGATTGACGAGATATCTGTCTCCCCCAATGTAAAACTGAATAACCATGATTTTTATTCCGGGGGGGTGATTATGTTCAGGGAGCCCGTGATGAAAGCCGGGCTTAAAACAGGTTTTGATTTTAAGCCTGCTTACTCAAGAGTCCTGGTGAAAACAGGCGAAAACCTTTATTACCAGTATTATGACAAAAGTTCGCTAATTTATGCAGGTTTATTCAAGGACTTCACCCTGAAGGAAACATTTTCGGGTACCATAATTTCTGCCTCAGCTGCCTTTTCTGCCGGTTTTTCCTTCGGCCCCAGATTCAGGGGAACCCGGGTGCCTGCAGAAGAAAAAATACGGATCATACCTTCAGCAGGATTGAAAGTCCAGAAGAGGCACTTTACCGTTAAGGCAGACCTGGAATATATGAAAACCCAATTTTACGGCATCTCTCCGCTGTGGTTCAGGGCAGGTTTTGCTTATAACTATTTTATAAGCAAGGTAAGATCGCCGGGAAAAACAATCAAATGGAACTGAAAATGAAACTTCTGATCAGAATATTATCGTTCACGGTCATTGCTGTCATGTTTTCATGCGAAGACTCGGGCCTGATCACCAATTGTTCAGATTGCACGATTGATGAACCTGAAGAAGCAAACCTTATAATCAAGCTGACAAGTACCGAACTTCCCGTCACTGTAAGGATATTTGAAGGCGAGCTTGATGACAGCATATTATATGACATTGTTTCGGATTTCCGCGGAAGTGAATACAGAAGAAATGTGATACTCAACAAAAAATATACGGTTACAGCAGAATACGTGATCAACAGAAACAACTATTATGCCATTGATGCCTGCATTCCAAGAGTGAAATACACGAAAGACCAGTGTGACGATCCTTGTTATTTTCTGTATGACAGGGTTTTGGATCTCCGGCTGAAGTATACCGCGGATTAATGTTTATTTAGCAGATACGTCTACCCTTCATATTTAAAAAGGGGGACTCCGGCAGTGGCCCATTCTTTTATCCTGAGCAGCTCTTTTTCAGTCAGAGGCGTCAGGTCATCCTTCATGTCAAGAGCAATCCTGAATAGTTCCTCTTCGCCGGGAGGCACAGCGGCGGTGATGGGATGTGACAGGGTAAATCTGAGTCCCATCTTGATATCTTCGGGAGTGGTGAGAGGTTCATACCAGCATTTCGGATATTTCGACCTGTCGGCATCCTTTGGCCAGGGTCCTTTTGCCATAGCCTTCAGGGCGAGAATACCCATTTTCTTTTCCATTGCCTTCTGCAGAACCTGAGGCCCGAAATTGCCTGCATTCCATGTAGCGTAGTTGAACGGGAAAAGAATGGTGTCAAAGTCAAAACTGTTCATAAGTGCCATCGCTGCTTCAACCGAATGTGCAGAAAATCCGATGAACCTTATCTTGCCTTCCTTTCTGGCTTCGAGAAAAGTCTCCAATGCGCCTCCGGGACCGAGGATCTTATCAACATCCTCAAGTGATGTCACGGCATGAAGCTGGTAAAGATCAAAGTGATCGGTCCTGAGATTTTTAAGTGATTGTTCCAGCTCCCTCCTTGATCCTTCCTTCATTCTTTCACCTGTCTTGCAGGCAAGGAAGATCTTCTTCCGGTAAGGTTCAATAGCGGGGCCCAGCTTTATTTCAGCATCGCCGTAAGAAGGTGCGACATCGAAATAATTAATCCCCGAATCATAAGCCAGTTTAACAACCTCCGAAGCCTTTTCAGGTGATGAATCCCTTACAACAATTCCCCCGAAACCGATCACGGAAAGCATCTCTCCGGTACGTCCAAGAGAACGTTTTTCAACAAGACCCGTTGTTTCCCGCCGCGACAGGGCCGAGAGGTCGGCAGGAAAAAGACCTAGTGCAGGTACTGCAAATGCAGTAGTCCTGATAAAATTTCGTCGTTTCATAGCCTGCAGGTTTTAATTACTTATTATAACCAACTTTTAAGATAAGCATCCGGCAAAAGGCACAAAATTCCTAAATATTGATCACAGGTTTTACAGAAAGGTCCATCCTGTCACCCTTATAATAGACCCTCTCAAGGAAAAGCCCGCTGGGCGGGGCTGTAAGTTTAGCGGGTATATCTGACTTGTTCCTGAAGAACGACAGCACATCGCCCGAATCGAGTTTCCCTCTTCCGGCTTCGACAAGAACACCTGTCATGCGGCGAACCTGCTTCCACAAAAAATGTGACCCTATAACATGAAAAACTATCAGGTCGCCGAATTCCGTTACCGACGAATGAGTTATGTTGGTTTTGGCAGATCCCTGCTCCTGTTCATCGTCAGTGAACGATTTGAAATTTTTCAGGCCGGTGAAATGCCTGGCTACCTCGTTCATCTTATTTATATCGAGCTTATCCTTTATCCACCATACATACTTTTTCCCAAGAGCTGTCCTTCGCCTGCTGATCTGATAAATATAGCTCCGGGCAATGGCATCATGCCGGGCATGGAAACCGGGGGAGGCATTTTCAACATTGACAATTGAAATGTCAGAAGGAAGCCTGTCGTTTATTCCGTATTTTATCCTTAGGGGAAGAAGGTCTGTTGATACTTCCAGATGCGCAACCTGTCCCACTGCATGTACCCCGCTGTCGGTCCTGCCTGCACCATAAATATCTATTTCCTGATTTTCAAACAGATCGCGGCATGCATCGAGTATCTCTCCCTGCACCGACTTCCCTCCTTTTTGCATCTGCCATCCCGAATAACGGGTACCATCATATTCGATTGTTAGTTTGAATCGTGACATTATCTGATATTTAGCCTCCAAGGTAACATTCTTTAAAGGTAGGAATTCTATTTGTATATTTGAACACAATTTTGAAAGATATGGAAACTTCATTTTTCGATTCAGGCTTGTTTAGCTATGGCGTACTGCCATTCCTTATTTTTCTTGCAAGGATCTGTGATGTTTCGATCGGGACAATGAGGATAATTTTTGTATCGAAAGGAAAAAAGAACATTGCTCCCATACTAGGCTTCTTTGAAGTCCTTATCTGGATAACTGCAATAAGCAAGATAATGCAGAACCTCGACAATTACGTGAATTATGTTGCTTATGCCGCAGGTTTTGCGACCGGAAACCTGGTGGGAATGTTAATTGAGGAAAAACTGGCCATGGGTATCCAGATGATTCGGGTATTCACTAACGAAAGAGGGATGGATCTTGTTAAGCTTCTTAACAGCAATGGATTTGGCGCTACTACAATTGAAGCACACGGTGCCATAGACAAGGTTCATCTTGTTTATTCGATAGTACACCGGAACGAACTGGAGAAGGTTATTGAAGTCATAAACAGTTTCAACCCAAAAGCTTTTTTTACAATAGAAGATGTAAAAGCGGCAAATGAAGGTATATTTACTCCCAGAAGATCAAAGGCGAATCTGCCTTTTGGCAATATCCTCAGGGAATGGCGAAAAGGAAAGTAAATAAATTAAATAAATATAATTCGGAAAAATGGAATCATTCACCAATCACCCTCTTTATAAGGCACATACCATCGACAGCGCGATGGATTCATTATGGTCATTTTACAAAAGCAGGTTCATCTCTCTTTTTTCAATCTCACTTGTAATGGGCCTCTTTGTACAATATCTTTCTTCTTTTGTAAATATGGGTGAACTTCAATCTATGACAGACATTAATGAGATCATGATTAAAATGAAGGAATTTCTTCTGCCAATGCTTGCCATTTCTCTTGTCAGCCTTCTTTTCACAACAATCCTGCAGTACTATGTGATCTTCAATCCGCTCGATCAGGCGAATAATATCTTCAGATGCACCGTCGCATCGTTAAAGTATTTTATTCCCTACATCATCATAATGGTCTTCCTGGCCTTTGCAGGTTCATTCGCAATTTTTGTCGGGTTGATGCTTCTCGTGATCGGAGTTGTTTTTTCCGCGGTTTATATAATGATGATTTATCTCTTCATTTTGCCCGTAATGATGGTTGAAGGCTCTAATATTGGCAACACCATCAGCAGTACAATCAGGTTATCCCATAGACACTTCTGGTCAAATTTAGGATGGACAGCGGTGTTTATCATCATTCTTCTTGTTATCTCGGTCATACTTTCAGGACTTGTGCTTTTACCTTTCACAGGAAGCTTCTTAAAGGCATTCACGGATCCGGGAGAAGCAGTATCTCTTATCGAAATAACGGCCAGTCCGTTATACATCGTACTCTCTTCCTTAATGAGTGCCATAACCTTTCCGCTGATGCCTATCTTTTCAGCAATACTGTATTTCAATGCCAGGGCAAGGGAGGAAAACCGGCTAGTATCTGTCGCGTCTCAGGAAGAGGAACAGAAAGTAAAGGTTGAAGATCTTTATGCAAAACCGTTGCCTGAGAATACTGAAAATGATAATGATAAGGTCTAAATTTCATTTTCACCTTTTACATAACCAAAATTTGCAAGTATTCCACCATCGACGTACAGTATGTGTCCGTTAACGAAGTCGCTGGCTTTTGACGCGAGGAAAAGTGCGGCATTTGCAACATCCTCAGGCTGTCCCCATCTTCCTGCCGGAGTCCGTGTCATGACCAGGTCGTTGAAAGGATGGCCGTTTTCACGTATCGGAGCAGTTTGTGATGTAGCTATATAACCGGGACCAATTCCGTTTATCTGGATATTGTATTTTGCCCATTCACATGTCATGTTGCGCGTGAGAAGCATCAGTCCACCTTTGGAGGCTGCATAGGCCGAAACGGTGTTGCGTCCGTAAACACTCATCATTGAGCACATATTGATGATCTTTCCGCTTCTCTTTTTTATCATCCCCGGGACAACGCGTTTTGATACTATTAGGGGAGCAACGAGATCGACATCTATCACCTGTTTGTAATCTTCAATCCTCATATCAAGGATGGGAATCCTTTTTATAATGCCTGCATTATTGACAAGAATATCGACTGGCCCGGAATTCTTTTCAATTTCGGCAATTCCCTTGTCCACATCATTTTCATCGGTAACATCAAATACAAGAGTATAAACCCCAAGCCCCTCCCTGCTGAAGGCATCTTTACATGCGTTCAGCTTTTCATGAGAGAGATCGTTTACACAAACCCTGGCTCCTGCCTTAGCGAGCAGGATGCCAATGGCAAGTCCTATACCATGTGTTCCGCCCGTGACAAGGGCCACTTTTCCGCTAAGATCAAAAAGTTCCTTCATTTTTCACTTATATTACTTTATAGTATCAGGATACCTGACATCCATATCTCCGTAATCGAGATTTTCCCCGGCCATACCCCAGATGAAAGTATAGTTTGAAGTACCGGCAGCACTGTGGATGCTCCATGATGGTGAAAGTACTGCCTGGTCATTTTTCATCCAGATATGCCTCGTCTCATCAGGATCGCCTAAAAAATGACATACGGCCTGTTTTTCAGGGACTTCAAAATAAAAATAGGCTTCCATCCTCCTGTTATGCGTATGAACAGGCATTGTATTCCAGACACTTCCCGTCTTTAGTTCAGTCATGCCCATCTGAAGCTGGCAGGTAGGCAGAATTGTGTTTATCAGCAGCTTATTTACTGTTCTGTGATTTGAGGCTTCAGCAGAACCAAGTTCCGCTTTCTCTGCCCTGTCGATAGTTACCTTCTTCGAAGGGTATTTATAATGGGCGGGAGAAGAATTGATATAAAGTTTTGCGGGCTTTTGTTTGTCGACTGAACGGAAAACCACTTTTATTGTCTCCTTCCCAATATATAAAGCCTCCTTGAATCCAAGGCTGTATTTTATTTCATCACATTCCACCTCTGCAGGTCCTCCGGTGTTTATTATCCCCATTTCCCTTCTTTCAAGAAAATAGCGGGCTTTGAGCTCGTCAGCAGTTTCAAGAAGAAGTTCTTTGTTGACAGGCATCGCTCCGCCTACTATATACCTGTCGTACATTGTATATACCAGGGAGATCTCATCAGGAACAAAGATATTTTCGATAAGAAATTCCTTTCGTAATTTTTGTGTGTCATATTTCTTAAAATCATCAGGATGTACAGCATAACGGAGTTCAATTTTCATATCAGACTTTTAAATGATTTTTGTTGATTTCAGAATTTCAAAATTACAACCATTTGGGATGAATCACAATAGAAAACAACAATTCGATGGTCTACGACCATCATTAAAAACATTTATATCGGATCTACAAAAATGGGATGGTCTTCGACCATAATATAAAAAACATGCTTACCG
>DAOOUQ010000004.1:129710-160581 GCA_035390825.1 Bacteroidales bacterium | reverse complement strand
CGGCTCCAACCGGTTGAGGTCCCTAATCAGCTACCTATTCATTTACACAAAATTCTAAACACTACCTGAGGTATTTTACATAAACAGGCACAACCAAAATCATAAGCCAATAATTATCAACCCTTTAACAGGTACCAGCTTCCCCGAAGCAGGTCCAGTTAAGGATTATACTCTTTAATCGGACCTGGTTCAGGGAAGCCGACACCAGCAAACTGATGAATTTTGAAATGCTTGGCATCACTTTATTGCAACGAAAGTCAATCCATACGCGAGTCAATAAAACATGCCTGCTCGGATGTTTGCTATTTTTCTGCTATACCGTAGCCAATATAATTCCAGTTTCTTGGACAGAGTTTGTTTAAAATTAACTTATCAAATGAAGCAAATATTCTCCTCTGTTGTTCATTTCTGCCAAGTGCACCGATTACACCAGTAGTTCTTAGGTCGTAACTTGAAAACTCCCTTAAGAAATATTTTAATTCTTCAGTTGTAACAAAACGCCATGATTTCCCCCAGCTGACAAAATTCCGTCTAAGGATCTGATGAAAAATGGATCCGACAAGGTTTTCGGCAAAAAGCAATTTACCACCAGGTTTTAAGGCCTTATGGATTTCATCAAAGACTTTTTGCTGTAGTTCAATATGATTATTCTCGCCAATTCCACCAATAATTGATTTAAAAACGATTAGGTCAAAGCTGTTTGTATATGGAATATTTTTTGCATCAATATCCTTATATTCTATGTTAGCGGTAACCCCATATTTAATATGTAACGGTTCTGCTATTTTTCTTGTATTCTTGAGGTCAGAGCAAACAACGTTTTTCCCTTTCAACGCCAGCCACAGTGAAAGGCCTCCCCAGTATGAACCCAGCTCCAACGTATCATGAATGTTATCCCAATCAACATTATTATTCCAGAACTCAAGAGGTATTGACCAGGATTTTGTGTCCCATTGGATAATATCCTTAATTAAATCTTTCTGATAATCTGATCCTTTTTTTTCTGTCATTTTCATAAAGTTAATTTTGTACTTTTTTATATGGAAAAAGAGACAACGTTGTCTCCGATTAAAAAACAAGTAACTGACGAAAGTTCTTAATTTAAGAATATGCAGGATATTAAACAACAAAATAATTCATTGAAAATAAATCTCTTTGCAAATCCTCACAAAACAACGCTATTTCCCGTTCCACCCTGCAATTCTTGCAAGTAACCACCACTGTGCCTTTGCTAATCTGACAGCGCCAGCCGGGCTTGCATGTCCGATACTTTCATCGCCTATATTTGTTGGGGTTCCCCATAAAAATGAATGTTCAAACCATGATTGCTGATTTGTTGTACCATCATCGTTATAACATATTATGTCGGCATAATCAAAAAGTATCCTCGAAGAGTCTTTGGCAACAAAATCCCTGATATATTGATTTTTTATCTGAGCCTGATAAGAATACTCTCCGGTAGAACCATTTACAGGCCCGGTTGTAAAAACAACTTTTGTTTCCGGTGAATTTGATTTACAATAAGCTATATATTCTAATGTTGCATTCAAATATGTATCCATACAGACTGAATTATCAGTAATCGGAAAATCTTCTGCATTTAAGCCCCAACAACGATCACCCTGTGGCCCACCTTTAGAAGCTCCGAACCAGCGGCAACCATATTCAGGATCAGCAGCGGTACCAATAAAATCGCCCCACTCATACATGTCGGTACACCAGGCAAATCCAATTACACTGATTGGATTATTCTTGCTTTTATATTCCCCTATTAGATCTTTAATTTTAGTACTCGCCTCAGGTCTGGAACCAACCGGATAAGCCAGCCAGGTAAACCATTCAGCTTCTCCTGTCCAGTCACCATTGTTCACCCTAAGATGATCATTGGTATATGGCTCACCGGTAGCAATACTGCATTTATATTCGGGAAATTGTGACTCTAACAATTTAAAACCTCCACGATAGGATACACTATGAGATTCACCAGGGAAATAAATCAACATTTTCTTAACCTCGTTCAAATAATATGAAGGTATTTTATCGAAATCCGAGACTATTTTGTGATCAGCGATAATTTGCCCACCAAACTGATAATCAGTTGAATTTGTTTTAAATGTTTTTTCTTCACCATAAGAAGTGCCTGCACCATTTGTTGCATATGCTCTTACATAATAAACTGTTGTTTTCTCGAGGCCGAATATTTTACTTATAAAAGTGCCGGTACCGGAGCCATCCGTCGTCCGGAAGTCATTGACCGTCGGTAGTGATTTAGTGCTCCAACAAACACCACGTTCTTTAATTGCCCCAGATCCCTCACTTGTAACATTACCTCCGCAAGTAGCAGTGGTTCCCGATATTTCCGACACTTCACCTGTTACAACTACAGGCAATACATCATCATTGCATGAAAAAAAAACACCTGTTAAAAAACATGAAGGCAGAACATAAATGATGTAAGTCTTGGATATCCATCTCATGATTAATGCCTTTTATTGAAAATAAACTTCAAAATCTTACATCAAATTTAAGAAAATTGTTCCACTAAGATTGGTCAAGTTGTTAATTAATAATTTAACAATATTGTCAAAACTTTAATTTAAAACATCGTGTCAGGGGACATTAATTATAAGCGACTAAAAATCCTTTAAACCAATTAAAAGCAACTTTACATGTTAAAGGGAGCGAATTATGCATTGTTTATAATTGGAAATGGCGGCTTTTCACCTGCTCACAACAAGTTTTTGAGTGAAAAGAATAGAGTTGGCACTACATAACTGCATCACATATAAATTATTTTGAAGGTCTATCGGAATCAATACTTCATATACATCAGGATCGATATTTTGTCTGAAAACCACTTTGCCGGAAAGATCAATTATCTGGATAAAATCAGGAACAACTGAAGACATATCTCTGCGGATAATGAAAAAATCTTTTGCCGGGTTCGGATAAACTTTAAAAGGAAGTGCTTCGAATTCAGGTGAATGTTTAATTCTGTTCCCAAAAATTTTAAGTTCCGAAATAAAGTTCCAGTTATCGAGTGAGTTGCAATGACCGATTACTTTAATAAAATTATATTCTTTGCCGGTCTTTGCAGGAGGAAATTCAAACACCTGTATGTCTCCTGAAAAAGAGCAGGATGTTGTTTTGATTAATATGGGTTCCCATTTTACCAAATCTTCAGAACCTAAAATATCAAAATAAGATTCTCTTTTCAGCCCTGGATTAAAAGCAATTTTTATCAGTTGAATGTTAAAAGGTTGTTTAAGGCTGATCAATAACCATTGGTTATCCCCTTCATCGGCCCACATGGTTCCAATATCTCCATCAGCGACATAATATGGGTAATAAGGGTCCTTGTAGCTGCTTGCTTCGATTTTTGATATTTCTGCCTCTTCCAGCTGAGGTTTATAAGGAACTATTTCGACTGAAACAGACTTTGATTCTGTAACCTTTCCATCACTCACATTTACATTAAAAACAAATGACTGAGGAGAATCCACATTAGGACCTAGAAAACTTATAGTTGAAGATTTAGTGGATGAAACTGAGATATTAGCAGGAACGGCCCAGGAAAAGGAGAGATTATCCTTATCTGGATCAAAACTGTCACTTGCATCTATATCATAAACAAAACCTGAATATCCACTTGAATTATAATTCATTACTATTACAGGAGGCAAATTACCGGTTGTTGATAGCTGATTGGAAATTGTGATAATCAATGATCCGTAAGCTCCGGATCCGTCAGTTGCTGTTGCCCTGGCAGTTACAGTACCATTAGCAGATGCAGTCACAAGTCCCGACGAACTGATGGTTGCTTTTCCGGAACCATTTATTAATGACCATGAAACGTTTTTACTGGTGGCATTTTCCGGAATAATTGTGACAAACAGTTGCAGACTCCCTCCAGGAGACGATATAGTTGATTTTCCGCCATCTCCGCTTATATAAATGGCTTTAACAGGTACAGTCTGATTTGTTATCATTATAGCATACGTTCCAAATACTCCTGACCCATCTGTTGCTGAAGCTCTTACCAATACATTACCATTACCTATAGCTGTTACCAGTCCGTTTGACGATACTGTAGCTAATTCCTTGCCTTCAGAAATTGACCAGAAAACAGACTTATTTGTTGCATCATCAGGTAAAATTGTTGCCATTAGTTGAAGAGTCCCCTTGTTTGTTGAGATTGAAGATGCCCCGGCGTATCCTGTTATTGTGATATTTTTCACATATTTTGTAACGGGCTTCACAATGGAATATTCAAATGCACCAAGGTCGGGGGCATTGCCATTAAAAGGCAACTCCACAAATACCCCTGCATCAATGAGATCACTGCCTTCTTTCAGTTTAAGGAAATTCAATTCCGGGAGCGATCCTTCTATTGTTCTCAAACCCGTAATCCCTGCAGTGTCAAGGCTGGCAAAATCATCATCGGAAAATATTAAACCTCCATTCCAGCTGTTATGATCCTGAACGGCCATTTTCTCAAAATAGTAGTCATCGGAAATGTTATTTCTGCAAATAACAGTGTCGTCATCAGAGTATAAACCCATTACAATTCCGCCATTATTTTTATAAATTGTATTATTATACAGCTTAATCTTACATATGGCATCATTTCTGTCAATACCAAAATTAAGATTACCGAATGCGACACAGTTCCTTAATACTCTGTCGTAGCTTGTCCTGGAAGATTGTCTTACTGCTCCCAACTTAAATCCATCACCGTTCCCATTCTTGCCATATCCGTTAAAAAATGACCAGCATGCATCATACGTAATAATTCCTTGTGTCCCGTAACCGTCAAAACCGTCGTCGGAATTATGCCATGCCCTGCATCCCTTATAGGATATTACTGAAGAGGTGCCATTTTCATAAGAAACAAAACCATCAGCGTTTCCGCCTTCTCCATTTGGCTGAACAGTGTATTTGTCAAAATTGTTATATGAATCACAATTGACATAATTGATAAAACCATTCCCGTTCCAGTCCTGGAATCCTGGTCCCATACATGAAAAGGCACTGCAATCCTTTACAAGAATATTACTGCAATTTCTCAAATTAAACCCGACTCCGGTATTAGATCCATCAGTTGCCTGCAAAACACGCATTATTGTCAACCCTTGTATAATCCAGCCGCTGCAATTAACAAGGGTCAATCCCTCACTGACAGAATTGTCTGAAGTATAAGCATCCAAAACCGGTTTCTCGCCAGGATAGTTTAAAACGCAGACAGGGTTATTACTGGTTCCGTCGATATCATTTACATAGATTGACGATGCATAGGCAGGTCTGTAACCCCAGTTATAATAGGTACCGCCTCTTACATACAATGTATCTCCTGATGTTAGCTGATTAAAAGCAAAATTCAGAGATTTCCACGGTGCCGATAATGATCCTGAATTGCCATCATTTCCTGCAGGTGAAACATAAAATGTTTTGGCTGAAACTAAAGAGTTAATTATTAGAAATGGTATAAAAAAAAGCTTTTTCAATATAAAGTTTTTATTCACAATTCGAAACTGATTGATACTAAACACTTTAAAAAGTCAATAAAACAACTGACCAACACGAAACAATATTTTGACGAACATGCAAAAATAATTGATTAATCACTTATAAAACGGCATGTTGATAAATTTGTTGCTGAATATGATCTTTTCTTGGTCTTTCGGATAAATAGCTTTAAATTAATGACATGAACCGAGATATCGGAATAATCGCAGTACAGAGGTTCTCCTTTTTGAAATTCATCATTTGAACATTTAGTTTTATCTTTAAAAAAACATATCTCATCAAATAAAGAATTCTATTTTGAACATGTGAAAATATTATTGTATAATATTGTAATAGCAGAAAATTTAAACCCTAATAATCAGACGCCATATGCCTATAAAAGATCTAACAGGGTTATTTAGTCATAATCAGACATATAACCTTTTAATGGCAATTACGTTTTTTGCCTTTCTTTCTTCATGTGTCACACAGAGGAAAGTTGAGTATCTGCAGGACAAAAGCATGGCTGTAAAAACATTTAATGAGGCAGATTTTCCAGACTATAAACTTAAACCAAACGATGAGCTATATATTCAGATAAATAGTCTTGATGAAGGAGCAGCTAACATTTTTTACAACGCGGGTAATCAGACATCGGGAAGTGTTGGTAACATTTCACCATATGGAGCGTCTCTCTTATCTTACTCTATTGATAAGGAGGGTTACCTGTTAATGCCGGTTATCGGCAGTATTTATGCAAAAGGGAAGACGCTGTCGGAAGTTGGTGTAATACTGAAGGATTCTCTTAATCACATTTTGAACCAGCCTGTTATTACTATCAAGCTCGTCAACCGATATTTAACCGTATTGGGTGAGGTTAATAATCCCGGTCATTATGCTTTCTCGCAGGAGAAAATTTCAGTTTATGATGCAATTGGGCTGGCAGGTGATATTACCGACTATGGCAATCGCGATGAAATTTTGCTGGTCAGGAATGAAAATGGTCAAAACAAACGCGTAACCTTAGACCTGACAAAATCTGATATACTCTCATCTGATTTTTATAACCTTAGACCCAATGATATACTTTATGTAAAACCTCTCAGGAACAAATTCTGGGGAATGCGCCAGTTCCCCTTTACGGTTGTTTTTTCTACAATAACAACAGGATTACTAATATATAATATTTTTAAATAGTCAAGCTCCTTCTTAAATAGCCACATAAAATGAGCCCCCTTCAAAACATAAATGTTCAGGAAGAAACTGATCTTAAGAAAGTTTTTAACCTTTTGTTAAAGAACTACCGTTTTTTTATTGCAAGTGTAATTATTACACTTTCCCTGGCATTTATAATAAACCGGTATTCAGTCCCCATATATAGTATTTCTTCATCAATTCTTATCAGGGAAAACAGGCAACAACAAAGTATGAGCGGCAGCGCTGACTTTATCAACAGCAATTTATTCAACAGCAACCAGAACTTCCAGAATGAGCTATGGGTAATGAAATCATACCCTATAATTGAAAAAACTATCAGGAAACTGGATTTGTCAATTTCCTATTATGGAAAGGGGAAATTTAATTATTATGAAGAATATCAAAATGTACCTTTTAAAATATCATATCTGCGAAATCATCCTCAACCAATTAATGTAAAATTTGATATTTCGTTTTCAAAAGACGGAAATTTTGAAATAAGCGCCAAGGGCAAGA
This sequence comes from Bacteroidales bacterium, assembly GCA_035390825.1. Taxonomy (GTDB): domain Bacteria; phylum Bacteroidota; class Bacteroidia; order Bacteroidales; family VadinHA17; genus LD21. The sequence continues at coordinate 153,363 of DAOOUQ010000004.1, read as the reverse complement.
AGACCAGTTTTTACAATTTTGAAACCAATGAAATCACCCATCATAAGGAAAAATGGGCTTTCGCGAAAACCGGTAAATTTGGCGAACTCATTGAAACACAAGACCTTGCCTTTGTTGTTGAACCAATGGATACTGCAAGAAATGAAATCGATCCAAGAATCACATATGCGTTTGATTTTAAAACCATTAACAGCATCAGCAATTCGGTTAAAGGAAGACTGACTTTCACAATTGCTGATCGAGAGGCGACAGTGATTAAAATAAATTTGAATTCTGAGTCGATTAGTAAGGGGATCGACATTGTAAATGAATTGATGAATACCTACTCAGAACAAAATCTTGAACAGAAGAACCATCTTGCATCAATTACAATAGAATACATTGAGAAACAGCTTAATGAGATCTCAGATTCACTAAATCAGACTGAAGATAATCTGCAAAACTTCAGATCGTCAAGGCAATTGCTGAATATAACTGATCAGGCTTCCGGAATATCCGCGCAGTATCTCGATCTGCAGAACCAGCTTGCCGAATTGGTTTCCAGAAAAAGATATTATGATTATGTGTCTGACCTTTTAAAGAATGACAATTTTTCAAACATGATGTTACCTGCCTCTATAGGAATATCTGATCAACTGTTAAACAGCCTCATGACTGAACTTGTCAGGGCTCAGGCTACAAGGTCAAATTTGATCGAAAACAATCAGGAAAGAAATCCGCAGGTACAAAGACTGGGAATACAAATTGAAAATCTCAAGAAGACAATTACTGATAATATCTCTGCTGTTGCCAAAACCACTGATATCTCCATTGATGAAATGAAGAAAAGGATATTAAGAATTGAAAATGAAATAAGTCGCCTTCCGGAAACCCAGCGCCAGTTAGGTAACATTGAACGAAGATATCGTCTTAATGATGCGATATATAATTACCTTATGGAAAAGCATGCTGAAGCAAAAATAGCAAAAGCTTCAAACCTTCCTGATAATGTTGTAATTGAACCTGCAAAACTTCAAAAGACAACCCCAATATCCCCTGCAAAACAATTAAATTACCTTATTGCCATATTACTCGGACTGGTAATCCCCTTTGGGTTCCTGATGCTGAAAAATTTTCTGAATAACAAAATCCAGAGTCAGGACGATATTGAAAGGCTGACAGATTTCCCAATCCTTGGGAAAATACTGCATAACAGGTATAAAACCGAAAATGTAATGTTTGAATTTCCAAAATCCAATATTTCCGAGTCTTTCAGAGCTCTGCGTACAAACCTTGAGTTTTTTGTTAAGGGGGATCATAAAAAAGTAATTATGATAAGCTCATGTCTTGAAGGCGAAGGAAAGTCATTCATAGCAAAAAACCTCGCAATGAGTTATGCTCATCTTGACCGGAAATGTATTTTGCTGGATTTTGACATGCGCAAGCAAAAAATCTATTTCGATGAACAGGAGACCACAAGGCACGGATTAAGCTCGTATCTTATCGATAAGGTTGACTTTAAGAGTATTATTATGAAGTCACCACATGAAAAGCTTGATTATATTATTTGTGGCGTATTGCCTCCAAACCCTATTGAGCTCATGTCTGTTGATAAAACTCAAAATCTGATACAGAAATTAAAGACTGATTATGATTATATAATACTTGATACTCCTCCTCTTGCGCAGGTTTCAGATGCCTATCTGCTTCTGGATAGCGCTGATGTTAAAATAATAGTGACACGTTACAATTATACAATAAAAAATGTCCTTTCATTTATTTCAAGGGACCTGCACAACAAGAATGTGAACAAAGTATGCATTGTATTGAATGATAACAGGATTAGCTTTGATCAATACGGTTATGGATATGGATATTATAATAGCAGAAAGGGAAAAAGGATGGTGAGAAAAAGAAAACGCAAACTAAATGAGTTTTATTCAAAATAGGATCCCTTAGACTTTTGTGAAATCATTCAATAAGGTTGGAACTTAAAGACATTGTTGAAAGTACACATTAGGGAAATAAATCATTTGGAAGAATTGATTAAATATTTACAGACATCATAAAATCCAAATTGATATTTCAAGATTTAAGAACTGCATAGGGCATTTACAAAAATTAAGGGCGCTGTTTTAAAAGTACATTTAATTTTTGGTTTTGTACAAACGAATCTTATCATCAAAATTTATCTGTCAGAAGCATTTATGTGTGACTGACGTGGCGAAGCTTTATAAAAAATCATGATAAAATCTGTTCTCGGAAAAGGAATCTGCATGAGTTTTATTTCTTTAATACAATAATGCCGCAGTGGATGCAAGAAAAATTCTCATAGTCAGTCATCTTATTTTTCCCGCACAGTTACCAAGGGCCCACAGGGCAACAGAATTGGCTCTTGAACTGGCCAGGCAGGGACATAATGTAACATTATGTGCTGTCATTGGTAATTATGATTACTCACGTTTCGAGCTTGAATATGGCATTAAAGTGAAAAACCTCGGAAAGTTGTTTTTTTCCAATGTAAATAGCGACGGAGTAAAAAAAGAAAATTTGATCATGAGAGTATTAAGAAAATTACTTCATCGAATGATTGAATTTCCTGAAATCGAGCTAATGTTCAAAATTCCCAGGATCATCAAGACAGAAGCAAGGTTTGACCTGTTAATTTCAATAGCAAAACCCTACCCGATCCACTGGGGGTGTGCATTGTCAAAAACAAAATACAGAAAATCATTTCCAGATAAATGGATTGCAGACTGCGGCGATCCTTACATGGGCCATGGCGGCGCTGAAAATAAGAAACCTTTTTATTTCTCGTACGTTGAAAAATGGTTTTGCAGATTGGCAGACTTTATTGTTATCCCTTTTGAAGGGGCAAAAGAGGGATACTATAAAGAATTCTGGCATAAGATCAGGGTTATCCCTCAGGGATTTCGCTTCGATAATATTATCCTGTCAAATAACCAGGTTAAGCATGAGATTCCTCATTTTGCATATTCAGGTATCTTTGACAGGAAAATCCGTAATCCTTCAAACTTTTTACACTATCTTTCTTCCATAGAAAAGGATTTTAAGTTTGTTATTTATACACCTGATGACGATCTGCTGAAGCCTTTTCAGAAGATTCTCGGGACGAAAATTGATATTCGCTCTTATATTCCACGTGAGAAGTTATTATATGAATTAAGCAAAATGGATTTTCTTGTCAATTTTGAAAATAAAACAAAAGTACATTTACCAAGCAAATTAATTGATTATGCTCTGGTCAAAAGACCGATCTTGTCGATATCAGCCGATAGATTGCAGGAAGAAATCATTACTGAGTTCTTAAATGGAGACTATCACCGTCAACTTATAATAAACAATGTGGAAAGGTTCAATATATCTGAAGTCGCAAAACAGTTCCTGTCATTATGATTGATCTGACATTGAGACAATTCAACTTTAATAACAGAGGCTTTATTTCTTTTTATAAATCCGGTTCCATCCTTATCCTAAAAACAAAAAATAAAATTGTGCGGCATTTGCGGTTATATTGATTATTCGGCTCGGAGCAATGTTGAGGTGCTGAGAAATATGGTTGAAAGTCTCCATCATAGAGGTCCGGATGACAAAGGCTTTTTTATCCATTCAACTCATAATGCCTCTATTGGTCTGGGACATACAAGGTTATCAATTCTGGATCTGTCATCAGCCGGACATCAGCCAATGACTTTCAGGAATTATTGCATCGTGTTAAATGGTGAAATATACAATTTCAGGGAGATTAGAACCGAATTAACAGGGCTGGGACATAAATTCCTCTCAGAATCAGATACTGAAGTGGTTATGCATTCTTTTGCTGAATGGGGATCAGCCTGCGTCTCTAAATTCATAGGAATGTTTGCTTTTGCAATATTTGATAATAAAACAAATGAAATCACAATTGTAAGAGACAGAGCAGGTATCAAGCCACTTTATTATTATTGGCACAACGGTCTCTTTCTGTTTTCGTCTGAACTTAAAGCCTTTCATAAACATCCGGGGTTTATAAAAATCCTGAAGAACAGCGCTGTCAGAAAATATATTAATCTTGGATATATACCTTCTCCGGAGTGTATTTTCGAACATTGCACAAAACTGATACCAGGCAGCATACTTACATTAAACACTGTAAGCAGGAATATCACTGTCACCAAATACTGGGATGTCAGAGATTATTATTTAAGACCCTCTTTAAAGGTCCCATATCCTGAAGCTAAAAAGGAGTTGGAAAGACTTCTTGTATCGGCATTTGGATACAGAATGATTTCCGATGTACCTGTTGGCGTATTTCTCAGCGGTGGTTATGATTCCACGGCAGTAATTGCCTTGCTTCAGGCTAATAATTCCCAGAAATTAAGAACATTTACTATAGGCTTTGAGGACGGAATTAATGAGGCCCCATTTGCTAAAAAAATAGCCGCGTACATCAGGACAGACCATACTGAGTATTACTGCAATAAACAAGAAGCACAAAGTATTATTCAAAATCTTCCCTATTATTATGACGAACCCTTCGCCGATGATTCTTCTATACCTACAATACTGGTAAGTGCAATTGCAAGGAAAGAGGTTAAGGTTGCTTTATCCGCTGATGCCGGTGATGAGATTTTTGGAGGCTATAACAGTTACAGGACATTTATCAATAATCTGAATTTTATCCGGAACTTCCCTTCATATCTGAAAAACTTTGCGAGCAGATTGTCCAAGATCCTTGTAAAATTAATGCCTGAAGGATTTTCCCGATACAAACTGTCAGTTCTTTCAGACGTTTTAAGAAAGGATGAAAAATTAATTCCCTATTTCTTATTAAATAGTTACGTGACTCTTGATAAGAAAATGAGTGCAAAATTGTTCATAAACAAAGTTAAAGAGCCGGATTTAATTTCCACAGATGAGTTCCCGGATTTCAGAGATCCGCTTTCCATGGCAATGGCTATCGATTATTGCAGGTATTTACAGGACGACATTCTTACAAAAGTAGACCGGGCAACTATGTCGGTGTCGCTTGAAGGCAGAGAACCATTTCTGGATCATCGAATTATAGAATTTGCAGCGCAACTTCCGACAGATTTCAAATATGGAACCACACCTAAAATGATACTCAAGGATATCGTTCACCAATATGTGCCGGAAGAATTATTAAGACGTCCAAAAACAGGTTTTACACCGCCTGTTTATTCATGGCTTAAAAATGACCTTTCCTACTTGCTCCACGATTACCTTTCTTCAGATATGATAATAAGATCAGGAGTTTTTAATTCAGAATATGTAGATGATATTAAGGCAGTGTTTTTGAAAGGCCGCATATATGATCCTTCTGTAATCTGGAAACTACTTCAATTTCAAATGTGGTTTTACAAGTGGATGTATTAAAATCGGCCGCAAATTACAAGATCTTATTCGGTTAAGTATAAAGCTTTCGTTTCTCACTTTATAATAGTTTAAGTATTTTCATGATTATTATTCCAATTAACAAGTATTTCTTATTAAGGAAGTTGATATATTTTGCAGACAGGCCATCACTGAAACATGGGTTGTTCAACAGCTATATACAGTCTTTTAGCAAAATTGAAATAAAAGGATTTAAAAGAAACCCGTTCTACACAAAACTAATCGATCTTTCAAACCCCAATCTGCTGGAGTCTTTCAATAAAGAAACCCAGTATGAAATCAGGAAATCACAGAATGATGGGATACTATGTAAAGTATCAGATGACCTATCTGAGTTCACTCTTTTTTACAATGAGTTTGCAAAAGAAAAGAACATGAGCAAACAAATATCTTCAACTGAACTAAAGAAATATGGAGAGGCATTTATCCTCAGAAATGCATATTCAACTAACGGGACTCTGCTTGTTTCACATTCATATATAGCTGATTGGTCGATTAAGAGAGTCAGAATTCTGACATCATCCTCAAAAATCCATAACAATAATTTAGACCGTGCAGATAGAAAACTGATCGGCCGGGCAAACAGATTACTGCATTATGAGGATATGATTTTCTTTAGAAATCTTGGATATTTAATATATGATTTTGGCGGTTATGCCTATGAAACACAAGACCAGTCATTGCAGGGTATAAACCGATTCAAGGATCATTTCGGAGGAGAACTTGTTGAAGAATCCAATTATGAAAGTTATCTTCTCTATTTAATAAAATGTGTAATGGGTTTTTTGAAAATTAACGCCAACCGATTTAAACCCGGGAAAGCTAAAAGCCAGCCAATTACATAAATCTTAAATTCACCAAACTGACCCGGCTGTAAAACCGGCCGATTCCGGATCCTTCTTGGTAAAATCAAGGACTCCGGATACTCTCAGGAAAATTTAGAATAAAATATTATCTGCAGATGTCTGCTCAATATGTTTTCCGTCTTGATGATGCTTCCGAATACATGGATTATGAGAAATGGAACCGCTATTTTGAATTATTTGATCTTTATAATATTAAACCAGTAATAGCAGTAATCCCGTTTAACAGGGATCCGAAAATGATTAATGGGAAACCAGATATACGTTTCTGGGAAAAAGTCAGGCATTGGCAAAGCAAAGGTTACAGAATCGCATTACATGGTTACGAGCACATTTATGCTACAGACAAAAGCGGTATACTCGGGATCAACAGAAGATCAGAATTCGCCGGTATCGATTATTTAAAGCAAAAAAAGATGATTGCCGAGAGTTACAAAAAATTTGAGGATGAATCAATAAATGTCGATATTTTTGTCGCTCCTGCACACTCTTTCGACAGAAACACATTGAAAGCACTGGAATCAGTGACTCAGATTCGATACATCAGCGATGGTTTTTTTCTAAATCCTGTCAGAATAGGGAAATTCAAATGGATCCCTCAGCAACTTTGGGAACCTGAAAACAAAACAAAGGGGACATGGACAATCTGCTTACATCCTGAAACCGAAGAAAAGCAAAACTTTTCAGAACTCAGTAAATTTATCAAAGAACAATCCGGAAAAGTAAAAGATCCTTTAACCCTTACATTTAGTTCTTTAAAATTGAATGACATTTTATTTTGCTGTTATAAAAAGACTTATTATAGTCTTCGTTCAGTCACAAACCGGTTACATAAAGTATCATGTCTTTTTCGGCTTAATGTAACAATATGAAGCAAATCCAAAACATTGCTCTTTTAGTTTTCTTCTTTTCGATAAATTTTGAGGTTTGGGATCCTCTTAATACCAGTGGTTCGTTTTCGATATCAAAGCTTACTGGCCTTATTTATTTATTCGTGATGATACCTCAAATAATGAATTTTGTTTCAGTTAAGGAAGTTTATCAACACGTAAGGCCTGTAATTTATTTCTTCACATTACTGACCATAATAAGCATATTCAACATTAAACCTGACTATCCGGATTTTTTTGACTTCAGCATATTTCAGAATATTATCTTATTCTGGATATTAATTAATCATGAATATAGAAACCCAGGTATCCTGGGAAAAGGCATTCTTAGTTTTGCAATTGGTTCGATAGTATTGGCTTTACTTTTCTATTTAGGCATTGGGATTGAAATTGAAGGAGGCAGAGTGACAATATTCGGTGACAATGAAAACATTGTTGGATTGCGGATGAGCATCTCGGTGATAATCCTTCTTACGGCGGTGCTTCAAAACAACCTAAAAATGAGTAAATTGAGGATAATGCTTTTATTACCAATCCCGATAATGCTTAATCTGATGGCGTTGACAGGCTCTCGCGTCGCCCTATTATCATTTATTCTGGCATTTCTGATCGGACTTATCTTGTTTAAAACGAAGAAAATTTTACCAAAAGTACTTATTTTCTTTACCGGATTGGTGCTGTTTATATTGATATGGCAATATTTAATGCAGTTTGAAGTATTGAAATACCGGATGCTCTCAAGCATCAGGGAAGGGAATTTATCAGAACGGAATATCATTTGGAGTCAAATTTTTCCCCTGATTAAAAGCAATCCGATATTTGGTATAGGGAGAACAGGATATGCCCAATTTGCTCAAAATACTTTTGGGCAGGACCTAAGCCCTCATAACGTCTTCATTGAAATATTAGCCTTAACAGGTGCAGTTGGTCTGATTTTTTACTTATTCTTTCTTTACGGTATTTTTAAAAGAAGCCTGACATTATATTCAAAAAAAGGCAACCTGCTTCCCTTGCTATTATTAGTCCCGGTTATGGGAATGCTTTTAAGTGCCCAAATTCTGGCAGTTAAATTGGGATGGGTGATTTTCTCATATAATGCCAGTAATACTGATTCAGTCATCCCTGACAGCCAGACCGGAGAAAAAAAGAAAGTCCCATGCGAACCAGATAGTCAGGGGCCAGATAATGAACAAAAGCAAACGGTTAAATTTGTTTAACGACTATAAGATAAAGGTCATGGCATTGAATATACCGGCTATTGAAGACAGATTTTTTTTGAAAACGCCATAATAATTTGTACTAACAGCCAATCCACTGTTTTCAGGACATATTGCAAAGGCCCCCTTAAAATATTTGATGTTGACGTCTTGAAACAGCTGCATTAAGGTTTGGATGCAACGCGCATAAAAATCTGCCCCGTTTTACTTCATAAAAACACAGGAACATTTTCATAATACAAATAGTCCTTAAACAAATACAGCTTATTTGATGTCTCTTAATCTGAAAAATGATCGGTTTTTATGCAGATAAATTATAAAAAGAGATAATCTTATGATGATTCCGCTTGTATTACAATTAATATTTTAAAATGAAGGTAAAGATTGGAATTTATCTTGAGACGCCTTACTGTCGGTTTGAAGATAATAGTATTGGATGCCTTGACATATACACAAATCTGTTCAATGAATTTCCGAAGGAGGCCTTTGATCTTCATTTCCTTGGGCGTATCGAATCAGATAAAGGCCGGTATTATTATCCTTTTAAGTTACCAGTGACATTTCATCAGGTATCTTATTATAAGACTTTGATTCATATCATTCTGATATATCCATTTTATCTTCTGAAAAACCACAAAACGATATCAGACTTTGTCGACCAGTGTGATCGTCTTCTTATAATGACTTCTAGCCCTATTGCCAATTATGTATTACATATAGCCGGAAAAAAAAGGAAAACCTGCTTTCTTCTTGTTCGTCATGACTCGATTACAACAATTCCCAATAAATACAAAGGAGTCAAAAAGATACTTGCGAAAATAATGGCAACTCATTTGGAAAGAAAAGCAGAGAAATTTGCAAAAAAGAATCAGCCTGTTGTATTTGCGCTTGGGGAAGACCGGTATAATCATTATTTAAGCCTGTCATCCAAGACAATTCTTTTTTCGAGTTCAAAATACAGCGTTACAGATGTAATTGCTGATGATCAAATTAAAAATATTAATTGGTATGATACCGTCAAACTGTTATTTGTTGGACGATTTGAGGTAGATAAAGGGGTATATGAATTACTGGCAGCAGTTAAAAGCCTTTCCGAATATAACATTAGTCTTACATTTTTAGGATCTGGATCCTGCCAGAATAGCATCGAACTCATTATTAAGTCGAATAATCTTAATAATAAGATAAAAATTGCCGGATACATCCCCTATGGACCCGAACTTTTGAATGAGTACTCAAAGCACGACATTCTTATTCTGCCAAGCTATTGTGAAGGATTGCCTCAGGTAATTCTTGAATCCATGGCGAAAGGCTGTCTGGTTATAGCGACAAAGGTAGGAGGAATTCCAAGCATAATAGAAGATGGATATAATGGTTTTCTGATACAACCATTTAAAGTTGATTCAATATCAAACGTTATCAAAAAACTGGTACTTGAAAAACCAGATGTTACAGATATTAAGAAGGCAGGAAGGAATACCGCTTTGAAATATGCAAAGGAAAATCAACAAAAAGTTTTATTCAATAACCTTTTATCATAATCAGGAAAAATGATAAAATGAATCTCATGATATTGGTTTTCTGATCTTAATTGTATATGCAAAAAGGCCGGAAGACTCTGATTATCTGGTTAATAATATTTCAAAGACACAATTTCACCGTTCAAAAGGGAAAAATGCCAAAATCACCTTTTTACCATTTAAAAGTACGATTTTATTGCAATCAATAACACCTGATATTTCAATGATACTACTTATATCTTCTGTATTTCCGCCCGAGCCAGTTGTTTCTGCCACAGTGAATTATGATCTCGCGGATAGTTTATCTGATATATGGGAAGTAAAAGTGATCACACCAAAGCCTACGCGTCCATTAGGATTTTCATATGAGAATAAGGCACCCGGAAACAGAAAATTCGAACAAATTATTGTTGACTCGTTTACCTGTCCTGCATCAAGGATCTTTGGCCGAATGAAAGAAAGTTACAGTTTCGGGAAACATGCAGCAAAGTACATAAAAGAGAAACAGAAAGAAATTGAAAGTATCTACATTCATTCATGGCCGCTTCTGGGAAATTACATAATAGCCAAAAAGGCCGTAAAATATTCTATCCCGTACATTATTCATATTGTTGATATTTATCCTGAAGCCTTATTAAGGAGACTGCCTTTCTTACGAAATACGGTTTACAGGTTATTACTTCCCTTTGATAAATTCGCCCAAAAAAACTCTTTTAAAGTTGTCACCATTTCGGAAGGGATGAAAGAATTATTACAGAAGACAAGAAAACTTGGCGAAACCCAGATTGAAGTGGTTAACAACTGGCAAAATGAAGATATGTTCCTGGAGTTCAATAATTCATCCCATGTCAGTCCAGGTACTTTGCCATTTACTTTTATGTATTTGGGAAGTCTGTCAAATTCTGCTTCCATACATACATTAATATCAGCTTTTCATAAATGTGAAATTGCAAATTCACGTTTGATAATTGCAGGGGATGGAGCTGAAAAAAAGAATCTCATTGCACTTGCCAGTGACTTAAGAGTAAAAAACATTGAATTCTGGGATGCTCCTCTCCATAAGGTACCAGAACTTCAAAGCAAGGCAGATGTTCTCCTTTTAAGCCTGAAGAAGGGTGCCGCTAAAATTGCCTTGCCTTCAAAGCTTCCTGCTTATATGTTCTCCGGGAAACCTATTATTGCATGTGTTGATAATCATTCAGATACAGCAAATGCAATAAGAAAAGCAGGATGCGGATGGATAGTTGTACCTGAGGATGTCGATGAACTTTCAGCCACAATGAAGACTGTCAGAAGTATTTCAAATGAGGAATTGCTTAATTATGGTAGCAGAGGCTATAACTATGCGCTTGAACACTTTTCAAAGAGAAAAAATCTCGACAGAATGGTTTCAATCATTAGTAAAATGTTAGAAAAAGAATAAATTCGGGTTTTCCTAAAAGTTTGTAGTGAAAAGACTTCTCGATTTCATACTGTCATTATTTGGTCTTTTAATTCTGTCTCCTCTTTTTTTGTTAATAGGTCTTTTAATAATAATTGATGATAATGGCCCTGTTTTTTTCGTTCAGGAAAGAATAGGAAGGTTTGGAAAACCATTTGTGCTTTATAAATTCCGGTCAATGAAAATCAACAAGACTTCAAATAATAACAATTTTGAACCTGGCAATACCACCAGGGTCACAAAAACTGGCAAATATCTGAGAAAAACCAAGCTTGATGAATTACCTCAATTATATAACGTTTTAAAGGGTGATCTTTCCCTGGTAGGTCCTCGTCCGGAAGTTAGAAGGTGGGTCGATGTTTATCCTGAACGCTGGGCCAAGATACACTCAATAAGGCCAGGGATAACAGACAATGCTTCTATTTTATTCAGAAATGAAGAAGAAATACTATCAAAGTCAGCAGACCCTGAACAAACTTATATGGAAATTATACTGCCCACAAAACTCGACCTTTATGAAAACTATTTAAAGAATCATTCATTTTTTGGTGACATAAAACTGATTCTTAAAACTGTCACTACTTTAGTTTTAAAATAATAATTAATGCCTATGAAGATTCCGTTTGCCAAGATTTCCCTCGGTGGGAAAGAATTAAAATATATTAAGGAGGTCTTAAAGAGCGGCTGGCTTACAACATCCTCAAAAACTTTACTTTTTGAAAAATTATTTGCCGAATATGTCGGAGCTAGGTACTCATGTGCCGTAAATTCATGTACGGCAGCCTTGCATCTTGCCGTTGAATCCGTTGGAATTAAAGCAGGTGACAAAGTAATTGTTCCGTCCATGACTTTTACTGCCACAGCTGAAATCCTCCGTTATATGGGTGCTGATCCAATATTTATAGATGTAGAATATGGTACAAGCCTTGTATCTTCTCCAATCCTTAACGAAGCCATCGAAAAGAACCCTGATGCAAAGGCACTGATTCTGGTCCATTATGGCGGCCAATCTCCGATTTTAACGACTTCCTCCGGTGATGGAATTCTGGATATCTGTCGAAAAAAGAGTATTATTTTGATCGAAGACGCCGCGCATGCATTTCCGACCAGATATAACAACCGGCTTATTGGTTCGTTTGGAGATATTACTTGTTTTAGCTTCTATGCAAATAAAACAATTACGACAGGCGAAGGCGGAATGCTTGTAACAAATGATGAAACAATTTACAAAAGAGCCAAGATGATGCGACTGCATGGCATAAACCACGACATCTGGGAGAGATTTACAACTAATTCATCATCCTGGGAATATGATATTTTAGCTCCCGGGTTTAAATATAACATGCCGGATATAAGTGCTGCCATCGGACTTGCTCAATTTGAAAAAGCGGAGTACTTCAGGGCTCAGAGGCAGCGATGCGCTGCTTATTATTTTAAGGAACTGAAAAACGTAAAAGTAATTGATCTCCCGGTATGCATCTGCCCAATGGAATATCATTCATGGCATTTGTTCCCGATTATCATTAAACCTGAGGCACGAGTTTCAAGAGATGAATTCATTCAACTCATGACAGATGTTGGCATTGGAACTTCAGTCCATTATAAACCGCTTCATCGTATGTCTTATTACAGAGAAACATACAATCTGAAGCCAGACGATTTCCCGAATACTGAAAAAATATGGAAAGGAACTGTCTCTCTGCCAATCTATCCTGGTTTAAAGGAATCCGAAATTAAATATATTTGTAACAATATTAAGAGGTTCTTATCCTGACTGATGTAAATACCTGACCTGAGATAGCTGTAAAATGATTCTGCTTAATGTTAATGTCCATGAGAGAAACAATTATTTCTGGTATCGTAAACGAATAGGCATCTGAGGCAAGATTAAAGAGATTTTTACTTTAGATAAAATGAACAAACATGATTAAGTGTTCTATTCTAGGTCTGACTGAAAAAATATATTAATTAATCATAAGGTATGATGATATTAAAATCCATAATTCAGAATTTACGTTATTTTTTACTTGTATTTTTAAGTTCTGAATCAAAAATCAGGTATTTAAGAAAGCAGGGGATGAAAATTGGCAAGAATTGTCACTTTCAGACCATTAATTTTTCGACAGAACCCTATCTAATAGAAATAGGAGACCACGTGGCAATCACAAGTGGAACAAAATTTATAACCCACGACGGAGGAATGTGGTGTTTCTTACATGAAATCCCTAATGGGGATTTTTTTGGTAAAATTAAAATCGGGAATAATGTTCATATAGGAGCCAGCTGTATAATATTACCAAATACCATTATTGGCAACAACTCAATGGTTGGAGCAGGGAGCGTCGTAAGGGGAAAATTCCCTGACAATAGCGTTATCATCGGTAATCCGGCCAGGAAAATTACTGACCTTAATGTTATTAAGTTTTACTACCAACAAAGTCCGGGTTTAATTAAAACCTATCATTTAACTGATGCTGAGAAGAAACCAATTGTAAAAAAACATTTTAATATAACGTAACCCCTCCACCTGAATACTGAATTTTCGATTCAGCAAATTGCTATTATCCAACGACATCCAGATCATCTGTTCATAATACATAGTGCCCGGGGATCCTTTCTCCGAAGCTATTAATAATTTATAAAAATCATTTCCATTAAACTTTTTCAATGGATTCCATTAATTCAACAATGTCTGATCTTTTTTCCCGTCTGATTCAACATTTAAAAACACTGAGTCTGTTAAACTAATGATATCAGTCCAGACCGGAGCCTGAAAACAACTTGTTGCCGGTGCTTATATTTACTGAAGATATTTTATGAACCCGTCGGATTTAAAGAATCAAGCCATAAGTGGAGTGATATGGAATTTCTTTGGAAAAGCCACTTCTTATGTAATTGAATTTATTGTCGGAATTATCCTTGCCCGTTTACTTTCTCCAAGGGAATTTGGATTAATAGGAACAATTGTCGTATTTGTTGCCTTGGCAGATATTTTTATTAACAGTGGTTTTAGCCAGGCATTAATACGAAAAAAGGACTGCACCCAGGAAGATTATTCAACGGTTTTCTTTTTTAATCTTTTAATGGGTATTTTCCTGTTTTTTGTTTTGTTTTTGTCCTCCGGACAAATAAGCAGGTTTTTCAATAACTCAGAACTTAAACCATTAATTCAGGTACTTGGCATTGTTTTAATAATAAGCTCATTAAGCCTCATTCAACGTGCAAAATTAACAAGAGAAATAGATTTCAGACTTCAGACAAAAATATCTGTAATTGCTTCTGTTATGTCGGGCACAATAGCCGTTACGATGGCATACTTGGGCTTCGGAGTCTGGAGCCTTGTAGTAAAAACGTTGGTTAATGACGGATTTAATACGATTTTATTGTGGAGCTGGAGCAAATGGAAACCTGATTTTACATTTAGTCTGAAGTCATTTAAAGAGCTGTTCAGTTTCGGTTCCAAGTTATTGATAAGCGGCCTTATAGGAACGTTGCTGCAAAACATTAATTACATAATAATTGCCAAATATTTCACTCCGCAGGATCTTGGGTATTTTACAAGAGCCGAAATGTTTAAGAACCTTCCCAGTCAAAATATTTCAGCAGTTGTCACAACTGTTGGTTATCCGGTACTTTCCACCATCCAGGAAGACAAAAGCCGCATGAAAGATGCCTTTAGAAAGATGTTTACAAACACTTTCTTTCTGATAGTCGTTTTAATGGCAGGAATGGCGGCAACTTCAAGAGCTTTAATTGTAACAATAGTAGGAGAACAATGGCTACCCTCAGTATCAATGCTCCAGCTGTTGTGTATACTAGGAGTTCTTATTCCAATTAATTCCATGAACGTCAACGTTTTGAATGTTGTAGGAAGATCTGATTTATATTTGAAGCTCCAGATGATTGTCCAGTCGCTCTCAATTCCGAATATCTTTATCGGAGTTTTTTTTGGCATAAAAGCCCTCATACTTGGCATGATACTGATTGCTGTATTTGGTTATATAATATTCAATTTTGAGTCAAATAAGATTTTAAATTATCCTATTAAAGAACAGATAAAAGATATTTATTCATCTGTTTTACTAGCTGCATCAATGGCTTTTGTTGTATTCCTGATAGATTATCTGACAGTAATGAAGCCTCTTGCAACTCTGATTATCCAGGTTTTAACCGGTCTGATCCTGGTAATTGCAGCGGGTGAAATTTTAAATCTTGAGGAGTACGGGTTTTTTAAAAAGACATTTTTGGAAAAAATTCAAAATATCCGTCTGAAATTTGTTTAGTAAAGGATTTTTTTAAAGTAATTTTCACGAATTAATAATATTAAAAAGCTTATTCTAAAGTTATTAAGACTCACAAAAGATGCAAACTGCTTTCGTTACTGGTGCTGATGGTTTTATTGGTTCTCACCTTACTGAGTTACTCATAGAAAGAGGTTACAGAGTAAGAGCTCTGGCTCAGTATAATTCTTTCAATTTCTGGGGTTGGCTGGAAGATTTGCCTTCCCATCCAAATCTGGAAATTGTGACCGGCGATGTGAGGGATCCACACTTTGTCAAGGAGAAAATGTCGGGTACTGATGTGGTATTTCATCTCGCAGCCCTGATAGCCATTCCTTATTCATACATAGCTCCTGACAGTTATGTTGATACCAATATAAGAGGGACTCTTAATATTTGCCAGGCCGCAAAGGAATTGGGTGGCTTAAGAGTTTTAAATACATCTACCTCAGAAGTTTATGGAACAGCTCAGTATGTACCGATAGATGAAAAACATCCTAAACAACCTCAATCGCCTTACTCTGCATCAAAGATTGCCTCAGATGCAATAGCAATGAGCTTTTTTAAGGCATTTGACCTCCCTGTGACCATTGTAAGGCCCTTTAATACCTACGGCCCACGGCAATCTTCAAGAGCAATTATCCCAACAATAATTACTCAGAT
The DNA here is from genome assembly GCA_035390825.1 of Bacteroidales bacterium. Lineage (GTDB taxonomy): Bacteria > Bacteroidota > Bacteroidia > Bacteroidales > VadinHA17 > LD21. The sequence continues at coordinate 137,095 of DAOOUQ010000004.1, read as the reverse complement.
TGCTGATGGAAAAAAAGAGATCAGACTTGGGGACTTGTCTCCGACACGTGATTTCAATTATGTAAAAGACATTGTCGAAGGATTTGTTTCTATAGCAGAAAACACGAATACAATTGGTAAAGAGATTAACATTGCATCCAATTCTGAAATTTCAATGACTGACATTGCCAGAATGATACAGGATCTGATGAATATGACAGTACATATTGTTGAAGATGAACACAGGTTAAGACCAAATAAGTCAGAAGTCTACAGGTTATGGGGTGATAATACCCTGATTACTTCCCTTACCGGATGGCGTCCCAGATTCACTCTTGAAGATGGATTACGGGAGACTTGCGAATGGTATACATTCCCAGGGAACCTGGCCAAGTATAAAAGAAATATTTACAATATTTAAAAGCTATTAAAGTGACATATAAAATTCCGCTCTTTGATTTGAACTTCGATGAGAAAGAAGAAAATGCAGTCCTGGAAACTCTGAAGTCGAAATGGATTTCAACCGGACCTAAATCAGAAGCATTTGAAAAGAGGTTTGCCGAGATGCTGAATGTCGGGTTTGCAGTGTCTCTGTCAAATTGCACTGTTTCATTACATTTGGCCTTGCTGCTTTTGGATATCAAACCCGATGATGAGGTTATCTGCCCCTCATTGACTTTTGTGGCCACCTGTAATGCGATCCGATATATAAATGCCAAACCCGTTTTTGCAGATATAAAGAGTTATGATGACCTGACAATTAATCCGACTGATATTGAAAGAAAAATATCTGATAAGACTAAGGCGATTATTGTCATGCACTATGGTGGATTCCCCTGTAACATGGATAAGATTGTTGAGATTGCGGAAAAGCATAATCTCAAAATTATAGAAGATGCCTGCCATGGGCCTCTGTCTGAATACAAGGGGAAAAAACTTGGGACAATTGGTAATATCGGCTGTTTTAGTTTTTTCGCAAACAAAAATATAAGTATTGGAGAAGGTGGCATGTTGGTTACCAATGACAGAAGACTATTTGAAAGGGCTAAGCTTTTAAGGTCCCATGGCATGACCACCCTTTCTTATGAAAGGGCCCAGGGACACTCAACTTCTTATGACGTCATTGACCTTGGCTTCAACTACAGGATGGATGATATAAGGGCAGCAATAGGAATGGCCCAACTGGATAAAATTCAGAAAGATCTCGAAAAAAGAGCCCTTATACGAAAAATGTACATTGAAATCCTCGGGAATTTCAGAGGTGTAATTTTGCCATTTGCCTACCACAAAGATTTCGCTTCAAATTATATCTTTACCATTGTACTTGAAAATTCCACATCAAAAAAACGGGATAAAGTAAGAGAAAAACTTGCCGAAGCTGGCATTCAGACCAGTGTTCACTACCCATCCGTTCATCGCTTTTCGATCTACAGGCAGTTCAGTTGCAGCTTACCTTTCACGGAATATGTCTCAGATAACGCAATTACATTGCCGATGTATGCCAGGCTTGAAAAGAAGGATGTTATTTATATAACATCAGCATTAAAAAAAATCTTGGAAAATGAATAGAATTATCCTGGTAGGAGGATTTCATGAAATTATTGAGCTGGCAGAAGAAAATTCGATACAAATTGCCGGAATTATTGATAATAGTCTAAAGGGTACATACCGGGGGTATGAAATTATCTCAAATGATGAAAATGCAGGGAATCTACCTGATTTTTACAGGTCCGTTCCTCTTATCATAACCCCAGATAAACCCCTGACAAGAAAAGTACTTTATGATTATTATTCAAAACTTGGGTTTTCCTTTACCTCCCTGATCTCAAACAAGTCTTTTATTTCTGAATCTTCCAAAGTAAATATAGGATCAGTAATACAAAAAGGAGTTAACATTTCTTCCGAAGCCGTCATAGGCAAGTTTGTGAAACTTAATTCGTTATGCAATGTCATGCACGATTCTGTAGTGGATGATTTTACTACTGTTGCACCTAATGCAGTAATTCTTGGCAAAGTCAGAATTGGGAAACACTGCTATATCGGGTCAAACGCAACAATTCTGCCGGGAATTTCTATTTGCAACAATGTCACTGTTGGTGCAGGCGCGGTGGTGACCAAGGATATTTCAACCGGGGGGATCTATCTCGGAGCCCCTGCAAGACTTCTGATCAAATAATCAATACACACTTTCGGGCTAACCATTAAATCTCATTCTGAAATGATTAAGAATTTGTCTCAGATTAGTATAAATTGTGACTCTCCCATTTTACAGGCACTCAAAAAGATGGATGAAATAAGACGGAAACTCCTCATCGTTTTTGAGAATGATAAATACACCGGATTATTATCAATAGGAGACATTCAGAGAGCCATTATAAATAATTCTGATTTGAGTCTGCCAATTAAATCAATTATGAGAAAGGACCTTATCCTGGCCAGGCCTGGAGACAGTATCGAAAACATAAAAATCCTCATGCTCAAAATAAGATCCGAATTCATGCCGGTCGTTAATGAAGAAGGTCATTTGGTAGACATCTATTTTTGGGAAGACTATTTCGGTGACAAAAAGCCTGAACCTTCCATGTATTTTGATCTTCCCGTAGCAATAATGGCCGGGGGATTTGGTTCCCGTCTCAGACCACTGACCAATATAATTCCAAAACCTTTGATCCCAATTCGTGAAAAAACAATGCTTGAAGAGATATTTGATCATTTTGCTCAATACGGTTGCAGAAGATTCTATATTTCCGTGAATTATAAAGCCGACCTGATAAAATACTATTTACAGAAAAAAGAACTTGAAGTTCAAATAACATATTTGGAAGAGTCGAAACCACTTGGTACTGCAGGCGGGTTAAGCCTATTGAAAGGCTTAATCAATCAGACTCTTTTTGTAACAAATTGTGATATCTTAATTGACCAGGATTATTCCGAAATACTTAAATATCATTATGAAAACAAAAATGAGGTTACCGTTGTGGCAGCACTAAAACATCTTCCGATTCCTTACGGAATAATCGAGACGGGAGAAAACGGAAATCTAATGATATTAAAAGAAAAGCCTGAGATTACTTTAAAGATAAATAGTGGGATGTATATCATGGAGCCTTCACTGATCAATGAAATACCTGATGATAACCTTCTGCATATAACTGATTTCATTGGGAATCTCCAGAGTCAGGGGCGAAGAATTGGGGTATTCCCGGTCAGACAAAGCAGCTGGCTTGATGTAGGGGATTGGAAAGACTATCTTGAGGTGCTGGGGCAATACAGAAGAAACAAATTAAGTGAAATTAAATGAAAGTCCTGATCTTATTTCAATTTGACAATCACGAACAGTTAATAAACAAATTATGTACCAATCTGAATGCACATAATATAAACTCTGATTCATTCAATATTGTAAGCCTGAAATTCACCGGCTATAATAATTATGGAGGACCATTATATCTGAAAATTATAAAACCACTGGTCAAGATTTCCATAATACAGACATTCCTTATTATCCTTTTCAGAAAAAAGATCATACTTTCAATATCTAATAATTATGACATTATCGATATACATTTCTTCGACCCGGCTTATGATGATTTAATTGATCCGGTAAAAAGGAAAGGGAAAAAGATCATTATTACGCTTTGGGGGTCTGATTTCTACAGGGTAAATCAGTCACGGTTTGAACAACAAAGAGAATATTATCAAAAAGTTGATATGATCCACATTGCCACTCAACAAATGCAAAATGATTTTATAAAGATCTTTCCTGAATTCAAAGATAAAATCAGACTGGCTCATTTTGGAATTGCCCAATTTGATATTATTAATGAGCTCGCATCTATGTCGGATAATGAAACAATTAAAAAAGAATTGGAGATACCGGCCGGGAAAATCATTATTGCATGTGGTACTAATGGCAGTGAACACCATCAGCATTTACTGATTCTTGAAAATATTCTTAAACTCGGTACTTTTTATAAGAATAAGATTTTCTTGATTTTTCCCATGACCTACGGAGGATCAACATCTTACATGGAAACTGTTGAAAAAAAGGCAGAATCTTCAGGAATTTCTTACAGAGTAATTAGTCGCCCATGGTCAATTACGGATATTTGCAAATTAAGGATAGTTAGTGACATCGCTATAACAATACAAAAAACAGACTCTTTTTCAGCAGCAGTTCAGGAACATATATTTTCAGGAAGTATTATGATCTGCGGTGAATGGCTACCATATCAGAAACTTTCACAGAGTGGCATTTTTTACCTGACAACATCTTTAGACTCGCTGAAGGATACCATTGCAGAAGCAATAGACAATTTTCCAACGTTAAAAAATAAATGTCTTACCAATAAAAGGAAAATGTCAGAAATATCTTCATGGAATTCAGTAATAAAGGATTGGTTGTGTATCTATAATGAGCTTCAGCAACAAAATAATTCGTAAAAGTGATGTGCCATACTTTATTTAGTGTTTAACAATGAATTTGGAGGATGTTGTTTTCTTTCTGACAGTGGATTCTAATTTCAGAAGATAAAATCCATCTCTTAATCCTTCTGCGCTGACAGAATAAGAAACTGCATCAAACGGCATGGCAATTCTTTCATTATAAACAACTCTTCCATAACTATCAATTATGGTAATTTTATCAAAAAGCGCTTTTTCATTATCCGGAACATGAATGTTAATTGTACCACTAACAGGATTAGGAAATATTCTGACACTCTCCTGACCAGGTCCTTCCGACAATAACTTCTGATTTATCTCCGGATCCCTTTCCCAACTGATTATTGTACCTGAATCACCAACCGCATAAAACCTGTTTTTTACAATAACACATCCATTAAGATTGAATTCAAAAGGATTATACTGTCTTTCCCAACCCTGCTCTGTAAATGTCAGGAATGTGCCTCCTAATCCTACCGACAATCCGGTGTTTTTATCGGAGAAATTTATAGACTTTAATGAGGAGAATCGTCCATTTACCCCGACGTTTTCCCAGTTCAGTCCGTTAAAGTGAATGAGAAGGCTTGGGCTTCCTATAGCCCATCCATCAGACTGGTCAAGAAAAAACATCCCGTAAACAGATGAAAAGGAATCATACTTGTTGACCAGGTTCAGGTTATCTTTATAATTCATCTCCATCATCGGTACATTTATACATTCAAGACCACCACCTACCCAGACTAAATCACCAATAACAAATACTGAATAGAAATTTCCCCTTGAAAGATCAGCCGGTATCTCCCAGTTTCCATTACGAAAAACCAAAATGGTTCCAAATTCACCTACAATAAATCCTGTGTTTTTATCTTTAAAAAATACATTAAATAAATTCCTGGTAACAGGACTTTCAATTTTTTCCCATTTGACTCCATCGAAATGTATAATCACTCCTTTATTTCCAACAGCCCATATATCGTTTTTATCAAGTAAGAAAATACTGTTGAGTGTTTCGCCTGTAACTTTCTTTTCATACTCTTTCCAGCCAGAGTCAGTATTATATAATATAGTACCCTTATCCCCAACAATCCAGCCGGAATTTGCATCCGTAAGGGAAATCGAGTTTAGATTATTCACTGTCGGAGACGCATATGCTCTCCACTGAGCTGAAATAAATCCCAGGCTGCAAAGTAAATTCAGAAACAATACTAACAAAGCCGACTTTGCTGTCATTACCAATATTTTATCATTTGGTTATACTTACAGTTACAGATCCATTTACCTTAGGAATTCCAACAAAAGTGGAAGAGATCTGGCCATTTTGTTCGGTGAACAAATAACACCTTGTTTCAATATCGTTATTCCCATCTAAAATAATTTCTACATTTGAAGAGGTTTCTAAAACGTCAACTATCCTGATGTTGCTCTTGGCTCTTATGTATTGAAGAGCATAGTCCATTGATTTATATTCAGGCTGATATTCAGAAATAGCTGAAGTAATAACTGAAAGAACTTCACGAAAAGTTGAAGCATCAATATCCCCAAATCTTGATTCGTGCGTGAAGAGTGTAGATAATACCATACTGTTAAAAGCACGCCTGAGGTGACGTATTCCTCTTGCCTCTTTTTCAAAAACTGTCCCGTAATCAGGATACCATTCGTATCCACCATCATCCCTTATTTCGGTAAAGCAGTTAAAGAAGGTAAAACCATTTATTGTTATATTTCCAGCATAAGAAAATGGTTTGGGATATGTAGTACTGCCTGAACTCATAAGTCTGTATGGTCCACAATTTATCCATTGTGACCCATAATAAAACTGATCAGGGAGCATCATTAAACCAATATATTCAACTCCATACGCACGAATTTCAGACAATGCTGATGAGCTCATTTCATAATAATGAGGTAAAAGGAATTTTGACATCTTTAATCCGTTTTGTGTATAAAACAATCCGGCCGAACGGGCATTGGATGCCGGATCAAAAACACTTAAATTATTATGATTAAAGAAAATAAAGTCTACATATGAAAAGGCATGAGGAGAAGCTGTTGCAAGCTGATTGTTTAAAAGTGTCCTTAACGTTGAAATATAACCTGAAGGTATCGAATTATTGAAAGTACCGCACCATGGAATAAATCCAAACTCATTGCTAATCTGTATCCATCGGAAATTATCAATTACACCGGAACCTGAACCCTGAACATCATCGACTCTCATTGTAACGAATGGAGGCAATCCCTGCAACACGAATGGTTTTCGTGCTGCCCACACTATTCCCCTCCAAACCAAATCATCCATTCCAGACACAGGACCCAGAATATTTTCCGAAATCCAGTCATAAGCATTCCATCTGACAATCCTGCCATTACCATAAGCTGAGACTTGAAGTAATGGTACTGACTGCCCTCCTGAACTTAATGACGCAAGATTAGTACCACCCGCCAGATTACTATTTTGCACTACTGTTATCGAGCTTTCAAGATTAACAGAGTTGTTTGTCGCATTGTAAATGTCAGGAGCATGATACTTTGAAATGTAATGAGTATAATTAGTAACATTAATCAAACTTGACGTAACCGATGTTTGAGATTTCAGAGTATTGAAATCACTGGAAAAATCAAAAATATGAGGATCGAAACTATATAACCCGGTTCCATTAAAAATAGCTGAAGAAATTTGAGCTATAGGATAGCCTGTCGAATAAACATTCCTGTGGCCTAACAAAATCAACCCATAATCCTGAAATACTGGCAGTTGAGATATATTAACATCAACAACATCATAAGGCACACCAAAATTATCCAAATAAGGTTTTACATATCTGTCGAAATGGGCGAAATATGATGAAGAGGAATTGACCAGTACAACTACTTTATTCGAATTGAGTGGCAAATTCTGATTTTCATTTACTGTTACCGTAATACTCGTTCCAAGGCTCTGCGCGCTGCATCCCGATGCATCC
>DAOOUQ010000004.1:102461-129610 GCA_035390825.1 Bacteroidales bacterium | reverse complement strand
CGGAACTACTCCATAACATATCCCCTGTGACGTCCCTATCGTACCTGAGGTCAGACCTCCTGCTACTGAGGTAAATATTATATCGCGAAAATAACAGCTGCTGTTATACTGAAGATCCGGAACTCCGGTCAGGCTGGTGGTATAAAGCCCTCCTAAATATCTCAGGTAATTGTTTGAAGTGAGTGATGTAAAATCAATATCCTGCGCATAATATCTGTTGGCATCGCTGCCCGTGGTTATGCTCACTATATACCTGGCATTTGCCTGAACTGGAATCGGGGTAGTGAATTTATATTCCCTCCACCCTTCCGTACCTTCTGCAATGTTCCATGTATATGGCCCTGACAATAAACTATAGGAGGTGCCATTATATACCCAAAGCCTTATAATGTGATCACCACTCTCCTGTGAACTGCTGTAAATACGTGCTCCTGTTATATTACCATCCGACAACACTTCAAACTCTGTCCCAAGCGAATAATCCCTTCCATATCCAAAACGTTCCGGAACTTCTGTGCTGAATAATGTCGCTGATGATGATGATGATGATGATGCTACTGTTACCGTAATACTCGTTCCAAGGCTCTGCGCGCTGCATCCCGATGCATCCGTAACCGAGGTCAGTGTATATACATATGTCCCGGAGGCCAGTACACCGGTCGATATCGCCGACCCGCCCGTGTAATCCGTTACCGGACTCTGGGATACCCCGTTGCGCGTGTAATGTATCGTATATGGTCCCGTCCCTCCCGTGACCGTTACCGCGATGTTTGCCGACGTATTCGCAGCTATCGTAATATTATCATGCAACTGCGCAAGGCTGATAACCGGTGATACGGTTATCTGAACCGTGTTGCTGATGGCAGGCGTATAGCTCCCGCTGCTCACGACCCTGCGGTAATACGTGCTCTGCGTCAACGCACCCGGACTGTATCCCGGTCCCGTAGCTCCCGCTATGTCTGTCCATGTCGTGCTATTCAATGAACTCTGCCATTGATAACTGTATTCCCCTGTCCCTCCTGTCGGTGAACTCAACTCTGTCAATGAGGCCGGAACTACTCCATAACATATCCCCTGTGACGTCCCTATCGTACCTGAGGTCAGAGTGCTGCTTCCTTCCGCAGTTACCGTAATACTCGTTCCAAGGCTCTGCGCGCTGCATCCCGATGCATCCGTAACCGAGGTCAGTGTATATACATATGTCCCGGAGGCCAGTACACCGGTCGATATCGCCGACCCGCCCGTGTAATCCGTTACCGGACTCTGGGATACCCCGTTGCGCGTGTAATGTATCGTATATGGTCCCGTCCCTCCCGTGACCGTTACCGCGATGTTTGCCGACGTATTCGCAGCTATCGTAATATTATCATGCAACTGGGCAAGAGGAATAGGAGACAGTACTGAAATTAGAATTGATGAAGTGTTAACGGGACTGCAGCCGCCACTTGAAATGACCAGGCGGTAATATGTATCTGAGGTAAGATATGGAGGATTGTAATAATTATTAACAGCACCGTCAATATTATTCCAATCGGCATTGTTGTACGAAGATTGCCATTGATAGGAATATATACCGGTTCCTCCGGTTGGCGTAATGATTTGCCTTAAAGTTGATGGTGCTGTGTTGTAGCAAATTGTTTGTACTGGTCCGATGGAACCTGAAGTCAGGTTTGGCCTAACGGTAATCAACACAGAATTGGTATAAAGAGTCCCGTACGTTCCGCTCGTAACACCAAGCCGGTAATAGGTACTTGTTTTAAGAGCAGGTGGTGAATAGCTTATATTTGTTGCTCCGCTGATGTTTTTCCATTTCTTATTATCCGTTGAACTTTGCCATTGATACTTGTATGAACCAGAACCTCCTGATGGTGCAGTTATTTGAGTCAGAGTCACAGGTTTGGTATTATAGCAAATAGTCTGCGGCACACCTATAGTACCGGGCGTAAATTGTGCCGATGCCAAACCACCCAGATTTAAAAAACTGAGAAGAATTAAAACGTGTAGAAAATGTGTCTTCAATCGCAATGAATTTTCCAATAACAAAGGTAGACCATTTCAGAATACAAACATTATGAAACTGCCTTCCTTACAGGCGTGAAACCCTGTAATTTTGACTAAAGCGTTTTTTTTTTACATTAAATTCCATTTAATATTTTAAACAGACAGAATGCAGTTTTGTTTGAATTATAACATAAACTTAAAAATTCCGCATTATCCTCATTCACATAAAATTACAGAAATAATCGTTAAGGCAGATAAATATCATTGAAACCATCAATGACAATAAAAATCACTCAGCAAAAATCAAAAAATCATTAAACTCTCTAAACTTCACTTGTAAGTAAAATAGTTGGAAATGACGGCACTTTCCTTAAAGGTCGATAGAAATTTCATAAAATAATATTTACCATGTTTTAAATGGTGAGGTCTGAGTCAATAAAGAAAGAGAATTACCGATAGTATAATTAAATAATAAACGAGTGGCCTAAAACGCAATATTTTTCTATCTTTAAGTTTTATGCTTATTGAACTTTATGAATCCTGTATGAAATTCAGGGCAGTAATTATAGTTACAACTACACTACTTATTTGTTCATGTGTAACAAACAAGAAGCTTACATATCTTCAGTCGGAAGGAACAAGACAGGAGTTCATTTCCATTACTCCTGCCACATACATTATCCAACCCTATGATAATCTTTTCATAAAGGTTGTAACCCCTGATCCTCAATGGGCAGACATGTTCAATACCATGCCGGCAAATACCTCCGGTTATGGCATGAATGAACTTAGCGCAGATATTTTAAGCTACTCTGTTGATGATGAAGGAGCAATCGAATTACCGTATGCAGGACGGTTCATAGTAGCCGGAAAGACACTCAAAGCTGTTAAAGATGAATTGGATAAAGCTCTTAAAAGCTATGTGGCTGACGCTGTTGTTGTAGTGAAGCTTGTAAATAATTATATAAGCATAATTGGGGAAGTACAGCATCCGGGACGATATCCAATATATAAGGACCGCCTTAATGTGTTTCAGGCTCTTGCAATGGCCGGAGATCTTGATTTATACAGTAACAGGCAAAAATTACAGTTGATCCGTCAAACACCGGAGGGGAACATAGTAAAGGAGTTTTCTGTGAGAGACCGGAATATTATAGGTTCCGAATATTTCTATGTAATGCCGAATGATGTCTTATATGCTCCGCCAATGAAAGGAAGGTTCTTCAGAATGGAATCCTTCCCCTATTCAGTTATCTTAAGTACTGTCACTACTTTTATACTGATTTGGAATGTAGTTAAATAGATAATTCATCATAGTCAGAAACAGAAAGCAAGTCTGTTCTCACATTTCGGGCTGATAAAAGTGCCAGACGAAATCTTTGTTAAAAAATATGAATTACAATTCAATAATGAAGTCCCACACATTACCCGGCAAAGTTAAGAATGAGGACGAAATAAATCCTGTTGAAATTTTACAAAGGATGATTTCAAAATGGCACTACTTTTTGATAACATTATTAATCGCCTTCTTTTTTGCATGGTTATTCATTTCCCTTTCAATCCCAAAATATAAGGTCTCGACCTCTCTTTTAATTGAACAGGAACAAAAGACAAATTCAATTAATAATGAACAACTTCTTGAAGGATTCGGATTAGGTTCGGGGATGAAGAATCTTGATAACCAGATTATGATATTAAAATCCAAATCACTGGTTTCAAGGGCACTCGAAGAACTTAATTTTCAGAATGAATATTACGTTCGCGGCGTTTTCGATGATTTATCCCTTTACCCTGCCTCTCCAATCCTAATTGTCCCTGAAAATCCTGACAGTATACCCACCGGCATTGAATTCAGCTTTAATTTGCTTGACGATGAGTCGTTTGAACTTCATGCTGAACTTGAGGACAAATCAGAATTTCAAGTTGAATCAGCATTTGGTAAAACTATAAAATTCAGCGAGGGAAATTTTCGTATTGAGAAAAAGGTTGACAAATGGCCATCTGAAAAAACCTATAGGAATGTTTGCTTTATACACCACGATCTCGATGATTTAACAGAAAGCTACGTTCAAAGACTTAAGGTAGAACCGGCATCAAAAAACGGGACAATTCTATCAATAAGCATTGAAGGCACCAACAAGGCGATGCTCATCGATTTCCTGAACAAACTAACTGAAATCTTCCTTCAAAATTCTCTTGACAAAAAGAACCGGGAAGCCATCAGAACAATAGCGTTTATTGATGATCAGCTCATTGGAATTTCCGACTCCTTATTAATTACTGAAAACAAACTTCAGGAATTCCGTTCAAGAAATCGGGTAATGAACCTTTCATCACAAGGGCAGGCAATAATCAACCAGGCCATGGAGCTCGAAAATGAAAAAGCGCGTATCGAAATTGAAGCAAATTACTATAATTACCTTGCCGACTATCTCCTGAAAGAGAATACGGGCGAAGTTCCAATAGCTCCGGCAACAATGGGCATATCAGACCCGGGACTCACAAAACTTGTGTCTGACCTTGCTGATCTTCAAAGTCAGTTATACAGCAAAAGTCTTGGAGAAAAAAATCCGCTTCAGGGACAGTTGTTGCTTAGAATCAGAAACACCAAAGAAGCTCTGAAGGAAACCCTTAACGGATTAAGAAGAGCCAACAATCTGGCGAGAGATGAAAACCAGAACCAGATACGTTCAATAAATGCTCAGGCAACCGCTTTACCTGTAACAGAAAGGCAGCTGCTTGGAATTGAGAGGAAATTCAAATTAAATGACGAACTCTATACTTTTCTTCTTGAAAAGAGAGCGGTGGCACAAATTCAGAAAGCATCCAATATGCCGGACAATGAAATAATAGATAGTGCAAAAGCTGATCCCGCGCCAATAAAGCCCAAAAAATCTCTGATTTACCTATCTGCCTTTTTCCTTGGTGTTTTTGCACCTTTTTTCTGGATAATTGCATCAGATAAATTAAGTACTAAAATAAAAGGAGATGAAGACATAAAGAAGATCACGGAAATTCCTGTCATAGGCCATATACCTCACAATCAGCTTAAGAATAATACAATCGTGATGGATGATCCTTCATCAAATGTTTCAGAAGCATTCAGATCCCTGAGATCGAAGATGCAATTCATTACAAAAGAGGCCAGTGTCCCTGTCATACTTATTACGTCTTCCTGCCCCGAAGAAGGCAAATCTTTTACGGCAATAAATATTGCCTCAGTATATAGCCTTATCGGCAAAAGGACTGTAATTGTGGGATTTGATTTAAGAAAGCCCAGGTTGTACGATGATTTCGGGATCAATAATGACAAGGGAGTTTCCACTTGGTTAATTGGGAAGGATAGTTTTGGTGATATAATTAAGGCGACCGCTTATGAGAATTTGTCAATAATACCGGCAGGCCCCATACCACCTAATCCATCAGAACTGATGGCTTTGGATAAGGCCGCAGAACTTGTCAGACTGTTGAAGGAAAACTATGATTGTATTATAATTGATACGTCTCCTATTGGCACAGTATCTGATACTTTTCACCTTTCAGGGTTGGCAGATACTACTCTTGTAACAGTAAGACAAAATATGACCCCGATACATCTTCTTGAAAACACACTTAAAGACATAACCTTCAGCGATTTTAAAAGTGTCAGTATTATAGTCAATGATACTGAAACGGTCGAAACCAAATATGGCTATGGCGGCAAATATGGTTATAAACATCAAAAAACAAACCGTTTAAGCTAAAGCGCGATTTTCCTCCCTGTTATGTCCCGGCATCGATTGTTTTAACCTGACCACTATCTGTAGCAAAACCGGCTTCATTAATAATTAAGAGACTCCGGTTGCAATTTTGTCATAACCCCGGGAATGAATATCAGTTTCTGACTATCAGTTTCTGTGAGTTCAGGGTCATCCCGTTGCCACCCAGTTGCAGGATATACAAACCATTCTTAAGATTTAGAGGAAGCATTAATTCTTTTTCCTGGTTTGCAACCCGGTATTCGCACAATATTGATCCTGAAAGATCGACAATTCTCACAAATTCCGGATTTAAATTCAGGTCAGCAATCCTGATTGTAACATATCTGCCTGCAGGATTAGGAAATATTTTTACAGCCTGAAGATCATAACTTCTCGTCTTTTCTCTTGTATAACCATAGATTCTTATCTCCGAGAAATAGTTCCAGCTGTCTGACTTGCTGCCATGACCAATAAGCTTTATATATTTATACTCCATAACAGACTTGGATTCCGGAAAATCAAAAACCTGGAGATCTCCTGAAAAATCACATGAATTTGATTTAATCAGAATTGGTTCCCAGGTTATATTATCCTCTGATCCAAGGACATCAAAATAGGACTCCCTGGCTTGGCCGGGCTGGAATGCCAGTTTTACATGGTGCACTGAAAAAGGCTCTTTCAGGGTGAACAATATCCAGTTGTTATCCCCGTTTGCAGCCCACATTGTTCCTATATTTCCATCAATTATGTTGGAAGGATAATTGGGTTCCGAATATGAACTGGCTTTGATGTCTTTCACTTCAGCTACATCAAGATGCGGCTCATAAGGATTTATTGTTACAGGTACAATTTTAGATATTGTTGATTTACCATCCGTTACATTCAGAACAAACTGGACTTGCTTCTTTTCCGCGACGACAGGACCAAGATATCGGATAACGGGTCCGGAAGCAGATGAAACCTGAATATTTTCAGGTATTAACCAGTTGAACGTAAGCTTATCATTATCTGCATCATAGCTTCCGCTTGCGTTTATTTCACTTACAAATCCCGAGAATGTGGATGGAGAAAAGTTTACAACTACATTTGGTGAAGAATTTGGGGCAATAATGTTATTTTTTACATTAAATCCGGAAAATGATTGAACCAGATCACCAGATGTAGTTTGCAACGGATTGGACGAAGGTTTAGAATATGAAACTGTAATTACATCTCCTGAGCTGACTTTATCAGCGAGGATCAGGGTAACTTTATTACCTGATAATGATACTGAGTTAACTCCTCTGAGGTTCGAATTTACATTAACTGCAAACGCTGCAGACGCCGGGATAATGTTTGCCAGGTTTGAACTGAATGTTAATATGACCTTTGATGGAGCCTCATTATCAATTGAACCAGTGACAAGAACAGGGACACTCGAGGGTGAAATCGTAATGATCATCGTGCCAGACACCCCCGATCCGTCATTTGCTGTTGCCCTGGCGGTAACAGTACCGTTGGCAACTGCAGTGACAAGTCCGGATGAGGAAATTGTTGCCTGTCCGGTTCCATTTGCTATCGACCATGTAACTGTTTTATTTGACGCATCAGAAGGTGCAATGGTTGCAATAAGCTGAAGCGTACCTTTATTTGTGGTAATTGTTGTGACGCCACCAGATCCGGAAACGGTTATGCCGGTCACAGGTTTTATCTGGTTGGAAATGGTAATTGCCAGGGTTCCATATACACCTGAACCGTCGTTTGCTGTTGCCTTGGCGGTAACAGTACCGTTGGCAACGGCAGTGACAAGTCCGGATGAGGAAATTGTTGCCTGTCCGGTTCCATTTGCAATCGACCATGTAACTGATTTATCGGTCGCATCGGAAGGTGTTACAGAAGCAGTCAGTTGAAGGGTCCCTTTGTTACTGGAGATTACCGTTGAACCTCCTGCACCCGTTACTGAAACCGAAACAACCAGCTTCAGAGGACTGGCTTCCTTAAATTCAATTGCTCCTATGTCGGGTTTGGAATCGCGGGGAATGCCAAAAAAATCGTCTTTCACACTGCTTGAAGTTCGTCCTTTGTCTATGGCAACTGATCCATCTAACAAACTAAAGTATTCAGCTGTAAGTTCTCCCGGTTCAATATTTCCCAACCTGGCTATTAGTGGATCACCAAATATGTCATTGGTGCCGGTATAATCCTTGATATTGGCCGGGCTTAAAAACAGATTGTTGCTGCAGGTTATGCCACTTCCATCTCCTGTATGGGCATAATTATAAATATCATAAAGGTTATCCTCCTGAATAACAATATTGTTAATAAAATAGGAATTAGTAGACGTCGATTCTGTATTCAACTGCACGCAACTTACATAGCAACTGTTCATGAATGTATTGTTTGCGATAATTGTATTGCGAGGATCACCGCAGCTAAAACACCTACGTGTTCCATACACAATGTTGTTTACACAAATATTATTTGACTGAGGTATTTCAAATGTCTCATCACTAAAGTTAATGCCGGTGCCGGGATAGTTCCAGTCTGATGTTCTGTAGACCAGGTTCCTTTGTACCAGGCAATAAGAAGCGTCAGAAATATAAATATGGACAGAAGAGCAGTTGTATACCACATTATCTTCTACTGTTCCATGACTTGCATTGAAAAATGAGATACCCTCTCCCCAACAATCATGTACAACACAATGCCTAATAATACCATATTTAGGAGAATTCCTTTGAGATATTCCTGAACCCCATAATGAGGCTTTGACCTGATAGTTACAGAGAGATGCGTTATAAACCGTACAATATTCTATTATTGAGTAATCACCTGAAACCCCTATCCCTCCAGACCAACAATCGTGAACAGTGCAATTGCTTATTAAAGTTGAGATTCCGTTACTAATTATACCTGCGCCACCATTCCCTAAATCACCAGTAATATTGCCATTTCTTACTTCGAATCCTATGAAATGGATATAATCTGACCATATCATTACTAATGGCCTACCCGACCCTGTATCCAGCCCTGTTCCATCAATAACAGGCGATTCATCCTGGTACGCTTTAATGGATATAGGATAGTTTTCTGTTCCTTTTATTGAAGATGAGATGTTGACTAACTCATTATAAACTCCAGATCTTACATAAAGCACATCACCAGCTGTAAGTTTTGAGACTGCAAAATTAATCGTTCTAAACGGACTGCTTAAAGTTCCCGGATTATTGTTATTGCCGGAAGTTGAAACGTAATAACTTGAAGCCGAAACCAATTCAGTTATGCAAAGAAGGAATATGCATAACCACTGAGGCAAGAACTTTTTCAAATTAACAATAAATCGTTTAAAATAGAATGTTCGTCTAGGACAGTCTATTTTTTTATTCATATTTGCTTGATGGTTATTTATTTGACAAAGATGAAAATATAATTGACTAACGCTAAAATAATAACTGCAAAAGTATTAAAATATTATACTTATTATAGCATGTAAATATTTTATTATTGACTTTTTAACCATTTTTTTAACAATTTATGTATTTACTATCCCATGGCAAAACAAAATATCAGATAAAAATGCGACTTTTATTATGCAGGAAAAAGGTAATACTTATATAGCAATCATTTAAAAAACCAACAGTCACAACTTTTTCATTAATTTTAAAGAAATCAATGTTTATGATATTATTGGTTTAAATGAGAGTATTCGTTGAAGATTCTGACATTAATTAATACAGAATAAATGCTTTCGATCAAGGTACCTGAAAATAATATTCCCGAAAGAGAATATATAATTAAAACATTGTTCACGGATTTTCTTGGCTTGAAGTACTCTATATTTTATAGCAATACAGTCAAAGACTATATTATTAGTTTTAAAGATTCTGAGCTTACAATCAAAGATGGGTTTTTTGCAAATTACAGGGGGGTACTTTCTTTTCTGAATTTAAATTCAATCCCTTTAAAAGTGCCTTTCACTGTAAATGAGTTTATTAAAGGTAACGATATTCCAATAATTTACGGTAATGACGAATTAATCATTTCAGAAAGGAAGATTTATTGCGGTTTAGATGTTTTTGCTTCCTCTTTTTTTATGCTGACCAGATGGGAAGAAATTGTCAACGAAATCAGAGATTCTCATGGTCGTTTCCCTGGATCTGAAAGCACTGCATTTAAAAACAACTTTCTCCTCAGACCAGTTGTAAATGAATATGTTGAAATGTTATGGGAAATGCTTAAGAAACTAGGTTACAATGGGATTAGGAAGAGCCGAAAGTTCGAGGTTGTTTTTACACATGATATTGATATCCTTATTTACAACAGATCCATAAAGACAATACTTGGAGATATATTCAGAAGAAAAAATGTGCATGCGGCCTTTGAGAATATTAAATATCTGTTTTACCCAAATCCTTATAATACTTTTGATCTTTTGATGACAAAAAGTGAAAAACTTGAGGTGAAATCACATTTTTATCTAATGTCATCATCTGGCAATTCTATCTATGATTCAAACAGTTATTTAAACAGCAAGTTATTTCGTCACAGTGTTGATGAAATTAAGAAAAGAGGCCATATTTTAGGATTTCATCCGGGATATGACACGTTTGACAACCCCTGTAAATGGCGTGATGAAAAAGATTTACTGGAAAACGCGATCCAACAAAAGGTACTGGAAGGGAGACAGCATTATTTACGAATAGATCTAACAAAAACACTTTCCATATGGGAAGAAAACAATATGGAAATCGACAGTACACTCGGTTACGCTGACAAAGAAGGTTTCAGATGTGGAACCGGGGACGTTTTTCATTTATTTGATATTAAAGGAAGAAGAATATTGAAATTAAAGGAACGCCCTCTGATAGTTATGGATGGTACTCTCAGACAATATCAGGAATACCCTCTCGATAAGGTATCAGATGTTTTAAATTACTATATTTCGATCGGTAAAAAATTCGGGAGCCTCATAACTCTTCTTTTCCACAATTCAAGCTTTTATGGTGATTGGAAAGGTTATGACATTGTCTATGAAAAAATTGGGATTAATTGATCTTCGTCAGCACCTTAATGATTGGCTAAATAAATAGTGGAAAACAACAACAATACTGTCCAGACACTCTGGGTTGCATTGGGTAAATTCAGCTCATTTGCCTTAGGCTTGATCAGTGCAATGGTATTATCAAGATATTTCACAAAATCAGATTACGGCACTTACCGGCAAATTCTTTATGTTTATAGCACTCTTTTAGTAATATTTAGCGCAGGGCTGCCATTAGTATTTGATTATTTCCTCCCACGGTATAATGTAGCTCAAGGAAAAGAGATTGTATTTAAAGTATCCAAAGTACTTTTTCTAACTGGATTGGCCTTTTCAGTTTTTCTTTTTACTTTCTCAGGCCTGATAGCAAAAGTGCTTAAGAATCCTGAGCTTTCAACAGGATTGAAGTATTTTTCTCCGATTCCATTGCTCTTATTGCCCACTATGGGAATAGAAGGGATTTTTTCTTCCTATAGAAAGACAATTTATATAGCAATTTACAATACTTTATCAAGAACTTTAATATTAATTTTTATTGTCTTACCAGTAGTTTTTTTTAAAGGGACTTACCTCACAGCAATATACGGATGGATAATTGTGTCAATTATTACACTTGGAATCGCAGTGTATTTTAAGGGAATTCCTTTTAGAAAAGTCGCAAGTGAAAAGTCAAATCTGAATTTTGTTAAAATACTTAAATACAGCATGCCACTAGTACTTGCAAGCATAGCAGGCATCGCCATTAAAGCTGCTGATCAGTTTTACATAAGCAGATTTTTTGGCAGGGAGGTTTTTGCCGAATTTGCAAACGGCTTTATTGAAATTCCGTTTGTAACTATGATAACCGGAGCTACAGCAATAGTGCTTATGCCGTTATTTTCTAAAATTGTAAATGATAAAACCGATATGAACAAACTGGTTAGTTTGTGGCAGAATGCACTAAATAAATCAGTGATCCTAATATACCCAATGGTGGTCTTTTTTTTGTTCAATTCAAAAGATATTATGACATTCTTATATTCAGCAACATATTCCGGGGCATCTAAGTTCTTTAGTACAGCCATGACTGTTAATTTTTTCAACGTCATTGTTTTTTCACCTCTTCTTCTTTCATTGGGAAAGACTCGTTTTTATGCCAGAATACATATAATCTTTGCATTTCTAATATGGATAGGTGAATACTTTATCGTGAAGATTTTTAATGATCCTTTATCTATAGCTATATTCTCTGTTTTTATCCAGGTTTGCATTATAATGATTTCTCTGAGTTATGTCTCTAGAATAACCGGCATTTCAATCATCAAGCTATTTCCTTTAGGACGCCTGATTATTATTGCTTTTCATTCAATATTTACCATTGCTGTTGTAAAATTGGTTATGAATTTTGTATTGCCCGGTTTAAGCCCATTTCAATATTTATCACTAACCGGATCAGGATATTTAAGCTTGTTATTATTGACAGCCAGATGGTTCGATATTAATTATCTGGAAATTATTATCCCGATTTTTAAAAGGAGTAATTCACAAACCAACTAAAGTGTAATGTTAGATAACAGGGGAAAAAAGAAAATACTGGTAATTTGCTGCAGATTCTTCCCTTCATATAGTCCCAGAGCTCTCAGGGCAACCGAATTAGCAATAGAGTTGGCGAAACAGGGACATAATGTAACAGTATACGCAGTATTGGGTAAATTCAATTATCTGAAATTTGAAGAAGAATATAAATTAAAAGTTAAAAATATAGGAAAAATGAAGTTTGCCACATTAAATAGTGATGGATGGCAAAGAAGAAATATAATTGACAGGCTATTATACAAACTTTTTAACAGACTCCTTGAATTTCCTGATATTGAGTTTATGGTGAAAATCCCTAGAATAATCAGGTCAGAAAAAAATGTTGATCTTCTTATATCCATAGCAAATCCGTTTCCGATTCATTGGGGATGTGCACTGTCAAAAAGTCTGCATGACCGTGATTTTCCTCAAACCTGGGTGGCCGATTGTGGAGACCCATATATGTTTAACAAATTTCAAAAGCACCCTTTCTATTTTAAGTATTTTGAAAAATGGTTTAGCAAAAAAGCTGATTTTATTACAGTGCCCTCATCAAACATTGTAAGTGCTTATTATTTTGAATTCAGAGAAAAAATAAAAATAATCCCTCAGGGGTTTAATTTTAAAGATATTCCAAAAGCTGATAATTATGTTAAAAATCCCGTCCCAACATTTGCATATGCCGGGACTTTCTATAGAAATTTCCGAGATCCGTCATTGTTTTTAAATTACTTATGTTCGGTTAAAACTGATTTTAAATTTGTAGTTTATACAATGGATAACGAATTAATTCTTCCATTTGTCAATAGATTAGGAAATAAGCTGGAGATCAGATCCTATGTTTCCAGAGATCAGTTGCTGACTCAATTAAGCAAAATGGACTTTTTATTACATATTCAGAATCTGAACGACTATGGATCACCAAGCAAACTGATAGATTATGCGTTAGTAAAAAGGCCTATTTTAAAAATAGCCTCTGATTCTCTGCCTGTTGAAGAAATAAATGAATTTCTTGACGGAAATTATAAGAATCAATATTATATTCAGAATCTGGATGCCTATAATATAACTTCTGTTGCTAAAAAGTTTTTATCGTTAATCAAATAATAAATTATTACCTTCATCACTGGTTGATAATGGTAATCCTGTTTAAATTTTAGGAACAAGGCAAAACATTTCAGAGATTTGACTTAAAGGTTCTTTATAGACTTAACTTTAGAAGAATTCCTCTAAACATAAAATTAATTATTCAGAAATAACCGGAAAACCAACCATGAAGATCGGAATCCATAATGACAATAAATCCTATAGCGTTAGATGGATTGAATATTGCAAAGAAAGGTCAATTGATTACAAAGAAGTTAATTGCTTCGAAGACAACATCATAGAACAATTGAATGATTGTGACGCTCTGCTATGGCATTATTACCACAATGATTATAGATCGCAACTGTTTGCCAAGCAATTACTTTTTGCGTTGGAGCAATCCGGTAAAGTAGTGTTTCCCAATTTCAGAACAGGATGGCATTTTGATGATAAAGTCGGACAGAAATACCTTTATGAATCTCTTGGGATAAAAGTTCCTTCAACAAATATCTTCTATACACGTGAAGAAGCCCTTAAATGGATTTCGACAGCAACATTTCCAAAGGTATTTAAGTTAAGGAAGGGAGCCTCTGGTTCAAATGTCAGGTTAGTAAGAAACTATAGAATGGCTCAAAAATTAATTAATAAATCCTTTAAAAACGGACATCCGCAATTTAACAGATGGGGCTATTTTAAAAACAGATTAAATCTTTTCAGGAACCAAAAAGACAGTCTGTT
Organism: Bacteroidales bacterium; assembly: GCA_035390825.1. Lineage (GTDB taxonomy): Bacteria > Bacteroidota > Bacteroidia > Bacteroidales > VadinHA17 > LD21. The sequence continues at coordinate 115,471 of DAOOUQ010000004.1, read as the reverse complement.
TGGCGTAATGAAAGGATTCCTAAGGTTATTTGTTCCAACCCAGCAAGAAAGAATGACAACGCCTGAAAAGAGTTATATCTTCTTTCAGGATTATGTTCCCAATGAAGGCTTTGACTACAGGATCGAAATTGTTGGTGATTATTGCATTGCCGCGGTAAGATACGTGAGAAAGAATGATTTCAGAGCTTCCGGGGGGCATGATGACCATTTTGATAAAGAATTTATATCCAAGGAAGTTCTTGACTTTGCCTTTGATATTTACGACAAAATTAAGGCACAATCATGCGCTCTGGATATAATTAGAAATTGCGAAACTAATGAACTTGTACTGATTGAAAACTCATACTGCTATGGTTTGGATGATGATGAATTTTTGCATGGTTTCTGGGACAGGTCCGGGAAATGGCATAACGAGTCTTTCGATGGCAGGGATTGGATGATTGAGACAGTTATTAATGAAATTCTTCATAAAAAGAATCAGATAATTGGGGTGAAGTAAATTTACTTAGTCAATATACAGGTCATAATGTACTTAACCCGATATATACCAGATTTCATTCTGTCACTTTATGCTCTTTATTTTACACAAGGTTTATTATACCCACAGGGGTCGTTTTTATCAAAAACCTGCATTATCTTAATCCTTTTGATCTCAGTTTTCTATTTAATCAAGTCTCTTTTGCTAAAGAACAGGAAATCTGTTTTCTATTATGCCTGGACGGCACTTTTCGTAATTAACCTGATTGGTTATTTTATTAAATTTGATTTTTCACAAGGTCCTGTACGCGACATGTTTAAGAGCATCTCAGCTTGTTTGCTTCCATTTTATCCATTTTACTGTTTTTCAAGAAAGAACATTCTGAAATCAGATCATCTGATCCGTTTCCTGATAATAATGATCCCTATTATTATTTTTCAGTACTTTCGTAATGAAAGCCTGGTCCGGATGGAGATGAATAGCGATACTGCCGCTATTGTCAATAATTTAGGCTATTCATTTACAGGTTTAATGCCTTTTGTTTTTCTTATAAATAAAAAGAAAATCATTTCCGGCCTGTTGATGGCTGTACTGTTGGTATTTATAATTCAAAGCTCCAAGAGAGGCGCCATTATTGCCGGCTCTTTCGCGTTGATAATGTATTTCTATTTACAACTAATCACAATTGGAAAAAACGAAAGAATCTCCGGATATATTATTGTGCCTCTGGTAATTGCCGGTCTGGCTCTTTTCGTTTACAGGGAGTCAGCCAGCAATGAGTTGTTAATAAACAGAATGACTTCAATGATCGAAGGCAATACAAGCGGAAGAGATGTAATTTATCGAACACTTTTAGATCACTGGTACAATAAGGATAATGTTTTTAACCTTCTTTTCGGATTTGGATTCGCCTCCTCATTGGATATTACCGGAGGGTCATATGCACACAATGACTGGCTGGAACTTCTGTCCAATTTCGGCATATTCGGCGTTTTGGTTTATATAACCTTATTTTTTTCGGCTCTGTCGTTATTTTTTAATAAATTATGGCCCGAAGAAAAAAGAATACTGTTTCTTACCATTTTGATTATTTGGTTCTTTATTTCACTGGTTTCTATGTGGTATACTTCAGTTGAGGGATTCATGCAGGCAAGTCTCATGGGATACATTTTGGGAAATGAAAGCCCTGACCCTGATCAGAATTTTCACAGTATCTCCACGTGATCAAAAACAATAACTGAATACATGATCGTCGCCTGTTGCTTGATTTAACTCTTATCGTTCCGAGAAGTTGATTTTAAAATCCAAGATTGACCAAAACATGCTTAAAGTACTTTTATGTGCTCCGTTCGGAGGTGTTACAGGCGGGATTAGTCGCTGGACTGAGCATATTATTAATTATTCCAGCAACCTGGATGCAAAAGAAGTAGACTTACTTTTACAACCTATGGGCAGAACTGGATTTATACCATCTTATACTCTGGTTCACAGATTGTCTTCAGGATTATTCGAATTCACTAGAATAATTTTCAGTTTTATCAGGTCATTTAATTCTTTTAAACCAGATATTGTACACATTTGTTCCAGTGCATCAATAAGTCTGCTTAAAGATATTGTAATCATTAAATATGCAAGAAAAAGGAAAGCCAGGGCTGTACTTCATATGCATTTTGGCAGGATTCCTTCTCTTGCCGAGAGGAATAATTGGGAATGGTGGCTTATTAAGTATTGCATAAAACACACAGATTTTGTGCTGGTTATTGATAAAATTTCATATAAGACTCTAATCGATAATGGATTTGCTAATATAAAATTGCTGCCAAATCCAATTTCTCCGGATATTCTAAACTTGATTGAGGAAAACAAAAACATCAGAAAAGTCATAAACAGAGTATTGTTCGTAGGATGGATTGTAAAGCAGAAAGGAATTTTCGAACTTGTGGAGGCTTGCCGCGAAATTCCCGACATTAATCTGAAAATCATAGGACCTTTTGTTCCGGAAATAAAAGAAAAACTACTTCTGGATGCAAAAAGAAACAACTGTGATGGCTGGATCGAATTTACAGGAGAACTGAGCTTCAATGAAGTTATAAAGGAAATGCTGGCAGCCAGCATTTTCGTATTACCGTCACACTCCGAAGGATTTCCTAATGTCATACTTGAAAGTATGGCATGCGGATGCACCATAATTGCTTCTTCGGTTGGTGCCATTCCTGAGATGCTGGAAGGCGAATCCGGGTTACTGATTCCGCCTGCTGACGTTAATTCACTCCGAGAAGGGATAATAAAGATGCTAAACGATAAGCCCCTGGCTGAAAAATATGGAAACAATGCAAAAAAAAGAGTTGAAAACCATTATTCAATACAAAAAGTATGGCACTCTTTAAATAATATTTGGATGAATGCTGAAGTTTTTAATGGAAATGATTGAAAACGACAAATTCATCAGATAAGGAAAATTACACCATTCCGCAAAACATAGTATGCGTATTTTGTTATTAATTGACAATCTTGGTTCAGGAGGAGCACAAAAACAGATTGTTACATTGGCCAGATTACTTAAAGAAAGTAATCACTCTGTCGAGTTTTTAACATACAACGAGGGGGACTTTTTTGCTGACAGTGTGAAAAAGGAGAATATCTTTATTAATAAAACAGTAACCAGCAGTTATCTGTCAAGAATTATTCAAGTCAGGAATTTTATCCGTAAAAAAAAATATGATGCCGTTATCTCTTTTATGGACACACCAAACTTCCTGAACTGCATTTCAGCAATCGGAGGGAAATCCTGGAAAGTAATAACCAGTGAAAGAAGCAATAATTGCTTAGCTTTTAATTCTTTTAAAGGTAAAATATTCAGAATGACCCAGCGATTTTCCGACATTATCGTATGCAACTCGGAAAATTCAAGAAAAATGTGGGAAAAAAACTCTCCTCGCCATCTCAATAAGTTAATAACAATTTACAATCCTGTTATACTGCCTGTTATAACCGCCAGTTACATTCCCAAATTAAATGGCAAATTTAATATTGTGGTTGCTGCCAGCTACAGCAGTGTAAAAAATCCGGATGGACTTATCAGTGCGCTAAGAATGCTTTCTCCCGAGGAAAAAATGAAAATTAATATCGAATGGTATGGCCGCAAAGAAATAACGCGAGGAAACACTTCAGTATATGACAATGCTCTAAAGCAGATCAAGAAATATAATCTTGAAGGCATAATTCAACTAAAAGGTGAGACAAAGGATATTGCCAACATCATGTTCAAGGCCGATGCGGTGGGCCTGTTCAGCCGGTTCGAAGGCCTGCCAAATGCTGTTTGCGAAGCCATGATGATGGGGAAACCTATATTGATGACCAAAGTTTCGGACTTTAATACACTGGTTGACGAATCAAATGGATTCCTTTGTGATTGTGATGATACTGAGTCAATAAAGAATATTCTGATTTCCTCCTCGAACCTGACTATAGAAAAATTAATATCTTTGGGTAAAAAATCAGAGATTAAGGCTCAAAAACTATTCTCTCCATCCAATTTAGTTGTTAGATGGAATACTGTTTTAAAATAAATTACGATTCCTTTTTAGTCTTTCAGTTTTTTTTTGAGATATCATTGAGTTCCAATATTGGACCTGATCTTATAGCTTTCCCGTCATGAGCATTGTCTTCGTTGTATTGCATTACATTAAAGATATTAATGTCCGGGGCATCTATGAAGACCTCATCAGAAAATTCCGGGATAGCGGACATAAAGTGTACATTGTTACACCTCTGGAAAGACGAGAATCAGGAAAAACAAAAGTTGCAGAATCGAATAACATTTCAATTCTTACAGTTCGAACATTGAATATTACCCAGACAAACATTTTAGAAAAGGCAGCAGCAATGTTATTAATTGATCTTCAGTTCCTGAAGGCTATTAAGAAATACTATTCCGGAGAACATTTTGATCTTGTCATATATTCCACACCGCCAATCACTTTAACAAAAACCCTAAGCTATATCAAGAGAAAAAACAGTTCAAGGACATACCTGCTCCTCAAAGATATTTTCCCTCAGAATGCAGTAGATCTGGGAATGATTAAAAAAGGCAGTCTTATTCACTGGTATTTCAGGAGAATAGAAAAGAAGCTTTACAAAATATCCGATTTTATTGGCTGCATGTCCCAGGCAAATGTTGACTATATTCTGAAACACAATCCTCAGATCAAATCATCTAAAACTGAGGTCAATCCCAATAGTCTTGAACCAGTTGAAGACAATACTGATCTGACGGAAAGGAAACAGGTCAGGAAAAAATATCAAATACCGGAAGAAGCTGTCGTATTTATCTATGGTGGCAGCCTGGGGAAACCGCAGGGGATCGACTTCTTAATTGAAGTACTTGATCATCAAAAGAATAACAATGACATTTTTTTTATAATTATTGGATCAGGTACTGAATACAAAAAAATTGAGAAATGGCATGTTGAAAATAAGGGCAATAATGCATTAATTATGCCTTTTCTCCAAAGGAGTGAATATGATCTTTTAATTAAGGTTTGCGATGTGGGAATGATTTTCCTCGATAAAAGGTTCACTATACCAAATTTCCCGAGCAGATTGCTATCTTATCTTGAAAACAAGATTCCGGTCATTGCCGCAACCGATAAAAGCACAGACCTAAGAATTATACTTGAAGACAATAAAATTGGATTTTGGTCGGAAGCCGGAGATATAAAAGGCATTTCAAAAAATATTTCTGCTTTTTCGACTAACCGCGATTTACGAATTAAGATGGGTTTAAACGGATATAAATACCTTACCGAGAATTATACAGTGACTAAATCTTATGATATAATTATGAAGCATTTTGAACTGAATTCATCACAAAACTAAATCAAATCAAAAAAAGACAAGCTTGATATGGATATTGATGAGTTCATAGAATTGCACAATAAAAGTGGATATAAAATAAAAACCATTCATGGTAATTATTTCAAAGCAGGAATCCTGAAATGCTACTCGTGGCCATTTAATTACAGGATATCTTTGAATGACAGACTTGTTAAGTACCTAAAATGGAGGTATCCAATATCAATAATATGTATAAATGCGGCAAGAAAGAACACATGTGAATTCGTTTTAAAAACAGAAGAATATGATATAAACAGCTTCCCTGCAAAAAAAAGAAATGATATAAGACAGAGCTTAAGGAATTTCAGGTTTGCAAGACCAGATTATAATGACATCCTTTATGCAGGGTTTAAAATCAATACTCAGTCACTCGGCAGGCAAAACAGGGAAGACAGGATACTTTCAAACTTTAAAAGATGGAGCAGCTATATTGGATTGCTTTATTCGCATGATGATGTAATCTTATGGGGGGCCTATCTGGCTGAAAGGATGGTTGGTTATCTGATTGTGTTTAAAATCGATAACAGATACAGTATTCACACTGCATTTATAGACAGACAGTTATCAGGCAATGCATCACCAATGAACGGCCTGATATTCAGTTTGGTGACTCAACTTATTAAAGAGGAAGGCTCAGTAAACATAAGCTATGGAGGGTATTATTTTACACCGATACCCGCACTAAACAAGTATAAGAAAAGCATGCTGTTTGAAGCCAGTCCGGCTTCAAGAGCGTTTATTGTAAATCCCATACTCTTGTTCTTATTCAGATTTATTGTTTTTTTCAATATAAGAGTCCTCAAAAGGAGAAGCATAAAAAATGAACTTACCAGAAAGATAATCAGAATATATCAGGGCAACAGGCTTTGGAACAAAGAAAGGTCAGCAATTTAATTATCAGTAAAACATTAAGATAAAAATAATTACGAAATACTTAAGTGCATTGAACTGCCAGTTATGGTAAATGAAAGCCAAACGAAGCAACCACCCTGTAAAATAGTTGCAATAACTAACATGGATCCGACTATATTTAAATAAATTAGCTTTTATGGTTTTTCTGAAACAAATTTTATAAAGTACCGGATGTACAGAAAGTATATTAAAAGAATTCTTGATTTGACCCTTTCAACAATTTTGCTTATCATACTGAGCCCTTTTCTCATAATAATAAGTATATTAATTATATTGCTGATGGGATGGCCAGTGATTTTCGTCCAGGAAAGGCCGGGGTTAAATGAAAAAGCATTTAAAATCTATAAGTTCAGATCCATGCTCCAGAAGTACGACAGCAAAGGAAATCTGTTACCCGACAAGCAGAGGGTCACAAAATTCGGCACTCTTTTAAGAAACACAAGCATTGACGAAATTCCTGAACTTATAAATGTTATCAAAGGACAAATGTCAATCGTGGGTCCCAGGCCACTTATTTTCAGATACCTGCCATATTATTCGGAAAGGGAAAGAAAAAGACATAATGTCCTTCCTGGAATTACAGGATTGGCACAAATAAACGGAAGGAATTATGCGGATTGGGACAAACGTCTGGAATTAGATGTCCAATATGTTGAAAACATGACATTCTGGCTCGACTTGCGTATTATTTTCAAAACCTTACTGGCTGTAATAAAACAGGAAGGCACAGGATTACATGTATTACCCGACCTTGATGCCCAAAGAACCGGAATAAATCAATAACAGGATGCATATTTCACAGATAAAGAATAAGAACCTGGGATTAAATGCCAATATTGATTTCAGAATTCTCAGAGAAGACCTCTTCCCTTTTTTCGGTGGCGGAAACAAAGCAAGAAAATTAAAAAATATCCTTGTTGAAATCCTGGAAGGAAAGTATAATGCTGTCGTCACGACCGGAGGTGTCTATTCAAACCATTGCAGGGCTGCAGCATTAATGTGCTCAAATTATGGTTTCCAGTTATCCCTGGTATTGCATGGTGATGAGAAGATGTTCACAAAGGGAAATGGCAACGCACAAATAATAAAATCCCTGGGGCCAAAAATAACATTCTGTGATCCGGAAAGTATTTCAAAACGGATGGATCAGGAAATGGCGGAATATATGAAGAAAGGATTGAATCCATATTATCTTTACGGAGGAGGACATAATAAGAGTGGGGTCGAGGCTTACATATATTTCGTTCATGAATTAACGTCTTACCTTTCACAGCTTGAATGGAAACCCGATTACATCTTCCTCCCGTCAGGGACAGGATCAACACAGGCAGGAATACTTTTGGGCATTAATAAACTCAGGATTGATTCAAATGTTATTGGCATTTCAATAGCAAGGGAAAAAGAAAAAGGGCTCAAGGCAATTTATGAAGCATTCGAATGGTTCAGCAAAGATTATGAGTTGCCTGAAAAAGACAAGGTGATTTTTGAAGATGCATTTCTTGAAGGCGGATATGGCGTATATAATCAAACCATTCGTGAATTATCAGTCACAATGTTTAAAACAGAAAGTTTGTTTCTGGATCCAGTTTATACATCCAAGGCATTATTGGGTACTGTAAAGTATATTAATATGCATAATCTGAAGGGTAATATATTGTTTTTATGCACCGGCGGAACCTTTAATTTTCTTAATACTATTTTGTAAATGAATATTTTATTCACATGTGCGGGCAGAAGGAATTATCTGTTAGGGTATTTCAAAGAATTATATGGAACAAGGATATTTGCCTGTGATGCATCTGTTTATGCGCCTGCGTTATACGTGGCTGATGAGTTTTTTATTGTCCCGGAGGTCTATGATAAGAAATACGTTAGTGTATTACTTGGAGAAGCCCGCAACAGGAAAATAAATGCAATTATTCCATTAAACGATCTTGAATTACCAATACTGTCATTAAATAAAAAACTGTTTGAAGAACATGGGATTAAAATAGTTGTGTCAGATAAAGATGTGATTGACCTCTGTTTTGATAAATACAAAACTCTCTCATTTTCCGATTCATTATCAATAAATAGAATTCCCACTTTTATCAGTCTTGAAGAAGCTTTAGAGTATAGAAGTAAAAATCCGGAGTGTAATTTTATTATAAAGCCAAGATGGGGCACGGCTTCAATCGGCATATCTTATCCAAAAAATGACAGTGAATTGATATACCAGTATAACCTCACGAAAGAGAAACTGGTAACAACCTTCCTGAATGAAATCAGTTCAACTGACTATGAAAACAGCGTACTTATTCAGCAAGTCATAAAAGGCCAGGAATATGGTATTGACGTAATAAACAACCTGGATCGTAAATATGAGGCTACCCTGATACGCAGGAAGATTTCAATGCGTGCCGGAGAAACAGATAAGGCGGAGACTGTAAATGATGAGAATTTACGCAGAATCGGTAAAGAAATAGGGGAAAAAATCAGGCATATTGGTGTTCTTGACTGTGATATGTTTGTTGATAATGGGAAGATATACCTTCTGGAGATGAACCCGCGGTTCGGTGGGGGCTATCCCTTTTCACATGCTGCAGGGGCAAATGTTCCACTGGCCATTACAGAATGGCTCAAGGGTAATCCAACTCCATCGGGATGTTTTGACTACAAAAATAACTTCATTTCCGCCAAAGCCGACAGAATTGTTGAAATGAATTCCAAGAAGAATGTATACATTATCGGGGCAAGCGGATTAGGCCGCGAGATTGAAACATGGATCAGCAAATCATCAAGGTTTAAAGAAAAGTATTCACTTAAGGGTTTTATAGATGACAATCCTGACGCACTGAAAGGATTTCCTTCAGAATACCGTGTCCTTGGTAAAATAGATCGGTTCGAGTTCAATGATGATGATTATGTAATTCTGGGAGTCGCCGATCCCAAAAGCAAGCAAAACATCACTTCCCGGCTTGAAAACAAAGTCAGGTTTTTATCTTTTATATCAGACTCCTCAATTATCGGTAAATTTGTGGAAATTGGAGAAGGAACTGTCATAGCACCAAATTGCATTATAAGCAATAACATCAGGATTGGCAGCTTCGTTACAATCAATGTTGGTTCAGTGGTCGGCCATGACACCGATATTTACGATTTTTCGTCTATTATGGCTAACGTGAATATCAGTGGTATGATCAGGATATGTTCTTCGGTGTTTATCGGCAGCAACTCAACAATAGTCCCTGGTAAAATCATTGGAAAGAACTCTAAGATATGTGCAGGTAGTGTTGTTATTACCGACACCCCGGAATTTTCCTTCAGCTTTGGCAACCCTGCCAAAATAGTAAAGAAAAAACCGAATTGCCGGGATCAATAATAAAAACAATGAAAAAACATCTTTTTTTCAAACGGCAGAAAGACTTAAATCTGGCAAAATGATAATAACTTGTCCGAATTTTCAATATATTAGCAATCAGTTTTATCAGTTAGTTAAAAAGAATTCAAAAAACATTGAAATCTAGGATCTGGCTTTCATCACCCCATATGTGTGGAGCAGAGCAGAAGTATGTCAATAATGCATTTAAAACTAATTGGATAGCCCCTGCCGGACCAAATATAGATGCATTTGAAGACTCACTTGCTGATTTTATCGGAGTAAGACATGTTGCTGCTCTTAATTCGGGAACTTCTGCAATTCATTTAGCACTTATTCTGCTTGGGGTGGAACATGATGATGAAGTTATCGTGTCTTCATTTACTTTTTGCGGAACAGTTAATCCGATTGTATATCAAAGAGCTACACCTATTCTCATAGATAGTGAACCAGATACATGGAACATATCTCCTGAACTTGCCGAAGAAGCTATCAGGGACAGGCTGAAAAAAGGCAAAAAGCCTAAAGCGATTTTACCGGTTCACCTCTACGGAATGCCTGCCAACCTGGAAAGACTTACCGATATATCTCAAAAATACGACATACCTCTTATTGAAGATGCCGCAGAAGCGCTTGGCAGTAAGTATAATGGCCGACACGTTGGGAGTTTCGGAATAATAGGTACTTTCTCGTTTAATGGCAACAAGATTATAACCACTTCAGGGGGAGGCGCTCTGGTTTCAAATGATAAAAAAATCGTGGAAAAAGCCAGATTCCTGGCGACACAGGCACGAGACAAGGCTCCACATTATCAGCATAGTCATATAGGCTATAACTATCGTTTGAGTAACGTCACAGCCGGGATTGGAAGAGGTCAGATGGAGGTTATAAATGAAAGAATTGAAAAAAGAAGAGAAAACTTTTTCTTATATAAAAAACATCTTTCAGGAAAGGAAGGCCTGAAATTTACAGAAGAACCAGACAAGAAATATTATTCAAACCACTGGCTTACAACAATCCTGATAGATCCCGCTGTCACCGGAGTATCAAGGGAAGAAATAAGATCAAAACTGGAAAAAGAGGATATCGAAACACGACCCCTCTGGAAACCCATGCATTTACAGCCTGTATTCAAAAGTTGCCCGGCCTATATCGATGGCACGGCTGAAGATCTGTTTACAAAAGGATTATGCCTTCCATCCGGCTCCAATATGTCAGATGAAGACAGGTTCAGAGTACTGGATGCATTAAACAACTGTCTTGAAAAATAAGCCGTTCCCACTGCTTTTTGTCATCATTCTGAAGTCAAGGATAACAAGCCTGTCTGTCTCGGGTTTTTAATAATATTTTGAAAATCAGGCTAAAATTCATCAACTAATATTTATTCAATTACATTAAAAAACAATCCCATTTTCTTAGTACTTTTAAACGGACTTTTTTAACTGTAAGAATTAGATTCCTTTTTCTTCGATCTTTACCAAATTCATCAGTCAGATGATAAATATCGACTTCAATAATCCTGGTAAAAAAATCACAGTTATAATGATCCCTGTTTTAATTATCTTTTTTCTCATTCTTAACAAATCGGGATTCTTTGATAACAAAGCCCTTAAAAGTGCCAGTTATTGGGAACAAAATGGACTGCAAAATTTCCATGAGCCATCAGGTAATTCAGACTCAAAATCATCTTCATCCCAGACGGGAAATAATCATGCTTCATTAATATCAGAAGAACAAAAAACAGGGAAATTTTATATTATTACCGGAAGTTACACTAATCCCGAAAATGCAAATTCTGTCGCCAGACAGTTTTCCCGGAATGGCTATAATGTAAATATAATTAAGGTTTTATCTAATACAGGCAATGATGTGCAATTAGTATCGATTAAAAGTTTTGAAAATAAGGAAAACGCTGATGAATTCCTTAAAGAGTTTAAAAAGAACTTCAATTCAGAAGCCTGGATCTACCATAATTATGATAATTTCTAATCCTTTAGATTGTATCCATATTTGAAATTGTAAGAATTTGCCATGCTCCATATCGGTATCACCGGCCAAGCCGGATTTATAGGAACCCACCTTTATAACTTCTTCGGACTGAAAAAGGAGGAGTTCATAAGAATTCCCTTCGAGGATAATTACTTCGAAAATACCCGGAAGCTTGAAGAGTTTGTGCGCCAATGCGATGTAATAATCCATCTTGCCGCACTTAACCGGCATAATGATCCTCAGACTATTTATGATACAAACATACTCCTCGTTAAAAAGCTCCTTAATGCCCTGGATTCGACCGGAGCAAGGCCACATATCCTGTTCTCATCCTCAACCCAGGAGGAACGCGACAATATGTTCGGGAAATCAAAAAGGGAAGGTCGGCAATTAATTGCCGAATGGGCAAAAATACATAACACTCTTTTTACCGGACTTGTTATCCCGAATGTCTTCGGCCCCTTCGGAAATCCTTACTATAATTCCGTCGTCGCCACGTTCTCCCATCAACTGACACATAATGAACAACCTAAAATTGAAACTGATGCACGACTGAAAATCATTTATGTCGGGGAACTGGTTCAGGTATTCCATGACATCATTAAGAATAAAACAGATAATCCTGAATTCAGGGTGCAGCAGTCAAGGGAAATAAAAGTAACTGAAATACTTGGTCTGCTTGAGCGTTTTAAGGAATTATATTTTGAAAAGGGAACCTTCCCCGACCTTGATGATCCGTTCGAAAGAAATTTATTCAACACCTTTGTTTGCTATATGGACATCGGCAATCGATACCCGGTTAAACTGAAACAAAGTACCGACGAAAGAGGATCATTTGTCGAAACAGTAAAACTGAACAGCGGCGGACAAATCTCATTCTCCACTACAAAACCCGGCATTACAAGAGGCAATCATTTCCATACCCGAAAAGCCGAACGTTTTGCAGTAATAAAAGGGAAGGCAAGGATCCAGCTCAGGAGAATCGGGACTGACAGGATATTTAACTTTGACCTCGATGGCAGCGAACCGTCATATGTCGATATGCCGGTCTGGTATACACATAACATTACAAACACGGGAAATGAGGATCTTTATACCATTTTCTGGATAAATGAATTATTTGATCCGGATGATCCGGATACATTTTTTGAAGCTGTTTAGCTGTTAGCTGTCAGCGATCAGCTGTCAGCGGTAATATAAATTAGATATTTAATATATCGTATTTAAAGGAAAAGGTTGAACACTACAGGCTTTGAGCTTACCGCCGAGAGCTGAATGCCGAGAGCTGATTGCCGAGAGCTGAATGCTGAGAGCTGAATGCCGAGAGCTGAATGCTGAGAGCTGAATGCCGAGAGCTGAATTTTAATGAATCATGAA
>DAOOUQ010000004.1:0-102361 GCA_035390825.1 Bacteroidales bacterium | reverse complement strand
GAGAGCTGAATGCTGAGAGCTGAATGCCGAGAGCTGAATTTTAATGAATCATGAAAGACTTCCGAACATTAAATGTCTGGCAAAAAAGTCACAGTCTGACTCTTAGAATTTATCTGAAAACAGAAGATTTTCCTAAGGAGGAATCATACGGCATTACTTCACAGTTACGCAGAGCTGTCGCTTCCATACCTACAAATATTGCTGAAGGTTGTGGCCGGGGAAGTGACAAAGATTTTGCTAAATTTGTACAAATCTCAATCGGATCTGCAAGTGAATCTGAATATTTGATTCTCTTGTCAAAAGAGCTGGGTTATTTAAATAATGAAGATTATGACGACGTTAATGAGAAAATATGCGAGATTAAAAGAATGTTAGCCTCCTTAATTAAAAATTTACATAAAACAACCGATCGCTGACAGCTGACTGCTGAAAGCTGACTGCTGACTGCTGACTGCTGAAAGCTGAAAGCTGAAAGCCAATTTCTATTTTTATGCATAAATCGTCTTTAAAAATTCTTACAGTAGTCGGAACCAGACCTGAAATCATCAGGCTTTCACGAGTAATGTCGCTGCTTGACCAGTATGTCAACCATGTTATTGCACATACCGGACAAAACTATGACTACGAGCTTAACGAAATATTTTTCAGGGATCTGGAGCTTAGAAGACCCGATCATTTTCTGAATGTCGATGTTACGTCTCTCGAAGCATCAGTCGGTGACATAATCCGTAAATCCGGCGAACTCCTCCGAAAAGAAAAACCTGATGCTCTGCTTGTCCTTGGTGATACCAACTCATGCCTGGCTGCCTATATGGCAAAACGTCTGCATATACCAATTTTCCATATGGAAGCCGGCAACAGATGTTTCGATTTCAATGTCCCTGAAGAGATAAACCGCAGGATAATCGACCATATTGCCGATTATAACCTTGTTTATACCGAACATGCCCGCCGTCATCTGATTAGCGAGGGCCTCCCCCATCGCCGGATCTATCTCACCGGTTCTCCCATGTTTGAGGTTCTTAATTATTACAGGCCTAAAATCGAAGCATCAAAAATCACTGACAGCTTAAAGCTGACAGCTGACAGCTATTTTCTCGTCTCGGCTCACCGTGAGGAAAATGTTGACAACAGGGGTAATCTGGTCAGGATTTTGACAATACTGAACAGACTGGCTGAAATGTATAATCTGCCTGTTGTAGTGTCGACGCATCCCAGGACCAGAAAAAGACTTGAGAATGTTAAGGAAATAACAATGAATCCTCTTATCAGCTTTCTAAAGCCTTTCGGATTCCTTGATTATGTCAGTCTGCAGATGAATGCCTTATGCACGCTTTCCGATTCCGGGACGATAAGCGAGGAGTCGGCCATACTTGGCTTTCCTGCTGTATCGATACGTCAATCGATGGAAAGGCCGGAAGCCCAGGATTCAGGAACAATCATACTCACAGGATTCGATCCTGAAGTGGTTCTGGCTTCAATAGAACTTGCGATAAGTGAACATGCTCAGAAAATACCGAAGAATATGCCAGCTGATTATCCGGTACCTGATACCTCATGGAGAGTCCTTAAGCTGATACAGGGGTTATCGTCACTATCCAACAAATGGCATGGAATCGAATCAGTATAATAATTCAGATATAATATGGAATTTTCTAACAGATGCCTCCTTATAACAGGAGGGACAGGTTCATTCGGGAATGCGGTGCTTAGGCGTTTCCTGCATACTGACATTTCAGAGATAAGGATCTTTAGCCGCGATGAAAAAAAGCAGGATGATATGCGGCAATTCTATAAAAACAATAAAATCAAATATTTTATTGGCGACGTCCGCGACAGGGAGAGTATTAACAATGCAATGAAGGGTGTGGACTTCGTCTTTCATGCTGCCGCCCTGAAACAGGTGCCCTCCTGCGAGTTTTTCCCGGCAGAAGCAGTAAGAACCAATGTCCTGGGGTGCGAAAATGTCTTAAACTCGGCTTTTGAATACAAAGTAAAACGTGTCATTGTACTAAGCACCGACAAAGCTGTGTATCCAATAAATGCCATGGGGATGTCAAAAGCATTGTCCGAGAAAGTAATGATTTCCAAATCACGTAATTTAAACGGATCAGGATCAGTATTCTGCGGTACACGCTATGGCAATGTGATGGCATCAAGAGGTTCTGTTATACCACTGTTTATCAATCAGATAAAACAGAATCAGCCAATTACAATCACTGATCCCAACATGACAAGATTCATGATGACCCTTGATGAAGCAGTTGAACTGGTTCTGTTTGCTTTCAACAATGGAAACAACGGTGATATTTTCGTGCAAAAGTCACCCGCTGTGACAATTGGCGATCTTGCCCAGGCTCTTACGGAACTCTATAACTCAAAAACGGAGATAAGAATAATCGGGACCCGGCATGGGGAAAAGCTGTATGAAACGCTTGTTAACAGGGAAGAAATGGTAAAAGCCATTGACGAAGGAAACTATTTTCGTATTCCCGCCGATACCAGGGATTTAAACTACAACAAATATTTTACTGAAGGAGAATCGCAGGTCAACAAGGCCGAAGAATATAATTCGCACAATACAACCCGGTTGAATATTGAGGACGCAAAACAACTTTTGCTCAGACTGCATTCAATCAGGGAAGATATTCTTAATGAGAAAAGAGACGCGGTATATACCCCATAATAAACAAATCTGCTCAAAGAAAAAACCTGATGACCACTCATCAGGTTCTTTACTAACCATCGCCCGGATGATTTAACCGGGCGACTCTCTCTGACAACAAAAAATTCAATCAAGGTCATAAAACCCAAACTTCAACATATAATGACTTACCCTGGTTCCGAGAACATCTGCCTTGTCGAGCTTCCCGTTTGACGACAGAAAAAGCTTCACCGACTTTGCTCCTCCGAGATGAGCAGCAGCAATCATCCCTGATTTTGTTATAGGCACTCCGTTTATCGTGTCTCCGATATAACTTTCATATCTCCTCATCAAAACCAGATTAACCTTTATAAGCGACTCAAGAACCTTCTTCTGTAATTCGGGAGGGAATGTCCACGGATCCGACATAAACTTTTTCAGGGTAATATGTTTGTATCCCAGGTAATGAACAGTGGATTCAGCAAACTGCCATTCCCCGAAACAACCTATACAGTTTACAGACTGCCAGTTGTTACCCGACTCCCTGCGGCCAAGATCATTAACGAACCGCGAAAATTCCAGCAGGTGTATCCTCTCTTCCGAAACCTTTATTCCAAACCTGAAAACATCCATCCTTGCCTCGAAGCTCTTAGTAGGTGCGGAAGCATATTGCATTGGGCACATGAAAATGATCAACAGAGCAACTATTTTCATGTTTGCAGAAAATATCTCCTTTTTCATAATTTCAGGTGTCTGATTATGAGATAAAGGTATGTCTCATAATGACATGCGTCAAGACAGATCAACCTGTCACGTGGGAATTCACAAAGATTTTGCTTTATGTTTGTCTAAAGATTTTTAACTCCGGCTTACACTTTTCCGACACTCATAAAGAAGTAACAGCAGTTGGTCAAACAATATCGGAAATTTACAGAAAAACAGGGATTTATTTCGATATTAATACAAATTAAGATACTATATCTCTGATTGTTAATACTTTAACAATGATTTTGTCAGAAAATCCTGCCAGAATCCCTGATACCCGATTTTGACTAAATGATTGAATATTAGGATGAAATTTTATCGAAAATCACAATATTCAACAATTATCTATTGACGTAATCCAAAACAATCTTCTTTAATATGTTGGCAAACTTCACTTTGTCAATTTCTTCCCTCGAAAAATACTGCAGTCTCTCTCCTTCATTGAGAGTGATTTTCTCAACCGGCAGATTAATCCTGCCATGATAGATATACTTTATATTTGGATATGCATCCCCTTCCAGACAAATATATTCCCTGAAGAATTTATATTCCGCGAGATCAATGTTGATTTCCTCCTTTACTTCCCTTACGAGAGCCTCATCAGGGGTCTCCCCTTCCTCCAGATGACCTCCGATAAGATCCCAGTGATAGGGGAACGGAATTCCGGGTTTGCCGTCGCGAAGGTAAAGCAGCAACTCCCCTCTGTCGTTTTCGAGGATTATTTGAGCGACTTTTTTCATGATTCTAAGGTAGGGGTAAAATAAATAAAACGGCATTGGGAAAATTGCGGTTCCAAGCTTTTGAGAAAAGCGGGTATGCGGTTTGCAATTTGATCTCTGCCAGCCGGGATACCGCAGCAATGCACCCATGCGGAAAGGTCCAACAGCAAGCCTGATGGTACCACGATCTTTCCCTGATCCTCATCGCCCCTGCCTTCCGGAAAAATAAGCATCCAGATTCAGTGCCTTTACATCCTCTACAAATCTGGCATAAGAGTCATCCGACATATTCTTTACCGGAGATCTGGACTTTCCACAATCCAGTCCGGCATATTTCATAAATGCTTTCCCTGTTCCCATGCCTCCGTATTTACCTGACAGAGAGATCATCTTCACGGAAATCATCTGAAGATTACGGGCATTCAGAAGATCCCCCTTATTAAATGAATCAATAAGTGAGAGATAAAGAGGTGCCGCATAGTTGTATGTGCTGCCCACGGCACCCCGGCATCCTGTTGAGAGGGCCGGGAGCAGATTCTCATCCCTTCCCCACAGAAGGTCATATCTGCCGCCATCATAATCAAGACATTGCATGAAATCCATAAAATCCTCATTGGTATATTTAATACCTGCGAAGTTGGGAAGCATCCCTGAAATCCGCCTGATAAATCCTGACATGGAGATACATACTCCCGTAAGCGATGGTATATGATAGAAATAAACGGGCATTTCAGGGACCGATTCTCCTATCCTTGCAACGAATTCGGCAAGATGTAGTTCATCTGAAGGCTTATAATAGTAAGGTGCCACAACAGCTATGGCCGATGCGCCAATTTCGGCCGAAAAAATTGCATTTTCAATACATTCGCTGTATGACGTTCCTCCTACCAGGTTGATGATACGGACTTTGCCACCTGCTTTCATGCATCGTACCCATTCTGCAGCCTGAATATGCTTTTCTTTCTGAGTAAGCGAGGGCCCTTCTCCGGTCGACCCATTGATAAATGCACCAATTACCCCATTCCTCTCAAGAAAATCATAGTATTCAGGTATAAGGCTATAATTCACCGTAAAATCACTGTTCATCGGAGTAAACGGGGCAGCTACCAGACCTTCGTATTTTACGATTTCCATTTTGAAAAGTTTTGAAGATGTAAAATAGCAATATTCCTTTAAAATCAGAGTGAATTCTGTCAAAGATAAAGTTAAAGGGTGGTTTAAAAGACGGCGTGCGGTATGAGGATTATGGAAAACGGAGGTATGATATAAGCCCATAATTCAGGGCTAAGATTTTGAAAGCCGTGGCGTTGGCGAAGGCTTGGCACATTATTCAGCTTAAGGCTTAAAACCGGTTGCTGAAAGCTGACAGCTAATGGCTTACAGCTTATGCTATTTCACAATAAGATCATTGTCAATAAGCCTTGCATTATAGGTCTGGATAATTGCTTTAAGCTTTGTTTCAAGGTTTTTCTGAACAAGCGTATCTTTATTTAAAAGATTATTTTCGAGAAGTCTGTCTGTTTTAAAATTGTATAACCCGACAGGCTTGTTTTCAACCATATCAAGCATATGGTCTTTCATAAATATCTGGTATGTGCTTCCTGCAGTGTTGAAGGCAAATGATTCCCTGGTTTCATCGAAAAGGTTATTGCCAAAAGCGATGAATTCGCCACTAAAATTAAGGTAACTCAGTACCGAGGGCATGATGTCGATCTGCTGTGCAATTCTGTGCTTTACTCCCTGCAATTCGCCATCGGGCCTGTAAAATATGATAGGAATACTGTACGAGCCGTAATTGTTCTGGAATTCTTTTCTGACCGACTCATTAGTATGATCAGCAGTGATTATGAAAAGAGTGTTCTTAAACCATGGCTGACGGGATGCAATATTGAAAAAAGTACGGAGCGAATTGTCTGAATAACCTATGACCTCGAGTATTGGAGCCGGTCCCTTGGGAAATCGGTTTTTATAATGCTCCGGGACTTTAAACGGATGATGTGAGGATATTGTGAAAACTGATGCCAGGAATGGTTGCCGGAATGTTCCGATCTTGTTTGCAAAGAAAGTAAGGAACGGCTCATCCCACACTCCCCACACGCCATCAAAATCCTTTGGATCGGGATACTGGTCGAGACCGAAGTAATCATCAAATCCGGCCATCCTGGCAAATGAATCAAAACCCATCGAACCATTCGGGGCGCCATGGAAAAATGCCGAATAGTATCCTAACGGTTTTAACAAACCGGGAAGTGCATTTATTGTATTGTTTGCATAATGGGATATTATATAGGGGGTCTCAAGAGAAGGAAGCGATGCAAGTATTGAGGGCATGGCATCAATCGATTTCTTGCCGTTGGCAAGGGTCACATCAAAAGTGAGGCTCTTGCTTATAAGTGAATCAAGGAACGGAGTATACCCCTTATATCTGCCATCGTCAAGATCAGTGTTCAGCGACCCGATATACTCCCTTGCAAAGCTCTCAAGGATAAGAATTACAATATTCTCGTTTTTGAAGGCCCCTTCCGGCTGATACCTGAAATGAGGGTCATATATTTGCTTTAGTTCTTCCTGCCCAAAGAACTCATATTTAACAAGGTTCTTCTTGTCAAATGTTCTTATCATGCTGAAAGGAGTATTAAGGACAATCGCAACATCCCTGGGATTATCCACGTATTTTGTTGCGTTGCTGATGCTGATGGGCCTTGTAGAATGCTTGTAACCGCCTCTCGCGGCAATCACTACCAGCCCTGCCACCAATGGAACCATTAGCAGATTGAAACAATGATACATGACCTTATGGCGCGGCTCGGGCCTGACAGGTTTGATCCTGTTGTACAGCCAGACCATTGCGAAGATGAGAATGAATGTAAAAAGTACTACCGGCCAGTAGTCGATCTGAAACTTAAAAAAAAGCTTTACCAGGTTGTCTTCATTTCCGAATGTCTGAAAAACGTCGGCTGTGGCCCTTTTGAGAACAAACCGGTAATAAAGATAATCGGCACTGTTCATAATCAGAGCCAGGCCATTAGTAATAAAAAACAGGTATGAAAGGGCCTTCTGATAAATAGTGTTATATCTGAAATCAAAAGGAAGTGTGTTAAAAAGGATAAAGACCATGTTAATATACACGGTTGCGGATATGTCGAATAACAGCCCGCCCCTGAGAATATTCAGAAACTGAACAAAAGTAATGTCAGGAAACATCCTGATATTGAAAATGTAAAATCCTATCCGGGAGAGCGAAAGGACCAACATTACAATTGCGATCCTGTAAAGAAGGACAAATAATATGTTACGGGTGTAAATCGCCTTATTCACTGTCAGTATAAACCACTTCAGGTTGCCGGCTGATGCTGACTTCCGAAGATCTCAGCCAAATGCATAAAACCGGCAACGGAAAAAGCCCAAAAATACTAACAGATTTACTATTGTTGTCCTTAAATGATAATTTTTTTAATCTGAGATTTTGACATAAATAAAAAGACTGCATCAGAAGTGCTTTCTGCACGGTTTCCCTTTGCGAAACATAGTGATTCGCGTTGTGTTACCTTATGGTAAAACAGGCATTCTTTCACCACAAAGGTAACTAAGGTTATCACAAAGGTAACAGAATGACCGATGATACAGTCTCTTTATCAGTACCGTTTGAATTGGATTTATAAAATGTATCCTGGTAAATTTTAAGTATATACCTTATTTAATTATTTTGTAACTGTTCGAGGTTTATATCGTTCATTATCTTGTTCATCTTGTTTCTGGTACTCAGACCTGCAAGTGTAAAGATCAACAGAAGAGCAGCCAGGACGTACATTACTATTTTTGCAGTACCCTGATTTGCCTTCAACGCACCTGTCAGGCCATGGTACAGGAGATACAATGCGTAAAGGTTTACGCCCAGGCTGATTATTGCACCAAAGACCGAGTTTATTCCCATGGTGAATCCAAGAAGTGCATTTATTGGCATAACAACCATTACAGCTGCAACTACCCTCATGTTGGCTTCAAAATCGGTATTCCCCTTGCAGATGGAACTGATGATAAGAAGTATAACAGCACCGATAAACAAGCCGATAAGGGCTCCGACAATTGTCCAGACAAGTGCCATTGCTCCAATCCCGGCACCAAAGATCCCTGCAACTCCGCCAAGACCGAGAACACCCCAGAGAAATACAAGAACTCCTGCAACAGCGCCATAGACAACTGCTTTAATAAGTGGTTCTGCCATCCCTCCCGTCAGTTTCATGGCGGGGAAATAAGACTTCGGATTCAAAAGGGTCTCTTTAGACTCCTGGATAAAGGCATTGAAATCGAAGGAAGATGATTCGCTCATAACATTAAGATTTTAAGGTTAAAATTTCTACGATCAGAACCAAAAAAATCCTGAATCAATAGTGAATTTAAACAATAAATTTCACCCTGACGATAAAATCACAATGATTTTTTGACTCCTTATTCAAGATAGGTATAGCCGTACAGGCCTGACCTGTAATTTGAAAGGAATTCTTTCCCCTCTTCAAGAGTAATTATACCTGCTTTAACAGAAGTTGTGACCCAGGTCTCGACTGTCCTTACCATCTTTTTGGAGTTATACTGGACATAATCCAGGACCTCGGCAACCGATTCTCCGTCAATGATCTGGTCAATCTTGTATCCATCCTCATCAACAGATACGTGAACAGCGTTTGTGTCACCGAACAGATTATGAAGGTCTCCGAGTATTTCCTGGTATGCTCCCACAAGAAATACTCCGAGATAATAAGGTTCCCTGCCTTTCAGAGGATGTACCGGCAAATGGTAGGGTGAGTTACGCGTGGAAATGAAGTTATCGATCTTGCCGTCCGAATCGCATGTCATATCCTGTATGGTGGCTGATCTCACAGGCTCCTCATTCAGCCTGTGTATCGGCATTATCGGGAAGATCTGATCAATAGCCCAGGCATCTGGAAGTGACTGGAAAAGAGAGAAATTACAGAAATATTTGTCAGACAGGATCCTTGATATCTGCCTCAGTTCTTCCGGAACATGTTTTGTCACATTTGCCAACTGGTAAACCCTGCGGGCAATTGACCAGAAAAGCCTTTCAATCTGAGCCCTTGTCTTCAGATCAATAAGTCCAAGGCTGAATCTGTCAAGTGCCTCTTCCCTGATCTGCTGGGCATCATGCCATGTTTCAAGCATCCTTGGCTGATTTACGTTATCCCAAAGCAAAAAGAGCTCTTTCACAAGTTCGTGGTCATTCTCATTCAGGATTTCTTCCTCATCCCATGACGGAAGGGTTGTGGTCTCGAGGACCTCAAAAATAAGTACTGAATGATGGGCCGTCAGCGATCTTCCCGATTCAGTGATGATATTCGGATGGGGAATGTTGTTTTTATTTGCAGCATCAACAAAAGTGCTGATAGAATCATTTACATACTCCTGGATCGTATAATTCATGCTGCTCTCACTGTTGGATGAACCCGTGCCATCATAATCCACACCCAGGCCTCCGCCAATATCGACGAATTCAACATCAAATCCAATTTTCCGGAGTTGGACATAGAACTGAGAGGCTTCGCGGAGAGCAACTTTGATCCGGCGTATTTTTGTTACCTGGCTTCCAATGTGAAAATGAATAAGCTTCAGGCAATCACCCATTTTGTTCCTGTCAATAAAATCAATAGCTTCGAGCAGTTCACTTGATGTCAGTCCGAATTTACTTATATCCCCGCCTGATTCCTCCCATTTACCGCTTCCCACACTTGCAAGTTTGATCCTTATTCCAAGGTTAGGCTTGACCTTCAGCCTTTTGGCTATTGAGGTAATAAGCTTGAGTTCATTTAATTTCTCAACGACAAGAAAGATCCTTTTGCCCATTTTCTGTGCAAGGAGGGCAAGTTCAATGTAATCTTCATCCTTATAACCGTTGCATATAATAAGCGACTCAGGATCAGTATTTATCGCTATTACTGCATGAAGTTCAGGTTTGGAACCGGCTTCAAGGCCGATATTGAATTTTTTGCCGTGACTTACAATTTCCTCCACCACGGGCCGCATCTGGTTGACCTTTATCGGATAGATAATGAAATTCTGGGCATTATAATTATACTCTTCAGAAGCAGATTTGAAACATCTCGATATTGTGATGATCCTGTCGTCGAGGATATCCGGGAAACGTACAAGGACCGGTGTTGATACATCGGACAGCATAAGCTCATCAAGCAATTCTTTGAGATCTACGGCGACACCATTTTTAGTTGGTCTGACCTCGACATTTCCCTTATGGTTTATCGAAAAATAATCGACACCCCATCCGTTTATGTTGTAAAGCTCTGCAGAGTCTTCTATTCTCCATTTTCTCATCTCAGATCATTTTTCCTGTTGCAGTTGAAATTTTTTGCAATGTTATTAAATTAACAGCAATAACAGAAATATTTGCAGTCAAGTCTTATGTTCAAAAGACATCACCAGACCGGCAGACCATCAGACCGGCAGGATTTATGCTTTCAGTCTGATATTACAATAGTTCTAAGCAGTGTCTTGTCCATTACTTTATACACAGGACAGGGGTTGTAGCCCATTCCCCACTGGGGCACAAGGTACCGGTCAAAAAAGTTCCAGGTCATCAACCCGTCGTTCGATTCAGGTTCCAGGAGATAAGCCGCCAGATTTCCAAGTTTCTGCGATGTCCTGACCACAACGGTCCCGGCCGGGAAATTAATTGTTCCCCTGATATATTTCCCTTTTACCGTGTTGGCATAATGCCCCTGGTTGAGCCTTGAAGAGCCTTTCAGTTCACTTATCTCAAACCTTTCAACTTCAATTTTTGAATCGATTGCCAGGTTTTCTATCTGAATCCCATGGATCCTCAATAAATTAATAATTCCAGGGTCGTGGGTTGTTATCAGATAGGCATAAGGAAACTTAACACTTCTTGTAGGCTGATAATCAATAAAATAAGGAACAGTAACATCAACCTGCCTGTTGCTCTTCTGCAGTCTTCTCCTTCCATTGGCATCAGTAACAACCTCAGCCTCATAGGTTTGTATTGTGACTTTTTCAGGCAAGGGTTTGGCAACATACTCAATTGCAAAGGAGTCGGCATCCGAAATGTCGGCTCCCCTTCTGATAGTCTTCATGTCGACATCTTTTAGCAACGATTTTATTTCGTTGCCATTAGAAGAAACATATTCAGCCAGCGACCGAATAAGATAATAACACCCTTTCACTCTTGACTCATAATCAGCATATACATAGTTCTCATTAAGGATGGCAAGCCTGTTCCTTAATCCGTAATAATTTGTCATATACCGCGGATCAGCAGCGTCGTAAAACCAACCCTCTTCCGGTTTGAGAAGGTCGTTGAACTCGCCGTAATAGCAATTCCGGACATTATATTTCTTAAGAAGTGAGGATGATATCTGCGGAACCATTTTATCGCGCATGTACCTGATAAGAGAATTGTCGCCGTTGGGATTGACCATCCATGTAAATGTAACAGGTTCAACATGATATGAACCATTTGTTGTATGGCAATCCATAAAGACTGCCGGATCCCATTTATTAAACACATTCGTTATTACGCCCCGTACCTCAGGTGATTCTGCCTTCATTCCATCCCTGTTGAGATCAAGAGACTGCCCGTTGTATCTTAATCCTACTCCATTTACAGGTCCATTCTGGTAAGTGCGGTTTTCAGGGGAAATTTTTTCATTTCCGTCAGGATTGAAATTAGGGCACAGAAGAAAAACAACCTTTTTAAGAATCTCCGGCTTCTTTTCCGACAGAATATCCCTTGCAAACATCAGGAGGGCCTCCTTGCCTTCGACCTCATCGGCATGAATATTCGCCTGTATGTATACTGCTATCCTGCCATCGTTTAGGAGTTGGGAAGCTGACTTAGGCAGCGGATCGCCAATTATTAACAAAGGGACATCCCTTCCCTCAACCGAACGGGCAATTGATTCAACCCTTATATTTTTCGAAGATTTCTTTAGCTGCTCTATGAATGTCATTACATCGCTGTAATTCGATGTGGATTTAAATCCCGACTTCTCGGCGACTGTCAGTAATTCAGTTTGTCCATTTAACTGAAACAGAATCAGAAAAGTCGAAACAACCACGCAAACTGATTTTTTCATTGATAAAAAATTTAAAAGACCGGCAATAATAGCTTTTTTGAAATAAATTATGTAAACTTGCAGCCTTAAATTTTAAAATCATATTACAATGAACAAAGGAACAGTTAAATTTTTCAATGTATCAAAAGGATTCGGATTCATTAAAGATGCAGACTCAGACAATGAATATTTCGTACATGCAACAGGTCTGATCGACAAGATTAAGGAGAATGATCAGGTTACTTTTGAACTTGCAGAAGGTAAAAAAGGAATCAATGCCGTGAATGTTAAACTAGCATAGTTTCAGCACAACAGAGATCATACAGAAGGAGGCCGCACATGCGACCTCCTTTTTTATTTACTCTTCTCGATTTTCTTTGCTTTTTTTGCAGCTCTTTTTTCTTTCAGGGATTTTGTCGGCTGCTTCTTAACCTTAGTCTGTTCTTTTGCTTTTTCGTGTGACATGACTCGAAGTTTTAAGATTAAACATTGAATCCAAATATAAGGAAAATTGATTAATTACCGAAGATTTAAAGTTGCAGATTGGCAGGGGCTGTTTGCCGGGCTCTGAAAATATCAGAGCAGGGAAGCTGAATCGCTGTCGAGATACCAGATAAGTCTTCCGCTTACCGGATTTATGTAAGAAGCAGGAAATTTTGTTCCGGAATCACCGTCTTTTATAATATGTCTCACCATACCGGCTTTATTTTTCCCAGCTGCAAGAAAAATCACCATTTCAGCATTGTTTAATACTCTGCCCGTAAGTGTCACACGATTCTGCCCCGTAACAGGATGCACAGCAGTTTCACATATCCTTTCAGATTTAAAGAGTATCTCATTCCCCGGAAATATTGAAGCAGTATGGCCATCCTCGCCCAGACCAAGAAGCACCAGATCGAATGAAGGCAGTCCTCTCTTATATTTTGTATATTCGGAAATCACCACTGAATATCTTTCAGCCTCCTGAACAGGATCATTTTCGCCTCTGATCCTGAAAATGCAGCCCGGGTCTATCCCTTGTTTACTCAGAAACAAAGCAGATGCTTTCCTGAAGTTGCTTTGCTCATCATCGGGAGGAACACATCTTTCGTCGACCCAGAAAAATCTGACATTTTCCCAGAGGTGTATATCCTTGTTTTTTTCTCCCAGAATTGAAAAAAGAAGGTCAGGTGTCTTCCCTCCGGAAAGTGCCAGTGTAAAAAATGAACCACCCCGGGATTTATTGTTAATCAATTCACAGATATCTTCTGCCAGCGATTCCGCAAGTATTTTCTGCGTCTGGAATATTTTTATGCCGCTTTTCATATCGACAGGTTAAATGTTTGATCTATTGTCCGGCATCCGGCGTGCGGAATATGGTATCCGTGGTGTGGCAAATGACATCTGCCCTGAGCCCGTGCCATTAAAGTTCGCAGTACAGCTCCTCGTCTGCCATATTCTTGCAAGGATATCTCCAGGTAAGATTATCACCTTCTATCAGGCTGTTCGATGGTTCGGGCCCCCAGGTCCCTGCCGGGTAACCGTAAACCTTTATCGACGGATTGTTCTTCCATGCCTTCTGAATAGGCTCAATGAACTTCCAGGCAGTCTCAACTTCATCGTCACGTGAGAACAGAGTTGAATCTCCAAGCATCACGTCATAGAGAAGCCTCTCATAGGCTGATGGCACGTGTATGTCAGCAAGATCCTTGTAATGAAAGTCCATGTTTACGTTCTTCACCTTGAATCCCGAGCCTGGTTCCTTCATGTCAAACTTGAGAAGTATACCCTCGTCAGGCTGAATCCTTATTATCAGCTGATTCCCCCAGGAGCGTCCTATAACCCTCTGAAACAGATGATGCGGTGTCTGCTTGAAGTGAATTACAACTTCCGTTACCCGTGTAGGCATACGTTTTCCGGTTCTGATATAAAAAGGAACACCTCCCCAGCGCCAGTTATTTATGAAAAACTTCATCGCCACATAGGTCTCGGTCCGTGAATGAACATCTACTCCCTTTTCATATCGGTATCCCGGGACACATATTCCCCTAATCCTGGATGCTGTATATTGCCCCCTTATTACCTGTTTTTCGACATCTTCCTCCCGTATCGGCTGAAGAGACTGGAATACTTTAAGCACCTCGTTTCTTATTGCATTGGCATCGAGAGATGATGGTGGTTCCATTGCAGTGAGACCAACCATCTGCAGCAGATGATTCTGTACCATATCCCTGAGTGCGCCGGCTGAATCATAATATCCTCCCCTGTCTTCAACACCAATGCTTTCTGCTGAAGTAATTTCGATCCTGTGTACGTAATTCCTGTTCCACAACGGTTCGAAAATACCGTTTGCAAACCTTGTGACAAGAAGATTCTGTACAGTCTCCTTTCCAAGATAGTGATCGATACGGTAGATCTGATCTTCGGTCACAATTTCATGAAGCGTGTCATTCAGTTGGCGGGAACTCTCAAGATCGTAGCCAAATGGTTTTTCAATTATTATCCTTCTGAAACCATCCGCCTGATTCACCATCCCTGCAGCCGACAGATTTCGTGCTATTGACTCGTACAGATTCGGAGGAGTTGCCATGTATATAATAGTGTTTCCGCCAGTCAGGAATCGTGCCTTAAGTTTTTCAACCTCAAGCCTGAGGTTATGATAGGAAGACTCCTGAAGATAATCGACAGGCTGATAATATATTGAATCAACAAAGCCTGAAATGGCAGTGAAATCCGGAGATTCTTCCTCCGAGAAGGTTCTGATGGCATTTTCCATCTTTTGCCTGAAATCACCTGAAGACATGACTGTCCGCCCTGCTCCGAGTACGATAAAACGCTCAGGCATCAGGTTCTGATTGTACAGGGAATACAAGGCCGGAACAAGTTTCCGTGACGTAAGATCCCCGGTCGCTCCGAAAATAATGATAATCAGGTTATCAGGTTTTTCCATCGTTACTGGTGCAGATTGATATTCATTTGGCTAATATAGGAAAAACAGATGGCATTTACCTTTATGATATCTTGAAAGAGAATTCAAGTCATTACTCAGCTCTCAGACCGGTATTGTTCAGGTTGAAAGAGATTTCTGCAACAAACTCACAGATAACCAATGCCTCCCACAGGATGTATCACTTACGACTTTGTTTTCCTGTGACTTTTGTGCCCTTGGAGAATGCTCTTAATAAATTTTTACCAGCCTGACCGCCGAAAAGCGGGTTAATAACCCCGCTTGGCAACAAGTCGGGACAATAACATGTTGATAACTTTTATATCATTTTTGTGTATTTTTTTAATTTTTTAATCAATTCCCGCTACAATATGAAAGTTTATTTCTATATTTGTCACCGAATTTAAAGTTATGCAAGTTTATTGTCATTGGAATATTGGTTTTACATTTTTGGTCGTCAGGTTTACCCGCGTTGACTGAGAATGGCGTTTTCATAGGATTAGGGATGACCGTTCTCTCAAATTAAGAGAACGGTTTTTTTGTAATAAAGTTGAAAAACAATTAAGAATGAGTTCAATGAGAACAAATCGGCCTTCAAATGAAGGATTATACAGACAGGAATTTGAACACGGAAGCTGCGGAATAGGTTTCGTTGCCCATATCAAAGGGAAAAAATCCCATTCCATTATTTCCATGGGACTCGACATCCTAAGAAACATGACGCACAGGGGTGCTGAAGGAGCCGACAGCAAAACAGGTGACGGTGCCGGTGTAATGATCCAGGTCCCGAGGGACTTTTATCTCATCCAGGGTTTTGCCCTGCCACCTGAGGGACAATTCGGGACAGGCCTCATCTTCCTTCCTAAAAACAATGAAGAAGCAGAAAAATGCACTGACATACTTCTTAATAATATTAAAGAAGAGGGTGTCAGCTTCATCGGTTTCAGGGATGTTCCAAGAGACAACTCCACGATAGGCGAGATTGCCAGATCGACCGAACCTCAAATTCGACAGATCCTCCTGGGAGCAGATCTTCCCCAGGATGACCTTGAACGTAAACTGTATATAATAAGGAAGAAAACAGAAAAATCCATAAGGGATTCGGAATTAAAACAAAAGAATTTCTTTTACATCCCCAGTCTTTCAACCAAAGTGCTTGTTTACAAAGGGATGCTTACGTCAAATCAGCTCGGGGAATATTTTGGCGACCTCAACGATGAAAGGCTGCAGAGTGCAATAGCACTTGTGCATTCACGGTTCAGCACAAATACCTTTCCCAGTTGGGATCTTGCCCAGCCTTTCAGGGTACTCGGGCATAATGGCGAAATAAACACCATAAGGGGGAACAGATTCTGGATGGAAGCACGCGAGTCAATTTTGAAATCCGATAAGCTTGGCGACCTTCAGCGGTTATATCCGATTATCGAACCGGAAAAGAGCGACTCTGCTTCTCTCGACAATGTCCTGGAATTCCTGCTTATGAGTGGTAAATCATTGCCATATGCGATGTCGATTCTCATTCCCGAATCCATAAACCAGAAAAACCCCATCCCTTCCGAACTCCGTGATTTCTACCATTATCACTCTACATTCATGGAACCATGGGACGGCCCTGCCTCCCTGATATTTTCCGACGGCAGATACATAGGAGGAATGCTCGACAGGAACGGATTGCGGCCCTCACGTTACCTTATTACTGCCAACGATCTTATTGTAATGGGATCTGAAACCGGCGTACAGACATTTCCAGCCGGGGAGATAAAGGAAAAAGGCAGGCTGAGACCCGGGAAAATGCTGCTTGTTGATACAAAAGAAGGAAAGATACTCCGCGACAGGGAACTGAAGGATAAACTTGCACACGACTATCCTTACGGCAAATGGATAGAGCAGAACATGGTGAAGCTCGAGGAAATAGAGACAGGACAGGTTATTTCGCCCGACATGGGGAACCAGTTCCAGACTTATCTTACAGTTTTTAATTACTCTAATGAGGAAACAGAAAAGATAATAAAAGAAATGGCGGCCACCGGGAAGGAGCCCATCAGCTCGATGGGAAATGATGTGCCGGTGGCAGTTCTTTCAAGCAAACCTTACAGGCTGTTCAATTACTTCAAGCAGATGTTTGCCCAGGTCACTAATCCTCCGATCGATCCGATTCGTGAAGAACTGGTAATGACTCTTTCCGGTTATCTGGGTTCACTTCAGCAAAACCTCCTCGACGAATCGCCTGACCATGTAAAGATGGTAAGATTCAGAAATCCCGTTATTTCAAACACTTATTTCCAGATAGTTAAAAACCTTAAATACAAGGGATTTTCAGCTTCAACCCTGCTGATGCATTTTGAAGCATCGAAAGGCGCCGAAGGTTTAAAAAGCGCTGTCGATCAGTTGTGCCGTGATGCAGAAAAGGCAGTCGACGAGGGTAAAAATTATATTATACTCTCCGACCGCGGTATTGACAGGGAGAAAGCCCCTGTCCCATCGCTGTTGGCCGTATCCGCTGTTCACCATTATCTTATTGAGAAAAGAAAGCGTATGCAGATCGATATTGTTGTCGAATCGGCTGATCCAAGAGAGGTCATGCATTTTGCACTTCTTTTTGGATACGGCGCCAGCATTATAAATCCATACATGAGCTTTGCCGTAATTGACAAGCTTGTCAGGGACAAGGCACTTCAGCTCGACTACCAGAAAGCTGAAGAAAACTATGTGAACTCAATAAACAAAGGGATACTGAAGATAATGTCCAAGATGGGCATCAGCACCCTCAGAAGTTACCGTTCTTCCCAGATCTTTGAAGCCGTAGGGATACACAGGGATATAATTGACAAATATTTCACCGGCACAAATTCCAGAATCGGAGGAATCGGCTTCAGCGAGATCGCAGAAGAGGTTCTGAGACCTCATGCAAAGGCTTTTACGGAAACACGCATGCCGGAAATATTCACCGAAGGACTTTATGCATTCAGGAAACATGGTGAGAAACATGCATGGAATCCCGAGGCAATTGCTCTGCTGCAGTGGAGCACAAGGACCGGAGACCGGGCCAAATTCAGGGAATACTCCAGACTTGCAGACAATGACACAATGTCTCCCCTTTTTATAAGAGGAATGCTGAAAATAAGGAAAAATCCGATCTCCCTTGAAGAAGTCGAACCCGCTGAAAAAATTATGAGAAGGTTCGTCACTGGAGCCATGTCGTTCGGATCAATCAGTCGTGAGGCCCATGAGACGCTGGCCATTGCCATGAACAGGATCGGCGGACGAAGCAATACCGGCGAAGGAGGTGAAGACCCTGAAAGGTTCAGACCACTTCCAAACGGCGACTCGGTCAGAAGCGCTATCAAACAGGTCGCGAGCGGCCGCTTCGGCGTCACCACCGAGTACCTTGTAAATGCCGACGAAATTCAGATAAAAATCGCCCAGGGTGCGAAACCCGGTGAAGGAGGCCAGCTCCCGGGACATAAAATCGACAAGATAATTGCCAGAACAAGGTATTCTATTCCGGGCATAACACTTATATCGCCTCCCCCTCATCACGATATCTATTCTATTGAGGACCTGGCACAGCTTATCTTCGACCTGAAAAATGTAAATCCTGACGCGCGGATCAGTGTGAAACTCGTATCATCAAGCGGTGTGGGGACAATCGCTGCAGGAGTTACAAAAGCAGGAGCCGACCTTATAACTATAAGCGGATATGAAGGAGGTACCGGGGCAAGCCCGACGTCTTCAATAAAGCATGCAGGAATCCCTCTTGAAATGGGCCTTTCCGAAACCCAGCAAACACTGGTCATGAATAACCTCAGGAAGAAAGTGATCCTCCAGGCCGATGGTCAGCTGAAAACCGGACGTGACATTATCATTGCCGCTTTGCTTGGCGCTGAAGAATTCGGCTTTGCAACAAGCGCCCTCATAGTTCTGGGATGTGTCATGATGCGTAAATGCCATCTTAATACATGCCCGGTAGGCGTTGCCACACAGAACCCCGAACTGAGAAAGCGATTTAAAGGTAAAGCCGATTATCTCGTCAACTTTTTCAGATTCCTCGCAGAAGACGTGAGAGAATATCTTGCTGAAATGGGATACAGGAGCATGGATGAAATTATCGGACGCTTCGACCTTCTTCAGAGAAACCATGAAGTAGATCACTGGAAAACAAAAAATCTCGATCTGTCGGATATGCTCAGGCTTCCCCCTGAAGCTGCGAAATACGAAATGCGCTGTATAGAAAAGCAGGAAACAAAACTCGGAAATATACTTGACAAAGAACTAATTGCACAGTCGGAAAGAGCATTGTCAAACAAAGAACCTGTTGTAATTGAGGGCACAATAAAGAACACTGACAGGACAACCGGGGCCATGCTCTCAGGAAAGATTACAAAGCTTTATGGCCCGGAAGGCCTTCCCGACGGAACAATAAAATGCAGGTTTAAAGGATCTGCAGGCCAGAGTTTTGGAGCATTCACAGTTCCGGGAGTGGAATTGTATCTCGAAGGTGATTCGAACGACTACCTGGGTAAAGGTTTGTCAGGAGGAAGGATAATCGTTGTCCCGCCGGAAGGCTCTGCGTTTGAACCTGATAAAAACATAATAATCGGGAACACAGTTCTTTACGGCGCAACCTCGGGTGAAATATATATATCGGGCGTTGCCGGAGAAAGGTTTGGCGTGAGAAACAGCGGGGCCATGGCCGTCGTTGAAGGCGTTGGAAATCACTGCTGTGAATACATGACCGGCGGAAGGGTGGTGGTTCTCGGTACAACAGGAAGTAACTTCGCTGCAGGTATGAGCGGCGGAATAGCTTATGTTTTCAATGAAAACGGGAACTTTGACTATTACTGCAACATGGGAATGGTTGAATTGTCACTGGTCGAAGACCTTGGCGATATTGAAGAACTCAGGGATCTCTTAACACGCCACTTCAAATACACCGGAAGTAAAAAGGCAAAGATGATACTCGACGATTTCGACAAATACCTGCCTGTGTTTATTAAGGTAATACCTTATGACTACAAGAAAGTACTTCAGGAACAAAAACTTGAAGAGCTGAAAAAGAAAATTGCAAGTGTTGAAATTGATGTTGAAATAAGCGGATAAACAGGAAATATGGGAGACATAACCGGATTTTTAAAGATAAAAAGAAAGGAAGCCGGAAACCGTCCGGTAAACGAGCGGATCTGCGATTACAGTGAAGTTGAGCAGATCCTGAACAGTGAGGACAGGATGCTCCAGGCATCCAGATGCATGGATTGCGGGATACCGTTCTGTCACTGGGGATGCCCTGTTGATAATCTGATTCCCGAGTGGAACGATCTTCTTTACAGAGGAGACTGGAAGAGAGCATATGAACGGCTTAATGCAACAAATAATTTTCCGGAGGTCACAGGAAGGATATGCCCCGCCCCCTGCGAGCATGCCTGCGTTCTGAACATAGAACGGGAACCTGTTACCATACGCGAAAACGAAGTTGCCATCGTGGAAAAAGCATTCTCCGAAGGTTATGTTAAACCGGCGCCACCTTCAGTAAGGACCGGGAAAAGCGTTGCCGTGATAGGAAGCGGCCCTTCAGGTATGGCTGCCGCCGATCTGCTTAATAAGGCAGGCCATAATGTTACCTTGTTTGAAAAGGATGAAAAGGCAGGCGGCCTTATGAGATTCGGAATCCCCGATTTTAAACTGAGCAAAGCTGTAATTGACCGGCGTCTTGATGTGATGGTTAAGGAGGGCCTGATATTAAAGACAGGGATAACGGTAGGCAGGGATATCGCCGCCAGCGAAATCCTTAATCAGTTCGATGCTGTCTGCATTGCTATCGGCGCAGGAAAGCCGCGTGATCTCAACATTGAAGGACGGGAACTGAATGGCATTCACTTTGCCATGGATTTCCTTTCTGCTCAAAACCGTATCAATTCGGGGCATTCCCATTCCATTGAAAATGAAATAAATGCCGAAAACAAAAAGGTGCTTGTAATCGGCGGCGGCGACACCGGTTCCGACTGCGTGGGCACAGCTATACGGCAGAGAGCATCAAAGGTGACTCAGATCGAGATCCTGCCCAAGCCTCCTCTCACAAGAACACCCGACAATCCCTGGCCATATTACGGCAAAGTACTCAAGACTTCTACCTCACACGAGGAGGGTTGCGAAAGGATGTGGTGCCTTTCATCCAAAAGATTTACAGGAGTAAACGGTCATGTCACTGGAGTCGAAGTGGAAGAAGTCAGGTGGGAAAACAACGATGGCAGATTTACAATGAAACCGGTGCCCGGAACTCTTAAGATCATTGAAGCCGACCTTATTCTTCTCGCGATGGGATTTGTTCACCCCGTCATTGAAGGACTGGTCTCGGAACTTAACCTTGAACTCGATGCACGAAACAATATCAAAACCAACGGAGCATTTTCAACCAGCGTTGGAAAGGTCTTTGCAGCCGGCGACTCTGTCTCGGGAGCAAGCCTGGTGGTCCATGCTATTGCTTCGGGAAGAAAAGCTGCAAAGGAGATCGACAGGTTCCTTATGGGACGATAATCCTGTAAAAACACCGTGTCTCTCTGTGTATGCAGAAAAACTTCCGCATAGAGGCACAGAGAGCCAAAAGAAATCAAGAAAAATGATTATCAGACTTTAAGAGGCCCGGTCGCTTAATCCGAAAAGTCATTGCCGGGGCTTCTGACAGCTTCAATGCTGTCGATAACTCCATTGTCTCTGACGATAAAGTAAAGAATAGCCGTAACCCTTTGCCCGGAAGTGGTGGTATCGGGCCGGAGTATATTTTCACGGATATACCTGCCAGATTCTGCCCTGCCTCGACACCGGCAACAGTAAACCCTGATTAATTCGCAGAGTCGCACAGAGAAAATTCATGCATTGTGCCGGATATTATTTCTGACATCACTTTTTTTAAAATCGGAAAGTGGTTACTTTTAATCGTTTTTCACTTATAAGTTGCACCTGATTATTTATGCCTTTCAGAACCATCATCCTGTTTACAGCGTTATCATTTTCATTCACAGCAAATTCGTTTTCACAGAAAGTGGATACCACTTCCTTTAAAATGAATACCAGGTTGAGTTTTTATTCCTGCGAGAAGACAGGGGAGATGATAATCCATATTCCGGCGAAGCTCATTTCAGGGAATCTGGAAATCACACTCTCTGCAAGCGGAAAGGAACTTGTGAAGTGGAAAGGGGTTCCGGGGACAAAACTCTTAAGGCTGTCGTTTCCTCTTGAGCTCAGCCGCGGAAAATTTATCATAAGTGCAGATATCAAATCAGAGGGAAATCTTTATAGCACGAAATCGCTTCTTTACCTTCTGGACTATAAGCCAAATGAAGTGAAGACTGACTGTCTGACAGGAGGGCTCATAGTTAACAGGCGCATCTTCTTCCCTTTCGGCTTTTACTGCTATTCCCCTGTCGACCCTTTGCTTGCTGAGGAAGAGGCCGTAAAAGGTTTTAACATGATCTCTCCGTACCAGAAAATTCTGCCTGAGAGGCTGAACGAAAGAAAGGCATATATGGACAGATGCGCACAGCTCGGGATGAAAGTCCATTACAATCTGCTTTCAGTGTCCGGAGGTGGAGGCGTATCTTCGAAAATTGAAGGCTTGTCAGACGCTGATAAAAGGGAAAGGCTCATTTCGGAAATAAAGACATTTATGGACCACCCAGCACTTCTTGCCTGGTATATTTCAGATGAGCCCAACGGATTTAAAATTCCACCCCGGCAACTGGAAGAGATATACAGGACGGTAAGGGAGACTGATCCGTGGCATCCTGTGTCTGTCGTGTTCATGGCTCCGTTTATTGCATCAAAAGAATATGCTGATGCCCTCGATATAGTTATGGCTGATCCTTATCCCGTACCTTCTGGTTCAGTAAGTCAGGCCGGTAATGTTGTGAAACAGCTTGCCGGAGAGTTCGAAGGCCGTAAACCAGTGTGGCTTGTACCCCAGGCATTCGGCGGGGGAGAATGGTGGGAACGTGAACCCACCATCCCCGAAATAAGGAACATGACTTACCAGGCTCTGGTAAATGGAGCCGGAGGGATCCAGTATTTTGTACGGCACGGACCAAACTCGTTTCCAAAATCTACTGCAGCATGGAACGAATGCGGAAAAATTGCCATGGAAGTCGCTGAAATGACACCCTGGCTTTTATCAGAAGAAAAAACAATTCCTGTCAGATCCTCTGATGCAAACATACAAGTATGGTCCGGCTCACATGATAATAAGCTCATCGTGATAGCGGTCAATAAGCTTAATACCCCGCAAAACTTCAAAATAACCATATCCGGGAAAACTGAACCGAAAGCCCGGGTCCTGTTCGAGAACAGGATAATAAACATTAATTCCGGAAACATATCCGATTGCATCTCTGCTTACGGCACACAGGTATATCTGATTGACATAAGGAAGCCTGACGAAGAAATGAAACCCTTCAGGAATAATCTCATTAAAGATCCCGGGTTTGAGGACCTTTCGAGCCCGGGCGTTCCTTCAGCATGCTATGCCTGGAACGAAGGCGACCGTGGATCAACATACTTCCTTGATACGAGAGAACATAAGGAAGGTACCCACTCGCTCAGAATGATAACTCCATCAGAAAACAAGGGAACCAGGTTAAGGTTTTACCCTGTCAGGGTTGAAAAGGGAAAGACCTACATGGTTTCTGTTATGGCAAAAACAGATTCCATCCCTGCAGATAAATCCGACAGCCCCTGTTTTGAGATCGGACTTGCTGATTATGGGAGAGGAAGGCACTATCCGGAAAACAAATGGAAACAATTTGTAACATTTGTTACAATTCCGGCCGATTCTATCCCTTCTCCAAGGGTAAATGCTATCCTGAGAATGCCCGGCAAAGGCACAGTCTGGTTCGATATGATCCAGGTAGTTGAAGCTGTGGAAATAGGAAAAAGCATAAATCCGGTCATTAAGAATTTCTGGTTAGACCAGTTTAAGTAGTTTCACTGAATTCGTAAAATTTGTATCCGTCAGTATAATCCATCGCAACAAAAACCAATATCCAAATGAAAAAAGAATTAGCAGGTCGATTGGTGATTTTTAGCATTCTCCTTGCGGGATGCACCGGAAAGACAGGTAATATTAATTACAACGGAAACCCTGATCCCCTCAAAGAGAATGCATATATCCGGCTTCCTCTGGGTTCCGTCAAACCTCAGGGCTGGCTCAAATCACAACTTGAAGCACAGGCTGCAGGGCTCACAGGCAATGTTGACGATTTCTGGCCTGATCTTGTAAACTCTTCATGGAGAGGAGGTAACGGTGAGGCGTGGGAACGCGGGCCCTATTTCCTCGACGGTCTTGTTCCTCTTGCCTTTCTTCTTGATAACAAGGACCTGCAGAAAAAGGTGGCTTCATGGATTGAGCCGATAATATCAAGCGCCAGCGATTCGGGCTGGTATGGCCCGGCAAAAAACAAGGACAGATGGCCTCTGGCAGTAGCAAACAAGGTTCTGATGCAATATTATGAAGCCACTGACGACAGCAGGGCTCTGGAGGTGCTCAAAAACTATTTCAGATACCTGAACCAGGCTCCACCCGACTGGCCCGATAAGGAATGGAGAGGAGTCCGTGCTATGGAAAATGCAGTCACCGGATACTGGCTTTACCGACAGACAAAGGAACCCTGGATCCTCAAGACCATTGAATCAATCCGGAACAACAGCCCCGACTGGACAGGTTATTACGAGAAATTTCCCTGGGATTCGGCAGCATCTGCAAATAAGAAGATCCCTCTCAACTGGAATGCTGACGGTCTTACCGCACATGTTGTAAATAATGCAATGGCGATAAAATACCCGGGGCTGTGGTACCAGCAGTCAGGCGATGAAAGGTTCAAAAATGCAGTTTTTAACGGTATTGAAAAATATGACCTGAATCATGGCCAGGCCGGCGGAAGGTTTTCCGGTGACGAGCATCTCTCGGGAAAATCACCTGACCGCGGAACCGAATTATGTTCCGTCGTGGAATACATGTATTCGCTTGAAGAACTCTTTGCCATCTTCGGCGATAATTCACTTGCCGACAGACTCGAGCTTCTTGCCTTCAATTCACTCCCCGGAACCACCACTGCCGATATGTGGGCGCACCAGTACGATCAGCAATCAAACCAGGTAATAGTTAACGGCGATGAAAGGGCATGGAGCACCAATAAAAACTACTCTAATATTTACGGGTTGATGCCCAACTTCGCCTGTTGTCTTGCAAACATGCACCAGGGCTGGCCCAAATTCACAGAAAGTCTCTGGATGGCCACGAATGACAATGGCCTAATGGCTGTGGCCTATGCTCCTTCTGTCGTAAATGCCAAAGTCGGAAAAGGGAAGAATATATCAATATCCGAAGTGACTGACTATCCGTTCAAAGGAACGGTTCTCCTTGTTATAACATCAGCCCGGCCTGAAAGGTTCCCGCTTTATCTCAGGATTCCCGGGTGGGCTGACAAGACTGAGATCACATACAAGAAAAATACCATTACGGGAAACAACGGTTCCACAATTAAATTATTTGCACGCTGGGATCCCGGCGACACAATCACGCTGAAATTCCCGATGAACGTACGGACCGAAAGGAGATACAATAACTCACTGGCAGTCTTAAGGGGGCCATTGTATTTTTCGCTGAGAATGGAGAAGGAATATAAAAGCGTAAAAATCAATTATGATAATTTTGGCTACAAAGGCAGCGTCGACTGGGAAATTTATCCGAAAACCCCGTGGAACTACGGGCTGGTAATTGACAATAACAGGCTCATGAGAGGAATAGATGTTGTGGAAAAGGAAATTACTTCCTACCCGTTTGCAGATAAAGGCGATATGATATGGTCGGCCGATTCGGCAAAATATTTACAATGGGACAAGGAAGCACCTGTTGTAATCACCACAAGGGGAATGAAAATACCGGAATGGACCCTGAAAAACAATTCTGCAGATATCCCCCCGAAAAGTCCGGTCTCGCCAAAAGGGATACCCGAGGTTATCCAACTGGTGCCATACGGAAGCGCAAAACTAAGGATAACTGAATTTCCGCTGATCGATATAACCCAGATCGTCGATGTAATAAGATAGACCGTACCTATGTGTTTCTCTCCGGAACTCCGCAACTCATTGTACAAGTTCCTTATATCACTGAAAATAAAAAAATCAGCCAGCTGCCCCGCAAGTAGGGTTAACTGATAAAACCAGGGGAGAACAGACGGTAAGCTGCTGTGCTGAATGCAGGGAATGTACTGAGCGGCATGGAGAAAACTATAAAGGGGATGTTTTCTCCTTAAGCCAGAGTATTTCCTCAGGACTGAGGCAGGGACTCAGTTTATCGAAGACTTCAACATGATATGCATTCAGCCAGTCGATTTCCTTCTGGTCAAGAAGGCTCTTATCAATGAGCGCCTTTTCGATATAGCAAAGTGAGATGGTCTCAAATCTCAAAAACTGCCCGAATTCGGTTTCTTCATCTTCATAGCAAAGAATGAGGTTCTCTGTCCTTATCCCATACTCGCCCTCGCGGTATATTGCCGGTTCATTGGATGTCAGCATGCCGGCCTCAATATTTGTCTTGTTATCAGCCGGACTTATCGACTGGGGCCCTTCGTGTACATTAAGAAAATATCCAACGCCATGTCCCGTTCCGTGGGCATAGTTAAGTCCTGAACCCCACATTGCCCTTCGTGCAATGAAGTCGAGCTGGTAGCCGCGCGTTCCTGCCGGGAATTTTGCAAGTGCCAGGTTAATATGTCCCTTCAGGATAAGGGTGAAATCATTTTTTTGCCGATCGGTGGGAATTCCTACGGATATTGTCCTGGTGATATCCGTGGTCCCGCCTGGATAATGCCCGCCTGAGTCAATCAGAAGAATGCCCCTCTCCCCTATTTCCAAACCTTCTTCTTCCCCTCTTCCATAGTGAGGCAATGCACTGTTCTCATTCCATGCCGCAATAGTTGAAAACGGGAGGCCGTAAAAATCCTTCTGATCCGACCGCAGCTCGAATAGTTTATCCGACAGGGATTTTTCCGTCATCCTTATCTTACCGTGATTAGTCTCGAACCAATGAAAGAATCTGGTAAGAGCTATTCCATCCTTCACCATCACCTTGTACAGGTTCTCAGTTTCAGTTCTGTTTTTTATAGCTTTAAGACGGGTTGGAATTGATACATCCTCTATGATCCCGGAATTCAACGAAATTGAATTATACAGTGAAACAGAAACCGATTGCGGATTCAACAGAACCGAAGATCCGGCGGTAACAGATGTTACAATTTCGATAGTATCCTCGTATGGAAGTACAACGATCCCAAGCTTATCGAATGATGATGCCAGCCTGTGAGGAATTTTAGCCTCATCGACAAACAGCAGGACCTGTTGAGATCCCACCAGGGCGTAGGAAAGAAGCAAAGGACTGTATTTAAAGTCACTGCCACGGATATTAAGAAGCCACATTATATCATCAGGGGATGTAAGAAGATGGTAGGCAGCATTCAACTTCTCCATCTCCTCCCTCACTTCATTTATCTTGACCTGCCTGTCTTTACCCGAAAATTCCAATGCATGGTCGAACGCTGTTGAAAATGGCATTTCCGGCCTGTCGCTCCAAATTTCGTCGATGATAGTCAGATCAGTTTCAATCTTAGGCTTGGCACCTTCGAGACGTTTAGTGAGTCTTCTGAAATTCGAGACAGAGAAGATCCTTCCGTCAATTCCTATTGTATCCTGAGATCCTGCATTTTCAGCCAGGAAATCCATATAATCATTTCTCTGGTATCCCAGCGGTTTAACAAACTGGCAACCCGAACCTGCAAGTTGTCGCCGGGCCTGAATAAAATATCTTGAGTCAGTCCATAATCCGGCAAACGTGCTTGTAATTACCACTGTGGCAGCCGATCCTGTAAAACCGGTCAGCCACCGTATTATCTGCCAATGGTCAGGAACATGCTCGCCAAGGTGAGGATCCGACAGTGGTATTACTATAAAATCCAATCCTTTCTGAAGCATTGAAGATCTGACGGCAGTAAGTCTTTCAGCAAAAGGATTCATAAGTTCTTTATCTCGCTTACAAGGTTTTGCAGTGTATTTTTGGCATCGCCAAAGAGCATCCTTGTCTTGTCGTTGTAAAACAGCATATTTTCTATGGCTGCATAGCCCTTGCCCATTCCTCTTTTCATTACAATGATGTTTCTGGCGTCACGGGCTTTGACAATAGGCATCCCGTAGATGGGGCTTGAAGGATCGTCTTCAGCTGCAGGATTTACGACATCATTAGCTCCAATAACTATGAGAACATCCGTATTGGGGAGGTCGGGATTTATTTCGTCGCTTTCAACAAGCTGTTCATAAGGCACATCAGCTTCGGCAAGCAGAACATTCATATGCCCCGGCATACGTCCGGCAACAGGATGGATTGCATATTTGACTTCAACACCTTTCTCATCAAGCAGTTTATCAAGCTCGTGACAAATGTGCTGAGCCTGTGCAACTGCAAGTCCATAACCCGGTACAATAACCACCTTCTTTGAAAAACTCAGAAGTATCGCGGCATCCGACAGGGTGATTTCCTTGATTGTGCCAGCCTCAGTGGCCGCTGTGCTGCCTCCGCCTCCAAATACA
The DNA here is from genome assembly GCA_035390825.1 of Bacteroidales bacterium. Taxonomy (GTDB): domain Bacteria; phylum Bacteroidota; class Bacteroidia; order Bacteroidales; family VadinHA17; genus LD21. Next base: position 73,582 of record DAOOUQ010000004.1, on the reverse strand, counting down.
CCAACAATAACATTAAGAAGCGAACGGTTCATTGCCCTGCACATAAGGATGGTGAGGATTGTCCCGGCTGATCCTACAAGGATACCCCCTGTAAGCATTACCTGGTTGTTGTAAAGAAATCCTCCCATGGCTGCTGCAACACCGGTGAAGGAGTTGAGAAGCGAAATCACCACAGGCATATCTGCGCCTCCGATCGGCATTACGAACAGGACCCCGTAAATTACAGATATACCGAACATTATATAAATCAATGGCATCAGATCCCTGCTTTCACTGACATCACGTGTCATAATATAAACTATAAAGCCAAGCAGGACCATCAGGATGGCGATATTTACATATTTCATCGATTTAACCCTCAGGTCCCCGATCCTTCCGTCGAGTTTTCCAAATGCTATCATGCTTCCCGACCATGAAACCGTCCCGATCATCAGACCAAGCAATATTGCCAGAACATGCCCGTTGGCCATTCCTGAACCTGCTATCAGTTCAGGGCTGACATGAGGAAATTCCATCATTGATATCAATGCAGCTGCAGCCCCGCCCATCCCGTTAAAGAATGAAACAAGCTGAGGCATCGCCGTCATTTTAACCTTTTTTGCAATAACCCATCCTAAAACAGTACCGATAGCAATTGCTGCAATAATAAGTGGAATATTCCCGATTGGCTCACCGTCTTTCCTGTGAAAAAGTATTGTTGCAATAATTGCAATGCTCATTCCGAAAGCAGCAAGGATATTGCCTTTCCTTGCAGTAAGGGGGTGACTCAACATTTTGAGTCCTATGACAAATAATACTGAGGCAATTATATAAGTAATCTCCAGTATTGTGATTCCGTATGGAAATTGAGTTGGTACAGTCATCCCTGATCAGTGTTTATTTTAAAGACCGGTAATTACTTTTTCTTTTTAAACATTTCAAGCATCCTGTCGGTCACAACAAATCCCCCGACAACATTTAGTGTCCCGAGGACCACAGCAAGAAAGCCAAGGACCATAGATCCTGTTGTACCGGCATGCCCCATGACGATTATGGCCCCGATAATCACAACCCCGTGAATTGCATTTGCCCCTGACATCAGGGGTGTGTGAAGTATTGCAGGGACATGACTGATCACTTCAATTCCTAGAAAAACGGAAAGGATGACGATAAATATTGCCTCCCTGTGCTGCAGGAAAAAAGTTGAAAATTGTTCCATCAGGTTTATTAATTAATTCCAAGTATTTGTTTTGCCCTCAGGCTTATGTATTCCTTATTATGCACCGCGGTGGTGCCTGCAATGATCTCATCATTCATATCAAGAACCGGTTTGCCGTTCTTATCAATGATGACTTTCAACAGGTTAACTATGTTCGACCCGAACATCTTGCTTGAATCGAAAGGCATATCCGACGGAAAATCTGATTTCCCGATTATTGTTACCCCATTCACAATTCTGGTCTGTCCGTTTACGGTAAGCTCACAATTACCCCCGGACGAAGCAGCAATGTCGACAATAACCGAACCGGGTTTCATCTTCATGACAGTCTCCCTGACGACAAGCAACGGAGCTTTCCTGCCCGGGATCTGTGCAGTGGCAATTATCACATCCGATTCTTCCGCTTTTTTCTGGATAAGTTCCTGCTGTTTCCTTTTAAAATCGTCTGACTGTTCAACAGCATATCCTCCTGCAGCAGCATCTTCCTTTGCTCCTTCAACTTCAATGAATTTTCCGCCAAGGCTTTTCACCTCTTCCTTTACTGCAGATCTTACATCAAAGACCTCAACAACAGCACCTAGTTTCCTGGCAGTTGCAACAGCCTGAAGTCCGGCCACTCCTGCACCAAGGATAAGTACTTTTGCCGGCTTTATTGTTCCTGCTGCGGACATGAACATAGGAAAAAACTTCGGAAGTATGGAAGCCGCAGCCAGCACTGCCCTGTATCCTGCAACAGTGGCCATGGAAGAAAGCACATCCATTGATTGTGCCCTGGTTGTCCTGGGAACGAGGTCAAGTGCAAGCACCGTAATACCTCTAATCCTTGCCTTCTCGAGCCATACTGAATTTTCAGCAGGGTTGACGACAGAAATTGTAATCTGCCCTTCATTCAGAGAATCCAGGTCGGCATCAGGAATTGCATTGACCGACAATAAAAGCGAAGATAATGATATCAGGTCCTTCCTTTCTGCAGTTGAAGCTCCTGCAGAGACATACTCTTTGTCTGATACAAAAGCCCTCTCTCCGGCTCCTTTTTCAACAACAATATCCACTCCCAGCTTTTTAAGTACGGCAACTTCTCCCGGAAGCATGGCTACACGCTTTTCAGTCGCGGATTCCTTAAGAATGCCTATGGTCATATGGTCAGTTTTGATGTTTTATGTTTAATATTTGTGATGTTTAGCGGTTCGGGGTTCGCGTTTTATGGGTGAAATTTCAACATATAAGTCCTTCGAATTACTATGCGGAAACTTCCGGGCCCTCAGCGGCTGAAATACTCAATTACCATATTATCATATTATTATACAAAGCAAAAATATTGTCTTTTTCAGGTAACAGATCAGTTGTTAATAAATTAACAGCAAGATAACAATTATTCCTTTCCGAAGAAATTTTGCAGCCAGAATCTGTTAGCCTCATTGCGCGAATGCATTGCTTTTGAACCTGTAAAGCCGTGACGGTTATCCGGGTACAGCATGAACTGGAAAGTTTTCCCTTCGTCCTGAAGTTTTGAGATAAGGTAAATAGAGTTCTGCATATGCACATTATCGTCAACATCACCGTGTGTCATATAGAGTTTCCCTTTCAGGTTCCCGGCATAAGTAAGGGTAGAACCATCGCGATAGCCTTCGGGATTTTCCTGAGGAGTATCCATATATCTTTCGGTATAAATATTATCATACAGTCTGTAATCGGTAACGGATGAACCAGCAAAGCCATGAGTCCAGTAATCGGCTCCTTTTGTAAGGGCCAGACAGGTCATATATCCTCCGTACGAACTTCCTGTTATTCCCATTCTCGTTTCATCAACAAAAGGTAATTTCCTTAGCCATTTTACCGCATCCTCGTAGTCGAGTATTTCCCATTTGCCTAGGCATCTGTGGAGGTAATCGAGCCCCCTCTTTCCAAAATGCCCTGATCCCCTGTGATCGACAGTGAATGTAATGATCCCGTTCTGGGAATCCCATGAAGGGTTGTTTCCCTGCCACCTGTTGTAGACGTTTTTTGAATCAGGGCCGCCGTAGATCCTGAAAATAACCGGATATTTCTTTGTCTTGTCGAAATTCACCGGGTAAGTAATTATTGCCGGCATACTGAACAACCCGTCGGAAGTCGGGATGCGAACCATTTCAGATCTTGAATTCTTTGAAGGATCAAAGGGAGGCTGCTCGAATCTGTATATCTCCTTATAAGGCTTCCCGTTCTTGTCTATCGCCAGAATTGCCCCGGGAGTGGCAATGTTGTTCCAGGTATCTAAAAACCATGTCCCTTTGGGAGAGATACTTACTGAATGAGTGCCGGGCCCGTTTGTAATCTGCATAAGATTTTTCCCGTCCAGTCCGACCCTGAAAAGATGGCTGTCGGTAGATTCCCGGCCAGTGGCGGTGAAATAGACAACCTTCTGTGCCTCATCAACCCTCTCGATGCCTGTTACCCTGAAATCAAAGCTGGTAAGCTGAGACTTCAGCATATTGTTCCAGTCATAATAATAAAGATTTTCCCATCCGCTTCTAACGCTTCTGACAATGAAACCCGAACCGTCTTTCATTACATATACATCCTTGTAGAAATCGAGCCAGGCCTTTTGTGTTTCATTGTATATCTGGGTGAACTCACCTGTAGCAGGATCAGCAAGAATAAATTCCATTTTATTCTGGTCGCGGTTAACGATCTGGATGGCCAGTTTTTTACTGTCGGGGGTCCAGAAGGGCCATGCGATGTACTGATCAACATTATAATCGGTCTTTACCCATGTGGTTTTGCCAGTTGCCATATCGGCAATTCCCATTTTCACTTTCGGATTAGGATCACCCGCTTTCGGATATGGAACCTGTTCCAGCTTTCCGTGTATACCGTCAGGTTCATCAAGCCTGTTAAGGGTAAAAACAGGCACATCTGTTTCATCGGTCCGGAGATAAGCAATTTTGTTCCCGTCGGGTGCCCACCAGAAAGCAGCATAACGGCTCGGACGGTCGAGTATCTCCTCCATGTAAACCCAGGATGAATAACCATTGTATATCCTGTCGCCGGCATCGTATGTAAGCCTGATCTCCCTGTTACCTTGAAGGTCATATATATAAAGATCCTTGTTCTTTGTATATGCCAGTTTCTTTCCATCGGGCGAAAATCTTGCGTTTATTTCAGGCACATTATCATTTGTCAGACGACGGAGCTCCCTGGTACTGACTGAAAAATAATAGAGGTCATTTTCCCGGAAGATCGCTGCGCTTTGTCCATCCTCACTCACAGCATCGGTATAATTTATTGCAACACCTGAAGGCAATGATTCCATAAGCAGATCCCTTGGTGTTTTCGGAGCCCTGGCCATTGCAGCTTTACCTGTGCGGATGTCTACATTGCGTATAACAGGCTGCTTGTTTTCATCAAATGTTTGTATCAGATAATGAGTATCGTCGGCCCAGCCCAGAATACGTGCCTGGTTACCTCCTCCACGCACCGGCATCTGTGATTTAACTGCTGAAAAAGGAATCAACACCGCAATGACAATGATATGAATGAGGCGATTTGTAATGTATCGGTTCATAATGTGAGTTTTATGTTAAAAACAAAGATAAGTCCGACAAAAATAATGCTTTTCAGACACGATGACTGCCTGAGCTGCATTTTCTATGATTAGGTGAACACCAATCAAAAGTGTTAATGAAAAATAGTATATTAGCCGGCCGACTTAATATTTTATACTGATGAGACGATATACATTAATGATTTCAGCCTTTTTCTTATTCTTTTTGAACATAAATTGCCAGACGATAAAATCCCCCGATGAATTTCTTGGTTATGAGCTTGGCAGTCAGTTTACATTTCACCACAAGGCAGTTGAATATTTCAGATATATAGCCGGTGTTTCCCCACTTGCAGATTACAGGGAATACGGGAAGACATATGAAGGAAGACAGCTTGGTGTATGCATCGTATCGAGTGCAGAGAACCTTGCACATCTTGAGGAATACAGAAGAAACAACCTCATCATGACAGGATTGCTGGAGGGAGAATATACAGGTAAGCAGATACCTTTTATATGGCTTGCTTACAATGCCCACGGAAATGAGTCAGCAGGAATGGAAACTGCGATGAAAACACTTTATACTCTTGTTTCCGGATCCTATCCCGGATCAGATGAATGGCTCAAATCATGCATAATAATAATTGATCCGTGCCAGAATCCCGACGGCCGCGACCTTTACACAAACAGGTACAGAAACTCACAGAACCTGATCCAAAATCCTGACGGAAGAACATGGGAACACAACCAGGGATGGCCTGGAGCCCGCTCAAACCACTATCTCTTTGACCTGAACCGTGACTGGACCTGGCAAACCCAGGCGGAGTCTTCTCAAAGGCTGGCATTATATAATCAGTTCATGCCTCATGTACATGCCGATTTTCATGAGATGGGGCCCGAATCATCTTTTTTCTTCCCGCCCGGGGCGGAACCATGGCATGAAGTCATCACTCCGTGGCAGCACGAATTTCACAGACTGATGGGAAAAGGGAATGCACGACTTTTTGATGAGAAGTCACGGCTCTATTTCACAAAAGAGAATTTCGACCTTTTCTGCCCTAGTTTTGGCGATACATGGCCCCTTTTCAACGGGGCTGCAGGTTTTACATATGAGCAGGGCGGAGGAGGCTACGCAGGGCTTTCGCTGAAACTTGAATCGGGAGACACTATCACTTTGAAGAAAAGAATTGACGGCCATTTTACGGCAACCATGGCCACCCTGAAGGTCGCTTATGACAACAGGGTAAAACTTCTTGAGGAATTCAACAGGTTCTTTTCCGAAAATCTTAATAATCCTTCATTCAGATACAAATCAATAATAATCAAAGGAAGTAACGACAGAGATGCCCTGGAAGATCTCTTTAACCTCCTGACAAAAAACCAGATCAGATATTCGTATGCAGGTAACACAGGAAAAAAATACAAGGGCTTTGATTATTTGGCAAATGCCGAAGGCGAAGTTACTGTTGAAAAAGGCGATTTTCTGATAAGTGCATACCAGCCTCAGTCAAAATTCATGCAGGTACTTTTCGAACCCGACAGCAAAGCATCCGATTCACTCAGCTATGACCTTACCGCATGGGCCCTCCCCTATGCATATAACATTAAAGCTTTCGCCGTTGAGGACAAGATAAAAGGACTTCCGGAAAAGGTCGGGATGAAGGAGATAATGAATCAGCCTGCGACCGACAAGCCATACAGCTATGTGGTTGATTACACTGGTTTCAATACTTTGAAATTTATCTCCGCCCTGGCCAGAAAAAACATCAGGGCAAGATATTCACTAAAACCTTTTACTGCCGACGGTAAAAACTATAACCGGGGCAGCTTCATAATTGCACGGGGGGACAATTCAAACTCAGCAAACAAAATGGATTTAATTGTTGCAGAGCTGGCAAACAGGTACCAGGTCGGCCTCAATAAGGCATCGACAGGTTTTGTGGAGAAGGGAAAAGATTTCGGTTCTGAATATTCCGCATTCGTGAAAAAATCAAATGTTGCCATTCTGTGCGGCGACGGGATATCGTCGGGCTCTGCCGGCGAGCTGTGGTACCTGTTTGAAAGGGAACTGGAATATCCGGTTTCATTGATTAATGTTACGGATCGCGAGAATCCTGATCTCAGCGGCTTTGATGTACTTCTTTTGCCCTCCGGGAACTATTCAAAGATAAAGGACACTATTGTTGACTTCGCAAAAAAAGGTGGCCGTGTTGTTGCCTTCGAAAATGCAATTCAGGTATTTGCAACAGAAAAATCAACATCACTTTCCAAGGCAATTGAGACAAGAAATGAAGAGCAGAAAGCTGCCGAGAAAAAGATTAAAAGCGATGACACATCGCTTCTTAAGAAATTCGGGGACGAGAACAGGCATCTCCTTTCTGAGAGTTCCGCCGCAAGCATTTACAGAGTGTTTGTGGATACCACAAACCCGATTGGTTTCGGACTTGGAAGTGAATGGTTCGTAATGAAGAGAGCACAAGCCTATCCGTTTCTCCCAAACGGCAGCAATATCGGTTATATCCTCGAAAGCAAACCTGTTGCAGGATTTGCAGGATACAAATACCAGAAACAGATGAGAAATACACTTGTCATCGGATCGGAGCCGGCAGGAAGCGGTGAAGTAATATATATAACCGAAAATCCCTATTTCAGGGCATTCTGGAAGAGCGGGAGGGCTCTGATCTGGAACACCGTTTTCAGATGATCCTTCTTCCCTTCCGGCATTATACGTCCGTCAGGTTCGTGCCTGGCTGCAGAATTGCAGGAAGATAATAATCAGGACAAGAAAGAATTGATCAGGAATTTAAATTGAACCCCATGAAGAAAAAAATCGTGCTTTTAACATCCCTGACATTTTTGTTATTCACTCGTTGCAATGATACTACTGATTTCATTAAAGCCAGGAACAGCATCAACATCTCCGACCTTGAACGCTGCGTTATGGCTCTCGGATCAGACAGTTTCATGGGAAGGGCTCCATTTACAAAGGGTGAGGATATCACAGTCAATTATCTTGCACAACAACTCGCCGTAATCGGTTTTGAACCGGCATTTGGCGACAGCTATTTTCAGTATGTCCCAATGGTAAAAATAAGTTCGAATGTTTCAAATCCGGTCAGATTTCGCGGTAACGGCAGGGAATTCAAATACACCACACCTGATCAGCTTGCCGTAATCTCGCCCCGGACAACAACTGAGATAGACATTGAGAACTCCGACATGGTATTTGCAGGATTTGGGATTGTGGCTCCCGAATATGGCTGGAACGATTATGCAGGTATCGATGTTCGCGGCAAAACTGTCGTAGTGTTGATTAATGATCCGGGATTATATACAGGAGATACAACACTGTTCAAGGGAACTGAAATGACATATTATGGCCGGTGGACATACAAATACGAAGAAGCTGCCCGGCAGGGTGCAGCTGGGATCCTGATAATCCATGAAACCGGAGGCGCTGGATATTCATATAATGTCCCAAGGAACAGTTCAGTCAATCCAAATCTTTTTCCCCGGTCTGCAGACGGAGATTCCTCAAAATGCCTGTTCACCGGATGGATATCTGCAGGATCGGCAGATGAGCTTTTCAATTCACTGGGGATGAATGTATCCGTACTAAGGAAAAATGCTTGTAAAAAAGGATTCAGGGGATTTCCGCTGGATCTTAAAGTCTCACTTAATATCAGGAATGAAGTTGAATACAGCACGTCAAGAAATGTGGCAGGGATACTGAAAGGTTCCAAAAGGCCTGACGAAAGTATCGTTTATTCAGCACACTGGGATCATTTCGGCATAGGTGAGAAAGAAAACGGGGATTCAATTTTCAACGGGGCCGTGGACAACGGTACCTCAATGGCATGGGAACTGTCGATAGGAAAAGCATTCGCATCACTCAGGAACCGGCCGGCCCGCAGTATAGTGCTTCTCTTCCCCACGGCAGAGGAACAGGGACTGGCAGGTTCTTTATACTATACAGAAAATCCGCCTCTTCCTGTTGAAAAAACAGTGGCCTGCATAAATAACGACCTCCTTCTTCCGATTGGAAGGATGAAGGATGTCATGATCACAGGCTACGGCCAGTCGGAACTCGATGATTATGTCAAAAGAGCTGCAACTGAACAGGACAGGTATGTTACTGGCGATCCCGATTCTCATACCGGTATGTACTTCCGATCCGATCATTTTTCGTTTGCAAGAAAAGGGGTTCCTTCCTTGTTTGTAAGGGGAAATACCGACAGCCGCGAATTTGGAAAAGAATGGGCCTCCGAAATGGTAAAGGACTACATTGACAACAAATATCACAGGACTTCCGACAACTATGATCCTGAAAAATGGAATTTTGAAGGAATAAGGGAAGATGCACAACTTGCCTTTACTATCGGCTATCAGCTTGCAACATCCAATTCCTTCCCAAAATGGAAAAGCGGTTCGGAGTTTGCAAAACTCAGAAAATGAATCGAATAAAATCACAAAGCTGATTTTGCCCGCAAAGAACGAAAAGCGTGGCGTATAAGATCTGATTTTGCCCTTTTTTCATGATATTATACCCCCCCTGCCCCCTTAAAGTGCTACTCATCGTACACATGCCGGATCCAGTTCGGAGTTCAGAACTTAGTTTATTGATATCGGGAGTTTCGTTTTTCTTGAGTAATTATGCTTATAAAACAGATTCTTATTTGAGCATAGCCTTCAAAGGAAAGCCGGAGGCTTTTAAGTCCGATTTCCACGGTTACTTCCGTGGTGAAGCGAAAAGAGGTAAAAATCCGCTGACAGCCTTTTATTCCACCATAAAGGGGTGGTGAAACGATGATTGTGCTCAAAGGCAACAGATGCTCTCAGGATTTTCATTCTTCCCAGTTAACAAGTTCCAGAAAAGACAGAACACAACAGACTAAATCAAATAAAATATATATCTCTTGTTATTTTATTAACACTGTTATTATTTTAACAATAAATATATTATCTTTGCAGTGCCAGTAATAACCAGACCGGCTTATACAAAATAGCTTTTAACACAAAATGATGACAATCAGTGATATAGCTAAGAAGATAGAAGGCAGAATAGTGTGTTCGGAAGAAAAGTCAGCAGAAGAGGTTGAATATGCATTTTCATCCGACCTGATGAGCGATGTACTGAAAGTTGAAAGGGAAAATGTCCTGCTTATAACTGGACTTGCAAATCTTCAGACAATAAGGACGTCGGAAATGTCGGAAATCAACTGTATAGTATTTGCCAGGGATAAGAAGATAAACAACGAAATAATAAAACTGGCAGAGGAAACAGGGATTGTGCTCATTGAGAGCCCCTTTTCTGTATTCCGCATATCCGGAGAATTATATTCGGCGGGCATCAAACCGTTGTTTTAAATAAATGCAGTACAGATATAAAATAGCTGGCGGTGATTTTTCAAATGCCGGATCTGTTGCAAGCTCCGTTAAGAAAATCTTGCGTCAGCTCAATATCAGCCATTCTGTTTCAAAAAGGATAGTTATAGCCCTGTACGAGGGCGAAGTTAACATAGTGGCCCATGCATATTCAGGGATAGCCGACGTTGAGATCGACAGTGAAAAGATAAGGATATTGCTTACCGATAAAGGTCCGGGGATTCCGGATATTCCCAGGGCAATGGAAGAAGGTTTTTCGACGGCCTCGCCTCAGGTAAGAGAAATGGGATTCGGTGCGGGGATGGGACTGTCAAACATGAAGAAAAACAGTGATGCCATGAACATCACGAGCGAAACCGGGAAAGGAACGGTGGTTGAGCTCATAAACTATTTCAGTACAGATGTCAGATAAAAACCCAAATACTGAATTTCATCACGCGCTGAAAGTCGACAGCGATCTTTGCACCGGGTGTACTCACTGCATGACTGTCTGTCCGACCCGGGCCATACGCGTCAGAAAAGGCATGGCCAGCATTATTGCAAACAAATGTGTTGATTGCGGTGAGTGCTACAGGGCCTGTCCGGTGTCGGCAATCAGTGTCGAGCAAAACGATCTCGACATCATCTTCAGATATCCGGTCAGGGTAATCCTGATTCCTTCCGTCCTGATCGGTCAGTTCTCGCACAGGATCCCTGCATCACGGATCTATTGCGCACTGAAGGATCTTGGCTTTACCCATGTATACCAGGTTGAAAACACTGTTGACATGGTGCTTGAAGCCTACTCCGGATTCAAGGAGAAAAATGAAATACGCCCGCTTATCTCCTCTTTCTGCCCTGCCATTGTAAGGCTGATACAGGTCAGATTCCCGGACCTTGTTGACAATATAATAAAGGTCAACCCTCCGATAGATATGTCGGCTCTCTATTATCTCGAAAAGCTTAAGTCGGCCGGCTTTCGTCAGGAAGATATTGGCTTGTTCTATGCCACCCCCTGTGCGGCTAAAATTGCAGCGGTAAAAAGTCCGGTGGGCGATATGGAGTCGGTTGTGACAGGAGTCATAAACATGAATTTCCTTTATAATAAAATACAGAAATCCCTTCAGAATTCCGAATCATCTGCAAATATGCCCGTAACTGACGATCTGCTGAATTCAAGAGGCATCATGTGGAGCCTTACACGCGGCGAATCAACTCACTCGGTAAAAAGGGCCCTGGCAGTCGATGGAATAAAAAATGTAACCGAATTGCTTGAAAATCTTGAAAACGACAGGCTTGGTTATGTCGATTTTCTTGAACTCAGAGCATGTGACGAAGGCTGTGCAGGAGGCATTCTGATGACGGGAAACAGGTTTCTGATCGTTGAAAGACTCAGGAAAATGGCTGCCGATCTCTCTCTCAGGGATAATAAGGAGCAGAAAAAGATCATTGACGGTTTCATTAATCTCAAGGAACACAGCTTCCTCGGCAATATCGAACCAAGGAACATTGAAAAACTTGATGAGGATACATCTGTTGCAATGAAAAAGATGGAAAGGAAACGCCGGCTGATGTGCTTCCTCCCCGGATTTGACTGTGCGGCATGTGGCGCTCCTGATTGCCAGACCCTTGCCGAAGACATAGTCCAGGGACATTCCAGTATATCCAACTGCATTTTCCTGCAACAGCAGATGATAAACCAGAACCTCCTGAGCAATGAAAAAGCATACAGGATTACAGAACAGATCTGGGGAACAGACAGGCTGGAAAAAAATTGTAATAAAATTGGCGCAGAAGATGAAAATAGCTGAAATTGTATTAAAGCTCAACCTGACGGTGATTTCAGGAATCAACGGATTGAACAGGGAGGTAACCGGCGGTTATGTCTCTGATCTTCTGAGTGATGTTATCGGTAATGCAAAGGAAGGAAGTGTATGGATCACTCTCCAGACACATCAGAATATTATGGCAGTGGCTTCACTGAAGGAACTCGCTGCAGTGATAATCGTCAAAGGATCAATGCCGGAGGATGATACAATCAGAAAAAGCAATGAGGAAAACATCCCGATCCTGTCAACAAAGGCCGACACCTTCACAGCCGCAGGCATGTTGTTCAAATTACTGGAAAAGAAATGAATATCCACCGGGCTGACTTTCATATTCATACCCTGCTCTCCCCGTGCGGTGATCTGAGCATGAGCCCGGCAAATATTATTGCAGCTGCTGCCCGGAAAGGACTCGGGATAATTGGCATAACTGATCACAACAGCACCAGGCAGTCGGAACTTGTAAAGAAACTTGGAAAGGAAAAAGGGATATTCGTTTTACAGGGAGCCGAGGTGACTACAAGGGAAGAAGTGCATTGCCTTGCGTTCTTTGAAAATCCGGATTCAGTAAGGGCCTTCCAGGAATATATTGATATGCATCTGCCGGATTTGCACAACGATCCGCTTATTTTCGGGGACCAGGTCGTCGTGGATGAAAATGAGGATATAATCTATGTCGAGGAAAAGCTTCTGGTAAATGCCACAACTGTCACCATCGGAGAACTTGAAAAATATGTGACGGGAAACGACGGTATCTTTATCCCGGCACATATCGACAGGATGAAGAACAGCATTTACAGCCAGTTGGGATTCATCCCCGGTGATCTTAAAGCAGATGCCCTGGAAGTTTCGAGAAGGACCACACCAGAGAAATTTGCAAATATCAAGCCTGAAATCAAAAAGTATAGCATTGTGACGAATTCAGATTCTCATTTCCCGGAACAGATAGGGATGGTATGGAATGATCTTCAAATTGAAAAAATATCATTTAAGGAAATAAAAATGGCATTGTCGGGAATTAACAATAGAAAAATAGTTTCATGATGCTGACACTTGCTCTGAATATTCTTGATATAGCACAGAACTCAATAAGGGCAAAAGCGTCCGAGATCTTTGTCGGGATTTCTGAATCATTGTCTGATGACAGGATTGAAATTACTGTCAGGGACAATGGATCAGGAATATCGCAGGGAATTCTCGGGAAGGTTACAGATCCGTTTTTCACAACACGTACAACAAGAAAAACAGGACTTGGACTTCCACTCCTGAAATACCAGGCAGAGATTGCCGGAGGAGACCTTGTCGTTGAATCTCACGAAGGATCGGGAACAACAGTTAAGGCTTCATTCACTCTGTCACATGTCGACAGGCAACCCCTCGGTGATATTGCAGGAGTAATGACTATTCTCATGAATGCCAATCCGGAAATTGATTTTCTTTACAACCACAGAACTGACAACGGAGAATATGGTTTTTCATCCAAAGAGATTAAAGAATATCTTGGCATTGAGAATTTTACAGAAAGCGGGCTGGTATCCGACATCAAAGAAATGATTGATCAGAATCTTAAAGATATTGGTGTTAACGGAATGAAGGATTGAAATTATGTTAATACCAGATTTAAAACACCTGAAGAATGAATTTTTAAATAAATTTAATAGAATATATCGACCTGATAAACCAAAATTTAATTAACTAAACTATATAAGCATGTCACAAATCAAATCACTCGCTGATCTCAAAAAGAAACGCGAGGAAATCAAGACAGGCCTGGATTTAAGAATCAAGGCAATTGACCCTGAGAAGCATGTTCAGGTGAAGGTTGCGATGGCTACCTGCGGTATCGCTGCAGGCGCCAAACCTATCATGGAGTTTTTCATGGAGCAACTCGACCGCAGGAACATACCTGGTATCGTAACACAAACTGGTTGCATGGGATACTGCTATGCCGAACCAACTGTTGAAATCAAACTTCCCGGCAAGGATCCGGTGGTTTTCGGTTATGTCGATCTGAAAAGAGCCGATCAGATAATCGAGAAGTACATAAAGGAAGGTGAGCTGATCGACGGGATTATCCCGGTAAATTATGAAACAATAGATTCTAAAGAATAGGAGGTTTAAACATGTCAAAATACAGCATGCATCTTCTGGTATGCGGCGGTACGGGCTGCCATGCTTCTGAAAGCGATGCAATTGTATGGAATTTAAGAGATGAACTTGAAGCGAAAGGTTTATCCGAAAAGGTTCAGGTAATACTTACAGGGTGTTTCGGATTTTGTGAGAAAGGGCCTATAGTCAAAGTCATGCCTGATAATACATTTTATGTACAGGTGAAACCCGATGATGCCCAGGAAATTGTCGAAGAGCATATCATTAAGGGAAGAAAGGTCACAAGGCTTCTCTATCATGATCCGAAAACAAAGGAACCGATAGGTGACTCAAAACACATGGGTTTCTTTAAAAAACAGCTGAGGATAGTCCTCAGAAATTGCGGATTTATCAATCCTGAAAATATCGATGAATATATTGCAAGGGATGGATATATGGCCCTTGGCAAAGTACTTACCGAAATGACGCCCCAGGATGTGATCAAGGAGATCAAGGATTCGGGACAGAGAGGCCGCGGCGGTGCTGGTTTCCCCACAGGGTTGAAATGGGAAATTGCAAGTAAAAGCAAAGGCGATGAAAAGTATGTGGTGTGTAACGCCGATGAAGGCGACCCCGGTGCATTCATGGACCGTTCAGTGCTTGAAGGCGACCCGCATTCGGTGCTTGAAGCAATGGCAATTTGCGGTTACAGTACCGGGGCATCAAACGGCCTTATCTATGTAAGGGCTGAATACCCGCTTGCCATTCACAGGCTTAAGGTTGCTATCAGCCAGGCAAGGGAATACGGGCTGCTCGGTAAGAATATACTTGGCACGGGTTTCAATTTTGACATACAGCTGAGATACGGCGCCGGCGCCTTCGTTTGTGGTGAGGAAACAGCTCTTATCCATTCAATGGAAGGCATGCGCGGTGAACCTACAATAAAGCCCCCGTTCCCTGCAGAAGCAGGATTCATGGGAAAACCTACAAACGTCAATAATGTTGAGACATTTGCTGCCATACCTATTATCATTCTCAAGGGAGCAAACTGGTTCAATAAAATAGGAACTGAAAAATCGAAAGGCACAAAAGTGTTTGCCCTTGCAGGCAAGATCAATAACGTGGGCCTCATAGAAGTTCCGATGGGTACTACCCTTAGGGAAGTGATCTTCGAGATAGGAGGCGGTATCAGGAACGGCAAGAAATTCAAGGCTGTCCAGACCGGAGGCCCTTCCGGCGGATGCCTTACCGAAAAACATCTTGATCTTCCTATTGATTTCGACAACCTTGTTGCTGCAGGCTCAATGATGGGATCAGGCGGGATGATTGTGATGGATGAAGACGATTGCATGGTATCCTTTGCCAAGTTCTTCCTCGATTTCACCGTTGAGGAATCATGCGGCAAATGCGCACCATGCCGCATCGGGAACAAACGCCTGAACGAACTTCTCAACCAGATCACCGAAGGAAAAGGCACAATGGCGGATCTCGACAGACTCAGGAATATGAGTAATGTTATCAAAGACACATCTCTTTGCGGACTGGGACAGTCATCACCCAACCCCGTGCTTTCGACACTCAATAATTTTATGGACGAATATGTTGCCCATGTCACAGATAAAAAATGTCCGGCCGGGCAATGTAAGAGCCTCATGGAGTATTATATAATCCCTGAAAACTGCGTTGGATGTACAGCCTGTGCAAGGGTCTGCCCCGTCAATGCAATTTCGGGCCAGCGAAAGGAAATACATCATATTAATCCAGATGTCTGCATCAAATGTGGTGCCTGCAAGGAGAAATGTAAATTCGATGCAATAATTATCAGATAACCGGAAAATTAATGGAAACAATAAAACTTACAATCGATAATAAAGAGGTTGAGGTAGAAAAGGGTACTACAATTCTGAATGCCGCTAAAAAGCTTGGAATTGATATCCCCACATTATGCTACCTGCATCTCGATGATCTTAATATAGAAAATAAACCTGGTGGATGCCGTATCTGTGTGGCTGAAATCCAGGGAAGAAGGAACCTTGCTCCGACCTGCTCCACAAAATGTGAGGCAGGAATGATAGTAAAAACTCATACGACACGAGTTCTCAATGCCCGCAGGACAGTGATGGAGTTTATCCTGTCTGACCACCCTAAAGAGTGCCTGGTATGTGCAAAATCAGGAAACTGTGAACTTCAGGACATGGCACACAGACTCGGGATAAGAGAGATCCCCGGAGCTGAATATGCTGCCGTGTCAACATACAAATCTGATACATCTCCTTCAATAAAAAGAAATCTCGACAAATGTATCATGTGCCGCCGATGCGAGATGATGTGTAATGAAGTTCAGACTGTCGGAGCGCTGTCGGCAATTAACAGGGGATTTATGGCAGCGGTTGCCCCGGCTTTTGAACAGAATCTTGAACATTCAACATGTACATATTGCGGACAATGTGTTGCAGTATGCCCTACAGGAGCCCTTACAGAAGTTGACAATACCCCTGACGTCCTCAGAGCCCTTGCAGATCCCGCAAAAACTGTCGTTGTTCAGACAGCACCTGCAGTACGTGCTGCACTGGGTGAAGCATTCGGCCTCGAACCGGGTACTCTTGTCACAGGTAAAATGGTCGCTGCATTAAGGGCTCTCGGTTTCGATTATGTTTTCGACACCGACTTTGCTGCCGATCTTACCATCATGGAAGAGGGAACAGAACTCCTTGGACGCATTACCCGTCATCTCAATGGTGACAAGAGTGCAAAACTTCCGATACTTACCTCCTGCTGCCCCGGCTGGGTAAACTTCCTCGAAGAGTATTTCCCGGATCTTAAGGACATTCCTTCGACG
Source organism: Bacteroidales bacterium (assembly GCA_035390825.1). Taxonomy (GTDB): domain Bacteria; phylum Bacteroidota; class Bacteroidia; order Bacteroidales; family VadinHA17; genus LD21. The sequence goes on along the minus strand of DAOOUQ010000004.1, from coordinate 56,744 downwards.
GCAAAATCGCCGCAGCAGATGTTTGGTGCAATAGCCAAGACATATTTTGCCGACAAGATCAAGGTTGACCGCAAGAATCTTGTAGTAGTATCCATAATGCCCTGCCTTGCCAAGAAATATGAATGTCAGAGAGATGAATTTTCTGTTGACGGCAACAGGGATGTCGATTTTTCAATTTCCACAAGGGAGCTTGCTGCCTTCATCAAACAGGCAAATATCGACTTAAACAGCCTGGAGGAACAGGATTTCGACGCTCCTCTTGGCGAATCAACAGGTGCAGGAGTCATCTTCGGAGCAACAGGAGGTGTAATAGAAGCTGCATGCAGAACTGCATACGAGATATATACGGGAAAGAAACTTGACCGTCTTGAATTCACGGAACTAAGGGGTTTTGAAGGCGTCAGGTCAGCAACCATCGATTTCAACGGACTTAAATTGAATATCGGTATTGCTCACGGACTGGGAAATGCAAGAAAACTTCTTAACGATGTCAGATCCGGAAAATCACAGTTCCATGCCATCGAAGTTATGGCATGCCCGGGTGGATGCATAGGTGGCGGCGGACAGCCGCTGCATCATGGAAACTCTGAAATTCTCAAAGCCAGGGCAGCAGCTCTCTATAACGAAGACCGTAACAAACCGCTCAGGAAATCCCATGAGAATCCATTCATTAAAAAATTGTATGATGAATTCCTCGGAGAACCTAACAGTGAAAAAGCACATCATCTGCTCCACACCAGGTACTTTGACAAAAAGAAAAAAATTATCGTTAAACAATAGTAATGAACCGTTAAGGTCAATATAAAATTCAATGCTATGTCCAGTATTAAAATAGAATTGAGACAGGAGGATATCACAAAGATCAGAGAGATTTGTGAATCCTTCAACAGAGATCCTCAGGAACTGATAAACATACTCCACTCGTGCCAGGAACACTTCGGTTATCTTCCTGCTGAAGTTCAGGAGGTGATTTCAGCCGAAACAGGGGTGCCTGTAGCAAAAATCTATGGAGTGGTAACATTCTATTCTTTCTTTACCATGACCCCGAAAGGCAAACATCCGATTAGCATATGTATGGGTACAGCATGTTATGTAAGGGGCGCTGAAAAAGTTCTGGATGAATTTAAGAAAGAACTTGGGCTTCAGGTGGGTCAGACAACAAAGGATGGCAAGTTTTCACTTTCGAGCCTCAGGTGCGTCGGCGCCTGCGGCCTCGCACCCGTGGTGCTTATCGGAGATAAGACCTATGGCCGCGTAGCCCCGGATGACGTGAAAAATATCCTTAAGGAATATGAGTAACAGTTGTTTCTGAACGAATAGTTCAAAGGTTTGATAAAACCGGGAGCTCAGCTTCCCGGTTTTCTCTTTTTTAAAGGGTATTCACGACTGTACCGCGACCTATACCAGAAGAAATATTCTTTTTGCCTGCGTTTCTCCTCCACGTCTCTTGCAACATAAACCTTCTTACCGGTGTACGGATCCTTGCCACAATAATACATTGTTGTGGAAAGTGTCATGGGTGTGGGAGTAAAGTCCTGAACCTGTTCCGGTTTTATCCCCAGACTCCTGACCTCCCCGGCCAGCTCTGACATGGCTTCCTCCGTGGAACCCGGATGTGAAGAAATGAAATACGGAATTATCTCATATTTTAATCCTTCCCTGGCAGTTATTTTTTCAAACTGCTCCTTAAGCTTACAGAATAAACTGAAAGGCGACTTTCTCATAAGGTTCACCACATAGCGTGAGGTGTGTTCAGGCGCAACCTTCAGTCTGCCCGAAACATGATTCTTAATAAGTTCTTCCAGATATTCCTTTTCCGCTTTCCCTGCCCTGCTGTTCCATTCATGGAAAAGAAGATCGTACCTTATACCGCTGCCTATGAAAGCCTTTTTGATGCCTGGCAGTCTGTTTACCTTTTTATATAATTCTGTAAGTTCTCCATGCCCGGTTTCAAGATTTTTGCATACCGCGGGCCAGATACACGAAGGACGCGAACATTTCCTGCACAGTTCGTTGTCGATACCCTTCATTGAATACATATTTGCTGAAGGGCCTCCAAGATCAGAAAGATATCCCCTGAAACCAGGGAGGCTCCTGATTTTTTCTATTTCGGCCAGTATTGATTTCTCCGACCTTCTTATAATCTGCTTTCCCTGATGAGCTGCTATGGCGCAAAAACTGCAACCACCGAAACACCCGCGATGAATATTGACTGAAAATTTAATCATCTCATAGGCAGGGATAGGCCCCTTGTTCCTGTACTTGGGATGAGGCAGATACATATATGGCAGGTCATAGGAACGGTCCGCCTCTTCCATTGACATTGGAGGGAAAGGGGGATTAACTATGACCATTTTATCACCGGAAGGTTCTGCCAGCCTGGCCGCGTCTATCCTGTTTGACTCCTTCTCAAATATCATAAAATTTGAAGCGAATATCTTTTTATCGGCCGCACATTCCTCATAGCTGCCGAGCATGATATCCCTCCACTTGCCGTTCACCGGAAGAGAATCATTCCTGCCAATGGCAACGACAGTCTGGGGAATTGTATCGAGAGATTTAAATGGGACTCCTTTGGCAAGGAGCCTTATCAGCTCTCTGACGGGCTGCTCTCCCATACCATATATAAGCATGTCTGCTCCGCTGCTGAGCAGAATAGACGGCTCAACACTGTCCTTCCAGTAATCATAGTGCGTAAGTCGCCGCATCGATGCTTCAATCCCTCCAAGAACAACAGGAACTTCGGGATAGAGGTGCTTCAGTATTCTGGTATAAACTATACTCGCGTAATCAGGCCTGAACCCTGCTTTTCCGCCTGGAGTATATGCATCATCCGACCGTAGCCTCCTTGCTGCGGTATAATGATTGACCATCGAATCCATGTTACCTGCAGTTACACCGAAAAAGTACTTCGGGACCCCCAGTTTACGGAAATCTCGCAGGTCATCCTTCCAGTTTGGCTGTGGCACAATCGCAACCCTGAACCCTTCATTCTGGATCACTCTTCCGATCACCGCAGGACCAAAGGATGGATGATCAACATACGCATCACCACTGAAGATAATTACGTCAGGCTGATCCCATTCAAGATCCTCTATTTCCTTTTTGGTGACAGGAAGAAAAAAAGTTCCGCTCTTTGTTATATTTTTCACCCGGTAAAAATACTGAAATTTATTAACTTGCCTTTCGATGTCATTAAGGGTTCAGGTGCCCTTGTAATGCATTTAACACGAATCAGAAATTTTTACGGAACTAATTGAAAGTGAAAAGAATTCTATTTAAAACCGCTCTGTTATTATTTCTCTCCTTCAATCTGACAACCGTTTTTTCACAGGTAAAGAATGCCCGCCCGAAACTGGGACTTGCTCTTAGCGGAGGAGGCGCATTCGGCATGGCGCATCTTGGCGTAATTAAGGTAATGGAAGAAGCTGGCCTGAGGCCTGACTATATCACAGGCGTAAGCATGGGAAGTATCGTGGGCTCTTTGTATTCGATCGGTTACAGCTCTGACAGCCTCTATAATATTCTTAAGACCGCTGACTGGGACCTGCTTCTTTCAAACAATATCACCGAGGATAAGGTAATATTTACAGAAAAGAAATATTTCAATAACAGTATTGCCTCTTTTCCTATAACCTCCAGAAAGGTTAAGCTTCCTTCCGGGCTGATAAGCGGACAGCATATAGAGAAAATGTTAAGTTATTATGCATGGCCGGCAGCCAGAATAACCGACTTCTCGTTACTTCCTGTTCCTTTTCTCTGCATCGGAACAGATCTTGTCTCCTGCAGCAAGACAGTACTTAAGACAGGATATCTTCCGGATGCTGTGAGGGCCAGTATGGCTGTCCCAAGCGTTTTTACCCCTGTAAAAATCGACACTGCCATACTTATCGACGGAGGTTTTGTAAGGAACATAGCCGTCACTGAATTGAAAGAAATGGGGGCCGACATTGTAATTGGCTCATATACCGGTTTTAACAGATATAATGAAAATGAACTTCAATCAATCACAGGTGTTCTGAAACAGCTTAGTTTCTTCAACAGCATAAATGACTTTGCCCGGGAAAAAAAGCTGATAGACTATCTTATAGTCCCAAATGAGAACGGCATTTCAATAACCTCGTTCTCTCAGGTAGACACAATTTATCAGAGAGGATACAGGGCAGCGGCCCCATTCAGGGAAAAGTTCAGAAGACTGGCCGATTCACTGAACCGTCTGGGACCTCAAAAAGAAGTTAAATTCCTGGAAAACATCGATTCATATATATTTGACGAAATAGAAGTGACCGGCAATTCTGTGATCTCCGACGACCAGATCCTTGGCATACTCGAGATAGCTCCGGGAAAAACAGTCCGAAAAGATTACCTTAATGATAAAATAGATCTTCTTTACGGCAGGGCATGGTTTGAAAAGGTAAAATACAGAATCATCCCTTCCGGACAATCCCTGAAGCTGGTAATCGAATGTACGGAAAAGCCCCTGACAATGATCTACACTGCTGTCCATTATGATAATTTTCTTAAGGAAGGTGCCATTCTTAATCTTTCGGCAAAAAATTTTCTGACAGGAAGCTCGGCTCTTGAGGTAGACAGCTATGTAGGACAGTACTACAGATTTCGCTTCAACTTCACCCAATTCTTCGGAAAGCATCAAAATGCGGGTCTGTCACTGTTTTTCAACAGTGATAATACGCTGATACCCCATTTTACTCTGAGGGGAGAAACAGGAAAATTCCCTTCCCTAAGCTTCTCCTCAGGCGTCAGCTTCAATAACAGGACAGGCCTGAACCACATGATGAGCATCTCGGCCGAATTTAAAAGCTTCAGCCTTGTCCCTGACTTTGTTTCGGAGGATAATATCCGAAGGGTGACATTTAACAGTTTCGATGCCGGCTATGAAACCCGGATCAACAGCCTGGACAAAAAGTACTTTCCAAAAAAAGGGTTGACTTCATTGATCTCATTACACTATTCCCGGTTACTTTCAGGAAAAATCAAAAGGGAATTTTCAAAAGTCACCTTTACTCCTGATCAGCCCGGCGATTTTCTTTTTAAGAGTTCATATTCTGCATCAGCAGGTTTCAGAAAATATTTCCAGACCGGGAGAAAAGTGTCGATGTCGTTTGGAGGCAACATTTTATATACATATACCAGGGATACCGTAACATCTCCTCAAAACTATTACTTCATGGGCGGGGTTGAAGGCTCATCTCCCAGGTCCGTCCCTCTTGCAGGATTTCACGACAATGAGATCCCTGTCGACAGGCTGGCAGGAATAAGATATGACGCTGATATTGAGTTCAGAAAAGATTTTCACCTCAGTCTCGCCGCGAATCTCGCCATGGCACGTGAGCCCTCCCGGGACAATGATCCGTCGGTGTTCGGAGGTTACGGGATCGGGCTTGGTTATATGTCAATAATAGGGCCAATCAAAATAGGATTTATGCAGGGTTTCACCGACAGTGTAAGGTATTTCAGATCGCTTAAGGGTTACTTCAGCATAGGATTCAACTTTTAAAAAGATCACTACCGGCAGGAGTTTCCCCCTTATATAAGACACCTGCGATATTGTGTTAAGTGGCATCATTTTAAACCAATCGGCCTGATTGTTGTAATATGGTAAGAGAGAGATTTCGCTTTCAGGAAAAATTTGAAGATTTAAAGCCGTGAACTCCAACAAAATAATATTGCAACACAAGGTTATCTGCAAACTCATATCTGAAAAAAAGGTAAAACAAAGCCTTGATATTCTGGAAGATATGATATCAGTTTCATCGCTTGGATATCTCCGTGACGAGTATAATGATATCGTAATGACATACAGGAACATGCTCTCATACACTATTGAAGGCATTAATGATCCTGAAAGGCCTAAAGTATATCTGAAGCTTATTCAGTCAATTCTTCGCCTGGCTGACCGTTTGCGGCAGGACATTCTGTCACGTTATTCAGGATGGCATACATACTGGATGATGCAACAGACCATGAAAGAACAAAAACTAGCAGGGAAAAGTCTTATTGAAACAGTTGATGATCTGATGTTCAAACCAGATCTTGATGAGTGGCTGAAACTGACAGGAGAGATTGATCCTGATCCTGAATCGGAAATTGCCGTCAAACACAGGCAGCTGATAAGCAAGATATTCAACCATTTATGGCTCACAGATTATTTTGGTGATGCCGAAAACAGCCTTATAAGAATAATATTGGATTCAGGCAAATTCAGATGGTACGAGAAATCCGTTTTTGTCAGTGCCATATCGCTTAGCTCCTTCAGGACCTTTCAGCCTGACAAGTTGTTTCGCCTTATCGATTTTTACAGGTCTGGCGAGGAGAAGGTGATGGAAAGGGCTCTTACCGGATTGATTTTCAGTCTTTACTATTACAACAACAGAATATTGCTTTACCCCGAAATAACTTCAATGATCACAAAACTGGGTAAGGACAGGAATTTCAGGGAACATTGCAGGCTGATAGTACTCCAGATAATAAGATCAAGGGAAACAGAAAACCTAAGCAGGAAGCTTAATGAAGAGATACTTCCCAAAGTTGCAAAGCTCAAGCCCAGGATTGAGGAAAAGCTTGATCTTGACAATATCCTGCCGGGTGACCAATATGGAGAAAAGAACCCCGACTGGTCGGATATGTTCAAGGACTCCGAGGATATTTTCCGGACAATGGAAGAGTTGACAAAACTGCAGATGGAAGGAGCTGACGTTTATATGTCGGCATTCTCCAATCTGAAACATTTTGACTTCTTCAAAGACTTCAAGAACTGGTTCTTGCCATTTTATCCGGATCATGAGGTCTTTAATGAGATTTTCCATGACGAAGTTCTCGGTCCCGGCACCGACCAACTTGCAGAAGCCCTTTATAAAACTCCGTTCATATGCAATTCTGACAAGTATTCTCTTATTCTTAACCTGAAATATCTCCCGTCATCACAAAAGACTATGATGCTAAAGGTATTCCGGCTGGAGCTCGATGGGCTGCAGCAGCTCGATGACGGGGAGTCAGAGGCAGATCCATACAGGAATTTCAGGACAAATGTTACCCAGTATGTTCAGGATATTTACAGGTTTTTTAAACTCTCGCCATACAGGAAAGAATTTGAAGATCTGTTTTCAGGCAAGCTCGACATATATAATTCCGAATTTTTCAGGATGACCGGAAATGCGGGCGAAGCTGAAGCAGGGCTGGCCGATTATTTCTTCAGCAAGAACTATTACAAGGATGCCCTCGAATTGTTTCTGCGTCAGTTAAAAGACAAGCCTGATGATTCACAGCTTTATGAAAAAATAGCATTTTGCTACCAGCAGGAAGACAATTACGCAGAGGCCCTAAAATATTACCAGAGAGCTGAACTTATTGAAAGAAAAGTCTGGACACTTAAAAAAATTGGATTGTGCATGCGCCGCCTCGGAAAAAAAGAAGAGGCTCTTGATTATTATCTGCAGGCAGCGACCATGGATCCGGATGATATCCAGACAACAATCATGACGGGGCATTGTTACCTAGACCTTCATGATTATGAAGCTGCACTCAAATATTACTTCAGGGTTGAATATAATGACCCGGGTAATCTAAAGATACTCAGGCCTATCGCTTTCTGTTATTTTGCCCTTGGCAGGTTCGGTGATTCTGAAAAGTACTATGAACGACTGTCATCGGGCAAAATGACTGCCCACGACTATATTAATAAAGGGCATCTTTCATTATGCCAGGGTAAAAAGAAGGAAGCAGTCGATTTTTACAGACTTGGCATAGGAAGCGGCCAGGTTACGCTGGCTGAGTTCATGAAAATCTTTGAAGAAGACCGTCCATTGCTGCTTTCGCTTGGGGTCAATGCAGAAGATCTGCCTATTTTGCTGGATTATCTGTTATTTACCTCTGGCTGACCCGGAAGTGTCCCCCTCAGTGAAAGAAGGCGGTGGAGGAGGCCCCTGGAAATCCCGCCCTTCGTCTCCATGACGCATTGATCCCGGCCGGTCGCTTCTTGGGTTTAAACTGTCATTTTTGCGTCTCTCGCGTGCCTGCCTCATCATTTCCTGACGTTTTTCATCCATTTCTTTCAGTCTTGCAATCTGGTCCCTTGTAAGATTCGAGTCAAGTTCCTTTCTCATCGCTTTTCTGTTTGCCTCAAATTCTTTCCTGAAATTGTTTTGGATTTCGCTGTTAATGCGGGCATACTTGTCGAGGATCTGGTCAATCTTTATCTTCTGGTTTTCGTCAGGCTGGATTATCTTATAAAAACCTTCACGGAAACGTTCCTCCGAAGCATACATCCTCACGGGCCTCAGCCTGTGCAATCTTACCTGGGCAGAGGTCAGCATGCCGAGGAGAAATCCGACAACAAGAGTTATAATCCCCAGAATTATTGTGCGAGTTTTCATAATAGAATCAATATCCGGTTAAAAGACATGTTATTGTTTCATCATAAGTGTTTCCAAGCCCAAGAAAAGAATTCATTGAAAACGATCCTTCCATAATGAAAATTGAAATCAGCAGGATTACTATTGCTGCGACTCCGGAAAGTGCAAGCCTGTAAAATACAAAATTAAGGTCTTTTATGAATTCAACCTTTCTGACAACAGCAGAACCGGATGAATAAATCCTGCCGAGAACTTTTTCTCCGAATCCGTTGCTGAATTTATATTCCGCGCCGGTTTCTTCGATCTCCCTCGATATTTCACGGGGGTCGGCCCCCGGGTCAAGAGACTTGATTATCAATAATTTAAGATCCGCAGATTTCATGTCGTCATATCTTTTTTAAAATACTTTTTATTTGTTCCTGTGCCCTTGAGAGCCGTGAGAGGACCGTTCCAAGAGGAAGATCAAGGATTTCGGCAGTTTCCTTTGTTGAATACCCCTGCAGCATTCTCATTGCCACAATTACACGGAATTTCGGATCCAGGTTCATGAGAGCCTTGTTCACAAGTTCTGCAGCGTCCCGCCTCTCTTGCGTGTCATGATCAGGGATCTCAATTTCATGCATTTCATCGTTCCCTTTATGAGAAAACATTGAAAAGAACCTTTTTCTTCTTTTTATCTCATTCAGAGTAAGGTTTACAGCAATCTTCTGAATATATGTTGAAAGCTTTGCCTCACCTCTGAAATCTGAAAGAGAATAGAACAGCTTTACAAAAACCTCCTGCCCTATATCTTCCGCGTAAACTGAATCTCCCAGCATCCCTTTGACAGTCCTGGCAACCATATTCTGATAACGGGATATTATCTCTCCGAAAGCTCTTTTATCACCATCCAGAGTTGCCCTGACTAGTTCCTCATCACTGGTCTGCCTGTACGATTCCTTAATCATACACCAATTAGACAATTAATATTGTGTTTATATTCCCCATTGTTAATTTTTGTTAACAATTCATTTTATCTGACATCACGGTACAGGGGTTTAATTCTTCTTACCTGGCCGCATAATTTCCGCCACTGACAAGTTCCAGCTCGTAATTATTTGAATATCTGATCAGATATAATTTCTGATTTTCAAATCCGTCATTAAGGCCATTTCGCCTGAAATCAAATTCAGTATGAAGAAGATCCGGATTATGTATTTCCGGATGTGACAGAAATTCCCTGCCGTGTATGGCAATTCCTGAAAGGAAATAATATAAAATATCATATCCCTGCCATGCATAGCTTATTTCGGAAGGTTCCGTAAGGAATTTTTTTCTGAAGACAGAATTAAACTGTTTCACATCAGGGGCCGAATAATCTATCCAGTATGGTGAATATATCATAAGACCAAGGTCAAAACAGATCTTATGATCAATATTATCGAGGTATCTCATGGCCGGATAGCCGAAAACATTTATATTATACTTCCGTGCAAGGGCATGAATATCGGTTATCGACTCGCTCATAACAGGAGAATCCTCGGATGCAATAATCACCACATTACCTGTCTTGTCGGACAGAGAATAGGCAAGTCTGTTCACTGAATCCTTTCTCAGGGATGATCTGCTCACGAAATCCATGGTTCTGATCTTTACGTCCTCTCCTGGAACCAGAGAAGCAAGCTCGTCAGCAATCAGATTGCGAAGTCTTACGACCCCTTCTGATTCTTTTGCAAGTTTAGACTGAATAAGGACAATATTCCTGTCATGGTACTCTTTAAGCTTTTCTGCCATTGCAGCCTGTGCAATATCAATGGAGGGAACAGACATAAAAAGCGTTGGATTGTTACGAAGAACCATGTTGTTTTCAAGCTGGACCGGAGACACAATAGGTATTCCACGCTTTCCTGCATACTCAGCAACAAATGACATAATTTCAGAATAGACAGGTCCGATTATCAGATCCATCCCGTCAAGTTTTCCCGAGTTTAAAAGTCTTCGTGCTCCAATGGAATCTGCACCGACATCAAAAACATTCATTCTTATATTCAGACCAAGTGCCCTGAGAGTGTCGGCTGCAAGCAGCATGCCCTCGTACATTTCCACAAAGCCAAGGCTTCTTGGATAGATCCAGTCGTCTGACCGGTTTATTTCCCTGTATATCTTCTTCCCCTTTACCGACTTTGAAGAATCGATCTCTCTGCGTTTTTCGTTTTCGGACAGATAAAAGGGAAGTAAAACTGCCACATTGAACGAACCTGTCAGATCGGATACAGAGGTATAACCCGAAGGTCTCTTCTTATATTCGGCTTCCTGTACAACTAATTCCGGCGTTTCTTCAATAATTTCCGGAACAACAACCTTTTCCGGGACAGGCTTTTTGCCAGGTATCTTAAGATAGTCGCCAACCTGAGGGAAACGTGTATCGCCATTGGCTCTTCTGAGTTCCCTGACAGTAATTCCGTACTGCCGTGAAATTGAATACATGGTTTCACCCCTTGAAACCTTGTGGTAATAGGCGTTGGGATCCCGGCCGGAGATTGTCTGAACTGCCGAAGATTCTTTTTTCCTTGGAATGGCAATTTCAAAACCGACGGGAAGCTTGCTTATGTCGACTCCCGGATTGCTCTTTATTAATTCCTCTTCTGTTACATCGTAGGTTTTTGAAAGACGATAGATAGTTTCTCCGGGTTGAAGAATGTGATAGACATATTTCGTTTCATCCTTGAAAATTGCCGGTAGTGGTGGCTGCTGTGAGACAGGTGCGGTATCGACCATGCTGACCTTTATCCTGAGGCTCTGTCCGTCTTTCAGTCCGGCTGATATTTCCGGATTTTCCTTTAAAAGCTCTTCAGTGGTTATGCCATATGCTTTCGATATTGAATAAGCCGTTTCTCCCTTCTTTACCAGATGGAGGTAGTAGGGTATCCCTGAGATGATTATCCTGTCGCGCGATCTTTCAACAACAACCTGCGACAGGACTGCCGGGACCGTCACAAGCAGGAGAAACAATGTTATTAATGTTTTATTTTTCAGCATCCTGTTCATTTCATTTATTTGAGGGTTTCCAGGAATTTAAGACAGTTGCTTTCAATCCGTTTCCTGACGTCTGATATATCTGCCCTTACAAATTTCTCCCCGGTTATATTTTCATAAAGTTCAATATATCTCTCAGAGACCTGTCCGACAAATTCATCGCTCATCTCGGGGATTTTCTGTCCTTCCTTTCCCTGGAATCCGTTCTCCATAAGCCATTCCCTGACAAACTCCTTTGATAACTGCTTTTGCGGCAATCCCTTATCGAATCTGTCCTGATATTCGTCAGCATAAAAATACCTCGAAGAATCAGGAGTATTGATTTCATCGATAAGCATAATCTTTCCGTCAAGATTGCCAAACTCATATTTGGTATCAACAAGAATCAGACCATGCCGGGCAGCAATTTCTGACCCTCTCATGAATACATCCATTGTATATTTTTCGATAAGGGCATATTCTTCCTCAGGGATAAGTCCGCTTCCGATTATCTCTTCCCTTGAAATATCCTCATCGTGGCTGCCATGTCCGGCTTTGGTTGTAGGAGTGATGACAGGAACCGGAAATTTCTGATGTTCCTTCATTCCGTCAGGCAATTTTATGCCGCATATTTCTCTTGCCCCCGCCTTGTAGGTCCTCCATGAACTTCCGGTAAGGTAAGCCCTTACAATCATTTCAACAGGGTATGGTTTGCATTTGTAACCAATTGTGACAGTCGGATCGGGGGTTGCAATTTTCCAGTTTGGGACGATATCGCTTGTTGCGTCAAGGAATTTGGCAGCTATCTGATTGAGAACCTGGCCCTTGTATGGTATTCCCCTGGGCAGAACCACATCAAAAGCAGAAATCCGGTCTGAGACTATCATCAGAAGGTACTTGTCATTGATGTTATAAACATCTCTTACTTTTCCCTTGTAAATACCTCTCTGCCCCGGGAAGCTGAAATCTGAATATTGAATTGTACTATCCATATTATCAAATATTTATTTTCTGCGATCAAAAATTTTCTTATAAACCGGAATTTTTCCTTTTACGGCATCCGGCCTTCTTTTACGGAAGAAACCGGTGAATCCTTCCCGTTGTTTTCTTCCTGTTCGTATGCTTTTACAATTCTCCTTACAAGCTTGTGCCTGACAATATCCCTCTCATCAAATCTGATAATGGATATGCCCTCTATATCGGCAAGAATCCTCATTGCCTGAAGCAGACCTGATTCTGATCTTTTTGGAAGGTCAATCTGTGTTGTGTCGCCAGTCATTATGAATTTTGAATTTATGCCCATGCGTGTCAGAAACATTTTCAGCTGGCTTACAGTTGCATTCTGGGCCTCATCAAGGATCACGAAAGCATTCTCAAGTGTTCTGCCCCTCATAAAGGCAAGAGGTGCAATCTGTACGGTACCATCCTCCATCAAAGTCTCAAGCTTTTTGAATGGGATCATATCGTGCAGTGCATCGTAAAGAGGTTGCAAATACGGATCAAGTTTTTCCTTCATGTCTCCGGGGAGGAAGCCCAGCCTCTCCCCTGCTTCGACTGCCGGCCTGGCCAGTATTATCTTTTTGACCTCCCTTTCCTTAAGTGCCCTGACCGCCAGGGCTATTGAGGTATATGTCTTTCCGGTACCGGCCGGACCTTCAGCGATTATAAGGTCATTGTTCTTATAATCATTAACCAGCAAAACCTGGTTTACGGTACGCGCCCTTACCGGTTTCCCGCTGGTCCCGAAAACAATCACATGTTCAAATTCGCCATTTGAGGCGCTTTTCATATGTCCTGCATCAAAGAAATATTTCTCAAGATCATCTTCTTCGAGCCGGTGATATTTCTGATAATACTCAACAATCTCATTAAACTTTTCGGCAAATATGGTTATCTCGGCCTCTTCTCCGATACATTTCAGCTCATTGCCCCTTGCGATAATTTTGATTTTGGGAAAGAAGCCCCGGATTTTATCGAGCAGGGAATTATTTGTACCATAAAAGATCACAGGGTCAATATCCTCAAGAAATAATACTATCTCTGTCATCAAATCCTTTAAAAAATAAATAAATTCTCCCTGTTAACAACAATTGCCGGAAAGTCCGGCCCGGTTAAAAAAAGATCTGCCGGCATCCACAAAGTAAGCTTATTTTTTCTTTAGAAGATTATCTTTGCCGTAAGTTTTTTCCCATGGCTGTTATCACGCTTACAACTGAATGGAGGGCTGATGATATCTATAACGGCATCATCAAGGGTAAAATCTGCAGCCTGTGTCCCGGGGCAATTATAATCGACAATGCCTCAGGTATTTTGCCTTTTGATATTTCTCATGCAGCATTTGTCATTCGTAATACATACAGCAACTATCCCAAAGGATCAGTTCACATTATCTGCGTTCACTCTGAGCCGGGGAACGGAGCAAGGTATCTGATAGTAAAGGCCAGGGATCAATTCTTCATCGGGACTGACAACGGGATATTCAACCTCATCCTCAATTCCGATCCTGATGAAATAATCAGTATCGACGCCGGGGGAAAAACAGACGAGCTTGAGATTTTTGCAAATGCTGCTGCTGGCCTGTATTCAGGAAGGAAGCCTTCACAGCTCGGGGAGCCGGTAAGCGGCATTACTGAAAGGATGCCTTTAAGAGCGACAATCGACAAAGATGTAATTATTGGCAGCATTATTTTTATTGATTCTTACGGCAATGCAATATCCAACATCACAAGAGAGGTTTTCTACAGGGTCTTCGAAAACAGGGGATTCAGGATCTCAATTCAAAGCAATAAAAATTTCACGGAACAAATATCACAATCGTACGGAGATGTTGCAGTAGGAGATCTCCTGGCAAGGTTCAATTCGCTCGACCTGTTGGAGATTTCCATAAACGGCGCCAATGTGTCTGAGCTTCTCAGCATAGAAATTGGCTCATCATTGCGGGTCGATTCGACCGATAAAGCTGCGCCGGTAAACCGTTTATTTTAACATTCTGAAAAATGACAGACAAGGAAAGAAGCTGTGAGGAGTTTGGAAGACTCCTGGATATTATTGATGAACTGCGAGACAAATGTCCGTGGGACAGGGAACAAACTAATGAAAGCCTGAGGAAGCTTACTGTTGAAGAGACGTACGAGCTGGCAGATGCAATATATTCAGGAGATGAAGATGGCATAAGGAATGAACTCGGAGATCTGATGTTGCACATAGTCTTCTATGCAAAGATAGGATCTGAAAAAAATCAGTTTTCAATGGCTGATGTCCTGAAGGGGATAAACGAAAAACTGATTTACAGGCATCCGCATGTCTTTGGTAATGTTAAAGTTTCCGGATCCTCTGAAGTTGAAACAAACTGGGAGCATCTCAAGATAAGGGAAAATTCGGCATATAAGCCTGTTCTTTCGGGTGTTCCGTCATCTCTGCCTGCTGTTGTAAAGGCAAACAGGATACAGGAAAAAGTCCGTGGTGTGGGATTCGACTGGGAAGTTCGCGATCAGATTTGGGACAAGGTACTGGAAGAAATAAATGAGCTTAAGACTGAAATTCATAATCGCGATACAGCAAAAATCGAGGAAGAGCTTGGAGATGTCATGTTTTCGCTCATAAATGCTTCAAGATTATACGGAATTGACCCTGAGGCGGCGCTTGAAAAGACCAACAGAAAATTCATTAAACGTTTCAATTATCTTGAAAAAGAGACTCTCTCTAAAGGTATCTCACTTCATGACATGACACTTGATGAGATGAATGAAATCTGGGAAAAGGCAAAAAAGGAAGATCTGCAATGAATTCCCTGGCCGCTCAGGCAAATATGTAGCTTAAAAGCTGGTATATTATTTTGGCTGCGACAAAATCAGGAGACTTATTGTATTGGGAAGGGCAAAGCTCGACCACATCGAAGCCCACAATGTTCCGCTTTTCAGCAACCTCCTTAAGGAAAAGCATAATATCGTGGTATTCAGGCCCCCCGGGCTCAGGAGTTCCTGTTGATGGTATCAGTGAAGGATCAAATACATCAAGATCGACAGTGACATAGACATTTTTGCCAATTTTATCAATGGCTCTGGAGTATAACGATTTGTCGCCGAGTAGTTGATGAGCATAAAATATCCTTTCATTGTCGGCATATGGCAGTTCCCCCAAAGACATACTTCGTATCCCCACCTGAACAATTGGGGCAAATTCCCTTATTCGTGCCATCACACAGGCATGGTTATTTTCCGATCCCTCATATTCCTGCCTCAGGTCGGCATGTGCATCAAGCTGAAGGACAGTCAGATCATTGAAATTATCAGCGAATGCCCTGGCAGCTCCTATGCTGACAGTATGGTTTCCTCCGATAACAACCGGGAATTTATCGTCATGCAGCAGGCCAATGACTCTTTCATATACAGATTTTACAAGCAGTTCAGGAGAACCCTTTTCAAGTACAGGGCCGACAGTGTGGATACCTTTAAGATGCGCTTCGGTACCGGTTTCAACATCGTAAAATTCCAGGTTGACCGAAGCTTCCAGGATGGCATCAGGTCCTTTGTCAGCGCCTTTCATCCAGGTGCTTGTCTCGTCGTATGGAACGGGGAGAACAATAATTTTTGAAGCGGAATAATCGTACACCACTTCACTGCCGCCAAAATTCATAGCTGAGGTATTATCTGCCCTGCAATTATTTCCCGGGCTCTGATGTACTTTTTCTGGTTTTCTTTCCGGTAACCGGCTTTTCTTCAGCAACTTTATCCTTCTGTTCCTGATCATCCTGTTTTTCAGGCTCGTCAGGGATCAGCATATCCTTTTTCAGGAGAAGGTTGTACCACACGATTATCTTTCTGATGTCGCTTACATACACCCTTTCTCTGGAATATTCAGGGACTATCCCTTCAAAATACTTTTTCAGGATTTCGGGAGTTGCTGTTTTAGGGTCGATGGCAGGTCCGCCTGATTCCTTCTCAAAGATTCTGTCAAATACTTTGGCCAGAGGCATATCCTCATCCTGTGTGAACACGGAAATATCCTCAAGTGAACTGACTTTTGCCGAGGTGAAGGCGCTGCTGCGTCTTCCTGTTTCGAGATGTTCAACTATAATTGCATTTTTACCCTGGGCAACAAACTTGAAAAGACCCGGTTCACCCGAAATTGCCAAAATGTCCTTTAATACCATTCTCAATAAAATTTAATCCGCAAATTTAATCCTTAGTATAATAGTACGAACATAAAAATCCCTTTTTTAAGTCCGGATTTCAGATCATATTTCTTTCTTTCTTGATTTTTTCGTATGCCTCATTTACCTTCTTGAATTTTTCATCGGCCGATTTACGGAACTCCTCGCCCAGATGTCCCACCTTGTCGGGGTGATATTTCATGGCCATCCGTCTGTAAGCTTTCTTTACCTCACTATCGGTTGCTGAAGGTTCAATTTCAAGAATTTTATATGCCGAATCCGTTTCAGGAACGAACATATTCCTTATCGACAAATAGTCGGAGGAGGCAATGTTCAGATAACCTGCCATTTTTTCAATGGCATCGAGTTCTGCGGCATTAACCGTTCCGTCGGCACAGGCAATGTTAAAAAGAAGATGAAGCAGCTGGAGCCTCGAAGAATAATCCATATTCCGGGATATCTGGACACATACATCCCTGACAGGAATGTTCTGTTTAAGGATATCCCTCAGCATAATCAGAGCCTCTCTTGCCGAAGCTTCACCAAACTGCTGAACAAAAAACCGTTTGACGTAGTCCAGTTCTGATTTAAGGACCTTGCCGTCAGCTTTCATAAGGGCAGCAATGAGAACAAGAAGGCTCATCCCGAAATCGCCGGGTGTCGGCCTTCGTGCTGATGTTGTATAGGTCTGCTGAACAGTCGTATTGTCAACCATTGATCCGACAAGGAAGCCAAGAACCGCCCCAAGAGGACCTCCGAGCACAAAGCCCAAACCGCCACCGATCCATTTGCCAAAAAATCCCATCCCTTCAATTTTTATTGTACAATCTCAACATCTCATTGTGAACACCAAGTACCGCAGGGATTATCATATCATTTTCAGAATTGAAGATGACAAAATCCGACTGGCTGATCCTTGATCCGTCGTCGATCTGGTTTCTGATCCTTTCGGTAATCTGTTCTCTTGTAAACTTGTTTCCGCGAAGCAACCTTTCAATTCTCTCTTCAACGGGAGTGACCACAGTTGCTATCCTGTCCATCATGCGTGCCGCCCCGCTTTCAAAAAGAATAGCGGCTTCCATTATCACATATGGAAAATCCTGCATCTGAACCCAATCGCTGAAATATCGAAAAACAGCAGGATGTATTATCCCGTTGACCTTTTCAAGAAGATCCCTGTTGTTGAAAATCAGCCTTGCAAGTTCCTTCCTGTCGAGAGAACCTGAGATATAAAGGTCTTTACCGACTGCATCGCTTATCTTTTTCCGAATTTCTCTCTCGTTATCAAGTATTCTCTTTGCCTCTTCATCAGCTGAAAACACAGGTGCGCCAAGTACTGAAAACACTTTGCAGACAGTTGTTTTTCCGCTGCCAATCCCGCCTGTAATGCCGAGCTTGAGTATTCTGCCTGTCCCGCTTTTCACCTTTGCCGCTTTTTTTCAAGAAGGAAATCCACTTTGGCAGGGCTGACCCTGAGTGAACTGATAAAAGGAGGTATGTTCCGAAGACCAACCTGTAGTTTTTCAGAAGAATTCAGGGCAGCTTCCGACAGGTCTATCACAGCATCAAAAGGCACCTCCCTGATTTTCCTGTAATCACTTACAGCAACCATACATTTTACGGTTACCATGTCAGGGAAAATCCTGACATTTACCGAATCAGGACTGTTCAGCAACTTGACCGGAACCCTGAATTCGGCTTCTGTAAACTGCTCAACAGGAATTGTTACATGTACCTTTTTTGAGGAGAATGAGAGACCGCGTATCGATTCAAGTCCGATAGCAATGGTTTCAGACTCGTTAATGCTTTTGATTCTCCTGTACCTGGTTGTAATGAAATGGATGGTATCAACTATACGTTTCGGACCCTTAACCGTGACAGTGTCGGGAGATACTTTCAGGCCGCCTTTGATAAGATACTGCCTTGCAGGTGTTATATCAAGATCAGGGACAACCCTGACTTTTTTGCTTATAATCCTGTCGAGGGTAAAGAAAAGGGTATCGGGCTTTATTGAAGTGACATCACATTCAGAATCAAGAAAATTCCTCAGTTTTGGAACAAGGGATGAAGACAGGATGTAATAGCTGGGTGTCCGGCTTCCGGGAACCCTCCTGTAGCTTATTGATGAAATATCAATCTCAACAGGAGCCCTGCTTCCTGCAAGTTTGATCTTCAGGATGGAATAGCCGGGACCTTTCAGGAAGACATTCAGTTTTGGGACGGATTCATCGGCCAATACCCTGTTCTCCGGAAGATTGACATAACTGACCTGGTACTTCATTTCATATTCGATATCCTTTTCCAGAGAATTCAGGTACCATAATATAAAAGAAAGCAAAAGAAAGAAGGAGAAAGTTACAAGATCCCTGTTTTTGCTGCTTCCTCCTTTTTCGGAAAATCTCTTCCACCATATGCCATTGTGGTGATTCACAAATTATTACCGGAAGAATTTACTGGGCACTGTCGGCAGTCGGATCCTTCATGAGGGCGCTCTTATCAACCTTAAGTTTAAGATCGCCGCCTACCTCAAGCATTACATAATTGTCTTTTACTTCGTATACCTTTCCATAAATGCCGCCTGTGGTAATAACCTTATCTCCTTTTTTAAGAGAATTTCTGTAGTTTGTCATTTCTTTCTGCTTCTTCATCTGAGGACGGATCATAAAGAAATAGAATACTACAAAAACCAGCAATAATGGCAGGAATGTAACAAGGGCATTATTCTGTCCGGTTGCTGCACCTGTCTGTAAAAGAATGAAAGCTAAATTGTTCATGGTCTGTGGATGTTTATTATTGATTAGAATTAATTTCTTGCCCCGTCAATGTTATTATGTCCTGAAGTTATTTTGCCGATCTATATTATATGAAATAATTCATGAAAAACACTTCCGGCTTTTTGGCTTAAATTCAAGCAGTGTCTCCTTAAGTAAATATGCCCCTTCCCAGTTTCTACCGCGGCTGCAAGCAGAGCGTGGTCCTTCTTTCCCACTGCCGAAATGGCGGGTATGAGGGAAGCATTTCTTTTGGATTATCTCTTTATCCATAATTTCCACCTCTCATTTTATTCCAGAACCTCTGCTGTAATCTTAAGTATGACGACTTTGGTCTTGGAATTTGAATGAACACTTATTGTTTTTGTCTGCATCCCGGTCCTTCCTCCGGAGTCAAACACAACTTCAAGGCTTCCTGTTTGTCCGGGAGCGATGGGTTTTTTATCGAATTTTGTTACGGTACAGCCGCAACTTGTTATAGCTGATTTTATTACAAGATTCCCCGGCCCTTTGTTCTCAAATTCAAAGATATGTGCAACCTTTTCTCCTTCAGAGATCTTCCCGAAATCGTGCTCATATTCCCGGAAGCTGATTTCACCGGTTTCACCGTCTTTGAGGATGATGCCTTCCGTATCATTTTTAGTCGGGCCTTCACCTGTGCATGCAGCCATAAAGATCGGTGCAATGATAAAAAATAAAACTCCCTTTGTCTTCATAGAGCAAATAAAAGATTAGCCGGCATTCTCTTCATCAATCTCTCCAATGAGACCCTTACCGCTTTTTTTGAAAATCCCCTTCTCACGGACCTCCTTTACTATATTGTCGAGTATGCCATTGACAAATGTACTGCTTTTTGGCGTACAATAATATTTGGCTATCTCAATATACTCGTTAAGTGTTACTTTAACCGGGATTTCCGGAAATTCGATTATCTCCGTAATGGCCAGCTGCATAACAAGAATATCCATAAGTGCTATCCTTTCGACCTCCCAGTTGGTGGTATTATTCTCAATTAATTCGGAACATTGTTTCGTGTGCAGAACCGCTTTCCTGAACAATATCTTTACAAAATCCTCATCCTCACGGTTTTTATAAAGAGGCATGAGAGGTGCGCTTTCATTATTGTCACTTTTGAACTTTTTGAGAGTTTTTTCGATCATAACGATGACATACTCGGTGTCATCATTCCAGTATATGCTTTGTTCCTCGAGGTTTGACTCGAGATCTTCCGATTCTGCAAAAAGCTTTGTTACAAGATTAACGATGAATTTTTTATCAGCAGAATAGCTGTGGACCTCCGATAACATATATTCTTCATAGATATCCCATGCTATCATTTTGTTGTACAGAAGGCGGGGAATATGGGGATAATTCACCCACGAAAGCTTTTTTGATGAAACATAATCGTTGAAAGCCTTATTCTTCCTGAGCTGCGCAATGACCTGGTTATCTATGAACCGCCTCTTGGGATTAAGATCTTCCGGCGTCGGCATCCTTTTCTGAAGGGCCTGGTCGATCTTTTCGGCTGCAACATCAGCCACCTCAAGTATCAACAGGAGAATGTAATGGTAAAGATCGTAAGTCTTTTCAATACTGAACAACAACTCCTTCTCGGCAAGAGCAATATCATCATCCTCCCTGCGGTTGAATGCATACAAAGCCATAAGGGCTTTAATCCGCAATAATCTTCTGCTTATCATTAATAAAGAACCTCAGATTTTGGCTGCAAAAATAACCTTTTTCCTTTTCCCTCAAAAGAACCTTTCGATTTTTAGATACATTTGGCAGGCTTTGTTTGGATATAAAAATATTTGTACATTTGAAAATCGAACATTAGCCTAACCTAATTCTAAACTGACTCAGAAAAATGGAAGAAGAAGCCGGAACCAAGGAAGTCATAAACGGCAATGATGAAAAAAACTCAAGGGAAGAGATTTACACCAAAGTGGTAAGAGCCGGGAAAAGGACGTACTTTTTTGATGTAAAGGCTACACGGAAGGATGACTACTACCTTACAATCACCGAAAGCAAAAAGCGCCAGGGAAAAGAAGGAAAATTCTTTTATGAGAAACATAAGATTTTCCTGTACAAGGAAGATTTTGAGAAATTTGCCGAGGGATTGAAAGATGCCGTTGCATATATAGGTAATGGGAAAAGTGATCTGAAAGAAGAAATTTTAATTCCGGAACCAGAAACAGAGACAATTAAGGAGACTGCCGATCTTTCAACCAGGGAATTTACGAATGTGGATTTCGATGACCTTGGCAAAAAATAAGAAGCCGGCTTAATGATAGATTATATCCTGTTGATATTGGCGATAATATTAATGCTGCTGGGTATTATCGGTTGTCTGGCACCGGTATTGCCGGGTCCGCCGTTGAGTTACCTGGGCCTTGTCCTGCTCCATTTCACAAAATTCGCAGACTTTTCGAATACGCTTCTCATAACGCTCCTTGCAGTTGTCGTTGTTGTTTCCATACTTGATTATATTGTTCCTGTGTGGGGGACAAGGAAATTTGGCGGCTCAAAATACGGGACACGCGGCGCCACGGTGGGCCTCATTATCGGGCTTTTTCTGGGCCCCCCGGGAATAGTCTTAGGGCCGCTTATAGGGGCTTTCGTCGGCGAACTTATATTCAAGGATGATATCAAATATGCCGTCAAGGCAGGATTCGGCAGTCTGCTTGGATTTCTTACGGGAATTGGCCTTAAGCTGGCAACTTCTTTTGTGATTACCTTTTACTTTATAAAGGAATGGATCCGTTAAATATCACCCCAGCGTTGCGACCATTACTGCCTTGATTGTGTGAAGCCTGTTCTCAGCCTCGTCAAATACCACCGAATGACTTGATTCAAAAACATCCTCGGTGACCTCCATGCCATCAAGACCAAATTTTCTGAAAATATCTTCGCCTGTTTTGGTTTCCCTGTTGTGAAATGCCGGCAGGCAGTGAAGGAACTTAACATTTGGATTGCCAGTTTTTCTTACCACATCCATATTAACCTGAAAGGGACGCAACAGCTTTATTCTTTCCTCCCAGACAGAGTCAGGTTCTCCCATCGACACCCAGACATCGGTATAGAGGAAATCCACACCCTTAACAGCTTCATCAACGTTATCGGTAATACTGATTTTGGCTCCGGTGGCTTTGGCAATCTCCCTGCAGGTTGCCTGAAGCTCTTCCCCCTGCTGGTATTCCTTCGGGGCGGCGGTACGGAAATCCATGCCCATTTTCGCAGCTCCGACAAGAAGCGAATTTCCCATATTATACCTGGCGTCGCCCAGATAACAGAACGATATACGGTTCAGAGGTTTGTCACTATGTTCGGTCATGGTCATCAGATCGGCAAGAATCTGTGTCGGATGGAATTCGTTGGTGAGGCCGTTCCATACCGGGACCCCTGCATATTGGGCCAGTTCCTCAAGAATTGATTGCCCATAACCCCTGTACTCAATCGCGTCATACATCCTCCCCAGGACCCTGGCAGTATCTTTCATTGATTCCTTCTGACCGATCTGCGAACCACTGGGTCCAAGATATGTTACGGATGCCCCCTGATCAAAGGCAGCAACTTCAAAAGCACACCTTGTTCGTGTCGAAGATTTTTCAAATATCAGGGCAATATTCTTTCCGTTAAGTTTTCTGATCTCTGATCCTTCCTTTTTTTGCTTCTTAAGCTCGGCAGCAAGATCAAGTAAATATTTTATTTCTTCAGGAGTAAAATCAAGAAGTTTCAAAAAATGCCTGTTTCGCAGATTAACCGACATGATACACTTATTTTTTTGTTTCCAAATCATATTTTCAGGTGGTAAATGTAGTAATTTTTTCAAGCTCTGATAATGTTTGTTGAAATCGCCTGACATCAGTCTTCATATTCCATGGTGATCTTCGAGCCATATTTTTTATCGGCCAGGCGGAATGCCTCGGTTATAACGCTTTTTTTCCCTCCCTTCTTTATAAAATCAAGGCATGCTGCTATTTTCGGGGCCATACTTCCCTTGGCAAACTGACCTTCATTCAGATATTTCAAGGCATCGTTGTAGTTTAGAAACTCCTTTATTTCCTGGTCAGGTTTCCTGTAATTAATATAGACGTACGGGACATCTGTCAGGATATAAAATTCGTCAGCACCAATAAGTGAAGCCAGCAGTGACGACGCCAGATCCTTATCGATTACAACTTCGGCCGGCCTGACATCATGCTTTTCATCGAAATAAACGGGCACCCCTCCGCCTCCGGCGGCAATTACAATATTACCCTGCATTGCCAGGTCGCGTATTATTGAATGGTTCATCACATCAACCGGTGCGGGTGACGGGACAACACGCCTGTATCCGCCTTCCATCTTGACCTCCTCCCTGAAAATCCAACCCTTTCCCGAGACAAGATTGTCAGCCTCAGCCTTAGTGTAGATTTTTCCTATCCTTTTCTGGGGATCATTGAAGGCAGGATCATTAATATCGACAACCACCTGGGTAACAATACAGACCACATTTCTTGATATCGAGTGCCTGCTGAGCACGTTCCTGAGCATCCTCTCTATCATATAACCTATTCCTCCCTGGGAATCCGCAACACATATGTCGACAGGCATCTGTGCAATGTTGTACAGTTGTTCTCCTGCATCATTTCTCATCAGAATATTTCCAACCTGTGGTCCGTTACCATGAGTGATTACAAGGTTGTATCCTTCGTTCAGCAGAAAGACCAGGTTCTCCAGCGTCCTCGTGGTATTCTCCTCCTGTTCATCGATTGTACCTTTCTGGTCTCCTCTTAAAAGGGCATTTCCTCCAAGTGCAACTACAGCCAGTCTGCTTTTCATAATTATGCAACTTAAGTGTAATGTTCTGAGAAAATTTCCGTTTATACCCTATTGAAAACTTCCTGAACAAGACACAAATCTATTAAATTCCTAAAATCTGCATTCAGGCAACTGCCCTGAGCATCAGGGTCAAAAACATGTTAAATAACATATTTTCGCCGGAATCTTATAAATAGCAGAGTGTCTTACGGAAGTAAAAAAAAATACTTACTTTTACACATTATCAAAATAAAATCATTCCTGGTGAGATTGGCAAAAGCGCTCTTCCTGACAGTTATCCTCGTTCCGTTAACGTACTCCTGCAAACAGGAGGAAGGTGGTCATTTCACGCAGGGAGAAATACATTATGATGTAAGCTATACGGGTCAGGTAACAAGGATGCCCAGGGAAATCATGCCAAAAAACCTGATAGTCTCGTTCAAGGATGATAAAATAATCTATGAACTAATATCACCTATAGGCAATTCAGGAATTATAAATCTTGCAAATCCGGCAAAGGAGATTTATGATACATATCTCAGCCTGTTCTCAATAAAATACTTCTATCCATCAAAGCCCGGTGAAATATATCCCGGGTTTGAGGCGATGCGGGGAATTGAAATAAAAAAAACCACCAGGTCTTCAATTATCTGCGGTTTGAAATGTAAGAATGCGGAAGTCACTTTCCCTTTTGACAGGTCAAAAATTTATAATGTATGGTATACTGAAGAGATCCCGGTCAGCAACCCGAATGCATCGACACCGTTTTATCAGATCGACGGAGTTCTTATGAGTTTTTTCTTTTTCATAGGCCGGTCGGAGTTTCATTTTGAAGCTCAGAATGTTTACAAAAAAGAGATTCCCGACAGGATCTTTGACAGGAAAGAGCATTATAAAATGGTCTCAAGAAAAGATATCAATAAATTCATTAACAAGATGGTAAACCTTTAGCCATCGGAACCATCCGTCAATTCTCAAAGATTATTCATTGTTATCCTGTCTTGATCAAAATTATTACCTTTGGGGTGCTTTTTCAGGTAAGGCCTGACAGAATAATTGATCTGCAATGGACAAAGAGAAGGAAACAAACGGTAAGAAAAAAGCTAAACCAAAGCCCAGGTCCAAACCATTTTTTACCGACGAGAGGGTAAAGTTCATTTTCGGTATACTGTTAACAGGTTTTGCCCTATATCTTTTGCTTGCATGTGTGGCTTATCTTTTCTGGTGGAAAACCGATCTCAGCCTTTCAGATTCACAGGTTGTCTCCAATGCTGATGTAAATGTCAGAAACTGGTCGGGCAAAAGCGGGCATTACCTTGCCAAGATGACCATCGGATACGGATTCGGATACGGGGCGTTTTTTATTCCACTCATTTTCGGGACGATCGGGTTGTACCTTCTCAATTTTCCGAAGATCAATCTGTGGAAACTGATCACGAAATTTGCATTTGCCGCCATTGTCGTTTCACTTGTCCTGGGATACCTGTTCGGAAGTTCCAACGGTTATCTGGGAAGCGGACCCGGTGGCGCACAGGGCTATAAGATAACCCAATGGCTCAACTCCTTTGCCGGGAAGATCGGGACAGGAGTGATTCTTCTGGCACTAACCACGGGATATCTGATTTTCGCACTTAAATTCAAACCTGAAACCTTTACAAGAACGATACCGTCAAAAATCAAAAGCGCAATTCCCGGCCTGAAGGCAGAAGGCAGAACACGGGATGAACATTCGCAGGAAGAAACAGTTAAAGATGATGGAACGGATACCGGCGAAGATGTCAGGGAAGAACATGAAGATAACGAAGATGATATTGAATTTGTGGTAAGACATACCGGAGATAAGGAGGAAGAAGAATTCGTGGAACAGGGACCGATTATTCATGAGGTAGGTAAAGAAGGAACTGCCGGAAGGATCACAAATGTCCCGATTGATATTTCCAGGCCTGAAGTGAACGATACTCTTCCCGACCATGAAGTTGAGAAGCTGATGGGCAATTATGATCCGCGTCTTGATCTTTCCCGTTATAAGTTCCCTCCTGTTTCAATTCTTACCGATCACAAATCAGGAAAAGAATTCGACGACAGGGAAGTATTTGAGAATAAAGAAAATATAATAAAAACTCTTGGCGATCACAAGATAAGCATCAGGCAGATCTCAGCAACAGTAGGGCCTACCGTAACCCTTTATGAGATAGTCCCTGAAAGGGGTGTAAGGCTTGCAAGGATAAAATCGCTTGAGAACGATATTGCACTTAATCTTTCGGCCCTGGGGATAAGGATAATTGCCCCAATACCCGGAAGGGGAACTGTTGGCATTGAGGTGCCGAATAAGAATCCGGAAATTGTCTCGATGAAATCGCTTATAACCTCAAAAGCTTTCCAGGAGACAAAATATGACCTTGCACTTGCACTTGGCAGGACGATAACCAACGATCCGTATATAGTCGACCTCACAAAAATGCCCCACCTTCTTGTGGCAGGTGCTACAGGGCAGGGCAAATCGGTGGGTATAAACGCCATAATCACTTCTCTTCTTTATAAAAAGCATCCGTCAGAAGTAAAGTTTGTCCTCATCGATCCGAAAAGAGTGGAATTGCCTCTTTATGCCAAGATTGAGCGTCATTTCCTTGCAAAACTGCCTGGCGAGGAAGATGCAATAATTACTGATACCCAGAAGGTAATTAATACCCTTAATTCGCTATGCATTGAGATGGACAACAGGCTCGAGCTTCTAAAGGACGCTCAGTCGCGAAATGTCAAGGAGTACAATGAGAAATTCATTTCACGCAGGCTTAACCCTGAAAAGGGACACAGGTACCTTCCATACATTGTTCTCATAATCGATGAATTTGCCGATCTTATCATGACTGCCGGAAGAGAAATAGAGCCTCCTATCGGAAGGCTTGCCCAGCTGGCAAGGGCAATTGGGATACATCTTATAATATCGACCCAGCGACCTTCGACAAATATCATCACAGGCTTCATTAAAGCCAATTTCCCGACGAGGATAGCGTTCAGGGTGTTTTCATCAATCGATTCGAGGACGATAATCGATGCAACAGGGGCCGACAGGCTGGTCGGACGTGGTGATATGCTAGTATCAACGGGGGCCGAACCTGTAAGGGTTCAATGTGCCTTCATCGACACTCCCGAAATAGAAGAGCTCACAGAGTTCATTGGCTCCCAGCAGGGTTATCCCGACGCAATGCATCTTCCCGAATACATCGATGACAGCGATCAGGGGAGCCAGGAAGTTGACCTGCGCAAAAGGGATCCTATGTTCGAAGAAGCCGCAAGGCTCGTTGTACAGCACCAGCAGGGATCTACATCCCTTATACAGAGGAAGCTCTCGATCGGCTATAATCGTGCCGGCAGGATCATCGATCAGCTTGAAGCAGCAAACATCGTCGGACCCTTTGAAGGAAGCAAGGCGAGGGATGTTCTTATTTCAGACTATATGCATTTGGAACAGATTTTGAAGAGTCTTGATTAAAATCCAGTAATGAAACCGATCTGCACATCATTGGCATTTCTTCTTATACACTTCAGCATGACAGCCCAGAACGACGCTGAAGCAGTAAAGATACTCGACAGGTTTTCGCGTACGGCCCTCTCAGCTCCTTCCGTTTCAATGAAATTTGACCTTGAGACTGTAGATCAGATGGAAGGTACCGACAATAAGTCAACAGGGTCAATAATACTAAGCAAAGACCGGTACAGGCTTGAAATGCCCGATAACATAATATGGTTCGATGGCCAGACATCATGGAGTTATCTGCCTGCCGAAAAAGAGGTTACGATCACAAGGCCGGAGAAAAATGATGATTCTTTCCAGTCACGGCCATCAGCTGTATTCAGCCTTTACAGGAAAGATTACAAGGTTCGGCTTCTTGAAGAAAAGGAATCATCATATCTGATCGATCTGTATCCTGAAAAGCTTGACAGTGATCATGTAAGGATAAGGCTCAGCATCGGAAAACCGTCATTCGACCTCAAAGGCATTGAATACAAATATAAAAACGGGGTTACGGTGATGCTTACCGTTAAAGACTATGATCTGAAGCAGGTTCCCGACAATTCCGACTTCATTTTTCCAACCGGCAGGTACAAAGGTGTGGAAATCAACGACATGAGGTAAGTGATCCGGGGTTATCTGCCGGGATACGAAATCCGGGCATGATAAATGTTAGACAGCCTTTTTACGAAAACACTTTTTATATCAGTAATATCCCTGAAAGTCAATGGTGTATCGGCATACTGACGATCCTGTTCCTGGATATAGATTATTCTTTCAACAAGTTCACTTATGTTTTCTTCGGAATACGCTGAAAGGGTTCTTGAAGCTGCTTCCACAGCATCGGCCATCATTACAATTGCAGTTTCCCTTGTCGATGGTTTTGGACCCGGATAGGTAAATTCATTTTCCAGGTTTGTCTTTTGGGGATTTCTGTCAAGGAATTTCTTGTAAAAAAAATAAGCCACACCTGTCCCGTGGTGTGTCAGGATAAAATCAATTATGGGTGAAGGCAGGTTGAATTTTCTTGCAAGATCAGCACCATTTTTAACATGGCTTATAATGATCGATGCACTCTGAAGCGGATCAAGCTGATCGTGCGGATTAAATCCATGATCCTGATTCTCAACAAAATACTCAGGAGAGGATGTTTTTCCTATGTCGTGATACAGGGCTCCCGTCCTGGCCAGAAGACTGTTTGCGCCAATTTTGCGTGCAGCTTCTCCTGCAAGGTTGGCAACCTGAAGGGAATGTTGAAAGGATCCCGGTGCTTCCTCGGCAAGCTTCCTTAGCAAAGGTTGATTCGTATCTGCAAGTTCAAGGAGAGTCGCATCCGATAAAAACCTGAAGGTTTTTTCAAAAACGAAAATCAAAGGGTAGCTCAACAGGAGAAAAACCCCATTGCCTGCAAACCACATATAGTTCCTCCAGTTCAATGCCGACAGGTTCCCCTCCTGCATGAGTCCAATCCCGAGATATACGACTGAATAGGAAAGAAAAACCATAAACACGGCAAAAAAAAGCTTAGCTCTTCTGTAAACGTTTGTAAGGGAAAATATTACAATAACTCCGGCAATATAACTAAGGAAGACGAACTCAAAGGAGTTGGGTACAATAAAACCGGCAAGCATTATGGCAATCAGGTATACAAAAAGGGCCAGCCTCGAGTCATAAAATGTTCTGACGAGTATCGCTATGGTTGCAAATGGGACTAGATAAATCACATTTCCGGGAAAATGAACAACTATACGTGTTATGATAAGAAACAGAAGGATGATCAATATTATGAAGAAGGTTTTATGAGTTGAACTGAGAATATCGAACCTGAAATTAAACATAAACAGATAAAGAGCCAGATAGCATGCGGTTACAAGGATAAAACGCCCGAAAATAATAAACCATCTGTCGTTTTTTCCCAGTATCTTTTCATATTCACTCCTGAGTGATTCAAGTATTACGAATTTGTCATCATCC
Organism: Bacteroidales bacterium; assembly: GCA_035390825.1. Taxonomy (GTDB): domain Bacteria; phylum Bacteroidota; class Bacteroidia; order Bacteroidales; family VadinHA17; genus LD21. The sequence continues at coordinate 27,164 of DAOOUQ010000004.1, read as the reverse complement.
ACAATCTGGCCCCTTGAGATGATAAGCTCGCCTTCCTGAACAAGCCCTCTGTTAAGGCTTATATCCTCTATCATCCTGTTCTTTATCGCGGCCGAGGTAGCAGCATCGTAAAAAAGGTTTGGTTTTATAAAATCATACATGGCAACCCTGGAAATAAAGTCACCAAGATACTTCCCGGAGCCTGAAGCATGCTTATCGGCAAATTCTGATTTTTTGTCTTCAGCGAACTGATAGGCGCTTTTCTGAGTGAAAATTGAATTATACTGCCTTTTTTCAGCAAGCTTTCCAGTTACGATTGTAACTTCATCCGGTGCCCTTTCAGCAAAAACCGATTCGACGCTTTCAAGCACGCCTCGCTGATAAATCTCAGCCAGTATTGAATTCAGTTCTCTTTTGACTGAAACAGATCCCAGCGGATCCAGCAGGTGGACCTCTGATTCGAATTTCTCCAGAAGGTCATTAAGATATTTGTCGAATCCGGCAATCTCATCCTTTTCGACCTGACTATCAAGCCTGAAATAAGGAGAGAAGCTATTGAGGATACTGTCGCGCTCCCTGTTGATTTCAGTTTCAGGTTTAAGCACAGGAAAATCTCGTGGGGCAATGAGGGAGGATCCGAGCCATGGTTTCCCCTTCTGGTACTCATACCTGAATTTTCCTTCGCGGGGTGAAATTGCCACAACAATTATTATACTGGCAATGAACAATATAAGATGATAAAGATACTTCCTGTCCGATCTGATTTCCGGTGGTCGTCTTGATTCAGCCATTATCTGTCCGGTTAAAAAGCCTGATAATCAAATTCAAAAATAGAGATTATTTTAATATTTCATCTTCAGCAATCGCTATTAATCCTCTTTATCCGACATGGTTCTGAGCAGTATGATGTTAAAGGATCAATATCAGCATTAATTATTAACTTTGAAAAAAAACAGATAAATGGAGACTTTTGTTTGCGGGAACGTTTTTGTCCCCCTGCGTTCAGGTCCGTCACACAAGTCGGAAATGCTCAGCCAGGTGCTTTTTGGTGAGAAATACAGGATACTTGAAAGTATTGGACACTGGTACAGGATCATAACATTGTTCGACAATTACACAGGCTGGATAGATATCGACCACATTCAGCATTCGGAAGCCGATGGAGATTCGAAAGGCATGGTTTTAAACAGGCCGCTTCTGTGTTACAGGGATGACAAAACCAGGCTGGTTCTGGAGCCCGGCTGTGAAATATATGAACCCGACTTTAAACGGATGACATTCACTTGCGGGAAGGACAGATTCACGGCTTCTTCTGATTTCAATCCCTCATACATTAAAGTAAATGAGGCAATCACAGACACGGCAATGAAATTTATAAACAGTCCGTACATTTGGGGAGGGAGGATACCATCGGGGATCGATTGTTCAGGTTTTGTACAGCTTGTTTATAAAATACATAACACGGGTATCCCGCGCGACAGCAGGCAGCAGGCTGAGTTTGGTTCAGGCATAAGCTTTATTGACGAATCGGTGCCAGGTGATCTTGTTTTCTTTGACGATGACAGGGGCCGGATTTCGCATGTAGGCATGATAATTTCGCGGGGGTTGGTAATACATGCCTCAGGCAGAGTCAGAATTGACAGCATTGATCACCAGGGCATTTATAAAAATGAGATAAAGGGATATTCACACAGGCTGAGGACAATAAGGAGAATTACTGGCATCTGACACGGGAAAGGTCACAAGTCGGTAAAGAAAAAAGGCTGTCGCGTTTCAGAACGGACAGCCTTTTCAATTCAACTACTTTGTTCTATTACTGGTTTGGAGTCATTAACTTGTTAAGAGTAAGTTCATTCGCGGGTATCGGCCAGATATAGCCAATACTTGTGGAAGGAATCTCGAGCACTGTTCCCATAGCTCCACCGTCTTTTGCAGGGAATGGGAGGCTGAGTCTCTGCAGATCCATGGTTCTGATGCCTTCGCCGAGAAATTCGATACTCCTTTCCATGAGGATGGCTGTATAAAAATCGGAAGCAGAAGCAAAGCTGGCGACTGTATACCCTCCGGTCGGGAACGATCTTGTTCTTACAGCATTGAGAAGATCAACAGCTTCCTGTGTCACGGCATTTCCTGCTCTTACAATTGCTTCAGCCCTGTTCAACAGAACTTCTGCATACCTGATCACAGGAGCGTAATCGGTAAGAGTGGTATAATCGGAGAATTTTGTCAGGAAATATTTTCCATCCGACAGCAACAGGCTTGTTTTCCTTGCATCTGTTGCATCCATGGAAGCATATGCCAGACCAGGATTGGTATTTAGGAAATATGATTCTGATGACTGGTAGGAATAATAATGTGGCAGACCGTTCTGAGTGCCGGGAGTGCTTGTCGTTGTAAAAGGCATCGACAAAATTGATTCAGATGTTGCATATGGAGGTTCAAATATGCCTGTGAATGAAGGATTCAGGGCAAATGCAACTCCTGAAGTGGCAGTGAAAGGAGCCGAAGAAGAAACAATCTTTGCAGACTCGCTGATAACTTTGGCCCAGTCCTGCATGTGAAGATAAACCCTTGTCTTGAATGCTATAATAGTATTTCTGTGCACCCGCGTGGTATTCATTACCGGATCACCATAATCTTCAATTGCAAGTGGTTCAGCCTCATTCAGATCATTAAGTATCTGAGTATATACCTCTGCTACTGTGCTTCTTGCCAGATCATTTTCTTCCGATGACTTCATTGCCTTTATCCTGAGCGGGACACCCGGGTTGGCTCCATTTCCCTGGTTATATGGTTTACAATATAGCTGGAGCAGGCTGAAATAGCAGATTGCCCTGATTGTAAGTCCTTCACTTCTGTACTGATCAAGTTCATCCTGTGTGATTATTCCATCGAGTTTCCCTTCTTCCCAGTTTGTTTTAAGACCATCGAGGAACACATTTACACAGTTTATCGTGGCATAAATCTGGCCCCAGCAATTCTGGACCTCGTTTGTTGAACTTACTTCAGTATGGTTCCATGAAGCAAAGTTTGTCACCAGGTTTGAGCTCTTTGGGATAAAATTGTCGGCACGGACATCGCCGTACACCTGAAATCTTCCTCCCATAAACGCTCCGCTGTTCATATAATCGTACATCCCGTTTACCTGGGCAACAATCCTGTCTTTTGTATCAAATACAGAGAGGTCGGAAAGTGAAGTCTGCGGAACAGGATCAAGGTACTTCGTTGAGCATCCTGCAGAAAGCAACAGAGCGAATACTATTGTTATTTTAAATATATTTCTCATAATCATTTCGTGTTATAAGTTAAAAATTAATGCTTAATCCCATAGTATAGGTCCTTGCCTGCGGGGCAGTATTTCTGTCAACGCCCGGGGTCAGGTTCGCATTTCCGTTTGTCGATACCTCAGGATCGGAACCTGAATAATTAGTAAACACGTAAGCATTAAATACCTGTGCGTAAAGCCTTATACGTTCTATATTTGTAACGGATGGAAGTCTCTTGAATGTGTATCCGACTGAAAAGTTTCTGACTTTTACATAATCACCTCTCTCGATGTTTTCAGATATCGGGAAAGATGAGCCATTCGAGATATTGTCATTCATAACAGGCTTTGGTATATGTGTGATATCGCCTGGTTTTTCCCATGCCGTTTCATAAACCTCCACTGAGTTGTTCCACCATCTCTGGTCCCTAAGCCCGGCCTTTGAGCCGCAGTATAGTTTGAACCCGAGTGCGTAGGTCAGCCCGAGATTGAGGTCAAAATTCTTATATGTCAGACTGTTGTCGAGCCCTCCAAAGAATTTTGGCAGAGGCGATCCCATTATTTTTGCATCGGAAGCAGTGGTTATGGCTGGTGCAACACCTGAGCCATCCCTGTATTGCCATCTTGTTGCAGTGGAATTCTCATAATAAAAGAGGACTTCCTTGCCATCTTTGTTAACATAAATTCTTCTTCCAGTTTCAGGATCAACTCCTCTTGTCTCAACAGCATATATATTTCCGATAGGTTCGCCAACAACAGTCTTGTTTGTTGTCTCAAGGGATGCAGTAACACCAAGGAGTGATGTAACACCTGGAGCAAGAGCGGTGACTCTGTTCTTGAGTGTACTGAAATTAAATGTTGTTGTCCAGCTGAAGTTTGGCTTCACAATATTGTAGCTGGTAAGAGACAATTCGAAACCAGTATTGTACATTGATCCGACGTTTGCAGAAATCGAGTTGCCCGGTATACCTTTTGACGGCGACTGAGGTACTGCAAGGACGAGATCATTTATGTCATTGTAATAGTAGTTGAGTTCAGCCTGGATCCTGTCTTTGAGGATTCCGAATGTCAGGCCCAGATCATACTTGTTGCTTGACTCCCAGCGGAGATCGGCGTTACCTGCCTGCGAGAATGTAAGTGTCGGATCGCTGCCGTATACTCCTGAACTATAGAGGAACAATGAGCTGAAATCGCCAACAGCCGACATGTTGCCAACCTTTCCGTAACTGGCTTTAAGGCGGATATCCGAAAATACCGAACCAATGGCATCCTGGATGAACGGTTCGCTTGAGACGTTCCACATGATTGAAGCTCCTCCGAAAGTGCCGTATTTTTTCCCTCTTGCAAGTCCGGAGAATCCATCACGTCTCACACTGCCTTCAAAGTAGTACTTCTTATTATAATTGAAGCTTGCGCGGCCGAAATATGAAATGAAATAGTTCTCGCCAATACTTCCTCCCGTGGCACTGGGTGTTATCCATGAGCCCTGGTAAACCTTGAAGAACGGGTCGGCAACATCAATTGCCTCTCCATACCACGATACGTCAGTTGTTCGTTGCTCCTCAACACCTGCCAGTAATCCGATGTTATATACATCTTTAAGTGTGACATTATAGTTAGCGGTATTAGTCCAGGTCCATCTGCGGAATTTCTCATTCTGGTTGTAAACATAGCCGTTTGAGCCGTAACCGTCCCCTGTCAGAGGAGAATCAAACTCAATAAATTCCGAAGTAAGGTTGTCCATACCGTAGGTTGTCTTAAGAACAAGTCCCTTCACAGGCTCTACGCTGGCGTAAAGGGTGGTCAGAAGCCTGTCTGTCTCGGTTGTATAATTGTTAAGATTCATTATGGCCACGGGGTTATAATAGCCGTAGTTTGTTATAGGCTGCCCCATATTTCCTATTGCTGATCCAGCAATGTTATAATCTCCGCTTCCGTCAGTTTTGTAAGGGCCAAGGTTGGGTGGGAGTACAAATGCCAGTCGGGCCGCGCCTGCTGTCGCAAAGGAGGAACCCGTTATCGGGGCCTTATTCAAACCATTGGTATAACCGACATTGACCCCAAGGGATATGTATTTATTGAGTTTATGATCAATGTTCATCCTTGCATTTTTCCTGGTATAGGTATTCTTATTGATCATCCCCTGCTGGTCGGTATATCCGACTGAAAGATAATAGCTTGTTGAAGCTGTGGATCCCGACATGGTAATGGCATGATTGTGCTGGAGACCTTTGCGGTAAATATAATCAGCCCAGTTTGTATCAATGGGTTTGCCGTTCTCGTCATTCACAAGAGTGAACTTGGGAGCGCTTTCTCCTCTCAGGTTGACCCATGCCTTGTTCTTATGCTCAATATACTGTTCGGCATTCATCATCTTGAAAAGATGATAGGGTTCCGTCATTCCGACATAACCATCGTATGTAACCTTGGTCCTCGGGCCGGAACCGCGTTTGGTGGTGATAAGTATCACACCGTTGGCAGCACGTGAACCATAAAGAGCCGTTGCTGAAGCATCCTTCAGAATGTCCATTGATGCAATGTCGGCAGGGTTAATGTCGGCAAGAGCATTGGTTTCAGCGCTGTTGCTGCCGCCAAAGTTTCCTGTTGCGATAGGAACACCATCAACAACCACAAGAGGATAGGAACTTCCTGATATAGAGTTATATCCCCTGATACGAATTACAGGCATTGCATTAAGTGCACCACTCGGCATAGTAATTGAAACCCCTGCAGCTTTTCCCTGAAGGGCCTGGTCGAAACTCTGAACAGGGACCTTGGCGACAGACTCACCCGAAACAGAGGCGACAGAGCCGGTGATATCCCTCTTCTGCTGGGTACCATAGGCTACAACAACGACTTCTTCCACATTGAAGATGTCCTGCTCAAGATTAACATCAATCCTGGTCCTTCCACCTATGGGCACTTCTGCTGTCCTGAATCCTATAAAGCTGAAAGTAAGGGACTGTGCATTTGCAGGAGCCGTAAGAACATACTTTCCGTCTGTTCCTGTTATTGCACCGATTGTCGTTCCTTTAACGGTAACGTTCACACCGGGTAACGCCATCCCGTCCTCTGAACTGGTGACAGTACCCGTAATCTGCACTGTCTGACTCATAACAAGAGTACCTGTTATAAGAAACAGTGTTAAAATCATTAGGACTTTTTTCATAAATACACTGGTTTAGGTTTAATTGGTGGACTAATATATTCATTTAATTGCAATGACAAATCTCATAATTAATTTTTTTTAACAAAATGAGTAAAATTATGCTCCTTTCCCATAAATAATGGTAATATTTTAACAGATGACGTGTGTTTTGGTATTTTAAAAATGAATTGAAAGCATTCAGCGGGATATATTTAATATTTAATGAACGCCAAAAAATACCATCAAGTGAAAAATGACATATTAAATAACATAACCGGCAGGACCTGCCGGACGTGCCAGATCTGCACCGTTAATTCAATAACAGATTTGCTGGTTACCTGTTTTTTCTGATCCTGCTCTCGGTGATAGTCAGGATTTCCTTTTCAAGGTCAGTGGAATTTCGCTCGATCACGGCCCCTTTTTCCATGAGATCATTCACAAACTCCGTGTCTTCGAGGCCGGCAGCATTTATTTTCACATTCAGGAATGCTCCCCTTATGCATGAATTAACTGCAATTGCACCTACGGCAGCATCAGTAACTGAACTGGGATTACCCTTTGACACCATTTCCTTTAAAAAATGGAAAGCCTCAAAGGCAGTTTCCATCACACGGAAGGGCACAAGGGCGGCATATTTTGTGGCGTCCTCAACGGCGGCCCTCCTGATCTTTTTCTCATCATCTGTATTTTTCGGAAGTCCAAAAGCATCAAGAATTGCGTTAAAAGCTGCCGTGTCTTCATCGACCAGCCCGAGCAACCTGTTCTGGATTTCCTTACCCTTCTCAGCATAGTCTGAGAATTCCTTCCAGCGGTCATCCCAGCCTCTTTTATGACTTGAGATATTTGCCACCATTGTTCCAAGGGCCGTCCCGAGAGCGCCCATATAAGCCGATACAGAACCTCCGCCCGGAGCCGGGGATTCGGATGCTGTTTCATTCATGAATGATCGCAGGTTCATGCTGGCAAGCCTTTTGTTTTCAACTGCGCCCATTACATATTCAATTATTTTTTCATCAGGTTTGAAAGGATGGATGTCATTCAGCCCAAGAGATTTTACAGCTATTTTAATTAATTCCTCGTCCGAAACGCCTGCTGAACGCTGCTGCTTCAGCAAAAAGTAGCGGCCAGCATCAAGCATTGCTTTAAGGGGAATGAGCCCGACAAGTTCTGATCCCGTTACTCTTATTCCTCTCTTTTCGGCGGCCCGGCAGACTTCATCAAAAGCTGTATGAACAGGTGTAACGGAAATATTCGTGAGATTCATCGAAATCTGTGCTATTCCGTACTCTTCTATATACCATCCGATGGCTTTTACACATTTAAGTGTGCCCGGAACACTTATCGTCTCACCCTGTTCATTTTTAATGGTGCGGCCTTTTTCCCTGACATCAAAGGCTATTGCATTAGCCCGCCTGGTGGATGTTGTATTCAGGTTCACATTGAAAGCGACAAGGAAATCGCGGGCGCCAACGGCAGTGGCACCCGATCGTGGACAGAATATCGCCGGACCAAAATCAGGTTTCCATGAAGGATCTTCCAGCTTCTTTTTTAGTCCCTCATATTCACCCTCCCTGATATTTGCAAGATTGCGGCGTTTTTCCTCAAAGGCTGCATTTTCATAGCAAAAAACCGGAATTCCAAGCTCATCACCAATTCTTTGTGCCAGCCGGCGTGCATAAACAGCAGTTTCCTCCATCGTAATCCCTGATACCGGAACAAGCGGGCATACATCGGTTGCCCCCATACGTGGATGTTCCCCGTGATGCTTTGACATATCAATAAGTTCGGCAGCTTTTTTTACAGCCAGAAATGCGGCCTCAACAACCTTATCCGGTTCTCCGACAAAAGTGACCACGGTGCGGTTCGTATCCTTACCCGGATCAACGTCGAGGAGTTTAATCCCTTCTACAGATTCAACGGAAGCTGTAATCTGCCTGATAATTTCCATATCCCTTCCTTCGCTGAAGTTGGGAACACATTCAATTATCTGTTTATGCATATAGGAATATTTCTTATTTTCAATATCTTAAGAATAGTCGTTAATAAATCAGCCTAAACCTTCAATCTCCATAACACTCAGTCTGATCCTTCATGGACGGAGAATAAATTTCTCCTTTCAGGATTACTTTGTCGACCAGATTACTGCCATAGGCATAGGGGAAAAAAGAAAATGAAGGCATTTCTTTTGTCACAATCAGATTTGCGGCTTTGCCCCTTGTTACAGATCCATGGGTTTCGGAAATCCCCATTGCACAGGCCGCATTTAAAGTAACAGCATTGAAGGCCTCTTCGGGTGTCATTTTCAGTTTCATGCAACCGAGCGACATAATAAGTTTCATGTTCCCTGAAGGGGATGAACCCGGATTATAATCAGAAGCCATTGCAACCGGAAGCCCCGCATCGATCATTTTTCTTGCAGGAGGATCGGGTAGTCCGAGAAAAAGTGATGATCCGGGAAGGAGCGTTGGTACAGTGTCGCTTCCGGCCAGGCATTTAATTTCTTCATTGCCCGCACGTTCCAGGTGGTCGACTGAAATGGCGTTGTACTTAACACCTGCCTGGACACCGCCTGTATTGGCTATCTCGCTGGCATGCAGTTTTGGCAGCAACCCGTATTTAAGACCTGCCATCAGTATCCGTTCCGTTTCTTCAACGGTGAAGAATCCGTCGTCGCAGAACACATCTATGAAATCAGCAAGATCTTCGGCTGCCACTGCAGGGATCATCTCATTTATAATCATCCCGACATATTGCTCACGATCATTCAGGAATTCTTCAGGGATGGCATGAGCGCCCAGAAAGGTCGATCTTATTTCAAGAGGGAAATTTTCCCTAATCCTTTTTATCACTCTCAGCATTTTCAGTTCATCGCCGGTAGTGAGTCCGTATCCGCTTTTAATCTCAACAGCGCCAGTGCCAAAACTTATGATTTCGCGTATTCTTATGGCTGACTCCATGTACAGGTCTTCCTCCGATGCCGCATGAAGCTTTTTTGCCGAATTCAGTATCCCCCCTCCCCTCCTTGCTATTTCCTCATATGACAACCCTCTCAGCCTGTATGCAAATTCATCTTCTCTGCTTCCCGCGTAAACGATATGAGTATGGGGGTCGCAAAAAGACGGGAAAACAAAACAACCGGATGCGTCAATAACTTTGAAATCATCGGGATAGTTTACATTCATCACTTTATGCAGGTCCGACATTTTTCCATAGTCGGATATAATCCCATGGCGGGCAATCAGATAAGCATCTTCGATAATTCTTACAGATGCTATTTCGTTCCCCGCTGCATTCAACCCGTGGTCTTCCCGGACTCCCGCGAGCCCTTTGATATTTTTTATCAGGAGAGGCATTTAACTTTTTATGCTTAAAAACAGTTGACTAAGGTAGCAAATATTGAAAAACCTGTTTATGATTTCGACTTTTCTTTATCTTTAACACTTTCAACTAAAACCATGACCCATGAAAAAGACCTTACTGATTCTTATTGCAGTAACCATCTGTTTTTCTTTATCAGGACAGGAAAAGAAATCACAGACGGGATGGAAATTCGGAGGCGCTCTGCCGGCAATTTCATTTGACTCCAATCTTGGATTTCAGTATGGAGCATTGTTCGAGTTTTTCAACTATGGCAATCCAAGCATATTTCCCGGATTCTATGACCACACCTATACTGAAGTGTCGCGCTTTACCAAGGGCAGCGGTGTGTACAGGCTGATGTATGAATCGAATCGTCTTATCCCCGGGATTGAGCTTATAAGCGATCTCAGTTATCTTCCCGACCTCGCGAACCAGTTTTACGGGTTTAACGGTTATGAATCGGTTTTTAACAAAAACTGGATGGATGAAGATTCGCCTGATTACAAAACAGCCATGTTCTATCGCTTTGAGCGGGATCATTTCAGGTTCAAAAACGACTTTATCGGTAAGCTTTCAGGAGAACATTTCAAATGGAACGCCGGTTTTAGCATTCAGAGCTTCAGTGTAAGTTCTGTCAACACCGCAAAATTAAACAAAGGCAGAAAGGATGATCCATTGCCTTCAGTGTCAGAAGAACCCGGCCTGTTTGAACTATACCGGGATTCACTTGGCATTATTTCACAAAATGAGGCCGACGGAGGGTGGGTTAACACGATAAGATTCGGCCTTGTATGGGATAGCCGCGACAACCGTCCAAATCCCATGAAAGGCATATGGACGGAGGCAGGAGTGGAAATAGCCCCCGGTTTCATGGGCAATGACTGGGGATTTTCGAAATTATATATTACACACCGTCAATATTTTACACTGGCGGAGGATATTCTTTCACTCGTTTACCGTGTTCATTACCAAACCACCCTGTCAGGCGAGGCACCATTCTTTTACCAGTCACAGGTACTGACATACAGGCTTACAGGGTATTCAAGCGAAGGGTTGGGAGGTTCAAGCACCATGAGAGGCATCCTCAGGAACAGAATAATAGGCGATGCATTCGTGTTAGGCAATGTCGAGTTGAGATGGAAGCCCATATATTTCAAACTCTTCAATCGCGACAGCTACCTCGGGCTGAACCTGTTTTATGATGCAGGCATGGTAACAAAGAACATTCCAATGCCGGAAAACCTCCGTTCCACTTTCGACAGTAAAATGACACAATATAATTTTAACGACATTTTCAATCCCGGCTCAGAGAAGCTTCATCACTGTGCGGGAATAAGCATCATGCCGGTCTGGGGAGAGAATTTCGTTGTGGCAGTCGACATAGGAAAGGCATTTAATTCGCAGGACGGGAATATAGGATTTTCAATAGGACTGAACTATCTTTTTTAGAATCCCTTGAGCAGGTAGGCCAGAGTGGTTCCAAAATAATTACCCAGAACGTAACCGATTACTCCTCCGGTAATACCGGTTACAATGACATCCTTGTTCTTAAGGGCATTTGCCACCAATGGAACGAATGGGGGTGAAAACACGAAAGCAGCTGAGGTGATAAGGAAATTATCGGCATCGATCCTGAATATCTTCGCAAGGATGATATGAAGAATCAGAGAGCCAAAGTAACACCATGTAATGAACAGTATAAGATCAAGCATCCCGGGGCTGAAAACGGTCCTCAGGTTTGATGAGGTTGCAACAGTCAGGGAGAAGACAAGAATAAGGTACATTCCAAGCTGAAATGTCTTGTTAATCCTGTTAACCGGCCTGATCAACGAGGCCAGAATTCCCAGGGTAGTGATTGTAAGCACGACCACTGCCATCTGGAACTGTTGCTGTTCCTTAGGGATAAGTTGTCCGATACCACCCCCTATTCCGGCAATCAGAATGGTAAGTCCAAGAGCTTTAAGCAAAGGGACAAAATTACTTTTTGAAAACATGCCGGAAAAGTCCTCAAGATTTTCTGATTCTTCGGATATAATTCCTGAATCAAGAGATATTCCATCCTTCTCGGTGAATTTCGGAAGAAAGAGCCTGAACAAGCGAGGGGCGACAGATATGAAAAAGAGAACAAGGAATGCACCAACAATAATATCATATGTATTCAATACAACAAATCTGTCGGCATCAACGCCAAGGGCAAGCTTAAGGGCCGCAAAATTAGGTGTGCCTCCGGTATATATTCCCTCAAACATACCCGCCAGTTTCCAGGTATCGGGAAAAGAATCCTTCCATATAAAAAAGCCGGCAGTCACCATTACAATGCCGGAGATCAATGCCAGGGCAACTGAAAGGAAACCCTTTCTGGCATATTTGAGCCATCTCTTTATATTGAGAGAAAACATTATGAGAGGGAAGGCAAGAAGGATTGTAATTGTTTCGACCATATCCTGCATTCCCGCGATCCTGTTGACCTGAAGGTCCTGCTCGGTAACCTTTCCGCTTGACACAAGAATGACCATTTCCTCATCAGGGATACCTGAGGTTCTTCCCTGTCTGAAAAATTTATATTCCTTGCTGCCGTCCGGAAGAATCCCTGATGTTCCGATTACAAGCCCGAAAGCATAAGCCAGCACTATTGTGCCTATCCTTGCAAGAACCGACCATTTTTTACATAGATAGATGATAACCAGCGGGAAGAGGAAATAAAAAAGGAGTAGGAGTATGATCATGAACATACATAATGTTTTAATTCCGCCAAATATAAAGAAAGCGATTTACCAATCCGTAAATCGCCTGTAAAATAGGTATTTATACTTACTTACTTCTCGTCGCAGTCACATTCATCAAAGCTTTTCTGATACTGCTCTATCGCTCTCTGGCTCATACCCATGCTCGAGAATCCGCCATCGTGAAAGAGATTTTGCATTGTCACTTTGCGGGTAAGATCGGAAAACAAAGCAACACAATAGTCGGCACATTCTTCAGCTGTGGCATTTCCTAGCGGGGACATTCTTTCAGAGAAATCTATAAGAGATTCAAATCCATGAATACCGCTTCCGGCTGTTGTGGGTGTCGGAGACTGTGAAATTGTATTTATTCTCACTTTTCTGTCGCGCCCGTAAATATACCCGAATGAACGTGCAATCGATTCGAGAAGAGCCTTTGCATCACCCATGTCGTTGTAACCGGCCAGGGTTCGCTGGGCGGCAACATAAGAAAGTGCCACCACCGATCCCCATGGATTAATCGCATCGTATTTGTAGGCGGTTTGCAGCACCCTGTGAAAGCTCAATGCAGAAATGTCGAAAGTTTTAAGCATATTCTCATAGCTGGTATTTTCGTATGGGATATCCTTCCTGACATTCGGCGACATTCCTATGGAATGAAGAATAAAGTCGAATCTCCCGCCAAAAACTTCCATGCTTTCTGCAATAAGCTTATCAATGTCTGTCATGCTTGTAGCATCGGCGACAATGACCCTGCTGGATGTAATTTTAGCCAGCTCGTTTATGGTTCCCATTCTGACAGCGACAGGTGAATTGGTCAATACAAGTTCAGCACCATTCTGCCATGCTTTAAGAGCTACATGCCATGCAATCGATTTGTCATTGAGAGCACCGAATATAATTCCTTTCTTTCCTTTTAAAAGACCTTCGTTCATTTCAATAATTTATTTAACGACTATCCAGATTTTCATTTTGAACCGGCTTTTATAAGCTCTTTGGCGTTTTTAACGGCTGTATCGGTGATTTCGCTGCCGCTTAACAGCCGGGCTACCTCCTGAATCCGTTCTGCAGGAGATAACAATTTGATCCTGGTAATTGTTGAATCAGCCACTTCTTCTTTAAAAACGTGGTAATGCGCGTTCCCCCTTGATGCAACCTGAGGAAGGTGGGTAATATTCACAACCTGCATATACCGCCCCATTTGTGAGAGTATCTGGCCAACCTTGTCAGCCACTTCTCCCGACACCCCCGAATCAATTTCATCAAAGATTATTGTTGGCAGGTTCCTGTTTTTCGCCAGGAGTGATTTAAGGCTCAGCATAACTCTCGACAATTCACCTCCTGAGGCGATTTTAGCAATATTTTCAGGGGCAACCTGTTTATTTGACGAAAACAGAAAATCAGCAACATCCTTTCCTGAAGGGGTAAAGTCATCTGATGTCGTCAGCGCTATTCTGAAACGGGCATTTGGCATTCCAAGCTGTTGCAGAAGTTCCGTTATCATGGATTCAATAACAGGAAGTGATGAAGTCCTTTTTGCTGAAAGTCGTTCCGAAAGTGATGACAGCAATCCATATGATGTTTTCAGTTCCGCTTCAATCTCTCCAAGCCTTTCATCACCGGTTACTATAGATCTGACTTTTTCCTTTATTTCCTCTCTTCTGATGATAAGCTCATCCATGTTCCTGACCCTGTGTTTCTGGATCAGGGAGTAAAGGATATCAAGCCTGTTGTTAATTTTTATCAGTTTTTCAGGATCGGCTTCAGTGTTCCTTTCAAGTTTTTCTATCTCGGCAGCCAGATCATCAAGTTCTATAATAACTGAACTGACGCGTTCGTTGATTTTCAGGTCTGCAGGCAGATAGCCGGCAATTTTTCCTGTGATTGACTTCACCTCTCCCAGCATTCCCAGTATCGAGCTGTTTTCATCTGAAAACAGGCCGGAGATTCTGAGAAGTGATTCCTTTATCTCTTCAGCATGTTCAAGCAGTTCCTGTTCCTTCTCAATTTCCTCCTGTTCGCCCTTCACAAGTTTTGCTTCCTCAAGCTGGGCCAGCTGAAACTGAAAGTATTCCAGATCCGACTTGTTCCTGTCAGCAGCCTCTTTCAGTTCATTATATTCCTTCAGAAGCTTTTTGTATGACTGGTAAGCGCTTTTATACTCAGCAAGCAATGGCGACGAACCTGCAAAAGAATCAACAATACTGAGCTGAAATGAATTGTCATCAAGCATCAGGGCCTGATGCTGGGAATGTATGTCAATGAGCCTTTCGCCAATTTCCCTGAGAATGTTAACGGTCACGGGGGTGTCGTTGATAAATGCCCTCGATTTGCCGGCAGGGTTGATCTCACGGCGAATGATTGCAGGGCTCTCGAAATCCAGGTCATTTGATGTGAAAAAATCCTCAAGATCATAATCGTCAATCCTGAAAGTGCCTTCAACGACACATTTTTGATTTTTATCAAGCAGGACAGAAGAATCAGCGCGTGATCCGAGGATAAGAGAGAGTGCACCAAGAAGGATTGATTTTCCGGCTCCGGTCTCCCCCGTAATGATGGTCAGCCCGTTTCCGAGAGTAAGATCAAGTTCCCTGATCAGGGCATAGTTATTTACTGTGAGTTTTAAAAGCATATCCGGTAAATGGATTATCTGGCTGCAGTTATTTTCTCATATTTTGATTTGTTCCCGGGATCAATTTCGACAAGAATCTGCATTACGCGGCTTTTCTCTTCCGGGAAGGCTTCTGAAAAAATATTTACAAGCTCATCAGCCTTCGATTCCATTATAATCTGAACCAGGTACATGTAAGGATCGGGCTTTGCCCTGTAGACTTCCTGAACCAGGCGGAGGCTTTCAACAATTGATGCCCGGGCTTCGGTAACTCTTGATTCCATTCTGTCAAGGCCGTTTATGTCATATTCATAGATGAAGCGTCTGACCCCTTCATATTCCCTGTCAAGAAGGTTTTTTACCAGCCAGTACCTGTTCCTGTTTCTTGAACCGTCATAGGGCTTCCATCCGGGCTCTGAAGCATTCTGGGCATTAGTCACTATTTTTTCTGCCACCTGGTAGAATTCAGTTCCGCCAAGAATGGAAAAGGAATCATAATCAACTCCAAGAATAATATATGCATAATAGGCGAGAACTGACACCAGGCTTGAACGATACGAATTTGGATCAAATTCGAGAGGCTGGAATTCGACATACCGGAATTGAAAATTGTTGTCGATGAAGTTGAGCATCGTCGAATTATATGTGGTATTGAAGACCGGCCTTCGCAACTGAACCTGAATTGTACCCCGGAACTCATCGGCCGAAAGCTGTTCATTTAAGTTGATGAGTATATTGCAGTCGATTCTTTCAGCATAGCTGAATACGTTATTGGTCCATACAGTGTTGTTCATGAACTCGTAGATATCGCGCTGCATGGTTTCAAAAACCTGCCTGTTGGAACCCTGGATCTTCTGGGCTGAGATCTGAACGTTGCAGTTAAGCTCCTGTGCCCTGAGCATGCAGGAGGATAAAAGCAGCAATACGATTGGGGAATACCTCAAATGCTTCAGCATTTCATTCATGATCAACTCATTATCATTGAGACTATCTTGTCAAGAATATCCTTTGCAGCTTCTTCCTTAGTTTTCAACTCAAATTTATCAATATTATTGTTTCTGTCGATAATGGTTATCCTGTTTGTTTTGTACCCGAATCCGGCACCCTTATCCTGCATAGAATTCATGATTATAAGGTCAAGATGTTTCTTTTCGAGTTTCTTTGAGGCATTTTCAATCTCATTATGAGTCTCAAGCGCAAATCCTGCAACTATCTGGCCATGTCTCTTCATCCTTCCGAGCGATTCCGCAATATCAGGTGTGGGTTTCAGTCTGAGAACGAGATCATCTCCTGTTCTTTTTACCTTTCTCTCTTCTGTCCGTTCAGGAGTAAAATCTGCCACCGCTGCTGCAAGTATTGCAATATCACTGTTATCAAACAGAGAGATACATCTATCAGCCATTTCCGTGGCTGATACCACATTGACTGTTCTTATTGTTTTATTTTTGGGGGCAATGCTGACAGGACCAAGAACAAGATCCACATCTGCACCGTAATCTGCCGCTGCATCTGCGAGGGCGATACCCATTCTCCCCGAAGAATAATTGCTGATATAGCGTACGGGATCAATTTTTTCATGTGTAGGTCCCGCGTTAATCAGAACCCTTTTGCCAGTCAGGGGCTTATAGTTTTTTTTTTAAGGAAGTTTATTATCTCCCTTACAATATCTTCAGGTTCCATCATGCGCCCTTTTCCTGTGAGGCCGCTTGCAAGTTCACCTTCAGGGGCATCAAGAATGTGTACGCCTGTTGACTTAAGGTTCTCGATATTACCCGTAGTAACCGGATGATTCAGCATGTCGACATCCATCGAAGGAGCGACAAAAACCGGGCAACGGGCTGAAAGGCAGGTAGTAAGAAGAAGATTGTCGGCAATCCCTCCGGCCATTTTTGCAATTGTATTTGCCGTTGCAGGTGCTATTATGAAGAGGCTGGCCCACGTTCCGAGATCAATGTGGCTGTTCCATTCGCCATTTTCAGGATTGAAAAAAGAAGTGAGGACCGGATTTTTTGAAAGGGTTGCCAGAGTGAGCGGAGTGATGAACTCCTTTGCATGATCGGTCATAATGACTTTTACCTCAGCTCCTTCCTTTGCAAGAAGCCTTACAAGCGTCGCGGTTTTGTACGCTGCAATGCCTCCTGTTACTCCGACCAGTATTTTCTTACCTGTCAGCATCTTTTATCAACCTCTGCTTTTACCGGCAGCCGATTCGGGATTCCTGTAAAAAATTTTTCCTTCCTCGAGTTCCTGGAGCGCGATAAGAGTCGGCTTCGGAAGCCTCTCGTAGAATTTAGATATCTCTATCTGTTCGCGGTTTTCAAATACTTCCTCAAGGTTATCTGTATATGAAGCAAACTCTTCTAGCTTTTTATTCAGTTCCTGCTTCATCTCAACGGAGATCTGATTTGCTCTCCTTGCCACTATTATAACTGTTTCATAAATATTGCCAGTATCCCTGGTCATCATTTCCAGGTTTCTGGTAACAGTTGTTGACGGTGCATTTGATTTTCTGTAATCCATATCTGTTTACTGAGTATTTCCTAAATTCTCCGGACTTGTTATCTTAAGGAACCGGGCTGTGTCATCATAGATTTTCTTTACTTCTTTCGAATATTTGCTCTTTGGATATTCTTCCATAAAAGAGAAATAGTCGTCGAGTGTTGCCTGATATCTCTCTTTCTGCCTGAACGAGTAGCTTCTTTCGGCGTAAAGGAACAGGGAATTCAGTTTCAGGAACATCATTTCCTCCCTGTATTTGGAATCGGAGAATT
This sequence comes from Bacteroidales bacterium, assembly GCA_035390825.1. Classification (GTDB taxonomy): domain Bacteria; phylum Bacteroidota; class Bacteroidia; order Bacteroidales; family VadinHA17; genus LD21. The sequence goes on along the minus strand of DAOOUQ010000004.1, from coordinate 9,307 downwards.
CCTTCAGGCTGTTTGTAAGAGCCGTTATAGCAGCCTTATATTCCTTCATGTTATAATAAAGTTTCGCATTAAGGTACGACTTCTCAACAAGCCTGTCGCGAAGTTCGGCAATGTATTTTTTTGCCTCATCAACCTTCGGGCTGTACGCGAACCGGCTGATAAATACGTTAAAACCTTCAATTGCGTTTTTGCTGTTTTCCTGGTCAAGCTCCGCCCTTGGCGAAAGAGTATAATCGCATAATGCGCCCATGAAGGTAGCCTCTTCGGCATATTTCCCGAAAGGATATTGCTCCACTAAAGACTTGAAATAAGTTCCCGCCATATCATATTGCTTCATGCCATAGTAACTCTGGGCATTGATCCAGTTAAGTTCCTCAGCTTCAGCCGATGCCCTGTAACGCGGGATTACCTGGCTAAGTAATTCGGTAGCCCTGGCATATTGTCTGGCATTGTAAAACTCTATTGCCTTGCTCTTCTTCAATTCATAATCGGTGCTTTTTAAGAGTTTTTCATATTCACCGCATGAGGTGAACAGTACCGAAAAAAGAATAAGAATATAAAGTCTGCCTTTCATATCAAAAATGTTGCGCAAAATTACAGCTTTTTTTTGAAATCCGTAATTTAAGAAAAAGAATTATCGCCTTAAACGACAAGGCCTTTGATTGAAGTTACGGAGCATTCAGCATATAAGACTGGCAAATTAGGTATAAATAGGTATCCTTTGCATATCCATAATACTTACATTTGTGCAAAATTTTTAAAAGCTTCTCAAATGGATATTTTCGACAAAATCAAAACAGACAAAGGTGCACTGGGCCAGTATTCAGATATAGCTGATGGCTATTTCATGTTTCCAAAACTTGAAGGTGAAATAGCACCCAGAATGAGGTTCAGGGGGAAAGAGGTTCTTACCTGGAGCCTTAACAATTACCTTGGGCTGGCCAACAACCCTGAAGTTAGAAAAGCCGACGCTGAGTTTGCAGCACAATATGGTCTTGCGTATCCCATGGGTGCAAGAATGATGTCGGGACAAACCACAAACCACGAGAGGTTTGAAAGAATGGCTGCCGATTTTGTCGGAAAAGAAGATGCATACCTTCTCAACTATGGGTATCAGGGAATGGTTTCAATCATTGACTCACTTGTCGACAGGCATGATGTAATTGTCTATGATTCAGAATCACATGCCTGCATTATGGACGGGTTAAGGCTTCATTTCGGAAAACGTTTTGTTTTCCCTCACAACGATATTGAAAGTTGTGAAAAACAACTTCAGAGGGCAACAAAACTTACTAAGGAATCGGGAGGAGGAATCCTTGTAATAACCGAAGGCGTATTCGGGATGGCAGGTGACCTTGGCAAGCTTAATGAGATAGCTGCCCTTAAAAAGAAATACAGTTTCCGCTTCCTCGTTGATGATGCCCACGGGTTCGGAACCATGGGAGCCAATGGAAAAGGAACGGGTGAACATTTTGGTGTTCAGGATGATATAGATGTCTATTTTGCCACTTTTGCAAAATCGATGGCTGGAATCGGAGGCTTTGTCGCCAGCACAAAAGAGGTGGTTAATTATCTGAGGTTCAATCTGCGTTCACAGATATATGCGAAATCGCTTCCAATGGCAATGACCCTTGGCGCAATCAGGCGACTTGAGCTGATTCAGGCTCACCCTGAATACCGTGAAAAGCTATGGATAATTGTCAATGCTCTTCAGAAGGGATTGAGAGAGGCCGGGCTTGATCTTGGAAGGACACAATCGCCTGTTACTCCTGTTTTCTTCAAGTGTGCCCTTACCCAGGTAACCCAGCTCATTTACGACCTCAGGGAAAATTACAATATTTTCTGTTCAGTGGTGATTTATCCTGTGGTCCCCAGGGATGTAGTCATGCTCAGGCTTATTCCGACAGCTGTCCATTCACTTGAAGATGTGGAATATACTGTTAAAGCTTTCAGGGAGATCAAAAGCAAGATCGACAACGATGAATATCCGCACGAAATGGCGGATTTTAAAAAATAAATGCCTGCAGGAAAAGATTCTTTGAACAAAGAAGCGATTAGACGGTTTACTATCAGGAGTTCGGCGGATATGATGCATGGATGCGTCCGTTCTTAATCCTGAGAAATAAATTTATGATAATCAAGAATCTAAAAGACGAAAAGTCAGTACTGAAGGGGTATAATATGCTCCTTTATTTTGCAGGAAGTCTGATAATGTACGAACCGGATGATGAATGTGTCGTTGATTTCTGGTCAAGAGGAATATTGAAAAGGCTTCCGGTCAGGAGCAATAATCCAAGATTCATCAAGGCAGCTTCGCAGTTAAGGGATTCATGCAATGATATATCAGTCTGCAGGGAAATCCTTCAGAATGATTTCAAAAGACTTTTTTCGACTCCTTTTCCTGCGCTGGCTCCGCCAGTAAAATCATTTTACATGGATAAGTCAGCGCCTGATCATTCAAATAATGAACCGGTGGCTGACTTTTACAATTCATATGGCTGGAAGAAAAGGACACGTTATGATATTCCGGATGATAACCTTGGGATAGAGCTTCTTTTCCTTACACTTCTTGTCGACAAGTACATTTCATTTGAAGATGAAGCCTGCCGGAGTGAGATGAGGAATGAAATAAAGAGGTTCATCAGACAGCATGTTTTATCCTGGCTGCCACAATGGAACCTCAGAATGCAGGAATATTCAAATACTGAAGGATACAAGGGCATAGCCAACCTGATCCATGCCAGTTGCGAGGACATATATGAGGTCATGGATAAAAAAATCCAGTACGGTGACCAACCTGAAGAACTCAGAAATTAGGGTTGAAAAAACCTATAATCGCACCGATATAGTATTCTTTCCATCCTTCTGAAATCTCCTGAAAATCTTCGTCCGGTATGTTTGTTTGCTCAACTGTCACCAAAGAGTTTTCGCCGTCGGGTTCAATAGTTATTGTCACAACGGATTTTTCATGTTGATCCCCGAAATACCATTCCTGGACGACCTTCTTATTTGCAATGAATTCGATATTCTTTCCGGTTATGTCTCCTTCCCACAGAGAGAACTCCGATCCGGGAACCTCAGACATGACAGCGGGGTACCCTGACCAAAGTTCTATTGTAAACGGATTTGTAAGTGCGGAATAAACATCTGATGGTTCGGCATTTATTTTGAATTTCTTACTGAAGGTTTTCATTTCAGCTGTGTTTTTCAGATAAGTATCGTTCAGCATCGATGGCTGCCATACATCCCGAACCTGCTGCCGTAACAGCCTGTCTGTAAACAGGATCCTGGACATCGCCGGCGGCGAATACACCCTGCACATTTGTTTTAGAAGTACCCGGAACCGTTTTTATATATCCGGCTTCATTGGTTTCGAGGAAATCCCTGAATATTTCCGAATTTGGAGTGTGGCCGATCGCAAGGAAGAAACCATCGACAGGTATCCTTATTATTTCCTCTCCGGGAGTTCCTTTTTTCTTTACCAGAACCATTCCCTCGACGCCATTTTCTCCAAACAGGTCTATGGCCTGATGCTCCCAGAGCACCTCAATATTGGAAGTGTTGAATACCCTTTGCTGCATAGCTTTGGAAGCCCTGAGCACGTTCCTGCGTACAACAAGGTACACTTTGCGGCAAAGACCTGCAAGATAGGTGGCTTCTTCAGCAGCAGTGTCGCCGCCACCTACAACCGCGACATCCTTTCCGCGATAAAAGAAACCATCACAGGTGGCACATGCCGAAACGCCCATGCCGGCATACCTCGATTCCGCCTCGATACCAAGATATCTTGCAGTTGCTCCCGTTGCAATTATTACGGTTTCAGCCTCAATAACCCTTGAATCATCAAATGTCACCCTGCGGACACTTCCGGAAAAATCCGCCTTGGTTGCCGTCCCGAACCTGATATCTGTTCCAAACCGCTCGGCCTGCTTTTTAAAGTCCTCCATCATTTCAGGGCCGGTAATTCCGCCAGGATAACCTGGAAAATTTTCCACCTCAGTTGTTGTTGTAAGCTGGCCTCCCATTTGCAGGCCGGTATAAAGTACTGGTTTCAGATTGGCCCTGGCAGCATAAATTGCTGCGGTGTAACCTGCAGGCCCTGAACCGATGATGAGGCAACGCACCTTCTCGGTATTTTCAATTTCCGGCTTTTGGGAATCTGACGTGAGATCCAGTGGTTTAAAAATTTCCATACTTGTCTGGTTTTTACTGTTGCATAAGATTAGTTTTCCATTTCAATGTTCAGAAGAACGTCTCCAGTCCTTTTCAGTCTGACGCCGGGCTGTGGCGTGTCAATTTTCCAGTTATGCAGAACAAGGAACTTTTCAAGCGATTCGTCGCTGTCAAACCTGATTGCAATCAGCCTTTTGCTTCCTTTTACTATCACAGTGGTAAAATTCCTGGTACCTGAAAAAAAGTCTTCAAGATCAGGGGCTCCGTTAACTATACCAAGTTTTCCCTTTGCAAGTATGCAGTTTTGTTTAATCTCGCCGATGGATAAACCGGGCATCCAGAATGACAGATCTATTTGTTCATCCTTTATCTTTCGTGTTATAGCCTCTCCTATATTTAATGAGGCTATGCTGTCATTTCCGGTTCCTGTCCTGTTAATGACACTAATATAATAAGGGCCCTTACATATCTGTAACTGGTATTTTGTCTGGCAGGTAAAGTCGGAAACAGGAGGCATGCCGGCACACCGGAATTTTGAAACCGAAAAGATGCCGAAAGCCTCTTCGGGTCCGTTCATCCTGTAAATTTCAGTTTTATATTTTCCTCCCATATAATCAATTTCGGTCACCGCCAGCATTGAAAACCCGTATTCAAGGTAAAGCTCTGCTCCTCCGTCAATATATCCAAAAAGGGAAGTTCCGTTGAAGATCCTTGGCCGCGAAAATCTTGCTCCGGGTAAATCGTCATCTGTGACCAAAGGAAAGTCTCCGGGTATCTGCGGCAACAATGAATTAAGATTAAATATCAGAATCAGAAGTACCAGATTCCTTTTTGTTATGTAATTATCTGTTCCTGCCATTAAGACTGACTTAAAAACGTTATCAATTAAGCAAGCATGATCAGCTCATTTCTATTTCCCTGAGATCAATTTTGTTTTTTTCATAGACACCCAGACCGAGGTCAGCAGCCATTTTAAGAAATGTCAGGGATTCCGGTGCCGGAGCTTTCTGCAATCCTTCCGCAATTCTCTTGGCGGCAACGATGTCGTAGCCAATCCTGTCCACTGCCACCGGGTCGGTAGCGACAAGAAGCGAATTGTAATTGCATATGAACTGGGGATTTGCACCAGGGCCTCCGTTAAAACAACCTCTCAGCCCGTCGCAGATGTTGAGGACGAGCTTATCACGTATGGGAGGGAAAGCACATACTTCGGCACAGGTTTCATTCCAGAGCTGAGCATGCAGGCGGCCTGTATTTGAAACGGATCCGAATGCGAGATTTTTCATTGCATTTGTAATTGATCCTCCGGCATTTTTCAGGATCGGGATATTGATGATCTTGTCAATTTCCTTTGTGACAATACTTCCAAAATACGAGAACTTGCCTCCGTTTACCATATAGGGCATGGTTTCAGCATCATATTCTCCTTCAACATCGGCCCAGTAATACCATTCCCTGTCAATATTTCTTTCTCCGTACAGTATCCCGTTTTCATCAGTAAATGAACCCTTTTCATCCTGCATTTCGGTACCCTTTATTGTAATGCCGGGATAATTCTCACTGACAAAACCAGTATCTTTTAATTCCATGTCTCTTCTGTCCCAGATAATTATGTCTTTCCTGTCAATCCCGCATTCTGTTAATTGTTTCACAACAGATTTTACTACGGCATGACTCGTTGAAAGAAGTTTCCCCGCGACAGGATTCACTTTAAGGCCTATCTTTTCACCGGGGCTGACAAATAACCGCCAGGCTTTGTCGAGCCTTTTCTGGCCTGTAAGCTCAAGCATCGACCTGCTTAGCATGAGGTAGGCCACTTCCTCAACAGGGACATCATCAACAACAGATTTTTCATTTTTTACGACCACAACCTTACCGGGGTATTTACCAGGCATCGAATAGGGTTTTCGCGGGTACTTCGATACCTCGCTTATGTTTGTCGGGGGTTTTGCCCGGTCCTGGATTTTCAGGGGAGCTGCAGCGATAAAAGGATTTGCAGCAATGACAGCGCTTCCTGCCCCGAGTGTCTTGAAGAATTTTCTTCTGCCTATTAAATTTCTTTTCATGGAGATAAACTGATGAAATTACAGCGGTAAATATAATTAAATAACTTTTTAATGCCGTTTCAGGCCATCGCGTGACATGGGATCACTTAACCTCTCTCTGCTCCGAATGACTTTTTCTGAAATCTGTCTCGTTGTCAATTTCCGGCGATTCCTTAAGTGACTCCCATCTGAATTCCCTGTCATACGGATCGAAAGCCTTTGAAGGATCAAAAATCCTGGTGTCGACCATGGAGGCGTTGTACGGTGTGAAATCAGGTGTGTCGGTGAAAAAGTCCTGGAGCAGTGTGGCAGTGGCATCGAACTGGTTCAGTGCCGGGATGTCGCAGATATTATATATTGTCCTGAGGATTGAGCCGAAATTTGCATGTGAATGTGAGACATATCCCCGCTTTATCCATGGACTTATCATCAACAGAATTGACCTGTGGGCGTCAACATGATCCCTTCCGTCCTGTGCATCATCTTCTGTAACTATAATAAGCATTTCCGGCCACCATTTTGAATGTGAGAGTTTTTGTACTACCCTGCCCAGGGCAAGATCGTTATCGGCCATATATGATTCCCTGAATGGATAGCCGTCTTGGGGGCGTTCATCCGAACCATGATCGTTGGGGATTATCATTGTGATGACTGAGGGGAATTCCTCTTTCCCCGACAACCACTTCTCTTCAAGTTCCTCTTCAAACATATCAATTCTGAACTGGTCGGGGACACTTGTATTATATGTGGCGTATTTTCTGGAAGTCCTGTCGAACAAAGGTTTCGGCATTGGAAACATAACCCCCATTTTGATACCTGTATACTTATGCCATTGTTGTTCTTCGGCGCCGGAAAATTCAAATCCCTGTCCGAAATTGAAAAAGCTTATGCCATTTCTTGAAAGATGTTCCCACATGCCTCCAGCTTCATTATAGTCTTCGGGATATACTGCACCCGATGAGCCGGCAACGTATTTCCTTCCCGGGGCCGTGCTGTGGAGGTCTCTTGTTATCTTCACCGAGCTGTTTATCTCAACCCATTCGTTCGGGTATGTCCCTACCATCCACCTGTGTCCATGGACAGATGCATCAGAATCGCAGTAAAAATTATCGCTTACGGCAAATTCTCTTGCAAGCTTCTGATGGTTCGGCATCACGTTAACATTGTTAATGACTCTGGTTTTATCGCGGCTGACAACATTTGCATTCTGACCGAACCTGGCAAGTGACGGATCACCATTCGCATTTTCAAGCTCCCCGTAAACTTCATCAAATGTCCGGTTCTCCTTGGTAATGTACACTATATGCCTGATGGGGCTTTCCCTGATCCCTGGTGCAGGGGGCAGCGGATTTTTGCCGTCGTCAGAAATCCGGACCTCTCTGAAGGTGTTATTTATAACAGAGTTCGTCGTTGAATTCAAATCAATGTTTTCAAGGCTGATTTTTTCAAAAGTTCCCAACATGATATCGCCGACATACGTACCGGCATCCGTCGGCACGAATCCTTTTCCTCCATTCGGGCCCGAGCCAAGCCCGCGTGCAGTAACAAGATATAATGTCCGGTCATCAGGAGATATTCCTATTTTTGTTGGGAACCAACCGGTTGGAATATATCCGAGGACGGACCGTGATTTTGTGTCAACAACAGCTACACTGTTAAGTCCGCTTAGTGCAACAAACAATCTTGACTGGTCATGGCTCAGTACCATTCCAAAAGGGATCATCCCTCTCAGACTATCAATCCCGGGATGTATTTTAAGTTTTATGGTGGAGATAGTTTTTCCGGTACCAGGATCAAGCACTGATATGTTGTCATTTGTGGCGTTACTCACAAAGACCTCATCTTTTCCGGCTGCTATTGAATTTGGGCTCGATCCTCCGACAATTTCGAGGCCCTCAATCATTTCCCCCATTCTGAAGCCTGTTTTTTCCATGTTTATGACTTTGCTGCTGTCAAGATCAATTGTCCAGACTGAAACAGCTTCGGGGACGCCGGGGCTGCCCAATCCGGGTATAAACCTGTCATCAATGGTGACGCCCTTTTCAGCCTCTTCGGATGGCAAACCGTAGGGTGGGAAATCGAGGCCTTTCTCTTCTATGTTCTTTTCATTAAGGCCGGGAGCAAGCGGATAATCAAATATTCCCGTATTTGCCACATAGGCATGCCGGCCGTCGGGGGAAATATCTATGCCCAGGGGAAATCGTCCGACGGGGATGCTCCGGATGACTTTCATAAGACTGATATCCATTATGGCAAGCCGGAAATTGAACTGGTCAAGTATAAAGAGTTGTGTTTCATTGTCCGACAGCTTTATGTCGCCCACAAAACTGTCATCATAGTTTTTGCCGCTGCTGAAACCATTTATTGAAAAACGGCTGAACCTTTCAGGATCCGCGAGGTCGACAGTCAGAATATCCCCGCTGTCGCCCCCGCTCAGAAATGCAGTTCTGTTGTCACTTTTTATTGCGGCGCCCATGTATGATCCCTTCCCCTGAAAAGGAGAAGCGAGCACTTCGGTACTGTTATCCCCCGTTTTAATGATGGTGAGCAGATTATTATGGACGGCCAGTGCAATGGTCCCGTCAGGTGACAGGGCAAGGCCGAAGGGGTCGGGTTTGATCCTGACAAAATTACCGTAAGGCTTTATTATTCTACCGCTTGGGATAATGTTTTCCCCATCCGGATTTATTTCACAGCATCTGTCACTTCCGGGTACCTGGAGAATGACGGTTGTGTTATTATCCATGCATGATATCAGCAATAGAAATGTTGTAAAAAGAATAAGTCTGTACATTGTCTCTGAGTTTTTGTTAATTCCCGGCTAATTGAAACCACAGGCTCTGTCACCATGTGAAATAATATCCCATAAATTTATCCTTATTTTCCATACACCTTATCATAATAAAATTTTTATGTTTGGATTTCTTGATTAATTTTGCAGTGATTTTCGGGGTGTGGCGCAGTTGGCTAGCGCACTTGCATGGGGTGCAAGGGGTCGTCTGTTCGAGTCAGATCACCCCGACAAAGAGTAGATGGAGGGTGTCTCAAAAGGGGCACCCTTTCTTTTTTAGTTGATTGTCACTTTCTTT